>CAVEUD010000014.1:0-57209 GCA_963618995.1 bacterium
TAAGCTTTTCATCATCGAACTTGATAGCGGACATCAACTTTTCAATATAGGTCATCTGTTCCCTCTCCTTTCTTTCTCCTTAATCCATTTATTCAAGTCGTCTATGTGGTATCGCACGGAATCGCCTATCTTGATGTACGGCGGCCCGTCCACGCCGCGCCTCAACTTGTTCATGTACGACGGCATGAGGCCGAGGTAAGCCGCCGCGCCGTCTGTGTCGAGCAGCGCGGGCTTGCGCCCTATCGCCGTCTTGACCAGGCCGCGTACTTCGTCGAGCGCGCACAGGATTGTTTCGAGGTCTGCTTCGTTATGCACAACGGACGCCCTCCCAGTAGCGGGCGTTGCCCGACTTGCCGCAGCAGTAGCAGCCTACGCGGTTCATGGCGCGGACTGCGGCGACTCTTGACGGGACGCTGTAGCCGTGTACGCTGCACCATTCGGAGAAGCATAGATAGAAGTCGTCGCGCGTAAGCCAAGCGCCCGGCGTCGCTATACAGCGTTCGCGCGCGAAGCGGTCCACCAGCCCGTCAAGGCTCATGCACTGCGGGTATTCATCCTCGTCGTCCCCGCCTTCTGAAGATACGCCTATAAGCTCGTAGTAGCGGCGCATTATGCGTTTTTTCATGGCAAGCGGCATTACGTCGCGGAAGGCCGTCACGCCGTCCAATGCGAAACGCGCCGTCTTAAAATCGATACTCGAAACGGAAATAACAGGCTTGCCATCCTCCGCAGATAAAAACTCCTCCTCGAGAAGCGCCTTCTCCATAGCGTTAAACGCCGCGATATAAGCCTCCTTAAACTGCATGGCTTTCTCGCCCGTAAACCCCATAGCGAGAATCACAAAACCGTCGCGCGTCATAATGTACTCGGGGCGTTCCTGATTCTGACTGTCTTTATAAGACCCGAGGGAAAAATTTCCCTCGGCGAAGCTCTTGGAGCAATTAAGTGCCCGAATAGCTTTCAGGACATCGCTATGAGGCTTCTCAAACACCCGCGCCACGTCCCGTGAAGAAACCACCGCGCGCCGCTCGCCGTCCTGAACAAAAATTCCTAAGTTACTTACCTCTGACATTGACACACACCCTTTCTGTATAATTAAGAAAAACCTACATATTGAAGGGAGAGCCTTTTTGTGAAACGAATCCCATAGCTTCCCTTACAGTCGAGGCCGCCTCCTTGTTATCGACCTTCCACGTGTAATCCCGTACAAACTTCTTAGGCAGCAAATCCGGCCTGTCAGTAACCACCAACCCGTCAGTCGAAACCAGAGCATGAAGAGCCACTTCAAGAGCGTTGCGTAAATCGTGAGCTGTCATTGTCCTTCCTCCTTTTCCTGCTTACTTGCTGGCGGGACAGGTTCGTTCCGCTCACTTATCCACAATCAATTCCGTCACCGAACACCCTAAAATTTTTGAAATCCGCCAAAGCACCTCAAGCCTCGGAATACATCGCCCCCGCTCAACGTTCGAGTAATGGTTCTGGCTTATCTGTGCCATGCGCGCAACGTTCTCTTGGTTAAGGTTTTTTTCAGCCCTCAATACCCGCATTTGTTTTGTGTTCAGACGCATCGAAAAATCACCTCACTTCGCCAGACACTCAACATCATCCAGAACTAAGTCCTTCACAGTACAACCGAGTGCTTTAGCTATTGCCGCTAAGCGCTTGATTGAAGGGGTGTCCCTTCCGTTTTCAATCATGCAGTAGTGAGACTGTGAAATACCTGCCGCGACAGCAAGCTCCATCTGCGATATGCCTTTTTCAAACCGCAATTTCTTCAACAGTTCTGTATTGACCATGTAGACACCTCCTTCGGCGTTGACTTCGTTAATATCGATAATTTTATTGTATTTCCGATATATGTCAATAAGTATTCCCGATACTTCGATTATAATTTCTTCACCCGTATATCGGGAATACCTATAATGAATGTATGGTGATGAGAATGGGAATAGGAAAAATCATTGCACAACGAAGAAAAGCAATAAATATGAGTCAGGGGCGGTTGGCTGAATGTGTCGATAAAAGCCAAGCTCATATAAGTGGTATCGAAAGTGAGCGAGACAATTCATCGATGGAACTTTTAGGGAAGATAGCAAAGGCATTAGATTGCCAACTTCATATCGACCTTATACCTAATGACTCAAAGAATATAGAGCCACAACATATTGAAGAAACCATCAAAAAAGAAATCGGCAAAGAATCCGCCCCGACATGGTTCGCCATAGAGCAAGCAAGCGCGGCAACAATACTCAGCATCGCAATAGAAAAAATAAAACTGGAAAAAGATTCAATGAGTAGCGCGAAAAGAAAAACTATCGAAGGCTTAATCGAAACCAGCAAGGAGATCATGGAGATATGAGCAATTCACAGAAAGAGATTATCAGAAGTTTTATTGATTCACTTGAAAATGAATCTTATTTAAAGGATGAATTATATGGAGCTTTAGAGCACTACATTATAAAAATTGAACGGGAAAGACTTTTAGGTAAAAAATATGATGAATTGCAAGAGTATTTAGGCTATCAAATTATGAAAGACATAGATACTAGCGATGTTCCACCAGCAGGTAGCATGTAGGTTTATATATGATGCTTAGCGCACTCACCGCAGCTCTTAATGAAGGTTATTGCGGGATTGCTGGTACAGAAAGCACACAAGAATAAGGAGGAATAAACTTGTACTATTACGAAACTGGGCCAATCGACTATTTTGCTGGAACAGTCGCATTGGAAGTTTTTAAGGAACAAATACAAAATGAAGTAGATAGCTTTAATAATGCAGATGATATTTTTAGCAACGTCCTAAGAAATTTAGATATAGCAAAAACTATTTTTAGAGAACATTCTTGTTGGGAAGGTGATATTGTTGCCGGCCCGTTTATATTTGCAATTCCAGACCCAGATAACGTAGAAATGAGATACGGTTTTGTATGGAAACAAGAAAATAACGGAGCAACATATATAACATCTCCACTAGAACTTGTGTGGATTGAAGAATACAAAGTTTGGAAAGATTGATGTAGCTAAATAACCCCATTGAGTACATACTGAGTACAGAAACCACCACATTAAAGGAGGCCACATAAATGGGCAAACTACTAATCCAACCCGAAATATCAAGAGAAAACAACGTGGCGGTATTTGACGCATTCTCTATCCACTACAACCAAGATTATACAAGGCTTGCATTCTACGCATTAAGCCCGTCGATGGAGCGTAAAATGCTGGAAGGGGAACAAAAAGCAAAAGACGGCGAAAAAGACGTATATATAGAACTGCCGACCAGCGCGTGCATTCAGATGAACCATTCACAAAGCATACAGCTGATGGTAAATCTGGCGGCAATCATAAAACTTACCGACAGAGTAGACATATTAGCGGACGACGGGCTTGACTCCATAATTAAAGACACCGAAGACTTCTTGAAATACTTAAAAGGACGGCGCGATGAACGTACAGGCAGAGCAAACTAGCCCGCAGCAGCAAATACCAGTCGTCTTTATAGGCGAAATGCCGGAGGCCGATAAAATATTCCAAGCTACCGGCGCTATGTCGCAAGATTATGAGCTATACTTAAAATTACAAAAATCTAAGGATTTTACCGCGCAAACCCCGTATAATAATAAAACAGAGAGGAAGGAGGAAGAGACCATGCCGGAAAACGACGCCCTTCACATTACCAACAAACGCATTGACGACGCCATATCACAAACCCGTGATATAGTCGAAAGAGGGATTGCCGAAAATAAAGCTCTCTTCAACTCCCTTGACGCAAAAATATCCGGGTTGATAGACGAACAGAAAGATATGCGCGATGAAATCAGAAGCATAAGAGATTCGCAGAAACAGCAATCATATTTCATGGTTGGTACGGTATTAAGCTTCGTCGGTATAGGCATAGCTGTCTACATCGGCCTTGCGCAAATTGCGGTCAGCGTCACCCAGATAGCCAAACCGCCAGAGCCTCAACCCGCAAACGTCTACGTCTTGCCGCAGCAACAGAACCCAGATATAAAAAATTAACCCCGGCAAAAAGCCGGGTTTTTATTGTGGTGAGCGTGAATTAAATCTTTGAGTACATACTGAGTACAGAGCAAAAAAAATGGATTTTCGGAAGCTCCGAAAATCCAGTGATTTCAATGGTGGAGCTGAGGCGATTTGAACGCCCGACCCCTTCCGTGCGAGGGAAGTGCTCTCCCGCTGAGCTACAGCCCCATTATGCGAGAATTTTGGAGCGGAAAACGGGACTCGAACCCGCGACCTACGGCTTGGAAGGCCATCGCTCTACCAGCTGAGCTATTTCCGCCCGCAACGCAGAGTATATTATCACCCATGCACGTAATCGTCAAGCAAAAATTCGGCTTCTTTATCCAACTCATATCCGCCCGACGTGCGCACAGGGCGATGGCGGACATTGTGCGTTTTCTCTCCGCAAGCACACGGAACGCTGCACGTTTGACGCCTGCCGTCATACTGCGTGCTGCGGCGATGCGTGGATTCATGCTTCTGTATTTCGTTGCGAGCCAATCCAGTTTAGCCTCCTGCCGCCCTCACGAGGCGGTCTTTGAGCGCTCGGCCTATGCCGCGTTCTTCCGGGATTTCGGCGTAGATCGCGGAGATGCCGCTCTTTTCGAGCGCGCGCATCGCGCGGAAGAGCTCTCGTGCGTATTCTGCGTCGTCGCGGAATTTTACTTTTTTCGCGGGGCTTCCAGTCGGCTCGGAGACTCCCATCCACGCCCAGTTTTCGACGTCGGCCGGAATTTCGCCCGGTGCTGCCAGGATCAGAGGTACGTTCGGCGCGTAGTGGCGATAGCGCGTGCCAGGAGAGCGTTTTATTATCGTCTGGTCCTGCGGCATGAGCACCTCTTCGCCGAGCTCGGCCTCTATGTCCTCTTTATCCAGGCCGCCCGGGCGCAGGAGGACGGCGTGCTCGCCTGTCATGTCTATGACGGTAGACTCTACGCCAAAGCGCGTCTCTCCTCCGTCTATGACGAGCGGGATCTTGTCGCCGATGTCGCGGCGTACTGTCTCGGCGTCGGTAGGGCTGGGACGCCCGCTTATGTTCGCGCTCGGCGCGGCTATCGGCAGATTAGAGAATTTTATCAGCGCAAGCGCTACCGGCGCGTCGGGCATGCGTACAGCCGCCGTCGGCAGGCCGCCGCGCGTTCGCGAGGGAATTACGTCCTTCGCTGGAAGGACTATCGAGAGCGGACCGGGCCAGAATTTTTCCATGAGCATGCGAGCGCGCCAGTTGAGCTCTACGAGTTCTTCCGTCATTCCTATCGACGAGACGTGAAGGATCAGCGGGTTGTCGGACGGACGTCCCTTCGTCTCGTATATGCGTCGCACGGCGTCAGAGTCGAGCGCGTTCGCGCCGAGGCCGTAGACCGTTTCGGTCGGGAACGCGACTAATCCGCCGGATTTGATGATTTCCGCGCCGCGGCGCACGATTTCAAGCTGTTCCGCAGAGAGAGTTTTTATCTTCAGTTCTACTCTTCCGTCTATGTCTGCGAACCGCACTGCGAGTTCAAATTCCATCCTCTCCGCCATGTTTGCCGAGTCCCTGCCGTCAGTCATTGAGATACGCGCCTTCCATGAAATTTTCCATAAAACTACGCCTAAAGGCCGGGAAGCGGCCTTCGATTATCGCGCGGCGCGCCTCCTTGACGAGGTTGACCAGGAAGTAAAGGTTGTGCCAGCTGCACAGCCGCGCGGCAAGTATCTCGCCGGCCATGTAGAGGTGGCGCAGGTAGGCGCGCGTGAAGTTGCGGCAGACGTAGCAGCCGCACTGCGGGTCTACTGGCGTGAAGTCGCGCGCGAAGGCAAGGTTCTTTATGTTCATCTTGCCGAAGCGCGTCAGCAGCTGCCCGTTGCGCCCGTTGCGCGTCGGCAGGACGCAGTCGAACATATCTATGCCGCGCGCTATGCCTTCGACTAAATTCGTCGGGAAGCCGACGCCCATTAGGTAGCGCGGTTTGTTCTGCGGCATGCGCGGGTTCAGCGCGTCCAGTACGCGGTACATCTCTGCGTGGCTTTCGCCGACCGAAAGGCCGCCGATGCCGTAGCCGGGGAAGTTTATCTCTTCCAGCCGCTCTATACACTCGATTCTCTGCTCTTCGTATAGCGCGCCCTGCACTATGCCGAAGAGCGCTTGATCGGGACGGTCGTGAAATTCGCGGCAGCGGCGCGCCCAGCGTATCGTGCGCTCCATCGCCTCACGCGAATATTCTGGCGTTGTCGGCAGCGAAACGCATTCGTCGAAGGCCATCGCCATGTCTCCTCCCAGCTTCTGTTGTATCGTCATGGAGTCCTCGGGGCGCATGAAGTGGCGGCTGCCGTCTATGTGCGAGCGGAATTCGACTCCGTCGTCGCCGATTTTGTTGAGCTTCGCGAGCGAGAATACCTGAAAGCCGCCGCTGTCGGTCAGTATAGGGCGCTGCCAATTCATGAAGCGGTGCAGACCGCCGGCCTCCTCGACCAAATCTTCGCCGGGACGCATGTGCAGGTGGTAGGTGTTGCCGAGTATTATCTGCGCGCCTAGACCTTCGAGCTCGTCCGGCGTCATCGTCTTGACGGTCGCCTGTGTGCCAACCGGCATGAACACCGGCGTTTCGACGACTCCGTGCGGGGTGACGAACTCTCCTGCGCGCGCGCCGGTCTCAGGGCATCTGGCTATGAGTCTGTACTCAAACATTGTGCGCCTCCATAGCGAACACTTTTTCGACGTTCTCCTTCACTGCCGCTACGAACACGTCCATAGACACGCCCTTCAGCATCGAAACGTATTCGTAGACCTCTCGGACGTGAAACGGCTCGTTTGTCTTACCGCGAAAGCCCTGCGGCGCAAGATAGGGCGAGTCCGTCTCGCAAAGAATCCTGTCAAGCTGCACAGCCATCGCGGCCTCGCGCAGCGCCGTATTCTTCGGGTAAGTCACTGGCCCCGCGAACGAAATATAGAATCCCAGTTCGAGCGCCGCCTCGGCGTCGCGCATGGAGCCGGAAAAGCAATGTATGACTCCGCCTATTTTATCCGCGCCGTGCTCGCGCAGTATCGCGAGCAGCTCGCCGTTGGCGTCTCCTTCGCTTCTTTCCTTCGCGTCGCGCACGTGGATGACGACGGGCTTTTTAATCTCTTTAGCAAGCTCTAGCTGTTCGCGCAGTACGCGGCGCTGCGCATCGCGCGGCGAGATGTCGTAGAAATAATCGAGCCCTATCTCCCCCACCGCGACTACGCGCGGCTCGCGCGCGAGCTCGCGGATTTCGTCGAGATACGACGGGGACGCAGCGGCGGCCTCGTGAGGGTGGACGCCGACGAGCGCGTAGATCTCCGGCCCCTCCGTACGAGCGCGCGCAAGCTCCGCGGCCTCGCGGCTCGTCGCAACGTCCGCAGAGGCGAAGATCATGCGCTTCACCTCCGCGCCCGCCGCGCGCGCGAAGACTCCTTCAAGGCCGTCTGGATAATATTCTTTATTCAGATGACAATGGCTGTCGACTAAAAACATTGCAAAAAATTCCCTTTCGCCGCAAAATTTATTTCAGCCGTAACATTATACATCATCGGAGGTGAGGGCGCGCTCAAAGCGACAATAGCCTTCGCCCCATCACAAGCCTGACCTGCGCAAAGCCGTGCGCAGCGGCGGGACAAAAGACACTCCGACATAAAAAGGCTCCGCCATACGCGCCGGAGCCTTTTGTATACCGTCCTCTTCCTGCGTCGCAGGGGCTGTGGATTACCCCAGCGCTACGCCGCCTGCGGCACTTTCGTCTGATACTTCGCCAGCACGCGCTTCTTGACCCAGATGAAGCAGACGAGGTGCGCGCCGAAAGTTAAGGCCCATGAGACGGGGTATGAGAGGTAGACCGTTATGACGGAGTGGAAGGCCGGGATGGAAAGCAGGCCGACTACCCAGATTACGCGGAAGACGCATACGCCCAGGAGCGTGACTACCGTCGGAAGCACGGAGTAGCCGATGCCGCGCATGACGCCGCCGGTGACTTCCATAAGGCCGCAGAGAGCGTAGGTCATGATGATGACGCGCAGCCTTTCGATGCCGACTGCCTTGACGGCTTCGCTCGACGTGTAAATTCCGAGCAGCTGGTGGCTGAATATTATGACGGCAAGGCCGAATATAAGACCGACGGCGACGCTGCATATCATGCCGGTCTTGAGCACCTTATAGACGCGGTCGACCTTACCTGCGCCCATGTTCTGGCTCGTAAATGATATCGTCGCCTGGTAGAAAGCCTCCATAGAGAAATACACGAAGGTCTCGATGTTGTCAGATGCGCTGCTGCCGGCCATGACGGCAGCGCCGAAGGTGTTTATCGATGATTGTATGACGACGTTGGAGAATGAGAAAAGAACGCCCTGGAGCCCCGCCGGAACGCCTATGCGCAGTATTTTCAGCAGATTGTCGAGGTCTACGCGCGCGCCCTTGAGCGATAGGCGCATTGGCCCGGATTCGCGCGAGAGACAGCGCAGCACAAGCGACGCAGATACGCACTGCGATATGACGGTCGCTATCGCGACGCCGGCGACGTCGAGGCGCAGATAGATGACGAAAAAGAGGTTGAGTATGACGTTGATGACGCCGGCGACCGAAAGGTAGAACAGAGGCCGGCGCGTGTCGCCGCCAGCGCGCAGCACAGCGGCGCCGAAGTTGTAGATCATCATAGGCGTCATGCCGAAGAAGTATATTACAAGGTACAACGTCGCCAGGCCGAGGACCTCAGCCGGCGTGTGCATGAGCATGAGAATATCGCGGGCAAAGACGACGCCGGTTATAGTAAGGAATACCCCGCTTACAATAGCGACTAATATCGACGTCGAGACGGCCTTGGATATTCCATCATCGTTCTTCGAACCGCAGTAGCGCGATACAAGGACGTTCGTACCTATCGAGACGCCGACGAAAAGGTTCGTCATGAGACCTATCAGCGACGAGTTCGAGCCAACGGCGGCAAGTGAATTGTCCCCCGCGAAGCGTCCCACGACGATGATGTCCGCGGCGTTGAACAGGAGCTGCAAAATACTGGTAAGCATGACAGGAACTGCAAATAGCAACATTTTGGGCATTATGCGCCCGCCGCACATGTTGATGGTATACTTCCGCCTGCTGTTTTTATTCTGGTGAATCGACCTGGCACGTCCTCTGAACAGCAGCATTTTACCCGCTCCCGGTAAATATAATTTTTCGCCCGATGCGCGCGCACACTGGGCAAAGGTATTCTAACACCTTAAAGTGTTTTGGCAAGGTCCTCTGGACTTTTGTTAAAATTTCTTCACCGTGCGCTTTTTACATCCGCGCTCTCGCGGCACCTTCCGAAGTGCTGCATAAAGTCGATCAGAAAGGACGAAACAGTGACTGTGACGAGAGAAAATACGATACGGCTTACGTGAATGTACGAAAGCGAGAGCAAAAGCACCGCGACGTCGGTCAGCAGGTAGGAACGTGCGATGCGCCATTTAGTCAGGTGCGAGATGGTGAGCGCCAGCGCGTCGTCGCCGCCGCACGATCCGCCACCGCGTATGACGAGGCCGACGCCGACGCCCACAAAGAGGCCGCCGAGCAGCGCGGCGGCGAGAGGCATGCCGGACAAATCAGGAAGAAGCGGCGGAAACTGTTCCCATATACTGAAGAGAAGGGTGAGACTCGCCGTACTGGCGACGGAGAGGAAGAGGAAGCGCCCACCGAGAAACTTAAAAGCGAAAAGATAGCATGCCGCGTCAAGCACAGGCGTCGCTATCGACGGCGAGAGGCCGAGCCAGCGCTTGGCAAGCAGGATGAGGCCGATGACGCCGCCTTCTGTGATGCCTGACTGCTGATGTATGTTGTAGACCCCGAAGGACGAGACGGCCGTCCCAACTGCAATGAAGGCGGCCTGCCGCAGCATAGCCGGCGCCGCGCAGGCGCGCAGCGCTTTTGAAATTCGAGCCTTGTTCGTCTTGAACATCTTAACTACCCCCTGTGAAGATAATATAAACTCTGGCATAATACTAATGTCAAGCGAAGAATTTGTGCGGAAGGCGATAAGATGAAGGATTATTACAAGATAAGCGAAATCTCAAGGCTCTACGGCATAGGCGCGGACTCTTTGCGTTATTACGGACGCGTGGGCATCATAACGCCGAAGCGCGGAGAAAACGGCTACCGCCTCTACAGCCTCAAGGACATTTATAAGCTGAACGTGCTGCGCGACCTGATGGCGCTCGGTTTTTCAGTCGCGCAGGCGAAGGAGTACCTCGACGGGCAGAACGTAGGCAAGACGCTCGCGCTTCTGCGGCGCGAGAGCGGCATACTCTCGGAACGGCTGCAGGAGCTTAAACAGAAAAAAGAGCTCATCGAAGAACGCATCGCCGTGCTCTCGGCGGCGCGGACGATAAAGGCAGGCGAGGCGACAGTCAAGAATCTGCCGGAGCGCAGCTGCGTCAGGATAAGCGAGCGCATAACGCGCGACGAAGAGATGGACTTTGTGATAAAGAAACTGCACATGGAATACACAGACAAGATACGCGACCTCGGCAATCAGACGATAGGCGCGTTCTTTTCTGCCAAGGCTCTGGCCGCAGGGCGCGCGAACGTCTACGACTCCGTTTTCTTCGTTCTCGACAGGCCGTGCAACGGCGGTTTTACGCTGCCAGCGGGGGAATATCTCTCGTACTTCTACCGCGGCGGCTACGCGCAGAACGCCGCGCGCGTGAGGGAACTGGCAAATTACGCGTCGGCGTACGGGTTTACCTCTGCCGGAGAGCCGTTCGAGCTGTACGAAATAGACAACAGAGACACAATGCTCGAAGAGGAGTTCCTCACCGAGATACAGCTGCGCGTGGAACGCGCAGCGCCGGGTAAATTGTAGAGAAATTCGTCAGTTGAAGGCGGCGCAGAAACCCGCAGAACATTCAAGCGGATCTATCTCCGACTCTAGCCACGACGCGGCGGGATGGCGGCCCATGCCGAGCCACGCGGCAGTCTGAAGGTGCAGGCATTTCGGCGCGCAGCAGCCGCCGGCATAGTTTATGCCGCCTACGCCGCTCTCCGCCAACACTGTGAGCATCGCGGGATTTTCGCGTGCAAGCGCGCGCTTGACATCGCCCAGTATTAGCGAGAAGCGCAGCGCAGCGTAATCGGCGTGGTAGCGCGCTATGTCGTCGGGCATTGATGCGAAAAGCTTTTCAAGCTCAGCTATTTTCTGCATGGATTCAAGTTCGCCGCAGCGGCGTTTGAGAAACGGACAGGTAAGCCAGAAGAGCGTAGGAAACGGTTTGTTGCCGCGAGAGAGCGGCGCGGAGACGACGACCTGCGGGAAACTGAAGCGGCAGCGCCGCGCAACGGCGAGGACACAGGCTTCGCCGAAAGCGCGCCCTTTGTTCTGCACTGCAAGCGCCGTTGCGTCGCCGTCTTTCAAAGCGCTCCAAAAAGCCGGAGGAGAAATCCCCTCCGGCTTAAATTCAGCAACCTCCGCCAATGTTATCTTCTTCCAGAGAAACTGTTGCCGCTGCGGCGCTTTGTTCCGCGCGGGTCTTTGCTTTTGCTGTTCAGGTCGGCGATCTTCTCGTCGCTGAACTTCATGAAGCCGGCGAGCTTTTTCTCGAAATCTTCCTCGCGGCGTGCCGGCGGACGGACTTCTCTCACTTGCATAGCCTTGATGGATAGGTCGATACGTCCCTTGTCGTCGATCTTGATGACCTTCGCCGTCACCGTCTGTCCCTGTTCGAGGACATCCTCGACCTTCTTAACGTAGTTGTGGGAGAGCTCGGAGATATGAACCATCGCCTTCTGCCCGGACTCAAGCCTTACAAAAGCTCCGTACGGCGCGATGTGCTCCACCGTTCCGCTGACCGTTTCTCCCACGCTTACCGCAGGCGCCGTTGCAGCCGTCTTTTCTGCCATCTGTGGTTTTGACCTCCAAAAACATGTGTTAAAAAAAGCCGACAAAATTTTCTTCCGCCTCTTTGAGGCTACAAGGCGAATTCTATCATATTTTCGGCGTTTTGCGCCGTCATTCAGCTTTTAAGCGCACGCTGCAAAGCCTCGTCGACACGTTCGGACTGGAACGGTTTCAGAAAGAAGTCGCACGTCCCAGCACGCACCGCCTCTATCACAAGATCCTGCTGGTTCATAGCGCCAACGGTGACTATTTTAGCGTTCGGGTGCGCCGCCTTGATGGCCTTAAGCGCCGCAATGCCGTCCATCTTCGGCATGCTGATGTCGATGATCGCCACGTCGGGCAGCAACTCGTTGTACAACCTTACTGTCTCTTCTCCGTCCTCCGCCTCGCCGACGACGTCGTAGCCGCACTTGACAAGGATATCTCTCAATATCATACACATGTGTACCGAATCATCGGCTATCATCACTCTCGCCTTCATAGTTCTGTTCCCTCCCTCTCCGCTATTTCGCCGCTATGCCGAGCTCTTCTAAGAAGAGCGGGCTAAGTACCTTTATGTAAGTGCCCTTCATGCCGAGGCTGCGGCTTTCGATGATTCCCGCGCTTCCGAGCTTTCTCAGTGCATTGACTATGACGCTTCTCGTTACGCCGACGCGATCCGCCACTTTGCTCGCTACGACGACGCCCTCCTGACCTCCGAGGTCTTCTATGATGTGGCGCACGGACTCGACCTCGGAGTATGAGAGGGCGCGCATCGCCATCTGCACGACGAGGCGCTCACGCCCGAGCTCTTCTATCGACTTGCCTCTGTCGTTGAGTATTTCAATGCCGACGACGGTCGATAGGTATTCCGCCAGGACGAGGTCGCGCGTGTCAAACGGATAGCCGAAGCGCGCAAGTATCAGAGTCCCGAGCCTGTCGCCCGCTCCGTTGATCGGCACCATGACGACGTGCTTGTTCGAGTACGCGCATGGCTGGTCTGCGTAGGCGCAGAGGCCGTGATCAGTGTGGTTCAGCACAGATTCGTGTAATTGGTTGGCCTTCTCTACATACGAAGCCGGCATCGCTCCGTTCATAAGTATCTCCGACATCAGCGGGCAGTCGTACTCGCTGATCCATGCATATCCCAAGATGCGGCCTTCTTTATTTATTATGTAGGTGTTGGCGGCGGAAAGGTCGCACAGCAGACGCGCGAGCTTCGGGTAATCCGGATTGCCGCGATCCTTACGCGCCTGAAGCACGCGGCTCACGACGCGCGTCTTCTCAAGAAGGTCCTGCATTGCCGCTTCGTCCGTTATCTTCGGGCGGTTCTCAAAAAGTTCCCTCGGTGTGTTCATGAAAAATTGTCCTCCTTGACTTAGGCCTCTTATACTGGCTCCGAACTGTCATCCTCTGAAGCAAACGGATGAGCCGATGAATAGCTTTTTTTTATCTGCGACGGCGTTATTCTCAAATAGCGCTGCGTCGCCGCGATGCTGTCGTGACCGAGAAGATCCTGAACGACCCTGAGCGGCGCGCCGTTTTCAAGCATGTGGGTCGCGTAGCAGTGGCGCAGCGTGTGCGGCGTGACACCGTGAAGCCCCGCTCGGCGCGCGGCGCGCGTCACAATCCTGTCTACGGTCCTTACGGTGAGCCGCTCCGCGCCTTTCTTATCAGACGGGAATAGCGGCCCGCCGCCGTCTACGCATGTGATGTCGCGCCACTCTTCAAGCAACTTCTGCGCAGGAACGCCGAATGGTGCAATCCGCTCTTTCGAGCCTTTGCCCATGACGCGCAGTATCCGCTCGTCAAGTTCGACGTTCTCCCACTTGAGCCCGATGAGTTCCGATACGCGAAGCCCCGCGCCGTAGAGCAATTCAAGTACAAGCCTGTCGCGCCTGTATTGCTCTGAGCTTTCATCAGGTCCAAGCGTCAGAAGCTTGTCGACGTCGGCGTAGGATATCGCGCGCGGCAGTGCGTCAGGCTTCTTCGGCCCCTTCATGCCGGCTGATGGATCACCGGACGTCTTTCCGCTTTCGGCAAGCCACGACGTAAACCCCCGGACAGCGGAGAGCCGGCGCGACGCAGATGTCTTGGCCTCTCCGACGCCTATGATGCTGCTGAGGAATATCCTCACGGCGCGAGTGTCTATATCCGCGACGTCCGTTATTCCCTGTCCTTCGAGGTAATCTCTGAAATGCCGCAGATCTACACGGTAGTTTATCCTCGTGTTATCAGACTTGCCTAGCGAGCGAAGATAGTCTATATAGAGGTCGATGCATTCAGAAACATTCTCCATCATGTCAGGTATTCTAGCAGGAAAATTGTAAATATCAAGGGAAATTTTAAGAAAATTCGCAAGTAATCGTCAAATGTAAAAGATTCAGCAAAAATGTCAATAGTTTGGAGCATGGATGAAAAAAGCCGGACTTCCTCATCCGGCTTTGAAATCTCCACAGATTTTGCTGCGAGCCGTCAATTCTACCCGCGGAAGAGAACGGCGCTTTCCTCAATAAATTTTTCTAGCGCTTCAAGCGAGCGGCGCGCATAGGCCTCGCAGCGCTCTGTGCGCCTGCGTATTTTTTTCTTGCCGAGGCGCGGGAAGATGCCGAGGTTGACGTTCATCGGCTGGAAACTTTCTGGAATCGCGGTTTTTAAGTAGTTCAGCAGTGAGCCGACTGCGGTCTCTTTCGGGAACTCCGGCATGTCTTCGCCAGCGAGCTGCGCGTAGACGAATACAGCGGCGGCAAGTCCCATCGCCGTGCTTTCGAGATAGCCTTCGACGCCCGAGGCCTGCCCTGTTATGTAGAGCGCCTCGCGTCCTTTGAAGCGCAGGAAGGCGTCTAGTACGCGCGGCGCACAGACGAAGAGGTTTCTGTGCATCACTCCCTTGCGCACGAACTCCGCGTTCTTCAGCGCTGGGATGAGGCGGAAGACGCGCTCCTGCTCACCCCACTTTAGATTAGTCTGAAAGCCGACTATGTTGAAGAGCGTCCCTTCTGTGTTGTCCTGGCGCAGCTGCACAACGGCGTACGACGTTTCTCCAGCGTTTGCGGCCTCGAAGCCTACGGGGCGCAGCGGACCGAAGAGCAGCGTCTGCTCGCCGCGCTTCGCAATGACTTCGACAGGCAGGCAACCGTCGAAGTGGCGCGTCTGCTCCTCCTCGAAATCATGGCGCGGCGCAGTCTCCGCGTTCACAAGCTCGCGCCAGAAATTTTTATATTCTTCTTCGCTCATCGGACAGTTGATATAATCGCCCTCGTCGCCGTAGCGGTTGGCCTTGAAGGCCTTCGTCATGTCGACGGTCGAGACGTCCACTATAGGCGCGACGGCGTCGTAGAAGTAGAGAAACTCCTCTCCTGTCAGAGAAGCCAGTTTCTCGGCCATAGCGGCGCTTGTCAGAGGCCCAGTGGCAATTATGGCGGGCTCTTCTGGAAGCTCCGTAAGTTCCTCGCGCACCAGCTCGATATTTGGATGGTTTGTAATTTTTTCGTCTATCATCGCCGCGAAACGTTCGCGATCCACAGCGAGCGCGTTGCCGGCGGGAACACGAGAGCTCTCTGCGCATTCTATTATAAGGCTGCCCAAGCGCGAAAGTTCGGCTTTAAGGATGCCCGCGGTCGTCGTCGTCTTTTCTCCGCCGAGCGAGTTGCTGCATACGAGCTCGCCCAGCAGCCCAGTCTCATGCGCCGGCGTCATCTTGTTAGGGCGCATTTCCCAAAGGCGTACCTTGACGCCGCGGCGCGCAAGCTGCCACGCCGCCTCGGATCCGGAGAGGCCGCCGCCGACGACGGTGACGGTCTTACATATCTGTGACATCGTTCGCCGCCTCCGTCTCGCCGGCGTTCTTCTCGTTCTCTTCCTTGCCTGGCTTCTTCCACGTCACGTAGTCGCAGTCCGGGTAGCGGTTGCAGCCGTAAAAAAAGCGTCCCGCCATCTTGCCCTTAGTCGCCTTGCGCCGTATCAGCTCGCCCTCGCCGCATTTCGGGCATTTGATGCCAGTGTTCTTGACGATCTTGCGCGTGTAGCGACACTCCGGATAGCCTGTGCAGGCGATGAACTCGCCGAAGCGCCCGCGCTTTATCACGAGGTCGCGCCCGCACTCCGGGCACTTCTCGCCTATAAGCTCCGGCTCCGGCCTCATGCTTTCGCCATGCGCAGCCACTTCGTCCACAGCTGGTTTGAAACCCTTCCAGAAGTCCGCCATGAGCTTCTTCCACTCAATGTCGCCGGACTCGACCTGGTCGAGCTCCTTTTCCATCTCCGCCGTGAAGCCGACGTTGATTAGTGTCGGGAAGTATTTGACCAAGAAGTTGTTGACGAGCCGTCCAAGCTTAGTCGGGTTCAGCCTTTTGTCCTCCTCGCCGCGATCCACGTAGCCGCGCGCGAAGAGCGTCTCTATTATCGCAGCGTAGGTCGACGGGCGGCCTATGCCCTTCTCTTCTAGAGCCTTGACGAGCCCGGCCTCCGTGTACTGCGGCTGAGGCTGCGTGAATTTCTGCTCTTTTTCTACGCCGTCTATGCTGAGCGTCTCGCCCCTGACGGCCGGCTCTATTGTCACGTCTTTTATGCCGAGCGGGTAGACCTTGCCCCAACCGTCGAAGGTGACGACGACGCCGGACTGCTTCATCTGGTAGCATGCGGAACTGCATACAAGGTTCGTGCGCGCAACGGCGGCGTCCTTCATCTGGCTCGCTATGAAACGGCTCCATATCAGCTCGTAGAGCTTGTACTGCTCCGGCGTAAGGTAGGGCTTCACAGACTCCGGCGTCAGAGAAGCGTCGGTCGCGCGTATCGCCTCGTGCGCGTCCTGCGCTTTGCCCTTAGGCGTGTATTCGTTCGGCGACGCCGGCAGGTATGCCTCGCTGAAGCTCTCGCGTATAAACGCCCGCGACGCTTCGATGGCTTCGGGAGCGAGGCGCAGACTGTCGGTGCGCATGTAGGTTATGAGCCCGGTAGGGCCGCGTCCTGGAATTTCCACTCCTTCATAGAGCGCCTGCGCTATGCGCATTGTGCGGCGCGGCGCGAAACCGCAGCGGCGCGATGCCTCCTGCTGGAGCGTGCTCGTCTTGAATGGAGGGTTCGGCTGGCGCCTGCTCTCTTTTGTGGCGAATTCGTCGACGACGAGCCTGCCCGCTCGTATCGCGGCCTCGGCCTTGTCGGCCTCTTCCTTACTGCTTATCGTTATTGGCTTGCCCTCGAATTTTTCTACGCGGAGCTTATAGCCGCGTTTCGCATCGAGACTCGAAGCCGCGACGTCGAGCAGCCAGTATTCTTCCGGAATGAAGCGCTCTATCTCTTCCTGGCGCTCGCAGACAATGCGCAGCGCGACGGACTGCACGCGCCCGGCGGATAATCCGCGCTGCACCTTGTACCAGAGCAGCGGGCTGAGCTCGTAGCCGACGAGGCGGTCAAGCACTCGGCGCGCCTGCTGGGCTTCGACCAAGTTCATGTTTATCACGTCGGGCTCAGCTATCGCGCTTTTAACGCCGTGGCTGGTGATTTCGTGCATCCTTATACGGCACCGCTTGTTCGTGTCGATGTCGAGCAGCGTCGCGAGGTGCCACGCAATCGCCTCTCCCTCACGGTCGGGGTCGGAGGCGAGCAGCGTTCCTGCGCTTGCCAACGACGCGCCTTTAAGCGTTTTTATGAGTTCGGCTTTGCCGCGCACCTGTATGTACTCCGGTTCGAAGCTGTTTTCGATGTCTATCGCCATGCGTCCCTTCGGGAGGTCACGCACGTGCCCTATGCTGGCGAGTACGCGATATTTCGGGCCGAGTATCTTTTCGAGCGTCTTGGCCTTCGCTGGGGATTCGACTATGACGAGAGTCTTTTCCTCGTACTGCGAAAATTTCTGGAGCTTCGCGGACGTTTTCGGCGACGCCTTCTTCGCAGGAGCTTTTTTTGCAGTCGCATACTTCTCCATCTTTTCAGCGGAGCTCTTCGCCGCGCTTTTTTTTGCGGCAGTTTCTTTTTTCGCGGCTGGTTTCTTCTTTGCAGCGGCGCTCTTTATCGTTTTCTTCGCGGAAGCTTTTTTTGCCGCGCTCGTTTTCGTTTCGCCGGTCGCCGCCGCTTCCTCAGCGGTTTTTTTTCTGACGGCCATCGCAGCCACACCTCTCTTTTATAAATTGCCCTTTACGCCGTACCGTCCAGCCGAGTGCATACAGACGAGCCCCTTCGCGGACATGAGCGTGATATTTTTCAAAATGTCAGCGGCGCTCATTTTAACGGCAACAGATATATTGTCAATCGTTTTATCGCCGTTCGCCGCAAGATAGTCAAGAATTTTCCTTTCCTCATCGCTGAGGGATTCTGAGGTGTCTTCGTGGCGCGCCTCGCCTTCATCCTCCGCTATTCGAACGCTGCAGGACGAGAAGAAAGTCTTTTCGTTTATATATGGATACGCGCCGTCGTAGATGAGCGCGTTCGTCCCTTCCGCGTTCGCGTCGAAGATGCGTCCAGGCACGGCCCATACTTCGCGCCCGAGTTCAAGCGCGAGCCGCGCCGTTATCATAGAGCCGCTTTTGAGCGGCGCTTCGACGACTATTACCTTTTCCGCGAGCGCAGCGACTATGCGGTTGCGTTGCGGGAAATGCCACGGGTCGCCGCCCGCGCCTATCGGGAATTCCGTGACGAGCGCGCCGCGTTCGCAGATTTTCTCGAAGAGTGCGCGGTTCGACGCGGGATAGGCGACGTCTATGCCTGTGCCCATCACGGCGAAGGTTATGCCGCATGCATCCGCGCAGGCGGACTGCGACTCACAGTCTACCCCGAAAGCTCCGCCGCTGACGAGCGTCACTCCGTAACGCGCGCAGGCTTCGCCTATCGCGCGAGCGGCGTTTTTGCCGTAGAGGCTCGCGCGGCGGGTGCCGACGACCGCGACGCATTTGCCAGCAGTGTTGAGCCGTCCTCGGACGTAGAGCACAAGCGGAGCGTCTCGCAGGTCGAGCAGGCTGGAGGGATAATCTTCGCCATCTATCGTAATTATGCGAGCCCCAAGCTTTTCCGCGCGTTCGGCCTCCTTTTCCGCCCATGCGCAGGACTCGGTCTCACGTATGCGCGCGAGCTGCTTTTCGGTGAAAACTGTCGCCGCGGCGTCGATCTTCGATGGATGCCACAGCTCGCGGAACGGAACGCCCAGCGCCGCAAATTTAGCCAGCGCCTGCGAGTTCGCGTTTGCGTAATTGAGGAGCAGAAGGAACTTCAGCCGTTCATCCACGACGTGGCCTCCCCTTCTCTGTACCCCGCCGCCTCTGCAACGTGATACACCTCTATCCTCGGCGCGCCCTCGAGGTCCGCTATCGTGCGAGCGACGCGCATCACGCGCGACAGGCCGCGCCCAGAGAGCTTGACGCGCTTGAGCGTATCGAGTATGAAGGCGCGCACCTCGGGCTTCATCGAGGCGTTGCGCCGCAGGAATTTTTCGGGAATTTCGGAATTATACGTGAAGCCGAAGGGATTCCACCGCTTGCGCTGTATATCGCGCGCCGCGGCGACGCGCGCGCGTACCTGCGCGCTAGTCTCCCCTCCGCTTTCACCGAGCGATACGAGCTCCTCGGGCGTGAGCCGCGGCACCGGGATGTGCAGGTCTATCCTGTCGAGTATCGGCCCAGAGAGCTTGCGGCGATAGCGCTCAAGCGAGGCGGCGCTGCATATGCATTTCTGCTCCGGGTCGCCCGCGTAGCCGCAGGGGCACGGATTGCAGGCCGCGACGACGAGCACCTTCGCTGGGTACGTTACGCTGCCCGAGACGCGGCTGACCGTTATCGATCCGTCCTCAAGCGGCTGGCGCAGCGCCTCTATCACGTCGCGCTGAAACTCCGGAAATTCGTCGAGGAAAAGTACGCCGCGCGACGCGAGGCTTATCTCGCCGGGACGCAGCCACGAGCCGCCGCCGCATATCGCCGCGGTCGTCGCAGTGTGGTGGACGGCGCGGAACGGGCGCTCGCGGCTCAGCGCGAAGGGCAGGCCGGCCGTGCTGCGCAGCATCACGACCTCCATCAGCTCGTCGTCGGCGAGCGGCGGCAGTATGCCTTTCAGCGCCTTCGCGAGCATCGTCTTGCCCGAGCCCGGCGAGCCGATGAAGAGTATATTATGATGCCCCGCAGCGGCTATTTCGAGCGCGCGCTTAGCTGCGGCCTGCCCCTTTATTTCGGAGAAATCTGGGTCCGCAACTGGCTCGGCGCATTCTATTTCGCGTTTTTCTATCATATCAAGGGATTTCTCGCCGCGCAGGTGCATGACGAGGCTTTGAAGGTCCGGCACGCTCCACGCGCGGACGCCTTCGACTATGGAGACCTCGGCGGCGTTTTCGGACGGCACGAAGAGCTCCATGCCGTTCTCGCGAGCGAAGAAGGCGGCCGGCACGGCGCCGCGCACGCCGCGAAGCCTGCCGTCGAGCGCAAGCTCTCCGATGTAGAGCGCGGGGCGCTCTGTGCGCACGCGCCCGGTTTTTTCGGCGAGCGCGACGGCTATCGGCAGGTCGAGCATAGCGCCTTCCTTCGGCAAATCCGCGGGCGCAAGGTTGACCGAGACGCGCCCACGCAGCAGGACGTTCACCGTGCGCAGCGCCGCGCGCACGCGCTCGCGCGCCTCCTTGACCGCCGTGTCCGGCAGGCCGACGACGGTGAATGTCGGCATTCCGCCGATGATTTCAGCCTCTACCTCTACCGCGACCCCTGTCATGCCGCGAAGCGTGAGCCCCGCCACGTTCCTCATATCAGCGGCTCCGTTATGTTTTTTATGAGCTCTATATTCATTTCGCCGCCGTCGTACAGAGTTACGGCTACGAGGTCGATGCGCCAGAAGCCCAGGTAATTCGCGTTCTGCGTCCAGAGCTCCGCCGCGCGTGTGAGCCTTTCAAGTTTGACGGGTCCGACTGTGTCCTCGGGCGCAGCCACGGGATTCGCGCGGCGCGCACGGACTTCAGCGAAGACGAGCTCGTCGCCGTCGTGCGCTATAATGTCTATTTCGCAATGCCCGACGCGGACGTTCCTGTTCAGTATCTCATAGCCGAGCCCCGCGAGATAACGCGCCGCGGCTTCCTCGGCTGCGGCGCCGAAAACCAGATGCGCCGGCCGGCCGGCCGTTTCGCTCTGCCGTTCCGTAATGCGCCGCTCGTCTCCGGCTTCGCGCGCGGCCGATTTTTCAAGCGCGCGCATGACTTTCGCGTTAATCTTCATCGCCGCCCGCCCCTCTGAAGGAAAGCCGGTGGACCGGCGACGGCCCGTATTCGGCGACGAGCGCGCGGTGCAGCGCGCTGGGGTAGCCCTTGTGCTTCGCGAATTGGTACTGAGGATAAATTTTATCGAGAGACTCCATCACGCGGTCGCGCAGCACCTTCGCGGCGATCGAAGCCGCGGCTATGGCCGGCACGCGCGAGTCGCCCTTTATCACCGTTTTTTGGCGGACGGCGAGCCCAGGCACCGGACGGTTGCCGTCGACGAGCACGAGATCCGGACGCAAGCGCAGACGCTCTACAGAGCGCTTCATACACCAGAGCGAGGCGTTGAGGATGTTTATTTTGTCTATGACGCGCGGCGATGCGGCCTGCGCGCGCCATTCGACTCCGGCTTCGCACATCGTCGCGAAGATTTTTTCGCGTTTTTTCGGGGTGAGTTTCTTTGAATCGTTGAGGCCGAGCGAAAGAAGCAGCTCGCGCTGTCCGGCGATTAGCACGACCGCCGCGGCGACGACGGGCCCCGCGAGAGGGCCGCGCCCAGCCTCGTCCGTACCGGCAATGACGCATGTCCGCACCCTACAAATCCTCCCAGAGCGGCGCGTCGTCCGGACGCTCGAAGCTCATGCGCCCGAAGCGCCCGTTCGCGAGCGCGTCGAGGAACGCACGCCCAGCGGCCTCCATGTCGACGACTCCGCCCGGCGCGAGCCGCCCAAGCCTGCGCCCGACCTGTTCCAGAATTTCGACAGGCGCGCCATCGGGGCCTATGCCCCAGAGCTTTTCGACGCCGTTCCATAAATTTTTTCTGATAAGAAATTCTATGCAGTCCTTAGCGTGCTCCTCGAAGCTGCCAATGACCTGGCTGCGCGACGAGCCTATCCACGAAATCATGCGGTGCGCGCGCGCGTCCGCATGCGGATCGAGGATGCCCGGCGAGTCAACGAGCAGAAATCCGTTGCCGCCGAACCACGAGACGCCCTTCGTGACTCCGGGGATGCCGCCGACTCGCGCCGCCTTGCGCCCGACAAGCTGGTTTATCAGCATAGATTTGCCGACGTTCGGCGTGCCGACGACCGCGACGCGCAGGTCGCGGCACGACGGCTTTTTCTTCGCGAGCACAGCGCGCACGCTCCCCGCGCCGCCCTGACGCAGATCGAGAGGCCACGCCGACAGTCCCGCGTTCTTAAGGGAGGCGGCCCACTCTTTCGTAATTTTTTCGTCGGCTAAGTCGGCTTTTGAAAGCACCGCCATCGTCTCTATTTTGCCCTTGAATAGCGATAGCATAGGCGACGAGGTCAGCCGCGGCGCACGCGCGTCGCGCACTTCGATGAGCAGGTCGACCGCCGAGGCAAGAGCTTCGAGCTGCCGCCGCCCCTTCGCCATGTGGCCGGGATACCATACGGTGCGCGGCATCCTAAGGCTATTCCATAACCCCTATGCGCGACAGCGGCCAGTATCGGAATACCGCAGGACCGCGCATGAAATTCCCCGGCACGAAGCCCCAGAAGCGCCCGTCCTGCGAATTCGGCCTGTTGTCGCCCAAGCAGAAATAATGCCCATCAGGCACCTTGACTGGGGCCATATTGTAGCTGTCAGTGTTCTTGACGTATGGCTCGAAGACCTCCGCGCCGTTGACGAAGACCGTGCCGTTGCGCATCTCGACGGTGTCGCCTGGCAGGCCTATTACGCGCTTTATGAAATCGCGCCGCGGGTCCAACGGGTATTTAAGAACGGCTATGTCGCCGCGTTTGGGGCCGTTGTTCGGAAGGTGGTACCAGAATTTAAGGACCAGCACCCTGTCTCCTATTTCGAGCGTCGGTATCATAGAGCCGCTCGGTATCCAAAAAGCCTGCACTACGAAGGTGCGGAGTATCAGCGCGAGAACGACAGCCCAGAGCACGGTCTCTATCGTCTCGCGCCACCACGGTTTAGGCATTGCATCTACCTCCATAAATCCTTTTGCCAGCGGCAATAATTTTTATTATATGAGCGCCTCGGGAAGAATCTCAAGCTCCGCAGTCATCAGCATCGCGCCTTCAAGCTTCGGAAAAACCGTCCGTCCGTCCTCCGAGAGCGCCAGTCTTACGACGTTCACGCCGCCAGGATTCGTCACACGCGTCTCCGCGCCTCCGAGGCCGAGCAGCATCGCAGCTATCGCAGCCGCGGTCGAACCTGTGCCACATGAAAGCGTCATATCCTCTACGCCTCGCTCGTAGGTTATTACGTCGAGTCCGCCGTCCGCAACAACGGCGAAATTCACGTTCGTGCCGCGCGGGAACAAATCGGTGCGCCCGCGTATCGCACGACCAAGCGACGCGTAGTCAGCGAAGGCGCGGCTGCGCTTCTTTTCGAATATGACCGTGTGCGGCACGCCTACTGTTGTATATGTGTATTCGTAATCCACGCCGCCGGACGAAACGAGGCCTCTCTCGACGCCGTCGAGCGGTACCGGCGCGAGCTCTAGCGCCGCCATGCGTCCCTCGACCGAGGCGCGTACCTCGCCGCCGAGCGTCTCGAAGCGCATCGACGGAGATTTTACTATTCTCTTTTCAAAAGCGTAGCGTGCAATGCAGCGCGCGCCGTTGCCGCACATCTCGCCCTCCGAGCCGTCGCTGTTGAAGAGGCGCATGCGAAAGTCCGCGCACACAGACGGCTCGACGACAAGCAGCCCATCCGCGCCGACAGAGAGGCCGCGGCGGCAGAGCAACCGCGCGAACCGCGCCAGATCCTCCGTGCCGAATGCGAGCGCGCTGTTGTCTATAATTATGAAGTCGTTGCCGTTTCCGTTCATTTTCGTGCATCTGAGCATAGAGGTGCAAGCCTCCCTCCGCTTTCTTACCAAAGGTATTTTAGCATAAAGATTACAGAATTACAGAGCGGCGTCAAGCGCAAAAAAGCGGACGGAGCAGAAGAGCCCGTCCGCCGCTTTGCTGTGTGCTGTGCTGGAAAAATTTACGCGCGGCGCACCGCCTCTTTCATCTCGCGCACATATTGCGCGACGTGCGGCACGCACTCCACGCCGTATTTTTCGCAGAGCTTCACTATCGCGCTGCCGACTATCGCTCCGTCTGACTGAGAGGCCATCTTCGCAGCCTGCTCCGGCGTAGATATGCCAAAGCCTACCGCGCATGGGATATCCTTCTCGCGCTTGACGAGCCGCACCATCGCGCCGACGTCCGTCGTTATCGTGCCGCGCACGCCTGTTACTCCAAGCGACGAAACGCAATAGACGAAACCTTCGGCCTCGCGCGCTATCATCGCTATGCGCTCGTGCGATGTCGGCGCTATCAGTGACGCGACCTCGACGCCGTGTCGGCGGCACGGGATCGCAAATTCTTCCTTTTCCTCGAACGGCACGTCGGGCAGGATGAGACCGTCAACGCCAGCGGAGGCCGCGGCCTCCGCGAAGCGCTCTATCCCGTATGAATATACGACGTTTGCATAGGTCATGAATGCGAGCGGCGTATCTACGCGAGCGCTGATGCGGCGCGCAGTCTCGAGTATTTTGTCTGTCGTCGCGCCGCCGCTCAGCGCACGGACGTTCGCGGCCTGGATGACCGGCCCTTCCGCCGTAGGGTCGGAGAACGGAATGCCTAGCTCTATGAGGTCGGCGCCCGCCTCAGCCATCGCGCAGGCAAGCTCCTCCGTGACCGCAAGGCTTGGGTCTCCGCAGGTTATGAACGGTATAAAGGATTTGCCGTTTTCAAAGGCGCGTCTGATATTACTCATGGATGTTCTCTCCTCTGTACCGCGCTATCGCCGCACAGTCCTTGTCGCCGCGTCCCGAGAGACAGACGACGATTATTTTATCTTTCCCCATATGCGGCGCAATCTTCATTGCGTGCGCTACTGCATGCGCGCTCTCGATTGCGGGGATTACGCCCTCCGTGCGCGCAAGATACTCGAAAGCCTCGACGGATTCATCGTCGGTGACAGGCACATATTCGGCGCGTCCTATGTCGTGCAGATATGCGTGTTCTGGACCGATACCCGGATAGTCGAGTCCAGCCGAGATTGAATAGACGGGGGCGATCTGCCCGTACTCGTCCTGGCAGAAGTAGGACTTCATGCCGTGGAAGATGCCGGAGCGTCCCGTCGCTATCGTCGCCGCGGTCTCGGGAGTGTCGACGCCGCGTCCAGCCGCCTCGCAACCGATGAGCTTCACGGACGGGTCGCCGATGAAGTTATAGAAGGTGCCTATCGCGTTCGAGCCGCCGCCGACGCAGGCCATCACGACATCAGGAAGTCTGCCTTCGGCCTGCGCTAGCTGTTCCTTTATCTCTTTCGATATGACGGACTGGAAGTCGCGCACTATCGTCGGGAACGGGTGCGGCCCCATGCATGAGCCGAGGACGTAATGCGTGTCCGCAATGCGGCGCGTCCACTCGCGCATCGTCTCGCTGACGGCGTCCTTCAGCGTCCCAGTGCCGCTCTCTACGGAATGAACCGCCGCGCCAAGCAGCCTCATGCGGTAGACGTTGAGCGCCTGGCGTTCGATGTCCTCGCGCCCCATAAAGACCTCGCACTCCATGCCGAAGAGCGCCGCGACCGTCGCGGTGGCGACGCCGTGCTGCCCCGCGCCGGTCTCGGCTATGAGGCGCGTTTTGCCCATGCGCTTCGCGAGCAGCGCCTGTCCGAGCACGTTGTTGATCTTATGCGCGCCGGTGTGGTTCAGGTCCTCGCGCTTTAGATATATCTTCGCGCCGCCCAGATCCTCAGTCATGCGCTTAGCGAAATAGAGCCGCGACGGCCTGCCGGCGTAGTCGTTAAGCAGCGCGTTAAGCTCGTTCTGGAAGTCCGCGTCGTCCTTGTACCTGTTGTATGCCTCTTCAAGCTCGATGACGGCGTTCATCAGCGTCTCGGGAATGTACTGTCCGCCGTGTTCGCCGAAGCGTCCTCTGCTCATCTATGAAAACCTCCTGACAGCGGCGACAGCCGCTTTGATTTTTTTCAAGTCCTTGAATCCGTCCGTCTCAACCCCGCTGCTCATGTCAAGCGCGTAAGGATGCAGCTTCTCTATAACATCCGCTGCGTTATCAGCGGCTATCCCTCCCGCTATGAAGCACGGGCGCGGGAAATTTTCCGCGAGCTTCCAGTCGAAGCGCCTGCCCTCTCCCTGTCCTCCGTCGAGCAGGACGTAATCCGCCGTGCTGCGCGCCGCGCGGCTGACGTCCTCTTCGTCCTTAACGCGGAAGGCCTGTATAATTTCGCAGCGGCAGAGCGCGCGCAGATTTTTTATATATTCCGCGTCCTCCGAGCCGTGGAGCTGAGCTGCGGCTATAGCGCCGCAGTTTATGAGCCCCGCCACAACCTCGGACTGTTCGCCCACAAACACGCCCACGGCTTTAATTCCGGGCGACAGCAGCTTAGCAAGCTCGCGCGCCCTCTCAGGAGAAACGTTTCTGCGGCTTCTTGGAAAATCTATAACGAAGCCCGCGTAGTCCGGCTTCGCGTCGTTGACGAAATCCACGTCGCATTCGCGGGAAAGGCCGCAGATTTTTATCTTCGTCACCGCGCCGTCCCTCTCAGCGCCGCGAGCGCCGCGCGCTTGTCCGCCGCGCGCATCAGCCGTTCTCCGACGAGCACGGCGTCCGCGCCGCAGCGGCGCAGAGTCTCTATATCTTCCGGGCCTTTCACGCCGCTCTCTGAGACGAATACAGTTTCGCGCGGAACGAGCTGGCGCAGCCGCCGGCTCACGTTCATGTCTACGTTGAAGGTCTTGAGGTCGCGGTTGTTGACGCCGACTATACGCGCGCCCGCGGCAAGCGCGCGCTCCGTCTCAGCTTCGTTGTGGACTTCGACGAGCGCCGACAAGTTAAGCTCGTGCGCCAGCTCTATATATTCGCGCAGCCGCGCGCCGTTGAGCAGCGAAACTATCAGCAGCACGGCTGAAGCGCCCAGAGCTGAAGCGGCGTATATCATGTACTCGTCGACGGTGAAATCTTTGCGCAGAACGGGAATCCGAACCTCACGCGCTATATCGCGCAGGCACCCGTCGCTTCCTTTAAACCAGAATGGCTCGGTCAGGCACGAGATCGCAGCCGCGCCGGCCGCCTCGTATTCACGCGCGATGTCGAGATAAGGGAAATCCCCGGCGATGAGCCCCTTCGACGGCGAGGCGCGCTTCACCTCGCAGATGAAAGAAACGTCGCCGCCGCGCAGAGCTTTTTCGAAGGCTAGCGGAACTCTCGCCTTCGCCACCTCTTCCGCGGCGCTGCGCACCTCCGCTAGCGGCGCGCGCTTTTTATCCTCTGCGATGCGGTCCTTCGTTTTTTCGGCGATTTCCGCTAAGATGTTCACTTTGCGCTCTCTCTTATGAATTCGTCAAGCTTGCGCGCAGCGGCGCCGGAGTCGATAAGCTCCTCGGCTCTGTTCACGCCCTCTTCCAGGCTTGCTGCCTTTTCTCCGATGTAGAGCGCGGCTCCCGCGTTGAGGCAGACTGCGCTGCGCTTAGGCCCGCGATCCGCGCCGGCGAGTATAGCGCGCGTTATTTCGGCGTTCTCTTCCGGCGTGCCTCCGACGAGCTCGGCTTTATCGCAGCGCTCGTAACCGAAGCGCTCGGGCGTCAGCTCGTAGGACTGGAACCAGCCGTCCTTTATCTCGCAGACCGTCGTCGGCGCGCTCATCGAGATTTCGTCGAGGCAGTCGCGTCCAAAAACGACCATGCCGCGCGAGACGCCGAGACGCGACATGACGTGTGCCAGCGGCTCGACGAGGGTCTCATCGTAGACGCCCATCAGTTCGCGCTTCGCGCCCGCGGGGTTCGAGAGCGGGCCGAGTATGTTGAAAACAGTCCTGATACCGAGTTCGCGGCGCACCGGCGCGACGTACTTCATCGCTATATGGTAGTTCTGCGCGAAGAGAAAGCAGATGTTTATCTCCTTCAGCAGCTGCGCGCTGCGCTCAGGAGAAATAGTGATGTTCACGCCGAGCGCTTCTAGTACGTCCGCCGCGCCGCACTTCGACGATGCGGCGCGGTTCCCGTGCTTCGCGACGGGAACGCCGCCCGCCGCCGTGACGAGCGCCGCAGTCGTCGATATATTAAAAGAGTTCGCGTGGTCGCCGCCCGTTCCGACTATTTCCAATGCGTCAACGTCGTGCAGCAGCTTTATACAGTGCTCGCGCATTCCGGCCGCGGAAGCCGTGATTTCGTCGGTCGTCTCTCCTTTGAGCGACAGCGCTGTAAGATAGGCCGCCATCTGCACGCTGCTCGCCTGCCCGCTCATTATCTCGTTCATCACTTCGCGCGCTTCGGCGAAGGTCAAGTCCTCTTTTTGTGAAAGTTTTATTATCGCTTCTTTAATCATAATTATTTCCTCCTATTTTTCGCAGCTTCTATAAAATTTCTGACTATTACAGGTCCATCAGGCGTCATTACAGACTCTGGATGGAACTGCACGCCGCATATAAGTCGCTTTACGTCTTCAAGCGCCATTATCTCGCCGTCCTCTGCGCGCGCCGTGACTTTCAGTACGTTAGGCAGGGTATCTTCCACAGCCGCAAGCGAATGGTAGCGCGCAGCCGGAAATCCGCCTTTCATGCCCTTGAACAGCACGCTCTCGCCTTGGATATCTATTTTCGAAATTTTGCCGTGCATCAGCGTCTTTGCGTAGGAGACCCGCCCGCCCAGAGCCGTGCATATTGCCTGCATCCCGAGGCAGACGCCGAAAATCGGGATTTTTCCGGCGAAACGCCTTACCAGCGCCGGGCAGACGCCGGCGTCATCTGGACGGCCCGGGCCAGGCGAAAGAAGGATGGCTTCCGGCGCAAGGGCTTCGACTTCATCCGCCGTCAGCGCGTCGTTGCGCTCAACCGTCACATCCGGTACAAACGAGCCTACAAGCTGGTACAGGTTGTAGGCGAAGCTGTCGTAGTTGTCTATGAGCAGAAACATTATTTCAGTCCTCCTTCTGCGGCGCGAAGGGCGCGCACTACAGCCTGCGCTTTGTCGGCGCACTCCTGGAACTCGCGTTCCGGCACGCTGTCGGCGACGATCCCTGCGCCGGACTGGACGTACACGCGCCCGTTCTTCTTGTATGCGAGCCTGATCGCAATACATGTGTCCATGTTGCCGCTGAAATCAAGATACCCGACCGCGCCGCCGTAAATTCCGCGCGGCTTGTCCTCCAGTTCGCGTATTATCTCGCAGGCGCGTATCTTCGGCGCGCCGGAAAGCGTCCCCGCCGGCAGTATCGAGCCTATTGCGTCAACCGCATCCATACCGGCGCGCAGACGGCCCGAAACAGTGGAACCGATGTGCATGACATGCGAAAAGCGCAAGACTTCAAGATATTTCTCCACTCGGACGCTGTTTAGCGCGCAGACACGCCCAACGTCGTTACGCCCAAGGTCGACGAGCATATTGTGTTCAGCCAGTTCCTTTTCGTCGGCAAGCAGTTCACGCTCAAGCGCAGAGTCCTCCTCCTCGTCCGCGCCGCGCCTGCGCGTTCCTGCAAGCGGGAAAGTATAGAGCGTTCCGTCTTCGAGCCGCGCAAGCGTCTCGGGCGAAGCGCCCGCAATTTCTATATCGTCGCTTGAGAAATAGAACATATACGGCGACGGGTTCGCGGTGCGCAGCACGCGGTAAGTATCAAAAAGGCTCCCTTCCGCCTCGGCGGTCATTGGATTTGAAAGCACAACCTGAAAAATATCGCCCTCGTGAATATACTTTTTCGCACGCTCCACCATCGCGCAGAACTCTTTTTTTGAAAAACGCTGAGTCAGCCCCCCACTGAGGCGCAGCGGACGGAACACCGCTTTCGCGCCGCTTGCAAGCAGCGCCTCCATCCCGTCAAGCTCCTTCCACGCGCGCAGATATCCGGCGTCGGCGTCGTCGGCGGGAACGCCCGTAATAAGCAGCAGTTTCTGCCTGTAGTGGTCGAAGGCTATGACCTTGTCAAAAAGCATCAGGTCGACGTCGCGGAAATCACCGCCGCCCTCGCATCCTTTAAGCATCGGCTCGGCGTACTTGAAATAATCATATGAGAAGTAGCCGACCAACCCGCCGCAGAACGGAGGCATCCCCTTTACCTTCGGGCTTCTGTATTCGCACAGGACGGCCCGAATGGCCGCCCCGGGGTGTTCCGTCTCCTCCGTCTTCTCGTGCATTTCGCCGTCGCGCCCAAACTCACGTATACGGAGCTGGCCGTCTGTGCAGGTAAGCTCAAGCGCAGGTTCGTAGCCAAGGAAGGAATATCTTCCCCACCGCTGGTTGTTTTCCGCGCTTTCAAGCAGAAAGCAGTGCTTGCCCGCGGCGCGCAGCGTCCGCATAACTTCGACCGGCGTAAACATGTCGGCGTAAAGTTCCCGACATACGGGGATACGTTTGTATTCTCCGCTTTTCGCAATCGCCTTTACCTTCTCCAGCTCAGGATACATAAAAATTTCCTCCTATCACGCCGGGAAACGAAAAACCCGTCCCCGGCAGATTATCAGTCTGCCAAGGACGGGTTATAAATTCCCGCGGTGCCACCTTGCTTCACGCCTACGCGTGCTCTTAGCGAGATACTATCATATCTCCGGCAACTTACGCATGCCTACTCGTCGCGTTATACTCGGCTTCCGCCTTTCCCCGCGCCCTCAACGATCCATTTGCCTGCCTGCGTTCCGCCCGCTCTCACCAACGCGGACTCTCTGTAGGCGCCCGACAGACGTTATCTCCGTCTCACAGGTTTCGGTCGCTATAAACTACAGCAGTGAATTATATATAAGTTTTGCACGTTGTCAATACCGCCGTTGAAGTCGTTTGCAACATCCCGTGCAATATAAACGGGAACCCCAAGCTCAAGCGCGCCGCCGCTACATATCGAACTCGGCGACGACCGCCGTGTGGTCCGACGGTTTTGCAGCCGCGCGCAGCTCCCGCTCGACGCTCACCGAACGGCAGAGCGCCGCGGCGCTTCTCGTACCGAGCACGTGGTCTATGCGCCAGCCGATATTACGCGCTAGCGAGTCCTTTATGCGGTAATCCCAAAAAGTGTACTCTCCCTCGTCCGGCAGGTGCTCGCGGAATATATCGACGAGCCCCCACTCCATCACGGCGGCGAGCGCCTTTTTTACGCTCTCATGAAAACAGACGTGGTTCTTCTTATTCTTAGGATTCGTTACATCTATCTCCGTCGGCGCAACGTTGAGGTCGCCGACCCATACGACAAGGTCGTCCGGCGTGCAGCGCCGCTCGAGCATATCGCGCACGCGTGCGATAAAACGCAGCTTGTATGCGTAATCGAGGTGCTCGATATCCTTACCCTGCGGAATGTAGGTATTCAGCACGAAGAGCTTGCCGAAGCGGGCGAAAGCCACGCGAGACGCCTCGGACTCCTCGCGCCCAGCCTCCCCCCCGTCGCCGAGGCCGAACGAGATTTCGTCCGGCTCGCGTTTCGATATTATCGCGACGCCGTTGTAGCTCTTCATGCCGCGAAAGTTACAGAAGTTGAAATAACCATCAAAGGAATGGACGGGAAAATCATCGTCGACGCACTTTGTCTCCTGGAGACAGAGTATGTCCGGCGCGCCCTTCGTCTCGAACCACTGGATAAGTACGGGAATGCGGCTCTTTACTGAATTGACGTTAAACGTAGCTATCTTGAGCGTCATCACTGCACCTCGCAAAATTTATTATTGTCGTACCACAATTATACCGCCGCGTCGAAACGCGAGCCAAGCTTTCGCAACGCGCCGTCTGAGGCACGAAGCACAGGCGAGTGGGCTGAGATGACGACGAAGACGCCGACTACGCACTCCGGCGGGAAATCGTTGCTTATGCGGAGGATCAGCAAAGTTTCCGCCACGCTGGGCAAACCGGCGCGAGTTTGCGTCTGCGCGCCGGATTTATGAAAGATTAGCAAAAAGCGGACGCTTCTGTTGAACGTCCGCTTTCCTCTTAAATTTTATTCCGCCCAGTAGTTCGGAGCTTCCTTCGTAATTACTACGTCGTGCGGGTGGCTTTCCTTCATCGAGGCCGCAGTGACCTGCACGAAGCGCGAGTCGCTGTGGAGCCGCTCTATCGTCGGTGCGCCGACGTAGCCCATGCCGGCGCGGACTCCGCCGACCATCTGGTAAATAACGGCAGAAATCGGCCCCTTGTGCGGAACCATGCCTTCTATGCCTTCCGGCACGAGCTTGTCCTCCTGCGCGCCCTCTTGGAAGTAACGGTCCTTGCTGCACCCGCCCTTCATCGCGCCGAGCGAGCCCATGCCGCGATAGCTCTTGAAGGAGCGTCCCTTGTAGATGACCGGCTCTCCCGGGCTTTCCTCCGTTCCGGCGAAGAGCGATCCTATCATTACGACGTCGCCGCCCGCCGCGAGCGCTTTGACGATGTCGCCCGAGTAACGGATTCCTCCGTCGGCTATGACCGTCTTCCCTAGGCGATGCGCCGTCTCCGAGACGTTCATTACAGCCGCAACCTGCGGAACGCCGATGCCGGCGACGATCCTCGTCGTGCATATTGAGCCGGGGCCGATGCCGACCTTTACGCCGTCCGCCCCCGCTTCTATGAGCGCCTCCGCGGCGGCGGACGTGGCGATGTTTCCGCCGATTATCGGAAGGTCGGGGTAAGTCTTTCTAAGGTAAGCAACCATGTCTATGACCATCATCGAATGTCCGTGCGCGGTGTCTACGACGATTACGTCGACGCCCGCCTTAACAAGCGCCGCGGCGCGGTCTTTCGCGTCGTGGCCGACGCCGATCGCCGCTCCGACGCGCAGCCGCCCGTGGCAGTCCTTTGCGGCGTTCGGGAAGGCTTTGGCTTTGAGTATGTCCTTTATCGTGATAAGCCCTTTGAGCTTGTTGTCCTTGTCCACTATGGGCAGCTTTTCAACTTTGGAGCCCCTAAGTATGTTCTTGGCGTCGGCGAGCGTCGTGCCTACAGGAGCCGTGACAAGGTGGTCTTTCGTCATCACGTTTGAAATCGGCTGGTCGAGGTTAGTCACGAAGCGCAGGTCGCGGTTCGTGATTATGCCGACGAGGCGTATTTCGTCGTCGACGACGGGAACTCCCGAGATATGGTAATGCTCCATGAGTTCGACGGCGTCGCGTATTGAGTCCGAAGGATGGCGGTAGAACGGGTCGACGATGACTCCCGATTCCGAACGTTTGACCTTGTCTACCTCGACCGCCTGGGCCTCGAGCGGGAGGTTTCTGTGCAGTATTCCTATGCCGCCCTCGCGAGCAAGCGCTATCGCAAGACGGGCTTCGGTGACGGTGTCCATCGCCGCGCTGCATATCGGAATATTGAGGTCTATCTGCGGCGTCAGCTTCGTCGCCACATTGACGCCTGAGGGCACAACCTCGCTGTATCCGGGGACAAGAAGCACGTCGTCGAATGTAAAACCGCGATAATCAACAAATTTCCCGCTGTTCTTCTCCATTTTCATATGTCCTCCATAAGTTATTTAATAAAAATCCTGGCGCGTCGCACCCGCCGGAAGCGCGCGCACGATGGTGGCCACGCCGTGGCATATCATGCATTCTCCTCTTCCTGCGCTGCCGCAGCGCTCCGCCGATTTCACTTTCATGTTGAATATTCTTTTTGCGCCGCTTCCGCCGAGCGCGACGTTCATGTTTTCGATGAAAGCCGGCACAAGATGGCCGAGCCGCGGCCTCTGGGCGATAAGCGTAACGTCGACCCATTCGGCGCGCCACCCTTTTGCAGACAGAAGTTCCAGTACAGAACGCAGCAGCGCCATACTGTTCGCGCCGCGCCACCTTTCGTCCGACGCAGGAAAGAGCGTTCCAATGTCTGGCTCCCCCGCCGCGCCTAGCAAAGCGTCCATTACGGCGTGTGCGACCAGGTCGGCGTCCGAGTGGCCGAGCAGGCCGTATGATACGTCCTCGACCTTCACTCCGGCGATTATAAGAGGACGCCCCTCGGCGAGCTGATGGATATCGTAGCCGCAGCCGGTCCTCCGTTCGGCATCGGCCACGCGGCGCGCAAGCGCCTGAGCGGCATCCCAATCGGACTGCGAAGTTATCTTGAAGTTCATCTCTTCACCCTCCACAGGCACTAGCTTTCTTCCAGACGTAAGCCAAAGCGACGCCTCGTCTGTGCCGCCAAACGAATTTTCCATAGCTTCGACAAGCTCGCGGAGCGGAAAGGCCTGGGGGGTCTGAGTCCTGAAGTAAAGGGCCCTGTCCGCAACTCCCGTTATTTCGCCGTTTTGCACGACTTTCAGCGAATCAATAGAGGGAAGCAGCGGAGCTGCGCCCACGCCTCCGGCCGAGGCCGCGTCCATAAGCTTGAGACAGAGCCCTTCGCTTATAAAAGGGCGGGCCCCATCGTGCACAAGCACGTGCGGCCCGCGGCACGCTCTAAGCCCGTTTATAACAGATTCGCTTCTCGAACGTCCGCCCTCTGCGAGCGTCAGCCCAAGCTTTTCCGCCTCGCCAGCAAGCGCGGCGATGCTTTCGCGCGGTACGGTCATGACAATGTCGCGGACGAGTCCAGCGCTGCGCAGCCTCTCCGCCGTTTCGAACGACCAGCGCCACACAGGCATGGTTCCGAGCACTCGGAACTGTTTCGGCACGCCGCCAAGGCGGCTGCCGGAGCCGCCCGCAGTTATGAGAAAAGACCAGTCAGGCGCGCACTTCATTTCAGCTATGGGTGTATGCGTCCGAAGATCATGCGCCCGGCCGAGGTCTGGAGCATCGAAGTAACGGTAACTTTGACGCGCTCGCCGACATGGCGGTATCCGTCCTCGACTACGAACATCGTGCCGTCGTCGAGATATCCGATGCCCTGATGGTTCTCCTTGCCGAGACGGATTATGTCTATATCGATTTTTTCGCCGGGAAGAAGCATCGGCTTCAGCGCGTTTGCAAGGGTGTTGACGTTGAGCACGTCAACACCCTCTATCTGGGCGACTTGGTTCAGATTGTAGTCCGTCGTGATGACCTTTCCGTTTAGGCGGCGCGCAAGCACGACGAGCGCTTCGTCTACCTTGTCGCGTTCAAGCTCGCGCAGCGTTACCTCCGGTATCTCGACAGTAAGCCCCTTTACCTTCTGGAGGTCGGTGACGACCGAGAGGCCGCGGCGGCCTCTGGTGCGGCGCATCGGGTCGGTCGAGTCGGCGACTCCCTGGAGCTCGGCAAGCACGAATCGCGGCAGGACTATCGTCCCCTCTATGAATCCCGTCTTAGCCACGTCTAGGATTCGTCCGTCGATTATCGCGCTCGTGTCTATTATCTTCGCGCACGATGAAGTTATCTGAAGCTCCTCTGTCGCAGAACTCTCCCATTTTTTCTTTGAGCGCGTGAGCTTCGACTTTATATCTATATTCGTCAGTATGTTCCAGAAATCGTCGCCTCGTTTGGCGAAGAAGCGAAGCCCCCAGTAGCCGAGCGCAACGTTGAGAAGCACTGCGACATAAACGCCGATGCCTCCCGGCAGCTTCGCGAGCGGTATCGCGATAAGGTTCGCCAGAAGCAGCCCCAAGATCAGCCCTACCATACTGACTGTCAGCTCCGGCACGCTCACATTCTGTATTTTGGACTCGAAGAACTGACCGAATTTCTTAATAGACCACCAAAACAGAGGTGCAAGAATAAAGCCGAAAGCCGCCGACACTAGGACGATCAGTACGCCCGCCCCTATCGGGTGTATATTCGTTACCGCAGGCCACCAGTCCTCTTCTATCATGAACAGATAGAACTGATATCCGGCCGCGCCGCAGATAAAGACCATTACCGCTGTGACCAATCTTTTCATCACTTTGGCTAATTCAATCTCATGCCTCATAAAATCTCCTCCTTCCTATGTCTTGGATTTTCCAAGTTTCCGCGCGTTTGACGCAAATTATGTTTTATCCCTCTCTTCCGTTCATCTCCTTCCGCGCTTCCATCGCCATGTGCAGCGTCACCCTGTCGGCAAAGCCTATGCTCCCGCCTACCGGCAGGCCGTAAGAAAGGCGAGAGACGCGCACATGAAGGCCTCTCAGCGCCTCCTGCACTGAATATGCCGTAAGGTCGCCCTCAATGCGCGGAGCGGTCGCGAGGATTATCTCCTCTACGCCGCCTTCTTCAACCCTGCGGCGAAGACGCTCAAGGCTTTCTTCGGGAATTTCCTCGTCGTCGAGCGGCGAAGTCCTGCCGCCGAGGACGTGGTAAAGGCCGTTGAAAATGCCGGCCTGCTCCATCGCAACGCAGTCCTCCTCGTTTTCGACCACGCAGATCAGCCGTCTGTCGCGTAGCGGGTCGGTACATACCGCACATGGATCGGTATCCGTGACAGCCCCGCATTCGCTGCACCGCCGTATATTCTCCGAGAGGGAAAGCACCGCCTCGCCAAAGGCGCGTACCTTCTCCGGTTCCTGGCGCAGGAGGTAAAAAACCATACGCCGAGCGGTCTTTTCACCGACGCCGGGGAAGCGGCTCCACTCGCTTATCAGTCTCTGAACGGGTCCGGGAAGAGCCAACGCCGGTCACTTACATAAGGCCTGGGAAGCCGCCCATGCCTCCGGTGAGCGCGCTCATCTTCTGCTCGGAGAGAGCCCGCGCCTTCGATATCGCTTCTTTGACCGCGCCGAGCACGAGATCTTCGAGCATTTCGACATCGTCAGGATTTACGACCTCTTTATCTATCAAGACAGAGAGGATCTCACCATGTCCGTTCGCCGTAGCCTTGACCGCCCCGCCTCCGGCAGCGCCCTCGACGACGGCATTCTGGAGTTCTTCCTGAGTCAGAGCCATCTGCGCCTGCATGCGCTGCGCCTGCTTGATTATCTTATCCATCTTCATATCATTATCATCCTTTCAAATCTGCGCAAACAAAGGCGCAACATTTTATATTTTAACGCTTTTCCGCCGAGAAGGCATCATCTTTATATCCATCGAGGTGAAGACAGGTTAAAAATAGATACCAGACAAACAGCGGCAGTTTTACGGTCCTCCGCCACCTAGACGGTTCCTGTATGACGCGGTAGAGCCATTCCATGCCGCATTTCTGCCATATCTTCGGAGCGCGCGTCAAGTTGCCGGATATCACGTCCATCGCACCGCCGATACCTATTCCGACGACGGCCCCAGTTTCTGCTATATGCTTTTCAAGCCAATATTCCTGCTTCGGGACGCCTAAGGCGACAAGAAGTATATCTGCTTGTGATTTTTTTATTGCCGTACAGATTGATGCCGCTGCCTCTTCCTTAAAATATCCGTCTTGGGTTCCTGCAATTATTAATCCAGGGTATTTCTCAACAAGCTTTGCCGCCGCGACGTCGGCGATGCCGGGCTTTGCGCCAAGAATCCATACGCGCCAGCCTTCATACGCCGCACGCTTGCATAAATGCTCAGCGAACTCAACGCCAGGGATACGCTCCTGTATCGGCGTACCTACGAGCTTGAGTGCGCCTATAAGCCCTGCCCCGTCGGGCAGCACGAGCCCCGCGTTGCGCACAATACGGCGGTAGTCTGCGTCCGTCCTGCTGCGCAGCGCGGCGAGCGCGTCGGGCGTGACGATAATGTGCGGGGTGCGCTCGTTTTTGATCCAGTGCTGCACGCGCGAGAGCGCATAATTTAACGAGATATTGTCGACCGTAACTCCCCAGAGCCCAGGTTTGCGGCGTTCATCGTTCATGCCGCGGCTTTTGTACTTGAATGTGTAAAAAATCCAAATCACCCCGAATATTCCGGCGACGGCGGCCAGCAAACAGAAAAAATCCGCTATGCCAAGCTGTATCGCCGATATTAAGCAGCCCATAAGCGCGCAGACGGCGACGACGAGATATATCGCGACCGGATGAGTGAAGCCGCGCTTGATGAGCTTGCGGTAAAGAATTATGTTGCCGGTCGGGCGCTGTGAAATGGCGGCGCTTATTACTCCCATAGACGTCTCCGTTATAGGCAGCGCGAAAAATCCAAGCGGCAACAGCGCGAGCGTGTAGAAGGTTATCCCTTTGCTGACGCCGAGAATCGATAGCCCGGCGAAAAGAGTCCCCCACAATGCAGTAAGCGGCTCCGTCAGCCTGCGGTATGCGTAGACGTGCCTGCTCCAGAACACGAGTATAAATACTAGGCCGATTATGCAGATTTGAGAAGCGTCGCGAAGGCTCTGAGACGACGAGAAGATAACCGCCGATATCATCGTCCAGCTGACCGTCAGCAGAAGCCCGCAAAGCCCCGGAATTTCGTCGATTTCCTGAAAGAATATCGGGAAAATGCCGACCCACAGCGTGCTGATGGCAATCGAGACGAAGTACGAAAGATAGTAATATTCGCCGTTCGTAAACTCAATGAACGCTATTCTAGGGCCAAACAGCGAAAAGACGAAGCCGATCAAAAAGTAAAGGAAGCGAAGATTCTTCCCACGCGTCGCACGCTGGCAGAAGCCTATGCAGGCCGCGGCTACTCCCGCCGCGACGGTGATGCGCAGCGGGCCGTCAGACATCCAGATGCCGCATATAGCCCACGCGCCCACGAGAGTAATGTCCTTGAGGTAGTAATATTGATCACTTTCAAGGTATTTCTTGAAAAATTTCTGTATAAGCACGCATATAACGGCTATTACAGCAATAATCGCCGCCATGCTCATATACGAATTAGAAAACATAAAGCCCCGCTCCCGCAAAAACTCAAAACAAATAAAGCCGCCGTAACTCTTCGTTACCCTTTACTATCCTATCATAAAAAAAGGAAGCCGCAAGACGGTTTCACTCCCCGACGGCTTCCTTGTAAATCAATTTTTCCGCGATTTTACAGAGTAACTTTCTCCATGCCTCCGACGTATGGACGCAGGGCTTCTGGCACTGTTATGGAGCCGTCCTCGTTCTGGTAATTTTCCATGACTGCGATGAGCGTGCGGCCGATCGCGAGGCCGGAACCGTTGAGCGTGTGGACGAAGCGCGCCTTGCCGCCGTCGGCCGGCTTGTACTTCATGCCCATGCGGCGCGCCTGGAAGTCCTCGCAGTTGCTGCACGAGCTGATTTCGCGGTATGTGTTCTGCCACGGGAGCCAGACCTCGATGTCGTAGGTCTTCGCCGCGCCGAAGCCCATGTCTCCGGTGCAGAGGACTATGACCCTGTAGGGAATTTCAAGAAGCTGGAGGACACGCTCGGCGCAGTGGGTCATGTGTTCGAGCTCTTCGTAGCTCTTCTCCGACGTGCAGAGCTTCACCATCTCAACCTTGTCGAACTGGTGCTGGCGCAGCATCCCCCGCATGTCGCGGCCGTAGCTGCCGGCCTCGCGGCGGAAGCAGTTCGTGTATGCGCAGAAATACTTCGGAAGCTCTGATTCCTTGAGAGTTTCGCCTGAGTGGAGGTTTGTGAGCGGAACTTCAGCAGTCGGGATGAGCCAGAGGTCGTCGTTCGCGCAGCGGTAGAGATCCTCGGCAAATTTGGGAAGCTGCCCCGTACCGGTCATCGTCTTAGTGTTGACGAGAGCCGGCGTCTCTATCTCGGTAAAGCCGTGCTGCGTCGTGTGCAGGTCTAACATGAAGTTCATAAGCCCGCGTTCGAGCCTCGCGCCGGCGCCTTTGAGCACCGTGAAGCGGCTCTCGGCGAGCTTGACGCCGCGCTCGAAGTCCATGATGCCGAGCGCCTCGCCGAGCTCCCAGTGCGGCTTCGGCTCAAAGTCGAACTTGCGCGGCTCGCCCCAGCGGCGCATCTCTACGTTGTCGTGCTCGTCCTTGCCCTTAGGTACGCTCGAATGCGGCATGTTAGGCAGTTTGAGCGCAAGTTCGTCAAGTTCCTGCTGTATTGCCGCCATTCTGTCATCGAGCGCCTTTATCTCTTCGCCAAGGGAGCGAATCTCGTTCTGGAGGTCCGCGGTGTCTTCTCCGGCCTTTTTCTTGACTGCGACTTCCTTCGAACCGGAGTTGCGCTTTTCCTTCAGCGACTCGACGCGCAGCAGAGCCTTGCGGCGTTCCTCGTCGAGCTCCTTGTATCTGTCGAGCGGAAAGGCGTTGTTGCGCGATGCCAACATCTCCGCGACTTCGCCGTAATGGTCTCTGACCCACTTCATATCAAGCATTTTATTCTTCTGCTCCCCTCATGTTTCTTATCTCTCTCATCAGTTTAGCCGTTTCCAGCGCGGCGAGCGCAGCTTCTGCCCCTTTGTTGCCGGCCTTGCTCCCAGCGCGCATAAGCGCCTGTTCAAGGTTGTCGCATGTCAGTATGCCGAAAGCCACCGTAACCCGATGTTCAAGGCCGACGTGCGCAAGCCCTTTCGCGGCTTCGCCGGCGACGTATTCGTGGTGCGTCGTGTCGCCGCGTATGACGGCGCCGAGCGAGATTATCGCGTCGTATTTTCCGAGCAGCGCTATCTCCTTCGCGACGACGGGCTGCTCCCACGCGCCCGGCGTCCAGTAGAGGTCAATATCCGAGAAGCTCACGCCGTGGCGCGAGAGCGCGTCCTTCGCTCCTTCGATGAGTTTCGAGGTAATGAGTTCGTTGAAGCGCGAGCCTATTATCGCGAAGCGCAGCCCGCTTCCTATCATATCGCCCTGTATGGTGCGCATGACGTTTCCCCCTTATGTAATTTTTATTATTTCTTGCTGCAGCCGTCGCCGCAGTGCTTGCAGTAGGCCTTGTCGTGAAGCATATGCCCCATCTTGCATAGTTTAGTGTTGAGATACCTTTCGTTGTACGGGTTCGGCGGTATCTCTATCGGCACGCGCTCCGTTATTTCGAGGCCGTAGCCGGAGAGCCCCGTTATCTTGACCGGGTTGTTAGTCATCAGACGCAGCTTCTTCAAGCCGAGGTCGGCGAGTATCTGCGCGCCGATACCGTAGTCGCGCTGGTCCGGCGCAAAGCCGAGTGCGACGTTCGCCTCGACTGTGTCGAGCCCCTTGTCCTGCAGGTCGTAGGCTTTAAGCTTGGCGAGCAGCCCGATGCCGCGCCCCTCCTGGCGCAGGTATAGCAGTACGCCGCGACCCTCTCTCTCTATCATCGACATCGCGGTATGGAGCTGCGGGCCGCAGTCGCAGCGCAGCGAACCAAGCAGGTCTCCCGTGAAGCACTCTGAATGCACGCGGACAAGCACCGGCTCGTCGCCCGATATATCGCCCTTGACGAGCGCGATATGAACCGCTCCAGGATTGTCGCCGTACGGGCTTGTATATGCGTGGCATACGAAGTCGCCCCAGCGCGTCGGCATATGGACTGTGACTTCTTTCTTGACGAATTTTTCGCGCATGACGCGGTAACGGATGAGTTCCTCGACCGAGATTATCTTGAGCCTTTCGCGTTCCGCGAATTCGAGCAGCTGAGGAAGGCGCGCCATCGTGCCGTCGTCGTTCATTATCTCGCAGATTACGCCAGCCGGGTTCAGCCCGGCAAGGCGTGTTATGTCAACGGCAGCCTCCGTGTGTCCGGCGCGCTGGAGTACGCCGCCGGGGCGCGCCGTGAGCGGGAAAATGTGTCCGGGTTTTCTGAAGTCGCCGCCTATCGACTTTGGGTCGGCGAGAGCGCGCGCAGTCATGGCCCTTTCAGCCGCCGAGATGCCTGTAGTCGTTCCGTGCAGCTTGTCCACCGAGACGGTGAAAGCCGTGCAGTGCGCGTCTGTGTTGTGCTCGACCATAGGTTCAAGGCCGAGGCGCTGCGACTGCGCGCAAGAGATAGGCACGCAGACGAGGCCGCGCGCTTTCGTTATCATGAAATTGATATCCTCCGGACGGCAGAAGTCAGCCGCCATGACGAGGTCGCCTTCGTTCTCGCGGTTCTCGTCGTCTGCGACTATTATCATTTTTCCTGATTTTATATCGGCGATCGCCTCTTCTATAGTATTGAACATTCTCTGCCTCCCAACTCAGTTCCAGCCGTACTCGCTTAGTTTATCCCATGTGAGGGAATTTTTCATCTTCTTGCCATCTTTTTTTTCTCCGAGCGCGGCTTCTACGAATTTTTTCACGTATTTCCCTATCATGTCGGTCTCTATGTTGACACGGTCGCCGCTACGCAGGCTTCCTATCGTCGTGTCGGCGAGCGTCGTCGGTATTACGCCGACTGAGAAAAACTCTGTCTCAGCGTCTATGACGGTGAGGCTAACGCCGTCGACGGTCACAGACCCCTTCTCCACTATCCCGCTGAGCAGGTGTTCGTCCGCGGTGAAATATATTTTGCGCGTATCGTTGAGCGCCTCTATTTTCGAGACCTCCGCGACGCCGTCGACGTGGCCGGCGACGAGATGCCCGTCTACGCGCGTGTCAAGACGCATCGCGCGTTCGAGGTTCACGCGCGCGCCTGAGCGCAGAGCGCCGAGTTTCGTGCGCACGAGCGTCTCCGGCATCATCTGCACCGCGAACGAACTCGCGTCAATGAAAGTCACGGTCTGGCAGGCGCCCGATATCGCGACCGAGTCCCCGCGGCGCAGTTCCGGCGCTATCGTCGGCGCGTATATCGAAAGCTCTGTAACGTCGCCGAGCGGCGTTATCGTGACTACAGTGCCGACAGTCTCTATAAGTCCGGTGAACATGCAAACACTCCCCTGACGAGCAGATCGTCCCCGCAGCGCGAGACATCGCGGATTTTCAGCTTCGGGACGTCTCCCATCGAAGCGAAAACCGCGCCGTCGGCGAAGGACGGGCCGCATCCCATGATCTTTGGAGCCGTGAAAAGCGCGAGTTCGTCGCAAAGCCCGGCTTTGATGAAGGCTCCTGCGACTTTCGCCCCAGCCTCGATCATCAGATAGTTTACACCATCGGCGCAAAGTTTATCCAGAACGGCGCGAAGGAAATTATCCTCCGCGAAATATTCGACGCGCGCCCCCGCGCGTTCCAGCGCTTCGCCCGCGGCGCGCGGCGCAGAGCCGAGCGTGAAGACGGCTGCATTGCCGCCTTCCAGTATTTTTGCGGAAAGCGGCGTGCGCAGCCGCCTGTCGAGAACAACGCGCAGCGGCGTGCGTCCCGGCGCGTCGCGCACGGTGAGCTGCGGGTCGTCCGCGAGCACCGTGCCGACGCCGGTCAGCACCGCGTCGCTTGACGCGCGCATCGCGTGGACCATAGCGCGCGACTCCGGCCCCGTTATCCATTTGCTCTCGCCGTTTGCCAGCGCGATTTTTCCGTCAAGCGAGGCGGCGATTTTCAGCGTCACCCACGGGCGACCGTGCGTCATGCGCTGAATGAAGCCTCGGTTCATCCAGCGGCATTCTTCCTCCAGCACTCCGGATTCTACCTCTATCCCGGCCTTTTCGAGCTTCGCGAAGCCGCCGCCGTCGACCTTCGGGTTCGGGTCGCGCATTCCGGCGACGACGCGCGCGACGCCGCGCTCAATCAGCAAATCGGCGCACGGCGGCGTCTTGCCGTAATGCGAGCATGGCTCAAGCGTCACGTAGGCCGTCGCTCCGCGCGCCGCATCCCCAGCGTCGCGGACGGCGTTGACCTCTGCGTGCGGGCCGCCATATTTCTGATGCCAGCCGCGCCCCACGATATCACCGCCGCGCACGAGCACGCAACCGACTCGCGGGTTCGGGCTGCACTCCGCGCCGCGCGCGGCCAGCTCAATCGCGCGGCCCATATAATATTCGTCAATCTTGTTGTTCGACAGCGCCATCGACACGCGCCTCCTTCGTCATTTTTTCTGCTTCAGTCTCTTCGTTGAGCGTCGCCAGTATCCGCTTCGCAAGCGCCGGCCCTATGCCGGGCGCGGCCGCGAGCTCCTCCGGAGGCAGGTCTTTAATCGCGCGTACGCTTCCGAACTTCGTTATCAGCATCGCAGCCTTCGCACGGCCTATTCCCGGCACCTCCTCAATTTTGCTGCGGGTGAGGCTCTTGCCGCGCCGCATCCTGTGCGACGTTATCGCAAAACGGTGCGACTCGTCGCGCACGTGCTGCAAAAGGCGCAGCACGGGGTCGGTGTGGTCGAGCCGCACAGGCTCCTTCTGATTCGGCATATATACCTCCTCAAATTCCTTCGCGAGCGAAATTATGGGAATATGGTGAATACCAAGCTCGTCGAGAGCCTGCATGGCGAATTCGAGCTGCACAGGGCCGCCGTCTATAAGTATCAGCTGCGGCAGGGGTTCCTGTCCTTCGAGGCAGCGTTTGTAGCGGCGCGTCAGAGTCTCCTTCATAGAGCGGAAGTCGTCTATGCCCTCAACTGTGCGGATGTTGAACTTGCGGTAGAGCGACGGGTTCGGGTAGCCCTGTTCGAAAACGACGGCTACTCCGACTGTGAAATTCCCTGCGCTGTGTGAAATATCGAAGCCGTCGATACGCCACGGCAACACCGGAAGGTTGAAAGCCTTCTGCATGGAGTTGAGAACCTCCCAGAAATTGTCCTTGCCGGACGGAATGTCGGGAATAGTGTTCTGCTGGCGGCTGACGCGCCAAATCGCTCGTATCGTGTCGCGCAGGTGCGCCGCCTCCTCGAATTGCAGATCGCGCGCCGCCTTGTCCATGCGCTTGCGCAGACGTTCGACAAGCTCCGCGCCGTGCCCCTGGAGCAGAAGCGCGACGTCGGCGACTCGGTCGCGGTACTCGTTCTCCGTACAAAGACCGCAACACGGCGCGAGGCAGCGTCCAAGAGAATATTTCATGCATGGGCGTCCGTTCTGCGGCTTCGCCTCCGCTCCGCCGCAGGAGCGCAGCGGCAGGTAGCGCTCGACAAGGCGCAGCAACGCGCGCACCTCGCTGACGCGCACATAGGGGCCGATGTAGACCGCGCCGTCGTCCATTTTGACGCGCGTCACGATGATGCGCGGATGCTTCTCCGCAGTTATTTTGATATATGCGTAGCGCTCGTTCATCTTGAGGTCGACGTTGAAGAACGGCTGGTAAAGCTTGATGAGCCTGTTTTCAAGGATGAGCGCCTCTATCTCCGTCTCTGTGCGCATAGTCGAGATATCACGTATCGTCTCTACGAGCTTGTTTAGCCGCGGCGAAGCGTGCGTATGGCGGAAGTACGACGAGACGCGTTTGCGCAGGGATTTCGCCTTGCCGACGTAGATTATATCGCCGTTTTCGTCGCGCATGAGGTAAACCCCCGGACGGTCTGGAAATCCTTTCACGAATTTTATAAGTTCTTCTTTATTCAAAGAATTGATTCCTTTCATTGCTTAAAGTTCAGCATTACTTGATATAATAACACAGTTGAGAAAGAACGTATCGCGGAGGTGCGAGTTAAATAATGTCTTTGGCAGTCTACAACGATCTAACGAGAAAAAAAGAAACCTTCGTCCCAGTCGAGCCCGGCAAGGTGCGCTTCTACGTCTGCGGGCCGACGGTCTACAACTTTTTCCACATAGGCAACGCGCGTCCTTTCGTGCTCTTCGACGTGTTCCGCCGCTACCTAGAGAGCCTCGGCTATGAAGTCACCTACGTGCAGAATTTCACCGACATCGACGACAAGATGATCAACCGCGCGAACGAGATGGGCATCACAGTCGCCGAGCTCGCGGAGAAATACATAGCGGAATACTACGCAGACGCCGACGCTCTCGGAATCCGCCGCGCGACAGTGAACCCGCGCGCGACGCACGAGATCGACGCCATCATCGGCATCATCGAGAAGCTTATTGAAAAAGGCCACGCATACGAGGCCGGCGGCGACGTCTACTTCAGCGTGCCGAGTTTCCCGGAATACGGCAAGCTCTCGAAGCAAAGCCTCGAAGAGCTGAACGCCGGAGCGCGCATCGAGGTCGACGATCACAAGAAGAGCCCGCTCGACTTCGCGCTCTGGAAAGCCGCGAAGCCCGGCGAACCGTTCTGGGAGAGCCCGTGGGGCAAGGGCCGTCCAGGCTGGCACATCGAATGCAGCGCGATGTCGACGAAGTATCTCGGCAAGACGATCGACATCCACGGCGGCGGCAGCGACCTCATCTTTCCACATCACGAGAACGAGATAGCGCAGTCCGAATGCGCGAACGACGCGCAGTTCGTCAAATATTGGCTGCACAACGCTTATCTGCTTATCGACAAAGAAAAAATGTCCAAGTCTCTGGGCAACTTCCTCACCGTGCGCGACGTGCGCCAGAAGGTCAGCCCCCTCGTCCTGCGTTTTTTCCTCATGAGCGTACACTACCGCTCGCCGCTCAACTTCTCGCAGGAGGGGCTCGACCATGCGAAGGCGGCGCTTGAACGGCTCAACAACTGCCGTACAGACATGCTCTTCGCGCTCGACAACCGCGAGGCCGGCGAGGCGGACGAAACCCTGCGCGAGGCCGTCAAAGCCGCGCAGCATGGCTTCACCGAGGCGATGAACGACGACTTCAATACCGCCGGAGCTTTCGGCTGCATCTTCGAGATGGTACGCGCCGTCAACGTCCATCTTTCCGAGCACGAGAAGATAGACGCGAAATGCCTGCGCGAGACCGAGGCGTTCTTTGACAAGACGAACAAAATCCTCGGATACCTGCCCGCAGAGCAAAAAGCGAACGACGAGGACGCAGAGATAGACGCGCTCGTCGCCGAGCGCGCCGAAGCGAGAAAGGCGAAGAATTTCAAACGCTCCGACGAAATCCGCGACATTCTCGCCGCAAAGGGGATAGTTATAGAAGACACTCCGCAGGGCCCGCGCTGGAAGAGAAACATATAGAGCGCCGGAAAAACGACGCGACAAAGCCGGTCCCCCGCCACAAGCGGGGGATTTTTGTTGCGCTTGCACGCGAGCGGCGCAGGATATACCAAAAGCGCGGGCTTTTCGCCCGCGCTCCATACGTTTGGATTTTTTCTGTTATTTAAGCTTTAGAGGAAGTATGCCTGATTGCCCTGCGCGCCGTATTTGATGCTGCTGATTTCGTCGAGCTTCTGAACGTTGTGAATGGCGTTGATGTAGCGCAGAGTGCCGCTCTTCGCGCGCATGACGAGTGACATCGTCTCGATGCCGTCGCCGGTGTAACGGACGCCGCGAAGCCAGTCGCCGTCTGTGACGCCGGTGGCCGCGAAGAAGACGTTTTCGCTTTTGACGAGGTCGTTAAGGTGGAGGACCTTGTTGACGTCCATGCCCTTTTCCTTGCACTTTTCACGGTCTTCATCGTTGCGCGGCCAGAGTTTGCACTGCATATTGCCGCCGATGCACTTGATGGCGCAGGCGGTGATGATCGCCTCCGGCGAGCCGCCGACGCCCATGAGTAGGTCGATCCCGGAATTCGGTTTGCAGGTCGAGAGCGCCCCAGCTACGTCTCCGTCGGGGATGAGACGGATACGGGCGTGAATGGAGCGGATTTCTTTAATGAGTTCTTCATGGCGCGGCCTGTCAAGGACGACTACAGTGACGTCTTCGACAGATTTGCGCAGCGCGCGCGCGACGGCACGGATGTTGTCGGCAGGGCTGGCCTCGATGTTGATGGCGTGAGCGGCGTATGGACCTGTCGCGATCTTGTCCATGTAGAAGATGTGCTGCGGATTGAACATCGTGCCTCGCTCGGCGAATGCAACGACGCTGACTGCGTTCGGCAGACCATAGGCGGTCAGGCGCGTGCCGTCGATCGGGTCTACGGCGATGTCTACCTTCGGTTCCACGCCGCGACCGAGCTTCTCTCCGTTGAAGAGCATCGGCGCTTCGTCCTTTTCGCCTTCTCCGATGACGATGACGCCGTCCATCTCGACTGTGTTGAGCATGAAGCGCATCGCGTTGACGGCGGCTCCGTCGACACCGTTCTTGTCGCCGCGGCCCATCCAGCGGCCGGCGGCCATAGCGGCAGCTTCGGTGGCTCGTACCATTTCAAGCGCTAGGTTTCTGTCAGGTGACATAACAAAAATCCCCCCGTATTATTTTGTGTTGGAAGCCCCCGAGCCGCAAAGCTCCGGGAAGCGGCTGAAGACCTCGTTAATGTGCTTTAGATAATACCCCAAATCAAACAAAGATTCCAGTTCCGAGGCGGACATATTGGTAATTCTTTCATCGGCCTTCAGTAAATCGAGCAGAGGAACCTTTTCGTTCCAGCAGCGCATGGCGTTGCTCTGCGCGATCGCATAGGCGTCCTCGCGGCTGATGCCTTCGTGCTCGACGAGCTCGATAAGTACGCGGCCGGAAAAGAGCAGCCCCTTCGTGATATCCATATTTTCGCGCATTTTCTGCGTGTCGACGGTCATGCCGGAAATAATCTGTATCATTTTCTTCGTCATATAGTGCAGCAGATGGAAGGCGTCGGGCCACATTACGCGCTCGACGGAGGAATGGCTTATGTCGCGTTCGTGCCAGAGGGCGATATCCTCAAGAGCCGGGACGGCGTAGCCGCGGAGCAGGCGCGACATTCCGCAGACGCGCTCGCAGAGTATCGGGTTTTTCTTATGCGGCATCGCGGATGAACCTTTCTGTCCCTTCTTGAATGGTTCGAGCGCTTCGAGCACTTCGGTGCGCTGGAGGTGGCGTATTTCTAGCGCGAGCCTTTCGAGCGTCGCCCCGGCTATCGCCATGTCGGTGATGACGCGCGCGTGGCGGTCGCGCTGGATTACCTGAGTCGCTACGGGGTCTATCCTGAGGCCGAGCAGCTCGCAGACGCGCGCTTCGATTTTCGGCGGGCAGTTTGCGTAGGTGCCGACCGCACCGGAGAGCTTTCCGACCAACATCTCTTTCTTGGTCTGCTTGAGGCGCTCAATGTCGCGCCCTATCTCGGAATAGTGGTTGAGCAGCTTGAGTCCGAATGTCGTCGGTTCGGCGTGTACGCCGTGGGTGCGCCCCGCGCACGGCGTCATTTTGTATTCTACGGCCTTTTCGCCGACGAGTTTGTGCAGTTTTTCCAGCTCCGCGATGACGACGTCGAGGCTTTCGCCGAGCAGGAGCGACGAGGCTGTGTCTATTACGTCGCTGCTTGTCAGTCCGAGATGGACGAAGCGGCCCGACTCGCCTATGGTCTCTGCTACGCTCGAAACGAAGGCTATCACGTCATGCTGGGTGACTTCTTCTATCTCGTGTATGCGTTCGACTGAGAAGCCGGCCTTATCTACGATGTTCTTGTAGTCCTCGTCGGGAACTACGCCCTCTTCGTGCCATGCGCGCGTAGCTGCAAGCTCGACGTCGAGCCAGCGGCCGAAACGGTTCTGGTCGGTCCAAATTCTCTTTATCTCCGGTGTCTCGTAGCGCGGTATCATGTGCTGACCTCCTGATTTATATTTTTAAACTTCTCTCATTTCACGCTTCCAGTCTTCCCTCACGAGCTCGAGCCACACGTCGTAGACGCCGCTTTTGAAGTCGGGGAAGGTATAAAAAAAGCTCTCCCAGCGTCCTTTTCTCCGGCAGAGCGTAACTTCGCAGAATATTCCGCCGCGCAGATAGACGCGGTGCGCCTGCCCCTTCGTCGAGGCCAGCAACAGCCGCGCGCCGTCTATCGTGCCTGGGTCTATGTTGACGCGGCGCCCAGCCCCCGCGCCGCTTTCGCGCTCCATAGCGCAGCTTTCGAGCTTCCATTCCGGCAGGGCGGACATTTTGTAAAGCCCCGGATAAGATACGAACAGCCGGTCGAGCTCGGACGAGATCTCCTCGTAGTAGTTCGTCCACACGAATGGGACGCGCGCGCTTACGCGCTGCGGCTCGCCCCATTTTTCGGCGAGCATGGCGAGAGTGCGGCTGAGAGTATCTTCGTCGCCGCGCGGCACTAGCAGAGCCGCTATTTTTTTTACGAGCGGGTCGCGCGGATGGCGGCCTTCGCAGCCGTGCAAAAGAACGCCGTTATTCGTCATGCTTTATGTCAAGCAGAGTTTCGACAAAGGCGCGCGGCTCGAACAGCTGAAGGTCGTCGATGCCCTCGCCGAGGCCGACGTAGCGTATAGGCGTCTTGAGCCGCTCCGCTATCGCTATGACTATTCCGCCCTTGGAGGTGTTGTCGAATTTCGTCAGCACGACGCCGGTTATCGGCATCGCCTTGCCGAAGGTCTCGGCCTGCATGAAGCCGTTCTGTCCGGTAACGGCGTCAAGGACGATCAGCACTTCGGATGGGCCTTCCGGCGCCTCGCGCTTTATGACGCGCGTGACCTTGGAAAGCTCTTCCATAAGGTTGGATTTTGTGTGAAGGCGGCCCGCCGTGTCGACTAGTATCACGTCCGCGCCCGCTGACTTGGCGGCCAGCAGCGAATCGTAGACGACGGCGGCTGGGTCGCTGTCCTGCTTCTGCGCTATGACGCGCACTCCGGCGCGTTCGCCCCACGCCTTGAGCTGCTCTATCGCCGCGGCGCGGAATGTGTCCGCCGCGGCCATGATGACTTTTTTGCCCTCAGCCTTGAACTGCGAGGCGAGTTTGCCGCAGGTCGTCGTCTTTCCGCTGCCGTTGACGCCTATCATGATGACGATCGACGGCTTGCGCTCCACATCAAGCGGGCGGCCCATGCCCGGGACGGCTTCAAGGCGCGCTATTAGCAGCTCGGCGAAGGCGTTTTTCAGCTCGCGCTTGCTGGTTATCCTCTTGTCTATCATCACGCGGCGGAGCTCGGTTATAAGCTCCTCCGTCGTCTCTATGCCTACGTCGCCGAGTATGAGCTGCTCTTCAAGCTCGTCCCAGAAACCCTCGTCCACGGGGTCGTCGGAAAAGAGGTTGGATACGCTCTGCGTCCATTTGTTCCCCGCGTTTTTAAGTTTTTCGGCGAAATTTTTAAACAAGCTCAAAGTATCTGCCTCCTTCTGTAAATCTAGCCGCTCCGCGCGCGTTATTCTGCGCTTTTTTTAGCGCCGGATGGCCGCCTGCGGCGCGGAGCGTGGCGTCTCGGGCGGTCGCCGCCTTTTTTATCCCTATCCGGACGCTCTGGTTCGGAACCGAAACGCGGCGACGCGTCCGGCGCTTCCTCGGCCTCAGCCTCGGGCTGGCGCTCTGGGCGCGGAGCGTGTTTCTTTCTGCGTCTTCCGCGGCGGCGCTCGTCGCGCTGCTCGTTCGTTCCATCTTCGCCAGGCTCTGCGGCGCGCTCGCGGCGCGGCTCCGACGTTTTTTCAGTCTTGGCGCTGAAGCTCCGGAACTCCATGCGGAAGGCGTCCTGTACTGAGAAGAGGGGCTCTTCTTCGGGTTCGGCCTCCTGCGTCACCCATTCGCCGCCTGAGGTCACCGTCTCGCGAAATTCCTCAAACCGCTCCTTCGGTATTTTGACCTCGCCCTTTCCCGCTATGATGCAGCGTAGGCTCTGCGTCGGCAGGTCGATGCCGGCGACTATGACGCTTCCGTTCGGCGTCTTTATTTTCGAGCCTGAATGCGGGAAGCCCTCCCATGCCTCGTGATAGACCTCATATTCGAAGCACATGCAGCACATCAGCCTGCCGCATATTCCGGATATTTTCGACGGGTTCAGCGCAAGGTTCTGCTCCTTCACCATCTTTATGCATATCGGAGCGAACTGGTTGAGCCAGTAGCTGCAACAGCATGGCCGCCCGCAGGGGCCGACTCCGCAGATTATCTTCGCCTCGTCGCGCACGCCGACCTGGCGCAGCTCTATGCGCGTCTTGAACTCGCGCGCGAGGTCGCGCACATAGGCGCGGAAGTCAACGCGCTGATCGGACGAGAAGTAGAAAAAGAGCTTGCGTTTAGCGCGCAGGAACTCTACGTCGATAAGCTTCATATCGAGGTTGTGCGGCTTGAGCAGCTGTTTCGCGCTCATGAGAATGGACTTCTCTTCCTCGCGGTATTCGCTTTCGCAGTCGCAGTCATCCTCGGAGGCGAAATCCAGGAAGGTTAGGTCGGTGACCACCGGTTCGGAATTTTTGATAACGCCGTCGCCGTGCTCCGACGAGTGCTTCAGCTGGCGGTATTCCGCCTCCTGCTCCGGCGTCACCTCGCCGACGACGAGCGCGAGCTCCTCGCCGCGCGACGATTCGACGACGAGTTTTTCACATTTTTTTATATCCCCGTCGTACTCGACAAGGCCGAGATAACGCGGCTTACCATAAACCGCCAAGTATTTTCTCATAAGGAACGCCCTCCTTGAGCACCGCGAAGGCCGCATCCTGTATCATCGATACGGAAAGCCGCCTCTGCTCCATTATGCGTATCAGAGTGTCGAGCTCCGACGCGCGCATATAATCTCCTCTGCCGACGAAATCACGAGACCAGCCCTGCATTTCGAGAAAAAGTATCTCGGGGCTGGGCTTTCTGCCAGAATCCATCCACTGCGCCCATTCGCGCGCCGTGCGCGGCGCTGGCGCTGGCTTCGTCATCTCCTCCGGCAGCTCTATATGAACCGACCAGATGCGGCTTTTTATCGTCGGTATTAAATTATTTTCTTCCGATATAAAAAGGATGCAGCCGTGAACAGGCGGCTCCTCCGTTATTTTTAGCAGGCTGTTCGAGGCCTCTGCCGCGAGCTTGTCTGCGCTCCAGACGACCGCGAGCCTGCGTTCCGCAGAAAGCGGATGCAGAGCGAGTTCACCCTGCAAACGGCGGCACTCCTCTATCGTAGGGGCCGCATTTTCGCTTCCGGCGCTTATCATGTCTGGATGTCCGCCGTCCGTCCAAAGACTCCCGTCGCCGAGTACTAGCCGTCCATACATCTCGACGAAAGTCGCGTGCATGACGGAGGGTAGCGACACACCCACAGACTGCGGGAGCCGCCCCGCCTCGGCCGCAAGCGCGAGTTCGCGCCAGCCCTGCGAATCTTCTATAAGGGCGACCGTCTCAGCGTTCAAAGGACGAGCCCTTTCTTCGCCAGACCGCGCCTGACATCCGCGAAGATCTCCTCCGCGCCGCGCCCGCCGCATTTGATTACAAGCCAGCGATCAGGGGCAACTGTCGAGATAAAACGATACCCATCCTGTATCCTGCTCATAAATTCCAGCCCTTCGCTCTCGAAAGCGTCGGGCTTTCCGCGCTTCGATATGCGGGCCAGCGCGACTTCAGGCTCTACGTCGAAGAAAACAGTCACGTCGGGCGCTGGGAAATCCGCATATTTCGCCGCGTCTAGAATCGGCTCGAAAGGCATGCCGCGCCCCCATACCTGGTAGGCGAGCGTCGAGTCGTGGTAACGTTCGCAGATTACGTGCTTCCCCGCCTCCAGCGCCGGAGTTATAACGCGCGCCGCGTGCTCGGCCCGGTCGAGAAGAAAAAGGAAAAGTTCGCTCCAGGGATGCTTCAGAGAGCCGCTGAGAACCATCGAGCGCAGCTGCGCGCCGCCATTCCAGCCTCCCGGCTCCCGCGTGAGCACGGCATTCCGCTCCGCCCCGAGCGCCTCGTACAGCATCCGCGCCTGGGTGGATTTGCCGCACCCGTCTATCCCTTCCAAGGTAATAAACATCACATCCCCGCCTTTACAACGAATAATCATAGCATATCTTACAGTACAATATAACCCGAAGCTCACAAACGGACGGAGGAACGCTAAAATGTACGAACTTATACAAGCCGGCGCAAAAAGCTGGTACATAAAGAGCCCCGCCAACGTAGGCGTCTACCTCATAGACGGCGGAGAGGTCTGCCTCATCGACTCCGGCAGCGACAAGGAAGCAGGGCGCAAAATCCTGAAGACGGTCGCGGAACGCGGATGGCGCGTGAACTGCATAATCAACACGCACTCAAACGCAGACCACACCGGCGGCAACCAGTTCATACAAAGCCGCACAGGATGCCGCGTGCTCTCGACAGACGTCGAAAACGCCGTCGCGCGACACCCATGGCTTGAAAGCACGCTGCTCTACGGCGGCCATCCATACGCGAAGCTGCGCAATAAATCCCTTATGGCGAAGCCGACGGAAAAGACACGCAACGTCGAAGAGGGCCTGCCAGCCGGACTCTCGGCCATAAAGCTGCCGGGCCACTACCTGGACATGATCGGAATCATGACCGACGACGGCGTCTGCTTCCTCGCCGACTCGATATTCCGCCGCGAAATAATCGAAAAATATCACATCGTCTTCATCTACGACGTGGCGAAGTTCCTCGAAACGCTCGACATGATAAAGACGCTCGACGCGAAGCTCTACATCCCCGCGCACGCGGACGCGGCGGAGGACGTGCGCGAGCTCGCGGCCGCAAATCGCGCGAAGGTGCATGAAATAGCGGAGCTCGTCGTCGAGCTCTGCCGCGAACCGAAACCTTTCGAGAAAATCTTAAAAGGCGTATTCGACCGTTATGGCCTCACAATGGACGATAATCAGTACGTCCTCGTCGGAAGCACGATAAAGTCCTACCTTTCATACCTTTACGACGGCGGCAGGGTGAAGGCGGAGTTTATCGACAACGAGATGCTCTGGAGCGCCGCGCAGTAACGCGCGCGTGCCGATGATAATCAGCGCGAGCCGCCGCACTGACATACCGGCGCGCTACGCGGAGTGGTTCATGCGCCGCGTGCGCGAGGGATACGCCGTCGCGCGCAATCCGATGGATCCGCGGCAGACGCGCCGCGTCAGCCTCCGCCCCGAAGATGTGACGGCGATAATTTTCTGGACGAAGAACCCCACGCCGATGCTCCCGCGCCTTGCGGAGCTGTCGGACTACGCGTTTTACTTCCAGTTCACAGTCACGCCCTACGGCCCCGACATAGAGCCCGGCGTGCCGGACAAGGAGAAAGAAATAACGCCGCTGTTCCGCCGCCTCTCCGATACGATAGGCCCCGAGCGCGTGATATGGCGGTGCGCCCCGCTGCTTATCGGCGCGCGTTACGACGTCGATTTCCATTTGCGGAGTTTTGAGAAATTCGCGCGCGCTTTCGAGGGCTTCACGCGCCGCTGCGTATTCAGCTATCTCGACATGTACCGCAGCATGAGCCGCGCCGCTAGGGAGCTCGGCTTCCGCGCGCCCGACGAGGCGGAAAAACTGACGCTCGCGCGCGAATTTGCGCAGACAGCCCACGTGCACGGCATGGCGCTCGAAAGCTGCGCCGAAGATATAAATCTCGAAAAGTTCGGGATCACGCACACCAGCTGCATCGACGCGGCGCTGATAGAAAAAATCACGGGCCGCACCGTTCCCCGAACAAAAGACAAAAATCAGCGCCCGCGCTGCCGCTGCGCGCCAGCCGTCGACATAGGCGCATACGACACATGTCCGAACGGCTGCCGCTACTGTTACGCGACGCACAGCGCGAAGAAAACCGCGGCGAACATATCCGCCCACGACGACGGCGCGCCATATCTGTAATTTGCGACGAAAGCCGCTTTTTTGCCGAAAATGCTAGATTAAACTATAATAGCCTCTGACGCTGAAGTCCGCGCAGAGCGGCGATAAGAGACAAATTTTCGGGTCGGGGCGATTGAGCCGGAGAGACGGCCCGCGGCAAAAACAGCAAGAGAAGAGGAGACTGACATGACGCAGTACGACGCGCGCAACATCTCCATGATGATGGATCTCTACGAGATGACGATGGCGCACGGGTATTTCAAGGAAGATAAGGCTGGCGACTTCGCCACATTCGACGTATTCTACAGAAGGAACCCGGACGGCGGAGGCTTCGCTATCTTCGCAGGGCTCGAACAGGTGCTGGAATATCTCGAAAATCTCCATTTCGACGAACAGGACATAGAATACCTGCGCTCGCTCAAAATTTACGACGAAGACTTCCTTCGCTGGCTCTCCGGCTACCGCTTCCGCGGCGACGTAATAGCGATGCCGGAAGGCAGCGTCATGTACCCGGACGAGCCGGTACTCACAGTCAATGCGCCGCTCATCGACGCGCAGCTCGTCGAGACCGCCATACTGACGCAGATAAACCATCAGTCGCTCGTCGCGACGAAGACTCAGCGCATCGTGCGCGCAGCGCAGGGACGCGGGGTCGCGGACTTCGGAGCACGCCGCGCCCACAACATCGACGCCGCCGTCTACGGCGCGCGCGCGGCATACATCGGCGGAGCTAACAGCACTGCGACCGTCCTTGCGGGACAGACGTTCGGCATCCCAGTCAGCGGCACGATGGCCCACAGCTGGGTCATGTACCACGATGACGAATACACGGCCTTCCGCCGCTTCGCCGAGCTCTACCCCGACAACGCCGTCCTGCTCGTAGACACCTACAACGTCCTCGACTCCGGCGTGCCGAACGCGATAAAAGTGGCGAACGACGTACTAATCCCGATGGGCAAGCGGCTTAAGGGCATCCGCATAGACTCCGGCGACCTCGCCTATCTCTCGAAGGAAGCGCGCCGGCTGCTCGACGAGGCCGGACTCGCCGACTGTAAAGTAGTCGCGTCGAACAGCCTCGACGAATTCACGATACGCTCGATACTCGACCAGGGCGGCTGCATAGACTCTTTCGGCGTCGGCGAGCGCCTCATCACCGCAAAAAGCGACCCCGTCTTCGGCGCAGTCTACAAGCTTGTCGCCGTCCACGAGGGACAGGCCTGCCGCCCGACGATAAAAATATCCGAAACATTTGAAAAAATCACGAACCCCGGACGCAAACGCCTCTGGCGCGTCTACGACTCCGACGGCTGGGCCATCGCCGACCTCATCACGGAAGACGACGAGTCGCCGGACTTCAGCGGGGCCTACGCCTTCGTAGACCCGCAGAAGCCCTGGAAGCGCCACGTCTTCGCCAACCACACCATCCGCGAAATGCGCGAACTGGTAATGAAAAACGGCAAACGACTGCGCCCCGCGCCGCAGCTCAAAGACATCCGCGCCTTCGTAAAACGCCAGCTCGACACCGAAGTCTGGCCCGAAGAACAGCGCTTCGAAAACCCCCACCACCACTACCTGGACATGAGCCCCGCCTACTACAAAATGAAAATGGCTCTGCTCAAAGAGGCGCAGCAGCAGGGGTAGCAGGCCGTAAAGTAAACAAATAAGACAGCAACGCCGTGCAATATGTTCAATAAACACGTTTCACGGCGTTCTTATACTCTGTTACAGTTTATTAACTTACAAGCAGAACTCGATGGCATCATCAAGTGAAGGCATATAAGCCATCGCGTTCTGTAACGTTTTCTTCAGCACGGCCCAGCAATGTTCTATAGGATTCAGCTCGGACGAGTATGGAGGGAGAAATATTATTTTGTGGCCAAATGACTCCGCTATATCCTCCAGCTTCGGTTTTCGAGAGTCTCTCCCCCAATCTGTGCAGACCTCATTCTCCAGTCATAGAATATACTCCAAAATCAACGGAGGTTTACCAATGACGAGAAGAAACCGCACGCCGGAAGAGAACGAAAGAAGAGCCGGGATACGCGAACTGCTCCAGACTGCCAACATCGGCAGCATGAAGGATATTCAAAAGCTTTTCAAAGAGACTATCGCCGAGTTCATGGAGAACGGCCTTGAAGCCGAGCTTGATGATGAACTCGGCTATTCCAAGTACGACTGCAAGAATAAAAATACGGATAACAGCCGTAACGGACACAGCGACAAAAACTCTTCGCACCAGTTTCGGAAACGTCGAGCTCTCAGTCCCCGGGGACAGA
>CAVEUD010000015.1:0-55194 GCA_963618995.1 bacterium
GACACGGTCCAGACTCCTACGGGAGGCAGCAGTGGGGAATATTGGGCAATGGGGGAAACCCTGACCCAGCAACGCCGCGTGAAGGAAGAAGGCTTTCGGGTTGTAAACTTCTTTTGTCAGGGACGAGAAGAAGACGGTACCTGACGAATAAGCCACGGCTAACTACGTGCCAGCAGCCGCGGTAATACGTAGGTGGCGAGCGTTATCCGGAATTACTGGGTGTAAAGGGTGTGTAGGCGGGATAGCAAGTCAGATGTGAAAATTATGGGCTTAACCCATAACCTGCATTTGAAACTGTTATTCTTGAGTGTCGGAGAGGTAAATGGAATTCCCGGTGTAGCGGTGAAATGCGTAGATATCGGGAGGAACACCAGTGGCGAAGGCGGCTTCCTGGCACACTACTGACGCTCATGTGCGAAAGCCAGGGCAGCGAACGGGATTAGATACCCCGGTAGTCCTGGCCGTAAACGATGGATACTGGGTGTGGGGCAAGCAGTTGTTCCGTGCCGTAGTTAACGCGTTAAGTATCCCGCCTGGGGACTACGGTCGCAAGACTGAAACTCAAAGGAATTGACGGGGGCCCGCACAAGCGGTGGAGTATGTGGTTTAATTCGACGCAACGCGCAGAACCTTACCAACCCTTGACATGGGTATCGAGGGCCTAAGAGATTAGGTTCATCATTTAGTTGGATACCACACAGGTGCTGCATGGCTGTCGTCAGCTCGTGTCGTGAGATGTTGGGTTAAGTCCCGCAACGAGCGCAACCCCTATTGTTAGTTGCTACGCAAGAGCACTCTAGCGAGACTGCCGTTGACAAAACGGAGGAAGGTGGGGACGACGTCAAATCATCATGCCCCTTATGACCTGGGCTACACACGTGCTACAATGGTGGTAACAAAGAGGGGCGAGCTCGTAAGGGTAAGCGGATCTCAAAAAAGCCATCTCAGTTCGGATTGTGGGCTGCAACCCGCCCACATGAAGTTGGAGTTGCTAGTAATCGCGGATCAGCACGCCGCGGTGAATACGTTCCCGGGCCTTGTACACACCGCCCGTCACACCACCCGAGTCGTCTGCACCCGAAGTCGCCGGCCCAACCGCAAGGGGGGAGGCGCCGAAGGTGTGGAGGGTAAGGGGGGTGAAGTCGTAACAAGGTAGCCGTACCGGAAGGTGCGGCTGGATCACCTCCTTTCTAAGGAGCGGCTCAAGAAGCCGTAAAAAAATTATCGCGACCTGGTTCAAGACAGAAGTTCAGAAACCCCTTCAGCTCCTCATTCTCTGTCATAAGCGTACCATGACAAAAGCTTCGGTATAAAGTAGAGAAAGACTTTAGGCGAAGTCCATAAAGGATTTATGAGGTTAAGGTACACATAGCACGAGGGGAATGCCTTGGCGCTGAATGCCGACGAAAGACGTAGCAAGCTGCGAAAAGCCGCGGAGAGGAGCAAGCGTCCATAGACCCGCGGATCTCTGAATGGGGCAACCTTCACAGGGCAACCTGTGAGCCTAGAAAAGGCGGCAACCGGGAGAAGTGAAACATCTCAGTACCCCGAGGAAAAGAAATCGTAAGAGATACCCCGAGTAGTGGTGAGCGAAAGGGGAAAAGCCCAAACCTGAGCCGTGCCAAGCCCGCAAGCGTTGCGGCACAGGGGTTGAGGGAGCTTTCAGTAAGGGATGCGGTCCTTACACGGAGTTACAAAGTTTTTCATTAACCGAACAGAGTTGGAAAATCTGGCCGAAGAAAGTGAAAGCCTTGTAAGTGAAAATGAAAAACCTCCGGGAAGCCACCCAAGTAATGCGGAGCACGTGCAATTCCGTACGAATCCGGGCCGACCACGGTCCAAGGCTAAACACATTCAGCGACCGATAGAGAAACAGTACCGAGAGGGAAAGGTGAAAAGCACCCCTGGCGGGGAGTGAAACAGACCTGAAACCTCGTGCTAACAAGCAGATGGAGCTTCATATGAAGTGACATCGTGCCTCTTGGAAAATGAGCCGTCGAGTTATAGTGCGTGGCAAAGTTAAAAACTACAAGGTTTGAAGCTGCAGCGAAAGCGAGTCTGAACAGGGCGCAAGTCTCGTACTATAGACCCGAAGCCATACGATCTATCCATGTCCAGATTGAAGACCGGGTAACACCGGTTGGAGGATCGAACCACAGCCTGTTGAAAAAGGCCTGGATGAGGTGTGGATAGGAGTGAAAAGCTAATCGAGTATGGTGATAGCTGGTTCTCCCCGAAATGCATTGAGGTGCAGCCTCAATCGAAGAATGCAGGGGGTAAAGCACTGACTAGGCAAGGGGGCGTTCCCGCCTACCGAGCTTAATCAAACTAAGAATACCTGCAGATCATGATTGGGAGTGAGACTGCGAGTGCGAAGATCCGTAGTCGAAAGGGAAACAGCCCAGCCCGACAGCTAAGGTCCCAAAGCCCATGCTAAGTGTTACAAGGATGTGGGGATGCCCAGACAGCCAGGAGGTTGGCTCAGAAGCAGCCACCCTTGAAAGAGTGCGTAACAGCTCACTGGTCGAGCGTCCCTGCGCCAAAAATGTGGGGGGCTAAGCATGGCGCCGAAGCTTCGGATTCAACGGAGAATTTCGTTGACTGGTAGGGGAGCGTTCCATAAAGGACGAAGCAGTTCTGTAAGGTGCTGTGGACATTATGGAAGTGAGAATGACGGCATGAGTAGCGCAAAGTGTGCGTAAAACACACTCACCGTAAACCCAAGGATTCCTGGGGAAGGTTCATCCGCCCAGGGTTAGGCGGGCCCTAAGGCGAGGCCGAAAGGCGTAGCCGATGGACAGCGGGTAGACAATCCCGCCCTTCGATAAATCGTTTGACAAATGGGGCGACGCAGAAAGCTATGCACGCCGGGTGATGGAAGTCCCGGTACAAAGCCGTAGGGAGGAAGAAGAGGCAAATCCCTTCTTCCGAGTTCCTGAGAGCCGATGTGGAAGAATCTAATTCGAGAAGGTGCAAAAGCTCGGCTGCCGAGAAAACCCTCTATGGAGAAATATCGAACCCGTACTTCAAACCGACGCAGGTGGGTTGGCTTAGCAAGCTAAGGTGAACGGGATAACTATTGTTAAGGAACTCTGCAAGTTGACTCCGTAACTTCGGGAGAAGGAGTGGCTGGCGACGTGAAAGATTAACTCTGTAAGCGTTGTTGGTTCGCAGAAACCAGGCTCAGGCGACTGTTTAACTAAAACACAGGACTCTGCTGAAGGCGCAAGCCGAAGTATAGGGTCTGACACCTGCCCGGTGCTGGAAGGTTAAAGGGAGAAGTTAGTCTTCGGGCGAAGCTTTGAACTGAAGCCCCAGTAAACGGCGGCCGTAACTATAACGGTCCTAAGGTAGCGAAATTCCTTGTCGGGTAAGTTCCGACCTGCACGAAAGGTGTAACGATCTGAGCGCTGTCTCGACAGTAGGCCCGGTGAAATTGTGGTACTGGTAAAGACGCCAGTTACCCGCAGTAGGACGGAAAGACCCCGTGGAGCTTTACTGTAACTTGATATTGGATTTCGGTAAGGTATGTATAGGATAGGTGGGAGACATTGAAGTATGGTCGTCAGACTATATGGAGTCGCCCTTGGAATACCACCCTTACCTTGCTGGGATTCTAACCGCGAGCGTTGAAGCACGACGCGGGACATTGTCAGGCGGGCAGTTTGACTGGGGCGGTCGCCTCCCAAAGAGTAACGGAGGCGCGCGAAGGTCACCTCAGGGTGAATGGAAAACACCCAGAGAGCGTAAGGGTATAAGGTGGCTTAACTGTGAGACAGACATGTCGAGCAGAAACGAAAGTTGGTCCTAGTGATCCGGTGGTCCTGAGTGGAAAGGCCATCGCTCATCGGATAAAAGCTACCCCGGGGATAACAGGCTGATGCCGCCCGAGAGTTCCTATCGACGGCGGCGTTTGGCACCTCGATGTCGGCTCATCGCATCCTGGGGCTGAAGCAGGTCCCAAGGGTTGGTCTGTTCGCCCATTAAAGCGGTACGTGAGCTGGGTTCAGAACGTCGTGAGACAGTTCGGTCCCTATCCACTGTGGGCGCAAGGTATTTGAGAGGAGCTGTCCCTAGTACGAGAGGACCGGGATGGACGAACCGCTAGTGAACCAGTTGTTCTGCCAGGAGCACACGCTGGGTAGCCATGTTCGGATCGGATAACCGCTGAAGGCATCTAAGCGGGAAGCCGGCCTTGAGATGAGATACCTCATTACATAAGTAGATAAGGCGTCCGGCAGACGACCGGATAGATAGGTTGGGGGTGTAAGAGGGTAACGCCCTTTGAGCCGACCAATACTAATACGCCGAAGCCTTAACCTCATAAATCCTTTGCGGACGGTCTGAAGAGGCTTTATACCGCATCGGCTGATAGACGTAAAGATGTAGAGTCTATTCGGTTGAGAAAAATTTCCGGTGCTCATAGAGAGGTGGACACACCCAGCACCATGCCGAACCTGGCAGTTAAGCACCTCATCGCCGATGGTACTGCGGAGGGTATTCGTGGGAGAGTAGGCCGGCGCCGGATTTAGTTGAGAGAGAGGGAAGTTCTTAACGAACTTCCCTCTCTTCGTTTTCGCCTTTTTTGCGCTTGTTATTCTGCGCTCGTCTCCGTACCATTGTTGGAAGGGGAGGCCGCATTGGAGCCTCCCCTTATGCTTTATGCAATATCCGCCCGCCGGAGTACCGCGAAATGTGGAGCCTGTCAGAACCGGCGGAAGAAAATCTGCCGCCTCAGCGGTTGTACGCTTGCTCATGGTACATGTCGTGGCGCGTCATACGCTCGAACGCCGCCTTCTCCCACGGCGTGCCCTTTTTGCCGTAATTGCAGTACGGGTCTATCGATATCCCCCCGCTCGGGGTGAATTTGCTTCTTATCTCTTGCAATGCGTATCGTTTTGACCGCGCGCTACGTGCGCGGTTATGCTCCATGCCAGTTTCGCGGCGCAGGAGGCCAGGATTATGCCCATCGCTATGGCTCCGGCTTCTAGTAGAACCATATTGGAGGTGTTAGCAAAGTCTTCGTTGTGCTTGCGTACGAGGTAGTACATTGTGTAGTAGAGGTCTTTCCCTGGAAATTCTGGTATAAGCATCGGGACTAGCAGGAGGATGACTGGGGTTTTGACGATGCGCGCAAGCACTTCGCTAAGCGCCGCTACGAAGAGGCTCGCCCAGAAGAGCCCCCAGTACATGCCGTGGCCGAGGCCTAAGCATATCAGGTAGACGCCCCAGCCCGCGCCGCTTCCAGCTGCGATCCACGCCAGCTTCTTGTCGCGTATGCCAAAGAGTACGGCAAAGCAGGCGGCGGCTATCATTCCCATTATTGTCTGGATTATCTGAGCTTCCATGGTTTCCGCCCCTTATTACATTACGAATACTACGAGCGCAAAGCCGATTGCGACAAATACTGCGCGCATGAGCGCCTCGGACATGTTGAGCAGGCCGCTGATGGTGTCGCCGTTTATCATGTCGCGCAGCGAGTTCGTCAGCTGCCGCCCCGGAATTACGAGCATTATATTGCCTATCATGATTTTGTCCGGCTGATCGCCGATTCCTGCTTTTACGAGAAGTACGACGGCTAGCGCGGTCGCGGTGCTGCAAAGCATCGTTACTATTATGTCGTTGAGTTTGAGCGCAGTGCATGCGTAGAACGCGGCGAAGAGTATCGCGCCGGATAACGCGGCCGCTGCGCCGTCGGCCCATGAGCCGCCGAAAAATACGGAGAAAGTGAAAGAGATTATTGCGTACATTGCAAGCTGCATGCTTTGGGGCGTTCCCTTTGCGCTGCGGATTTCCTCGATTTCACGTTCGAGCGCTACGAGTTCGAGCGGCGCGGCGCATATGCGGCGCGAGAGAGCGTTGATCTTTTCGACCTTTCCGAGGTCGATGCCGCGCTCGCGTGTACGGCGCGTCTGCGTGTAGGCTTCGCCGTCAGGCGCAATGGCTGTGACGATGATGCTCGACGTTATTGTGAAGACGTCGGCGCGCGTGAAGCCGTATGCGCCGCAGAGGCGCATGATGGTGTCTTCGACGCGGCTGACCTCCGCTCCCGATGTCAGGAGTGTTTCGCCCATCTCCATTATCATGGAGAGCCGGCGGTTCATATGATTTTCGTCCCGTCCGCTCTGGCCCGGTGCTGTCATTGAAGCTTCCTCCCGCGCCGTGTTTTCGGCGATTTCTCAGTAAAGTTATATCATATTGCGCCGTTCAGGTTAATACCAGCGCATGAAGCCGAGGCGCGGCTTTCGCCGCACTGCCTGCATTTTTGCCTGGTGCCTGTCGGAGTTGGAATGATGGCGTAAAGTTCTGCTGCGCGCCGCGCGCTTTATTCGCTTCGGGATGCGGCATTAAATCATCGCGTGCCCAGAAACTCACGGCTACGTTCGCAAATTCTGGACAATTCCCGCCATTCGGTGCTAATATTCTATATTGGCTAGCAGAATCGTCGGCTTAAAATCAATGCCCGGTGGCATTTTTGAATGTGAGGAATTTATAGGATGCAGGACTCTTCTAAGATACGGAATATAGCGATTATAGCGCACATAGACCACGGCAAAACGACGCTAATAGACGGCATTTTCAAGGCGGCGCACCTTTTCCGCGACAATCAGGTGATGGAGGAACGCGTTATGGACGCGGGCAATATCGAACGTGAGCGCGGAATCACGATAAAGGCGAAGCACTGCACCGTCGAGTGGGGCGGATATAAGATAAATATCGTAGATACGCCGGGCCACGCCGATTTCTCCGGCGAGGTGGAGCGTGTGCTTTCAATGGTCGACTCTGTGCTGCTGCTTGTCGACGCCAACGAAGGGCCGATGCCGCAGACCCGCTACGTCCTGATGCGTGCGTTGAAGCTCGGACTGCGTCCGATTGTCATCATAAACAAAGTGGACCGTCCAAACGCAGACCCCGCGACGGCGCTAGACAAAACATTCGACCTGTTTATTGAGCTCGGCGCTACTGAGGAGCAGTGCGATTTCGCAGTGCTTTACGGATCCGGGCTCCAGGGATGGTTCGTCGACGACCTTTCGAAGCGCGATGAAAATTCACAGCCATGCATGGACGACTTGTTCAAGGCTATAATCGAGCGCGTCCCGGCGCCGAAGGCGGAGATGGACAAGCCTTTCCTGATGCAGGTCTGCACGCTCTCGTGGAGCGAATACCTCGGACGCATCGGCTGCGGCAGGATTCTCCAGGGTACGCTTAAAAAAGGCGATAAGATCCTGCGCACCCACACCCGCTGGAAAGATTACGAACAGACGGACTGGGAGGTGGTATCAACCGACACCTCGACCTGTACGCACCTTTACGTAACGAAGGGGCTCGACCGCGCTGAGGTCGAAGAGGCCGGAGCCGGCGACATCGTTTGGTTCACAGGCCCCGCCAACATAGATTTAGGCGATACTATGAGTTCTCCGGAAATTTCAGACGCGGTGATGCCGCCGCTCGACATTGAGGAGCCGACCGTGTCGATGTTCTTCATTGTCAACACGAGCCCCTTCGCAGGACAGGACGGCAACGCGATAACGCTGCGCCAGCTTAAGGCGCGCATAGAGCGCGAGACGAAGACTGACCCTGCGCTGCGAATGGATGACCTGGGCCGTCCAGACGGCATCAAGGTCTCGGGGCGCGGCGAGCTGCACCTCGGCATACTTATCGAAGAAATCCGCCGCGAGGGCTCGGAAATATGCGTTTCGCGTCCGGAGGTTATCGTGCAGCACGACGAAAACGGACACATACTCGAACCGATGGAGGAGCTTATTATCGACGTGCCGGAGGAATATCAGGGCGTCGTCATTCAGAAGCTCGCGCAGCGCAAGGGCGAGCTTAAAAATATGGAAAACAGCGGAACTGGCGTGCTGCGGCTTGAATTTAGGATACCGACGCGCGGCCTCATCGGCTACCGCGGCGAGTTCCTCACAGACACCCGCGGCCTCGGCATCCTCGCCTCGCGCTTCATCGGCTACGGCGAATGGGTCGGAGAGATAAACGCGCGTTCGCACGGCTCGCTCGTCAGTATGGATACCGGCACCGCGACGAGCTACGCTCTTGAAAATCTTCAGGAACGCGGAACGCTCTTCATCAAGCCCGGCGATCCTATATACAACGGACAGGTCGTCGGCGAGGCGTCGCGCAGTAAGGACATCCCTTGCAATCCTTGTAAGCGTAAGCAGCAGACCAACCACCGCTCCGCAACTAAGGATATGATGACGGTGCTCGACGTGCCGCGCACGGTTACGGTCGACTCGGCGCTTGAGTGGATCAGCGACGACGAGCTCGTAGAGGTGACGCCGCTCTCTGTCCGCATACGCAAGATGATTCTCGACGCCGACCAACGCAAGAAGGCGCGCATTCAGGCCGGTATCCGCGACGACGAGGATTAGACGATGCAGCACGAGCTTGTGCCGTTCCGCGATTTTGAGCAGGACGAGGTCTACGGCTGCTTTACAAACATTTTGGAGACGATAGGCGCGCAGGACGACGCGGATCGCGCAGACAGCGCGGAGTGGTTCTGCGGCTGCGCTGCGCAGATCATACGCTATGCGGAAAGCGCTGGCATATGCGGCAACGTCTGGACGGCGTGGCTCGCGAAACTTTTCGCCGAGGCGGAAAACCCCTTCTCGCTCGCGCACGAGCGCCGCGAGGTTTCCGGCGGCACGATGGAGCGTCTTGCCGCCGACGATATCGAGCAGATATATTTCTATTTGAAGTACGACCTTACGAGGCTTGAAAAGCGCCTCAACGTGAATATTTTGCAACGTGCCGCGAATTTTGTCCCGTCGCCAGACGGCTCCGCATCGCTTGAGAGAACGGCGGGAAGCGTCATCGCCGGGCTGGCCGCTGCTATGGAAAAGGCTGCTTCGCCAGCAGAGCTTTATAAGGCCGTCACGGATTTCTATCACTCGTACGGCGTCGGAAAGTTCGCGCTCTACAACGGCTTCCGCTGGGACGACAAGGCGCGCGAGATAGTCCCAGCCGCGCCGCTTGAGGATATAACATTCGACAGGCTCTTCGGCTACGAGGAGCAAAAACGCGCTCTCATTGACAACACAGTCGCATTCATCGAAGGCCGTCCTGCGAACAACGTCCTGCTGTACGGCGAGGGCGGCACGGGAAAGTCCTCGTCGATAAAGGCGCTGCTCAACGAATATGCGCCGCGCGGACTGCGCATGATCGAGCTCTACAAGCATCAGATGGCCGACTTCGAGGCCGTGCTCGACGCGGTTAAGTGGCGCAACTACAAATTTATAATTTTTATGGACGACCTTTCGTTCGAACAGTTCGAGGTCGAATATAAATTCCTCAAAGCCTTCATAGAGGGCGGACTTGAGAAACGCCCTGACAACGTGCTCATATACGCGACATCGAACCGCCGCCACCTTATGAAGGAGACGTGGAGCGACCGCGACGATAAGTCCGACGACATGCACGAATCCGAGACTATGCAGGAAAAAATGTCGCTCGTAGACCGCTTCGGCCTTATGATACGCTATTTTTCGCCCGAGCAGGAACAATACCTCGATATCGCGCGCCGTCTCGCCGCCCAGTACGGCATCGACGCGCAGAGCGAAGAGTTCGAGAAAGGCGCTATACGCTGGGAGCTGAAGCACGGAGGATTCTCGGGCCGCAGCGCGCGCCAGTACGTAGAGCACCTCGCAGGTCTGGCGGGAAAGTAAATATAGCGAAACGACTAACGCCCCGCAAGGGGCGTTTTTTTATGGGCGTGCTGGAACGGAGCGCTTGGGAAGCCCATCTGCATAGGGGCTCTTCAGCCTCGCGCAGCTTCTTCGCCGCGGACGCCATGCCGATGCGGCGCGCCCGTACGGCGAGCGGAGGGGCGGAGCTTTTCGCGCCTGCCCGTTTTTGCGCAGGCTTATATCTTCGTCCCTTCCGGCAGCGCGTGCACGCTGCCGTCACGCGCCACCATTTTTTTGACGTAGGCGATGAAGCGTTTGCAGGCCGGGGAGGCTTCGGCAAATGACGGCAGGCATATCGCGAGCTCGCGCGTCACGCCCGGTTTCAGCGGAAGCGTGACGGCGCGGCCGACCCAGCCGCGCATGACGAGTTCCGGCAGGATGCTGACGCCGAGTCCGTTTTCGACCATGGAGTAAATCGTCCTTTCGTCGCGCGACGTGAATTTTATGTGCGGGGTCAGCGAATGTTCTTCGAGTATGCGGCTCGCCGCATAGTCGTAGCTGTGCGTGACGATGACGAAGTCCTCGCCGTTGAAGGCTTCAAGCGGGAATTCGCTGCGTGAGGCGAGCGGGTGATCAGGCGGCAGTATCGCGAGGAAAGGATCGGAGTAAAGCGCGTAGTGCTCGAAGTTGCGCCCCGGCTGGCAAGCCATGAGCGCGAGGTCCGCTGTGCCGTCTTCGAGAGCGGCTTCGAGCGCGTCGGTGCCGCCTTCTGTTATTTCAATTTTGATGTCGGGGTAGTCGTTCTGAAAGCGCTTGATTATCTGCGGCAGCCAGTGCGCCGCTATACTCAAAAAAGAGCCGATGCGCAGAGTCCCCGTGATGAGGCCGTTAAGCGATCCTACAGTCTGCGTCAGCCGCTCGTTCCATTTGGCTATCTCGCGCAGATACGGCAACACGCGCGAGCCCGCGTCAGTAAGAGTCGCACCGCCGCGCCCGCGCAGGAATATGCGGAAGCCGAACTCAGTTTCGACGGCCTTTATCATGTGGCTCACGCCGGACTGTGTGTAGCCGAAATCTTCGCCGGCTCTTGTGAGGTTGCCGCATTCCGCGGCCTTTATGATAACTTCGTACTTTCTCGCGTCCATCGCATGCGCCGCCTTCTTTTCAGATTTTTTGTACTGATTATATAATTGTCAATGTGTAACTTGTTATTGCAATTTATAAAATCTTTATGTTAGATCTTTCGGAGGCATTTTTCAGATGCGTAAGAACTGCGAGCCTAGATTCTTCCGGATCGCCTTTTTCTATCGCATGGACTATTGCCCGATGCTCTTCTAAAACGATAGAAGCCCTTTCCGGAGAAAGCATTGTCTTAATCCTAAGATTATTGGCAAGATCATGGAGCTTGACCTTGATAAAGCTAAGGAACTCTATAAGGATAGGGTTATGGCTGGCCTTGGCAATGGCAGTATTATATTCTTCATGTTCGGCAGCGCCCAGCCCGTTTGTCGCGACCGCCTTTTCCAGCCCGCTGAACGCATTCCTGATAGCCGCAAGGTCGTCGTCCGTCCGGCGCAATGCAGCCAGCATGGCAGCTTCTGACTCCAAGGCTGCTCTCATCTCGTAAAAATAGTTTACCTCGTTCAGGGAAATTGTCGCAAAAACATCGGAAAAACGAAAGGCCTGCCTTTGCTTAGGATCAAGCACAATCATGCCGCGTCCGGGCTTTGAACCTATAATCCCCTCGTTCTTGAGCGTAACGATAGCTTCCCTCAGGGCTGTCCTGCTGACCCCGTATTTCTCCGCCAGTTCTACTTCGGGAAGAAGGCGCTCGCCTACCTTTAGCTCGCCGGACTGGATTTCTGCCTGAATAGCTTTTGATACACGAACAGATAGGTTTTCTCTCGTCAGCTTGCTGGTTCCCAAATTCTCTTTCACGTCCATTCTCAAAACATATCTTTAACTAAGTTATTATAACCCCACAAAAAACAATTGCAAGCAATTTTTGCACAATAAGAAAAATTACTTAATTGTTTTCTATTTCCCGGGAAGCAACAAAAAGTTCACTGCACGCCCTAAGCCTTGACCTAAAAGAAAAATCATTGCCCAAACTGTATTGACAAAAAATAGTACGATAGTATGATAGTAATACAAACATAGCTACTCACTATTATACAGGAAGGAGCAGGTGAAGCAGTTGAAGGACGTTCTCATGATTCAAGGTGCCCGTACCATACTGGACAATTGCGTCGGCCTTAAGGCGGGCGAGACAGTACTGATTGTCACGGATATGGTTCAGCAGCGTATCGCAAAGGTACTTGCCACGGCAGCGACAGAACGCGGGGCAGAGGTCGTCATAAGCACGATGAAGCCAAGGAAGCGCGCAGGGGAGGAACCGCCGAAACTCATTGCAGAGAGCATGAAACATGCCGAAGTCGTCCTCATCCCGGTAAGCTATTCAGTCACCCATACTTTCGCTGTAAAAGAGGCCGCTGAGCATGGTGCAAGGATTCTCGTACTGACAGATTTCTCGGACGAGATGCTCATCTCAGGCGGCATAGAAGCGGACTTCAAATCCATCAAGCCGATATGTAAAGGCGTAGCTGCGGCTTTTGCGGCAGGAAACAAAGTGCATCTTACGACTCCCGGAGGTACCGACCTGACTTTCGATATTACCGGCAGGAGGGGCAACGCCTTATATTGCGTCGTAGAGCCCGGCGAGTTCTCTACGATACCTACCATAGAAGCTAACACTTCGCCGCTTGAGGGCACTGCTAACGGCAGGATAGTAGCCGATGCAAGCGTCCCGTATCTCGGGATAGGGGTATTGGACGAGCCGGTAGTCGTAGACGTAAAGGACGGTTTCATAACAAATATCTCCGGTGGAAGACAGGCGGAGATTTTGAAAAAGGATCTCTTGAGTCATAACGACAAGAACTGCTTCAATATCGCGGAACTTGGCGTCGGGCTCAACCCGAAATGCAAGATGTGCGGGATAATGCTGGAAGACGAAGGGGTAATCCCAACAGCCCATATCGGTATCGGCACAAGCATAACCCTCGGCGGTACCGTAAAAGCCCCGACGCATTACGACCTGATTATGTGGAACCCGAAAATCAAAGTCGATGGCAAGATAATCGTCGACGGCGACAAGGTAAATCTAGACTAGGAAGAGAGGTATTGTCATGAAAAAGACATTGGAAGCGCTTCTGGTAGCAGCTGCCGTTTGCCTCTGCGCGTTCCCTGCCTTTGCCGCAGGTTATCCGACTAAGTCCGTTGTAGCTGTAGTCCCGTTTTCTCCGGGCGGCGGCAATGACATAATAGTACGCTTGGTAGGGAAATATATAACCCCGTCGCTTGGGGAAGCGCTGGTTGTAGAAAACAAGCCGGGCGCAGGCGGGCAGATCGGGTGGACAGCTGTCGCCAAGGCACGCCCTGACGGATATACGACCTGCGCTACGAGCCATCCTTCCATGGCCCTTGTCAAGACTCTTCGCAAGAACGTGCCATTTGCCATGGAAGATTTCACGTATGTCTGCAACTTCCAGGTAGATCCACTAATCTGGGTCGTAAACAAGGACAGCAATTTCAAGAGCGCCAGGGACATAGTCGACTATGCCAAGCAGAACCCTGGCAAGCTAAACGTAGCAGGAGACGGGCCGCAAAGCAACGTCCAGCTCCAACATCTAGTGAACTCGAAGCTGCTTGACATCCAGTGCAACTTCGTCCCATACAGCGGTTCAGGCCCGGCCCTTACGGCGCTGATGGGAAACCAGGTTGACGTAGTCCTTTCCACGCTCAGCGCGGCAGTTTCCCATATAGAGTCTGGCCGCCTTGTCCCTGTAGTAATGTTTTATGACGACAAGATTGAGGGCGTAGAAATCAAATCCTCAAAAGAAATTTTCGGCATTAACATCCCGTCGGCAGGCACGGCGCTCCGCGGGCTGGCAGTACCCAAAGACGCTCCTGCCGAGGCAGTCGCGAAACTCGAAGCGGCAGTAAGGGCAGTAACGGAATCCCAGGAATTTATCGAACAAGCCAAAGCGCTCGGCCTGGTTATCAAATTCATAGGATCAGAAGAATCGAACAGGCTGGCCCTTGAATCAGCTGATATAGTCGAAGAGTACAAAGAATACTTCTAAAACAAAAAAGCCCAGATCAGTAACGGGCTGATGGAGTATTTTAACCTGCTAGGAACGGAGGGTGAATATGCAAATAAACAAAGACAAGATTTACGGCCTAGGCGTTACGCTTATCTCCGTGCTGTTGACATGCCAGGCTTTCAGGTACCCGCCCGAATCGTCGCAGTTCCCGCGTTTCCTCTGTATACTGATGGTCGTTTTTTCCCTGATTTCCCTTGTAAGGGCTATAAAGAACTCTGAACCTAAAAAAGAAGAAGTATCTTTTGCTCAGAATTTCAAAATCCCCTGTATCGTTTTTGCTACGGCTATTGCCTACGGGCTCGGCATTGCAAAAATTGGCTATTTCGTAAGCACAATCGCGTACCTGCTTGTAACTATGTACATCTTTGGGGCGCGCAGGATAGTCCCGATGGTCGTCTCATCTGCCATTTTCCTGATAGTGATATATGCGCTCTTCGTCCAGTTCTTGGGGCTTCGCCTGCCCGAAGGTATCTTTTTCTAGCCTGGGGGTGTAACTATGGGAGAAATGCTTTCCAACATCATTAGCGGTTATTTAGCGCTTGCAGATCCGGTAATACTGCTCCTCATCTTTGCAGGTACGGTTTTCGGCGTCGTAATAGGGGCGCTTCCCGGGCTGACCAGCACGATGGGTGTAGCCCTTCTCGTACCGGTAACGTTCGGAATGAGCCCGGCAGCAGGGCTTGCGCTGTTAGGCGCGATATACTGCTCTTCTACATACTCCGGGGCAATAAGCGCAATACTTATAAATATTCCCGGTACGCCGGCAAACTGCTGCACGCTGCTAGACGGCTATCCTATGACAAAAAGAGGGGATTCCGGCCTTGCAATAGCACTGGCGACGTCGGCGTCTGCTGTAGGCGGGTTCATGTCCATCTTTGCGCTGCTGTTCCTTGCGCCCCCGCTTGCGGAGTTTGCGCTTATGTTCGGGGCACAGGAATATTTCCTCCTGGCCCTGTTCGGCGTAAGCGTTATTGCCTCCCTATCGGAACGCAACATGGTAAAGGGGCTTTGGACCGGCGCGTTAGGGCTGTTTCTCAGCGTCATAGGCATGCATCCTATCACAGGGGACATCCGTTTCACGTTTGGCATTGCCGAACTATATAACGGGCTTGCCTTGGTTATAGCCCTGATAGGCCTCTATTCGATACCTGAGGTTATCGACTCTTTAGGCTCCTTGAGGGGGAAGATAACCCAGACCGGTACTGTCGGCAGCGGGCTGGTAAGGGACATGCTGGCGGTATTCAAGCATAAGATGCTCCTTACAAGAGCGACAATACTCGGGATAATAGTAGGGATTATCCCCGGGGCAGGCTGCAGCATAGCCAGCTTCATAGCATATGACGATGCAAAGCGCATATCCAAAACGCCAGAGAAATTCGGGACAGGATGTGAAGAAGGGATAATCGCTTCCGAGACTTCCAATAACGCAGTCGTAGGAGGCTCGCTTGTCCCTGCGCTTACGTTAGGCATACCGGGCAATGCGGTTTCTGCTGTCCTGATAGGGGGCCTTATGGTACACGGATTAAAACCTGGGCCTGCCCTTTTCACTGACAATGCAGACATAGTATATACTTTCATAATGAGCCTGTTCGTCTCTAATCTGGTATTCGTCCCGATAGGGCTGTTTGTCGCTAAGTACTGTGTCAAGCTGATAGAATTACCGGCTACGATTCTGAGCCCGCTGGTAATAGGCCTTGCCGTAATAGGTTCTTATGCCATAAACATGTCGTCTGTAGAGATCATGATCATGATGGCTGTAGGGCTGATAGGCTATTTGATGAAGTTCTTCGACGTGCCGAGAGAACCTCTTGTTTTAGGGCTGGTACTTGGCAGCATGGCAGAAGGGGAACTTGCCAGGGCAATGGCATTGGTTCATGGAGATACATTCGGGCTGATTACAAAGATGTTCACGAGCCCGCTCTCCCTGATAATAATCTTCTTTACATGTTTCTCTCTCTGGAAAGGCATAAAGAAACAGTTCCTTAACAAGTAGCTCTCCGGAAAGACATTCAGAGCTTTAAGTTATCCCTCCCGAGAAATCTGGAGGGATTTTTTGTTTGCCCAAATTGGCTTCTTCCTAAAATTTCAGTATTATCAGCTGATACTGTCCTTGCCGGGTACCGGGCATAACGCTCCCCCACTGCTACACCTCCGAGGGTACTGCACTAAAAACAATTTCCGGAAAGGAGACCTCGCAATGCAAAAGGCTGCAAACGCTGTCATACAGAACACCAGGCTGCTTCTCACACAAAGGAGAATCCCTATATCCGAACTAGCCAAAGTCCTAGAAATAGCGCCGGAGGAACAGGAGAAGATACTTCAAAAAGGAGCGCCTCTTTCCAAGGAAGAGAGAGAAAAAATAGCCCAATTCTTCGGCCTGTCATATAACGAATTCATTTCCTGCGACTTGCATGACGGGAAAGATATTATTCAGGATACAAACTGCAATTATATAATATAATGGGATAGAGAAAATTTATCCCGCACTTTTATCTCTATGCATGGGGAGAGATGGCATGAGATTTAAAATTTTCCGAAAAACCGCGGCGTTTTTGCTAATTTCTCTCTGCGCGCTTGCGCTTTGCACTCCGGCGCGCGGCGCGACTCTCGCCTCGCTTCTTGACGACTTTGCCAAATACCAGACAGCCCCTCTCTCCCGCGCCGAGGAATTGCGCAAGGATATACGCCGCCTCCAGGATACGGAGGAGGGATTTGCGCGCCAGTACGGCCTGACGATATCAAGCGTGCTTGAATACGAATTTACGCTTGCAGACCTTGTGGACGCCTACAACAGCCTCTACTTCATCCAGAACGAGGGCGAGGTAAGGAACACATTCCTGCTTGACGACAGCCGTATAACGGCGCTTTCGCGGCAGAACCCGCCCTATCCGTTCCTCTTCTATCTCGACATCAGCGAAGACGTTTCGAATTGCCGCCGTGAGCTTGAAAATTTGCGCCGCGATATAGATACGGCGCGCGCGAAGACGATGGAACTGCGAGAGAAAAAGACGGCTATGGAAAAGAGCTACAGGCTGCTTGCCGCGCACAGCTCTGTCTCCGCAGAGGAGAGGCTGAAGCGCAACTTCGAACTCAACGTGCAGCAGACGCGCCTCGAGCTTTGCCTTACCCAGCTCACTTATTACGAGCACTCCATCAACATCTCGCAGAGTCAGACGGCTGAGGTGGAGGCGAAGCTCGACCTTCTCGACCCGCTGATCAAGCGGGTGCGCGCGAACATATCGACGGAGAGCGGCGGCTTCGCCTATCTGGACTCACTGGCCTTCCACAACGAGCGCGCTCTGCGTGATACGCTCGAAAAGCTAAACGGGAGATTCCAGGAGATGGACGGTGCGCGCCGCAGCGACATGGAACTGACGCCGCTCGAACGTTACTGCAACGCGACGGGGCGCCGTCTCTCCGCGGACGAGGCCGCCTACGTCCTCGACATGATAAAGCTTTGGTCGGCTACCCGCCTTGCGTGGCGCTCGATCTACGATCTGCTCCTTGGGCGCACCGGCTTCCATGAGAACCGCGAAACGCTCGACCTGACTAAGAGCCTCATAACCTACGCCGAGACGCGCATAAAAGACGGGAACGACAACCTCCAGATGATACGCGCCGCGGAGCATGAGGTGCAGAGGCGCTGCGCTGGAGCAGCGACGGAGCCCTCGCCGCAGGACGAAGAGACGAAGAAGCTCTTCATGCGCGAGCTCGCTGGGCAGAAGCAGCGTTATCTCTCTTACATCGTCACGCTGGGCGCTATGGTAGATCGGTTCGAGACATTGCAGAGCGAGACTGAAAGGGCGCTCGGCGAGAGCGGCGCCGATGAGAAACTCCAGAACCTCTGGACGCAGAATTTCGGCGGCCTGCTCAACATGGAGATGTGGAGCATAGGCGACTACCCGATCACGCTGAAGAAGCTGCTGCTCGCGGTGCTGCTCTTTTTCGCTGGATTTTTCGCGACGCGCTTCGCATCATTGCGCGCTAAGAAACACTTTGAAAGGGCCGACACTCTAAGCAAACACAGCCTTATACTCATGCAGAACCTTGTCTTCTACGCCGGAGTGATATTCTCATTTCTGCTCACGCTCTGGATGCTTCGCATACCGCTGACGGCCTTTGCTTTCATGGGCGGCGCAGCGGCGATTGCGGCAGGCCTCGGTATGCAGAAGCTGATGGGCGATATGATCGCGGGCGTCATGCTTTTCTTCCAGAAGAAGATACGCATCGGCGACGAAGTCATAATCGGCGGAACATACGGTATAGTGTCTGAAATAACGCTCCAGAACACAGTGCTGATATGCCAGCAGACGCGTCACCTTATAATTCCAAACAGCAAGATGCTCGACAGTTCCGTGCTGAACCTCACGCTCAACAACTCCATTTCGCGCTACGATCTCGAGGTCTCCATAGGCTACGAGTCCGACGTCGAGAAGGCGATGGCTTTAGTTCGCACGGTTCTAAGCAATAACAAGGACGTGCTCAAGACGCCGCCGTTCCGCACCGTCGTATCTGAGTTCGAAGAGAGCGGTATTAAAATAACAGCCTACTTCTTCATAGACCTGAGCCGCACGCTTGAGTCGAGTGTCAAGAGCGAGCTGCGGCTGCGCATCCTTGAAGCTTTCCGCGAAAACGGCGTAGAGATACCATATCCGCAGGTCGACGTACATATGCGCAGCGGGGACGGCGATAGGTAAATTTGCGTAAAATGTGCGCGGCATCTGATATTTCGAACCGACGCGCGTTTTTTACTCCGACGGGCAGCCTTTTTTATTGCCATAATAAATACATACAGCAATCTTTGATGTAAATAAAAAATATAAAAGTATGTGAAAGCCCTTCTGAGCGCGCTATAACAGATTAATATCTAATTTTTCTATAAATCATAACAGGACTCTGCGCCGTTATATTGTAAGAGTTGAATTCACGCGGCTTTGTGAACGTCGGTAATTATGCGTAATCGCATTAAAATAGAAATTTTTTTTGTTTTACGTACTTAGAGCCGCTCTTTATAATGCATGGCGTAAACGAAGATAAACAGATAGAAGGAGGCTGGGCGAAATGGGCGGCGACATGATTCTTCTCGGAACTATAGTAGCAACGGGGGCGCTTTGCACGGTGTTCTCGCTTGTGATGACGAAGAAAGAAATTTGGCAGTCAACGGGTGCTTCCGCGGCTTCTGAACTGGAAGCGGAGAAAGCGTCCTGCTGATAAAATTTCCTCCCCAGGAAGAAATGCGGCCGGAAGGCCGCGTTTTTTATGTGTTTTTTTACATGAATAAATTTCATGTAAAAAATTAGATTTTGTCGTTTTACTAATCCTTTGCGTGCTGATAATATAACGAGCGTAAGGGATGTCAGTTCTAAATATATTAGAAATCACGGCGGAGACGCCTTGGGAGGTAATTTCAATGGCGGGATTTGCAGAGATGTTCATAGCGGCTGGGAGCCTTGTTTTCGCGTTTGTGATGGAGATGCGCGACATCTGCGCGGAGATGTCCGGAGTAAAACGCGCCGACGCGGCTGCGAAGCGCTTCTAATACATTGGCAATCCACAGAAGCGCCTTCAAAGCGCGCTTCTTCCTGCGCGCACGGCGCGCCTGTCGAATGCGCCAGCCATTATGACGAAAGAGCGGTGTCCGCACTCCGCGGCGCTCTCGCAAAAATCTTCCGAGAAATCGAAAAGCTCGCCGAAGGCCGCGCGCCCCATAACGTCCATAACGCGCTCGTCGTAGACCGGCCCGTCGGACGAGAAGCCGTAAGGTCCGTCGGTCTTGAGCTTGTGCGACAGGTCGCCGCTCGCGACGACTACTGCGCGCCGTCCGAGCTGTTCCGCCGTCTCTGCGATGAGCCGCCCGAATTTATAATGCTCCGCTAAACTCAGCCCCGAGAGCCCGACGCGCGCGGCCTTCGGAAGCTTGTCCGCCGCGCGCGAAAGGAAATAGAGCGGCACCATCACGCCGTGGTCTAGCCGCTTGTCGCGCTCGCCGAGCGTTCCCGCCGGAAAGCCGATATCGTGCGCCGCCGCTTCGAGCGCGCGCACAAACTCCGCGTCGTAGGACACCTCAAAAGCTTCCTGCGGCGCGCCGAACCGCGCGAAATTCCCAGAAGCCCCCGCTCCCGGCGAAACGTGAAAATAATCCGCATACATCACGGCGTGCGGCGAAACGAAGAGCAGCACGTCCGGCTCGAAGCTCATCGCGAACTCCGCCGCCCGCTCGTAAGCGCGCGCAGTCGCCGCAATACCGCGCTCCCCGCCGCGTCCCACCGTCGGCGCGATAAGCGGCGGATGCGGCACCATAATCCCCGCGAGGATTACCATAAGCATTACCTCCAATCCCGCGTATCAGACGTTTATATTCTGTTGAATTATACACCCGAGCGGATGCGGGCGCGGAGGATAAGGCTTGTTGTATAATGGCTGTGCGTAAAACAGCGCACGCAAGAATGTTTATAAATTTACAGACATGGCAGATAAAGGAGAGCCATATAATGAAACAGTTACAGAAGAGTTCGCCTTCCTTCCTTCCTTCCTTCCTTCCTTCCTTCCTTCCTTCGCTGGGAGAATAGGATATGATTCACATAGCTCTTGCTGTACACGACCTGAGAGGGACTTATTCGCGTCATGCGGGTGTTCTTATCGCCTCGATACTCCGTAATACCTGTTCACCCGTTTGTATTCATGTGCTTTGCGATGAAACACTGAGCGACGTCAATCGTGAAAAGCTGCGAAAGACTTTCTACGACAATGTAAACGTTAATGCGAACTGTGACGAAAACAGCCGCATCGATTTCGTGGATATGTCGGAATGTTTAAAGCGGTATAAAAATATCGACCTTGATGCAGTCGGCGGAGTCTTTACGCGCGGAGCGATGTACCGTCTGTGTATGCCTGAAGTTCTTGTCGATGTCGATATGATTATATATTTCGACTGTGATGTGGCGGTTAACCTTGATGTCGCACAGCTGTGGAACGAACAATTCGAAATGGGAGGACGTACTTTCGCGGGCGTGCGTGAACAGAATTCCCTTCCTATGCCCGATATGAATATTCCGCGTGAGAACATAAAAACAGACAGGTTCGGTGCCTCAGACGACCGTTATATCAATTCGGGCGTGCTTTTAATGAACCTAAAAAAATTGCGCTCAGAATATAACGCAAAAGGAAGTTTGCTTGAGCGTTCAGTAGAATATGTGAAGCGCTTATCGCCTCCGTATCCGGACCAGGATTTCTTAAATGCCGAATATATAGGGGACATATATTACATAAGCGACAGATATAACAGAGTGCCGATCGAAGATTATAATGATGTCCTGCACTACGGGCAGATCTGGCATTTCTTCTCTAAAGGCAAGCCGTGGAACCTTTTACGTGGAAGCAATGCCGATATGCTCTATTGGCAGAATTTAATGTACACGCCGTGGCGTGACGAGCTTGTAGAATCATTCTATAAAGCCGCTGTTGAGAATCAATACTATCACCGCCATTCCAAAGCGTGTATGGTGAGATTATGGGAGCAGCTTATCGGCAACATTAAGAATGCTAAAAGGATGTTCAAATCTAATTCAAGATAGAGTTATGGTGATGAAGCAAAGAAAACAATCACAGACGTCGCGCTCATCGGCCTTGGGGCCGTCGGGGGGCTTATCTTACTAGCGTTGCAGATAATTTCCCAGAGTGCCGCGTGCGCGTCATCGCGGCGGGGGAGCGCGCGGCGCGGCACCATAATTCCCGCAAGGATTCCCATAAGCATTACCTCCAATCCCGCGTATCAGACGTTTATATTCTGTTGAATTATACACCCGAGCGGATGCGGGCGCGGAGGATAAGGCTTGTTGTATAATGGCTGTGCGTAAAACAGCGCACGCAAGAATGTTTATAAATTTACAGACATGGCAGATAAAGGAGAGCCATATAATGAAACAGTTACAGAAGAGTTCGCCTTCCTTCCTTCCTTCCTTCGCTGGGAGAATAGGATATGATTCACATTGTTCTCTCCGTTTACGACCCAAATGGAACATATTCGCGCCATGCAGGAGTGGTGATTGCCTCTGTACTTAGAAACACGGACGAGGAAGTCTGTTTTCATATCCTGCACGATGAGACTTTGAGTGATGAGAATAGACGCAGACTCGAAGAAACGGCAAGCACATCGCAGTCAAAACGTTTTGACAAGCGTCACGGCAAAATAAATTTTATCGATGTTTCCGCTTCAATAGGAAAGTTTGTTGGCGTGGACTTTGATAAAATTTGTGGGCGCTTTTCAAGGGGGACGCTTTATCGTTTGATGATGCCTGAAATTATGCCGTCAGAAATAGACAAGGTTATATACATGGATTGCGATATAGTCGTAACACTTGATATTTCGTTGTTATGGAAATATATCAATGAAAATATGAAATGTTCATTGGCTGGTGTTCATGAAGGCCGGTCGCATAGCTTGCCGAAAAATACAGTTGATAAGACAAATGTAATAATTGACAAAATGGGACTATCAAGGGAATATTACATAAACGCTGGCGTATTGGTAATGAATCTCGATAGCCTGCGCACAGAACGTACAGAAAAAGCCGAACTTTTTCAAAGGGCAGTAAACTACATTGACCGTTTTAATCCGCCGCTTCTAGACCAAGATTTTCTCAATGCGGAGTATTTGGGCGACATACTATATCTCGCCCCGAAATATAATTTTGATCCGACAGATGAAATTTTTGACAATGTGTTTGAGCAGGAAAAGATATGGCATTTCGGAGGTCATTTGAAGCCGTGGAACGCTCTTACCGGAACGAATGCGGATATGCTTTATTGGCAATATCTTTCACTTACTCCGTGGAAAGACGAGCTTTGGGAGTCTCTTTTTACCGCCGCGACTAATGATAAATACTACCACAGACATTCCAATGGCTGCGTAAAAAGGTTAAAAACACAGATAGCGGAAGAAATCAAACACGCTTTGAAATTCAGGAGATAACGAACAATGAAACCAATCACAGACATTGCCCTCATCGGTCTCGGCGCGGTTGGGGCGGCTTATCTTACGAGCGTTGCGGACAATTTTTCGGAGTGCCGCATACGCGTTATCGCGGCGGGGGAGCGCGCGGAGCGGCTGCGCGCCGGGGGCATGGTCTATAACGGGAAGAAATATCTGTTCGACGTGGTGGAGCCGCAGAAGGGGACGCCCGCGGGGCTGCTCTTCGTCTCGGTGAAGAACGGGCAGCTTGCGGAGGCTATGGAGCAGGCCTCGGCCTTCGTCGGGGCGGATACGGTGATTATCTCGCCGCTCAACGGCGTGACGAGCGAGCGGAAGCTCACGGAGCGCTTCGGCGCGGAGAAGGTCGTATATTCTTACGCGATAAAGCTCGACGCGACGCGGCGCGGCACGGAGACTGTATGCGGCAACGAGGGCTGGATAGTCTTCGGCGACGCGCGCAACGAGCCGGGGAAGCTGTCGGAGAACGTGCTCGCCGTCGAGGAATTTTTCAAACGTTCGCAAATCGAGTACGAAATCCCGGAGGATATGATAAAGAGCCTGTGGAAGAAATTCATGATGAACTGCGGGCTGAATCAGACATCGTCCGTGCTCGGCTTCAACTACGGCCTGATGCAGCGCTCGGAGGAAGCGCGCTCGCTGATGCGCTCGGCGATGGAGGAGGCTGCGGCCGCAGCGCGCGCGGCGGCGGGCGTCGAGCTCGGCGAGGCTGAGATAGATGAGATTTTCCGCACGATGGACATGCTCTCGCCGAACGGCAAGACCTCGATGCTCCAGGATATGGACGCGCGCCGCGTGACGGAGGTGGACGCGTTCGCCGGGACGGTCGCCTCGATAGCGCGTGAGCACGGCTTCGCCGCGCCGGTCAACGAATTATATCTGCGGCTGATTCGTGCGCGCGAGGAGTCGTTCAGGCTGTAGGGCCGGAATTTCAGTCAGCGCCGAAAAATTCGATTTCAGAGAACACCGCTTCAAATGCCGCGTCGAGGATGTCTTTCGGCGCGCGCTCGATGAAGCGGTGTTTTTGTGCGTTCGCGGCAGTTCGCCTGTTTGCCGAATTTCCCGTCCGCAAGGTTCCCCCGGTCGGTTTCAACCGGACAGACGCTCCCGCGGTAATTGTGAAACAGTTCCTCCATCGTACTGCGGCGGCGCGCGTCATTCTCTTTTTGTCGGTTTTATCTGAAACAGTTGAAGGCTTTGTTTTGTGCGCCCCTTTCATTTCAAAACCTTCGCCGCACGAGTCCTGCGCTTACGTCGAGGCGCATCTCCGTTTTGTCGAGAAGCTCCTTTATGCTCACGTCCTCCGCGATGTCGGTTAGCGCCATGCGTCCGTAGGTGTTCCGCGCGACGCAGTATTCCGTCACGATTACGTCTACTGCTCCGCGGCCTGTGAGCGGGAGCGAGCATTTCTTCACGAGCTTGCATTTTCCGTTTTTGTCGAAATGGCGCGTCGCTGCGTAGACCTTCTTCGCGCCCGCGACGATGTCCATCGCGCCGCCCATTCCGGGGACGCGCAGCTGCGGGATCATCCAGTTCGCGATGCTGCCCTCGCCGTCCACCTCGAGCGCGCCGAGCACAGTGACGTCGACGTGGCCGCCGCGCATTATCGCGAAGCTCAGCTCGGCGGAGACGAGCGCGCCGCCCGGCAGCACGCGCACGGGCGCGCCGCCCGCGTCTATTACACGCAGGTCGTTTTTGTCAGCGGACGGCCCCGCGTTTATCACGCCGTTTTCCGTCTGAAGTATGACGCGCACGCCCTCGGGCAGATAGTGCGGCACGAGCTGCGGAATTCCGATGCCGAGGTTGACGAGCGCGCCGTCCTCGAGCTCCGAGGCGATGACGCGCGCTATGCGCGCGCGGGCCTCGCTTTCGCTAAGTTCTGGAAGCATAGCCGCCCTCCTTTTTCATCACGAGCGCGTCGATGAATATGCCCGGCGTCACGACCTCGTCCGGAGCTATCGCGCCGATCTGCTTTATCTCGTCGACCTCAGCGACGACGATTTTCGCCGCCGTCGCCATCGTCGGGTTGAAGTTTCTGTTTGTGCCGAAGTAGGCGAGGTTTCCGGCCTCGTCCGCCGAGTGCGCCTTTATGAAGGCGACGTCGGCGGTCAGCGCGCGCTCGACGATGTAGCGCCGCCCGTCGAGCTCTATCGTGTCGCGCCCCTCTTCGTAGACCGTGCCGACTCCGACCGGAGTCAGCACGCCGCCGAGCCCCGCGCCGCCCGCGCGTATGCGTTCGACGAAGGTCCCCATCGGTATCAGCTCGACCATGAGCTCGCCCTTCGTGTAAAGTTCCTGCGTCCTCCTGTTGAGGCCGATGTGCGAGGCGACGAGCGAGCCGAGTTGACCGTTGACGACGAGGCGCGCAACGCCGACCGGCTCCGGCTCTTTGTCGTTGTACCAGCTCGTATCGACGCAGATTAGTTTTATCTCCCGCGTCCCAGCTTTGCAAAGCGCGTCTATGAGCGCGTAGGGCGCGCCGCCGTAATTGAAGCCGCCTACCATGAGCGAAGAACCGGGCTGTACGAGGGCTGCCGCCTCTTCGGGCGCGATGACAGGTTTTATAAAAGGTTTCGCCACGTTATGCCTCCTCTCAGGATTCATGTATAAGTTTCACGGCGGAGCCGCGCTCTGTCAAGAACAATCTGCGCGCGCGCCGCGCTTATGATATCATTGCCCCAAACGGAGGCGATAAAAATATGAAACGGGACTACCTTCTGTCAATGATAAAAGAGCTCGTCGCGATACCGAGCGTCACGGAGAGCGCCGAGGAGAGCGCGCCCGGCGAGTGGCTGCGAGCGAGGCTCGAAAAGCAGCCCTATTTTGCGGAGCGCCCCGCTCATCTTATAACGGCGGAGACGCCGCTCGAGGGTTCGCCGCACGCGCTGAAGTCCCTCGTCGCGCGCGTCGACGCGGCAGAGCCGACGAAGCGCACTGTGCTCATGGTGAGCCACTACGACGTCGTTAACGTGGCCGTCTACGGCGACATCGCGGAACACGCCTTTAACCCGGAGAAACTCGGCGAAATTTTCGGTGCGGACGAAGATACTCTCTACGGACGCGGCGTCATGGATATGAAATGCGGCGTAGCGATCGAGGCTGCCCTGCTCGAAGAGTTTGCCGCGGATAGGACGTTGTTCGACGTCAACGTCGTCGTCGCGTTCGTGGGCGACGAGGAAAATTCTTCGGCCGGTATGCGCGGCGTTCTGCCCGTCCTAGCGCGTATGATCAACGAAGAAGGGCTCGAATTTATCGCTGCGCTCAACACTGAGCCTGGAGAAGCTGGCAAGTCCGGGCTAGTGGGGCCCATGGTGTATTTGGGAACTTTAGGCAAACTCATGCCGAGTTTCTACATGTGCGGGCGCGGCGCGCACGTCGGCAACTGCTACGACGGTTTCTCCGCGGCGCTCGCCGTCTCGCGCCTCGTCTGCGCGGCGGAGGGGAACAGCTGCCTCGCCGACCCGCTTCACGGCGTCTGCGAGCCGTCGTGGATATGCCTCGACATGAAAGTCATGCGCGAGAGCTACAGCGTCACCGTTCCCGACAGGGCCTACGCATATTTCAACTGCTTCACGACAGGCAACACGCCCGAAAAGGTTATGAACCAGATGAAGGGGCTCGCCGCGCGCGCAATCTCGGAAGCGTCCGCGCAGCTTGCAGAGTCATGCGAGGCGCTCTCTGAAATGGGGTACGACGGCTCGCGATTCGCCGCCTCCGAGCCGGCGGTCTACACGCTCGGCGAGCTTGAGGCGCTCGCGCGCGGACGCCACGGCGAGAAATTCGACGCGGCGCTCGACGAATTCATAAAGAACCTGCCGCAGGGCGACATGCGTATGCGCGGCATCCGCGTCGTTGACTTCGTCGCCGGAATGTCCGGCGCGGAAGGCCCCTACGCCGTCTGCTTCTTCCTGCCGCCGTGGATGCCGCCGCGCACGGACTACACGAGCGACCCGCGCGACGCGAAAATAGTCGAGGCTGCGCGCGCAGTCGAAAAGCTCTGCCGTGAGAATTTCGGCCTCGAAATGACGGAGGTCGAGCTCTTCGCGGGCCTCTGCGACCTCAGCTACGCGGGCGCGAAAATTTCCGGCGGCGACGTGAAGGCGCTCTCCGAAAACACGCCGGGCTGGGGCGAGCTCTACAGCCTGCCGCTCGACGAGATGCGCGAGCTCGGCGTCCCGGTAATGAACCTCGGCCCGAGCGGCGAGGCTCCTCACAAAAAGGACGAGCGGCTGCACCTGCGATACTCGCTCGACGTACTGCCGGAGCTTCTGTACGCCGCGATACGCGAGATCGCGAAGATATAAATGGGAAAGGGGGCCGCCAGGTTCCCTTTCCCCGAATCTTTGCAGAGGCTGCAATTCGAGCGGCGTTTAACAAGAAGCTGGCGCTCTGTGATACAATTATCAGGAAATTGAGAATTATACGGGGGAGAAGATACACAAACGATGTACGACGACGATGTTCGAATACGTCCTGCGAAACCGGCGGAGGCCGAAGAGCTGACCGACATAGCATGGCGTTCGAAAGGCTACTGGGACTACCCGTCGGAAGTGATGAACCGCTTCCGCGGGCTTCTCACGATAAAACAAGAATTCATAGAGGCGAACCCGACATACCTCATCGAACACGACGATACCGGCGAGAAGCTAGGCTTCTACACTCTTGAAAAAAAGAACGGCGGCTGGTGGCTGCGCCACATGTGGGTTCTGCCGGAGGAAATCGGCACCGGACTCGGCGGCAAGCTCTTCCTCCACGCCTGCGAGACAGCCGAGACGATGGGAGCCGAGGAGCTTAATATACTTTCAGACCCGAATTCCGAGGGGTTCTACGTACATATGGGAGCCGAGCACGCGGGCAAGGTCGAGTGCAAAGAAGTTCCCGGCTGGAAGCAGCCCGCGCTCTGCATGAAACTCTGACATGCTTTACAAATGGCAGGAAAAAGCGCTAGCAGCGATAGGCGGGAACAGCGCCATACTTTCCGCGCCCACAGGCAGCGGCAAGACGTGGGTCGCCTATATATGGGCGGGACTCATGGAGCGCGACGGAACGCCGCGGATGCCGGAGGGGCGAGTCATCTTCACCGCTCCGATAAAGGCGCTGTCGAACGAACGCTATCTTGACCTCAAGGGTATGGGCTTCGACGTAGGCCTGGAAACGGGCGATTTCAAGAAAAACGCCGGAGCCGCCGTTCTCTGCTGTACGCAGGAGATATACACGCTCAAATACGCGCACCTTCCGGGGCAGAGCGTCGTAATAGATGAATTCCATTTCATATTCAACGACCCAGAACGCGCCAGGGCCTACATAGACGGCCTGCGCCGCACCTCAGACGACAGCCGTATTCTTGTAATGTCCGCGACTTTTGGTAATCCGGAGAAGGTACAGCGTTACCTCGAAGAGATGGCCCGCCGTGACTTTGCCCTTTTCGAGACAGGCGACCGCGTCACAAAACTTGTTTACAAACGCCGCGGCACACGCTTTGCACAGATACACGACGCGCTGATTTTCGCGTTTTCAAAGAAAGGCGTCGAATGGGCCGCGGCGCAGACGGCGAAAACGCGACATAAAATCAGCCGCGACAAACGCGCGCGGCTGCGCGAAATCGCCGAAATCCTTGAAGTGACGAAAATCCCTGACACAATGCTGCGAGGCGTCGGCATGTACTTCGGCTCGATGCTTCCGAAAGAAAAGCTGCTCGTCGAAATGGCATTCCGCGAACGCATAATCGACGTCGTCGCTGGTACTGACGCGCTCTCGCTAGGCGTCAACCTGCCCGCGGAAAGCGTGATATTCGCGCAGATGGCGAAATTTATCGACGGCCCGCTTACGCGCAACGAATTTCTCCAAATGGCGGGGCGCGCGGGACGTAAGGGATTTTTCAACACCGGCTACGTTTCGTACATACCGCGCAGCCGCTGTGAAAACTTTGACTACGACACTGGGATACTATATCTTGAGACGCTCGACAAACCCTGCGAGGAAGCTAAAATAAAACTCCTCCCCGCGATAGGCCGCCTGCTCAACAAAGAAGTGACCGTCGAGACCGAGGCCAAGACGCTCGCAGAGTGCTCTATGCCGCGGCGCAGCCTGCGCTCAGTAACGCGCGAGGTGGAAAAAGCGCTGCACGAGATAACGCAGGCGCTAGCGGTTATAAAGGACGTAAAAGAGCGAGCGCGCGTGCGCCGCATCCTCGGCGACATATGGAGCGACGAAATGGAGCTAGAGCCGAACGTCGCGCTCGCGCGCCTCTTCGCCGACGAGGGCGAGCCGGACGCGCTTAAATGCGCCGAGCTGCTCAAAAAGACCGAGCGCAACTACTTGCAGGCTCTGCTGAAAATCAAACGCTTCGCGAACCGACTGCCAGAGCAGTACCGTTTCTCGCACATGGAAAAGATCGACGAGGCCGTCAACGAGATAGACGGCTCCGTATTCGGCTTCGAAGACAAAATCCACCAGATAAAGCTCACAGAAGAAACAGCGCTTTAACAGCGCGCCGTCTACAGCCGCCTTGTCCGGCGGCGCTTTGTAGGTTTGTCAAACATCTGTTACAGCTAGGATAAAAGCGGAAGTCATGACGTCCCGAGGAGACTTCCATTCGGGAGGCCTTATCGGGAAGTTGTCGTATCTGCGGTTATGGGAGGCGGCGATGCGCGCGCTTATAGAGGCCGAGCCTCTGGCACGCATAGACTACGTTTCTGCCGTCGATGGAGAGACTGTGGCTTCGGTAAAAGAAATTTCTGATCGCACGCTTGCGGCGCTTGCCGTACATATCGGTAAGACTCGGCTTATCGACAATTTTACTGTTCACACCTGCTGAGGGTGTTCCTGTTATGTATCAGCGCTGACGCTCAAAAACAAAACACGAATTTCATATAAAAAAACGAGCCGAAGTGTGTAACTCCGGCCCGTTTTTTATAAGGCGTTTCTCTGTTATTACTGCGCGATGGCGCTGACGGGGCAGGTGGCCACGCAGGCTCCGCACTCGACGCAGGTATCGGCGTCAACGTGAGCCTTGCCGTCCTCGACGGCGATAGCGGAAACGGGGCAAACTCCGACGCAGGCCTCGCAGCCTACACATACGGACTGATCAACTGTCGCTTTAGCCATAATTACATTTCCTCCTTGCAAGATGCGATTCGACTACGGGGGCAAGCACCCCCACACCCGCACGTATTCTAACGCTAACGCGCCGAGCTTTCAAGTGGCCGGGATTGTATCTCCTTGTGAATTTTAAGTTACAAAAAGTATAGAAATATCAGAGCCAGCCTTGTAGACAATCCGTTGTGTTACGTTATAATAATTACCAGAGTGGCGAGTATTTTTACGTATAGGCCAAAGGAATATAACTGCAGGCGCTCGCGGAAAGGAGGTGAAGCGTCGGAGAGTCGGAGCGCTGGAGCCTGGCGCGTACTTTAGCGTACTTATAAAACGAAAGGAGACAAACAACAATGGGAAACAACGAAGAGAAAAGATCTGAAAAAAGGACTCCGTCTCTTGGACTGTCCATTTTGATGCTGGCAATAGCCGCCGCCCTCATACTCTCCGGCGTAGTGGTATATGGACAGGACGTCCATATAATGCTGATATTCAGCGCCATCGTCGCTGGCGTAGTCGGGGTATTTTATCTTGGTTATTCATATGAAGAAGTCGAAAAAGGAATCATCGAAGGTATAATGACGGCGATGCAGGCGTGTCTCATCCTGTACACGGTCGGGCCGCTGGTCGGGACGTGGATCAACAGTGGAATCGTTCCAACCATGATTTACTATGGACTCTCTATACTTTCGCCGAGCATCTTTCTATTTGCGACTTTAGTCATATGCTCTATAGTATCGCTCGCCACCGGCACTTCGTGGGGAACGTCGGGAACGGTCGGCATTGCGCTGCTAGGTATAGCTATGGGACTGGGCATTCCTGAACCTCTCGCGGTCGGAATCATAATTTCTGGAGCCTATTGCGGCGACAAGATGTCTCCGCTTTCGGACACGACGAACCTGGCCCCAGCCGTCTCCGGTACAGACCTGTTCCAGCATATTCGCGCCATGATGTGGACTACGGGGCCGTCGTGGGTCATCGTCGCGGTGATCACGATTGTGTTTGGCTTTAAATATTCCCAGGGAACGCTTGATTATATCAAGATACAGGGAATTCAGATATTCCTCAACAAAGAATTCTGGGTGAACCCGATAGCGCTGCTCGCGCCTATAGTGGTAATAGCGCTTTCTGCCATGCGTAAACCGGCCCTTCCGGCGCTTTGGATCGGTATATTTATCGCCGCAGCTTTCATGTTTTTTGAAGGGCATAGTTACGGTGACATCCTCAACGTCATGCAGAACGGCTATACGCCGACTATATCCGCCGCGATAGCCGACGCAGCCGGCGATCCTGCCGCGCTTTCAGCGGCGCTTGCCAAGTATTCGATCTCGATAGACCAGTCGCTTGCAGGGGAAGTCGCGCGTGATATAGTCGAGCTGATGGCGCGAGGCGGCCTCCAGTCGATGAACTGGACGATCTCCCTCATTCTCTGCGCATTCACTTTCGGCTCGACTATGAACACCTGCGGATATCTCAAAGTCATACTCCACGCGGTAGCGAGCCGCGTCAAGACAGTCGGCGGGCTTGTCATGTCCGTCGCCATTTCCTGCCTGCTCTGTAACTTCTTCCTCGGTGACCAGTATCTGGGCATAGCGCTGCCGGGTACGATGTATAAGGATACATTTGACAAGATAGGGTTGCATCCGAGAATGCTTTCGCGTACGTTGGAAGACTCCGGCACCCTTACATCGGTTCTCGTGCCGTGGAACACCTGCGGAGCCTATCATGCAGAACTCTTCGGCATCGCGACCTTTGCCTACGCGCCTTATGCGATACTTAACTGGCTGAACCCGATTGTAGCGATTTTGATGACCTACGTCGGTATAGGTATATTCTGGAGAGGCAAGAACGGCGAGCCTGTGCATGGAGGCAAGACGCGCCCTGCGAACCTTGCATAGGCGGGATGGTATAATATACTTCTGAAGTATGGTTTTTCTTGAGAAGGGGATAGCCCATTGGCCGAACTTGAACAACTCGAATGTCTTCTCGTATCGAAGTCGAGCAGAACTGTCGACGGATGGAGGCGCTTTGCCTTCGGCGCGCTCGCGGCTTACCTCGCCGTCTCCGGCGTAATGGAGTTTATGCGCGACGGCTTCTCCCAGAAGGTAGTTGTCAACGCATTTCTCTGTCTATGTAGCTTGCTCGTGCTGAAATTTGAGAAAAAGATATATGCCTCGCCGCTCGGTTTCGTGAAGGACACGCATACGTGGTTCTCGCACCACCGCGAGCTGCTGCGCTGGGACGAGATACGCCACGTTACGCTTGTGACGAAGGGTATGGGGTTGACTGCGTTCCTTGAGAAGAAGGACGTCGTAGGTTGGAAACTGCTCTTCGAACGCAACGACATGGCGGCTCTCGACGGGCTGTTCAGGAAATATGCCCCGACGGTCAAGGTCGTCATCAAGGAAATGGGGCAGAGGTAACGAAAGAAGCGTAAAAAAAAGGGCCGCGGTATCGTCGATTCCGCGGCCCTTCGTCTTTTTTGTTACTTTTTCAGCCCTTCAAGCTTGAGCCACGGGGCGAGCTCCTTCATGTCGAGCTCTATCTCGGGGCATCCAGACGAGCCGGGGGCCACCTCGTACTTGTCGAAGCATACGACGAAGTTCCCCTCCTTGTTCATATAGAAGTTCTGATCGGCCTTAATCGACGAGAAGCCGCCGTCGTCCTTCGGCTCGACCCAGTAGCTTCCCTTCTGTTTCTTGTTCGCGCGCCGCATCTCGCCGCGCACCGCGTCGCTGACGACCTTCACGTAGTTCGCCTTGTCGTTGAAGAAGCAGGCGAGCGTCACGGGCATTCCCGTCTTCTTGTCGAAGTTCATAATCGTGCGCTTCGTAGAAGAAGAGCCGACAATGTTCATCTCGACCACGTCGAGCGTGAAGAATCTCTCGTCGCCGTCGATGACCTTGTAGTCCATCATCCAGCCGATGTGCGCGCCCTTCGCGAACGGGTCGTGCATCAGCTCAAGCACATCGAGCGAGTAGCGCTCCTGCATCTCGAGCGCCTTTTCCGCGAGCTGCGCGTTTATCTCCTTTTCGACGGAGTCCATCGCGAGGCCCGTGACGATCGGCGTCACTATGCGAGCCTCGCAGCCCTCGTACTTCGACTCAAAGACGCCGAGCGTCGAGACGCGGACGTCGATGCCGCGCGCCGCGCAGGGGGCCGCGGAGGCCGCCGCGACGGCGAAGGCCGCGGCGCAGGCCAGCAGCGTTCCGCAGTGCTTCATCTTATTTGCCCTTCACAGCCAGCGCCATGTTTCTGCCGAGCTCGCGGCAGAGCTCGAGGTCCGGCTCCTTCGGGCAGGACTTGACCTCGATCGTCGGTTCCACGAGCTTCCAGTCGCCGCCCTGCTCCGCGAACACCTGGAGCTCCGCGAGCGCGCCCTTGCTCCAGCTGTACGAGCCGCAGATGCCGAGGAAGCGGTTCTTCATCATTTTGTTTTTGAGCGTGCGGCAGAGCGTCGCGACCGGCGGGTAGAGCTCCGTGTTGTAGGTGCAGCTGCCGAGCACGAGCCCGCGGTACTTCCATACGTCGCGGACGATGCAGGAAAGGTTCGAGCGCGAAGCGTCGTGTACGATGACGTCCTTGACGCCCGCTTCGCAGGCGGCGCGCGCAATGGCGTCGGTCATCAGCTTTGTGTTGCCGTACATCGAGCCGTAGACGACTACTATGCCATCGTCGGTCTCCTGCCTGCTCCACTTGTCGTAGAGGTCCACGATGTGCATCGGGTCGGAGCGAAGTATCGGGCCGTGGGCGGGGCAGATGATTTTGAGGTCGAGCGCGCGGACTTTCGCGATGGCCTTCTGCGTCGGTGCTGAGTAGCGACCGACGATGTTCGCGAAGTAGCGCAGCGTCTCGTCCTCGTAGAGCTTCATGTCGAGCTCGTCGTCGAAGATGCCGCCCTCGAGCGCGCAGAAGCCGCCGAAGGCGTCCGTCGAGAAGAGCACCTTGTCAGTCGTGTCGTAGGTGACCATGCTCTCGGGCCAGTGGACCATCGGGATGGTCGCGAAGGCGAGCTTATGACGCCCGAGGTCGAGAATCTCGCCCTCCTTGACCTCGACGACGCCGTCATGGATGCCGTAGAATGCCTCTATCATTTCAAGCGTCTTCTTGTTTCCTATTATCTTCATCTCGGGGTAGAGCTTGCGCATGATGCTTATCGAGCCGGAGTGGTCGGGCTCCATGTGGTTGACGATAAGGTAGTCGATGCCCTTGCCCGCGGGGAGGATGGAGACGAGGCGCTCGATGTAGTCCGAGAGCTTGTCCGCCTTTATCGTGTCGATGACGGCGGTCTTCTCGTCGTTGATGAAATAGGCGTTGTAGGCGACGCCGCGCGGCAGCGTCCAAAGTCCCTCGAAAAGGTCAGTCTCGCGGTCGTTGCCGCCTATCCAGTATATCGATTTGGTGATCTTTATAGCGTTCTGCATCATTCCGACAGCCCCCTATGGTTTAAGTATTTGCCGCTATTATATAGCAACAGCTTAAATTTGCGTGCCGTGTCCGCGCGATTCGCCATGTTTCCCTCGCCGCGCACGCCCCCCGCTTTTTTTTTTAAAAAGAATGAACTGACTTGTCTGAAATTATAGCTCAAATGTTGCAATTTGCGGAAAGTTGGGCAATAATAGCGGCGTGTGGTACTTTTGCATATTCACGTGTGCTGACGGTCATTCCAACAATGGCCCGATATGTTTCGCAAGGAGGCGGAGTAATTGTTCGAACCAACACAGCTCCAGGAAGTAGCAGAAGGAAAGAAAGCCTACGATGCGGCGGTCGAAAAGGCGCTGACCAAAGGCCCCGAAAGAAAGGCTAACTTCACGACCGGCGGAGGCATCCCCCTCAAGAGGACGTACACTCCCGAAGACGTGAACGGCGTGGACTACGCCAAGGATCTTGGATTTCCCGGCGGATATCCCTACACGCGCGGCGTGCAGCCCACGATGTACAGAGGACGCTTCTGGACGATGCGCCAGTACGCGGGCTTCGCAACCGCAGAGGATTCCAACAAGCGCTACCGTTACCTTCTGAGCCAGGGTACGACGGGACTTTCTGTCGCGTTCGACCTTCCGACCCAGATAGGCTACGACTCGGACGACCCGATGGCGGTCGGCGAGTGCGGCAAGGTCGGCGTCGCGATAGACAGCCTTGCCGACGCTGAGATACTCTTTGGCGGCATTCCTCTTGACAAAGTCTCGACCTCGATGACGATCAACGCCCCTGCGTCGATACTTCTTTCGATGTACATCGCCGTCGCCGAAAAGCAGGGCGTGCCGATGAACGCCCTTGCCGGAACCATCCAGAACGACATCCTCAAGGAATACATAGCGCGCGGAACCTACATCTTCCCGCCCAAGCCGTCGATGCGCCTCATCACCGACATCTTTGATTTCTGCTCGCGCAACATCCCGAAATGGAACACCATTTCCATCTCCGGCTACCACATCCGCGAGGCCGGCTCCACTGCAATCCAGGAAGTCGCCTTCACCCTTGCAGACGGCATCGCCTATATCGAAGCCGCAATCAAGGCCGGACAGGATCCGAACGTATTCGGTAAGCGCCTCTCCTTCTTCTTCAACGCGCACAACGACTTCCTCGAAGAAGTCGCTAAGTTCCGTGCGGCGCGCAAGATCTGGGCGCACATCATGAAGGACCGCTTCGGTGTGACGAACCCCAGCGCGCAGATGCTCCGCTTCCACACCCAGACGGCGGGCTGCACGCTCACCGCTCAGCAGGCGGAGAACAACATCGTCCGCGTCGCCATCCAGACGATGGCCGCGGTCTGCGGAGGCACGCAGTCGCTCCACACCAACAGCCTTGACGAAGCCCTCGCGCTTCCGACGGACAAGAGCGTCCGCATAGCGCTCCGCACGCAGCAGATAGTTGCCTACGAGTCCGGCATCACCAACGTAGTCGACCCGCTCGCGGGAAGCTACGCCATCGAAGCCCTTACGAAGGAAATCGAGGAGGGTGCCCTCGCCTACATCAAGGAGATCGACGACCTCGGCGGAATGATGAACGCCATTGAGAAGGGCTATCCGCAGAAGCACATCCAGGACGCCTCCTACGACTACCAGAAGTCGATAGAGTCCGGTGACCGCATCATCGTCGGCGTCAACAAGTTCCACATCGACGAAGACATGACCGAGCGCAAGCTCCTCAAGGTCGACGCGAGCGTCGGTGAGAACCAGATCAGGAAACTTCGCGAAATGAAAGAAAAACGCGACAACGTCAGAGTCAAAACGACTCTCGATGCAGTACGCGAAGGCGCGAAGGGCGACGCGAACCTCATGCCGCTCATCCTCGACGCAGTCCACGCCTACGCCACGGAAGGCGAAATCTGCGGCGTACTCCGCGAAGTCTTCGACGAGTACAAAGAGAACGTGGTTCTTTAAGAATCGCGAGAGCTTTTAAGGAGGAAGAAAAATGGATCGTAAAATTCGCGTAGTTGTTGCGAAACCAGGACTCGACGGACACGACCGCGGCGCGAAGGTCATCGCTAGAGCCTTCAGAGACGCAGGCATGGAAGTCATATACACCGGCCTCCGCCAGACGCCGGAACAGATAGCCGCCACCGCAATCCAGGAAGACGCCGACGCCATCGGCATCAGCATCCTCTCCGGCGCGCACGACTACTGCTTCAAGACGATAATCAACCTTCTCAAAGAGAAGAACGCCAGCGACATCATCGTATTCGGCGGCGGAGTCATCCCCGAGACCGACTATCCGACGCTCCTCGGATACGGCGCGGGCGCGATCTTCGGCCCCGGCACACCGACCTCCGAGACCATCGAATGGCTCGAAAAGGCGGTAGCCGAGAAGAGAGCGAAAGAGGCGTAAGACTATGGAAACCAAAATCATCGACCATATCGGAATAGCGGTAAACAGCATCGACGAGGCGATGAAGTTCTGGGAAGGCGCCCTCGGCGTTAAGTGCCACGGCGTCGAAGAAGTCGCCGAACAGAAGGTCAAGACGGCCTTCCTGCCCATCGACGATTCCGAAATAGAGCTTCTTGAAGGCACGAGCGAGGACAGCCCAGTCAGCAAATTCATCGCGAAGAACGGACAGGGCATCCAGCACATCGCAATCAGAGTCGCCGACATCGAAGCCGCGCTCGCCGAACTCAAAGAGAAGGGCGTGCGCCTCATCGACGAAAAGCCGCGCAGGGGCGCGGGCGGTGCGAAGATCGCATTCCTTCACCCGAAGGCGACCGGCGGCGTGCTCCTCGAGCTCTGCCAGCGCGACTAATTAGGCGGAGGCTCAGCGCTCAGGCGTTGAAGCCTTAAACACAACTGAAAACTGTATGCGGAGGGCCGCCCGGCGGCCTGGAGACGGCGAACGCCGCGGGAAGACGGGAGTCCCTCCGCTTAACAGATAATGAGGAGGTAAGAGGTAATGGCGGAAAAAACGATTGACGAACTGTGCGCCTCTCTCATCGCTAAGCGTGAGAAAGCCGCTGCCGGCGGAGGCGAAAAGGCCATCGCCAAGCAGCACGACAAAGGCAAGATGACCGCGCGCGAGCGCATCAACGCAGTTCTTGACCCCGGCAGCTTCGTGGAAATAGACGAATTCGTCGAACACCGCTGCACCAACTTCGGACTTGACAAGACGACGTTCCTCGGCGACGGCGTCGTGACGGGCTACGGTACGATAGATGGACGCATCGTCTACGTATTCAGCCAGGACTTCACAGTCATGGGCGGCTCGCTCGGCGAGATGCACGCCCAGAAGATATGCAAGGTCCTCGACCTCGCCCTCACGAACGGCGCTCCCTGCATCGGAATCAACGATTCCGGCGGAGCCCGCATCCAGGAAGCGGTCGACGCGCTCTCCGGCTATGGCAAAATATTCTTCCGCAACGTCAAAGCAAGCGGCGTGATTCCGCAGTTCTCGATCATCGCGGGGCCCTGTGCGGGCGGCGCGGTTTACAGCCCTGCGCTAACAGACTTTATCTTTATGGTAGATAAGATCGGAATCATGCACATCACCGGACCTGCGGTCATCAAGTCCGTAACCGGCGAAGACGTAACCTCTGAGCAGATAGGCGGAGCCATGGCGCACAACGCGCACTCCGGTTGCGCGCACTTCTTCGCAAAGACCGAAGCCGAGTGCTACGCGCAGGTTCGCAAGGTTATGAGCTACCTGCCCAGCAACAACATGGAAGAGCCTCCGTTTGTCGAGACGGGCGACGACCCGTGCCGCACCGATATGGGGCTGCGCGAGATCGTCCCGACCAACCCGAACCGCGGCTACGACGTCCGCGACGTCATTAAGAAGGTAGTCGACAACGGCGACTTCTGCGAAGTGCAGGAACTCTACGCCAAGAACATCGTCACAGGCTTTGCGAGAGTCGGCGGCCGCGTCATCGGAATCATCGCCAACCAGGCGAAATTCATGGCCGGATGCCTCGACATCGACGCCTCTGACAAAGCGAGCCGCCACATCCGCATCTGCGACTCCTTCAACATTCCTATAGTCACATTTGAAGACGTCCCAGGATACCTCCCCGGACTCAATCAGGAAATGGGCGGAATCATCCGCCACGGCGCTAAACTCCTCTACGCTTACAGCGAAGCGACCGCTCCGAAGATCACCATCGTCATGCGCAAGGCCTACGGCGGATCATACCTCGGCATGTGCAGCAAAGACCTCGGCGCCGACGTCGTGCTCGCATGGCCGCAGGCCCAGATAGCGGTCATGGGAGCCGAAGGCGCGGCCAACATCATCTTCCGCAAGGAAATTGAAGCTGCCGAGGACAAGGCAACCAAGCGCGCCGAAAAGATAGAGGAATACAAAGAATCCTTCGCCAACCCGTATCGTGCGGCGCAGCGCGGATTTGTCGACCGCGTCATACTTCCGGAAGAGACGCGCCCGGCGCTCTACCAGGCCCTTGTAATGACGGAGAGCAAGAGCGAACTTCGCCCGAAGCGCAAGCACGGCATCATGCCCAACTAAGGCGGGAGGCTGAGAAGCTATGAACGGTTCTATCAGCTCATTTTTCGTCGGGGTGCCCGGAGGGCTCGTCATGTCGTTCATCGCCTTCAGCATCGTCTTCATAGTCATCATCGGGCTTATGCTTGTTATGATGGGAATGAAGCACGTATGCGGAGCGATCGACGGCATGCATAAGCCGGAGCAGAGCGCTCCCGCGGCTCCTGCGCCCGCGGCCCCTGCCGCTCCTGCAAAGGCCCAGGCCGCCGCTCCCGCAGCGCAGCCCGCGCCTGCGACGGCAGCCGACGACGAACTGCTCGCCGTCATCACAGCCGCAATCGCGGCTGCATGCGGCCCTGCGGCTCGCGTAATTTCCTACAGCCCGGCCAAAGTCCCCGCATCTTCCGCGTGGAAGAACGTCGGACGGCTTCAGAACACCGAAGGCCTCTGCTAAGCCTTCAAAACTAACCACAAAAAAACTTAGGAGGTATTCTTTCATGTCACGCAAATACAGAGTAACGGTAAACGGAAAAGCATACGATGTAGATGTTGAAGAGCTCGGCGCTGGAGCGGCTCCTGCGCCTGTAGCGGCCCCGGCTCCCGTACCCGCGCCCGCTCCCGTAGCGGCCCCCGCGCCGGCTCCTGCCCCCGCGCCGGCTCCTGCGCCCGCGCCGGCTCCTGCGCCCGCCCCGGCTCCCGCGCCTGCGCCGGCCCCCGCGCCCGCAGCTCCCGCTCCGGCAGGCGAAGGCACCATCAGCGCTCCGATGCCTGGTAAAGTCCTTAAGATCCTTGTCCAGCCCGGCGCTGCCGTAACGGCGGGACAGCTCGTCCTCATCCTCGAAGCTATGAAGATGGAGAACGAGATTTACACGACCGTAGCCGGAACCGTACAGCAGCTCTGCTGCAAGGAAGGCGACACCGTCAGCACCGGCGACGCGCTGATCGTAGTTGCTTAATAAGCTGAGAAGCTTAGCAGCGAACAACGAAATAGCGTTCTAAAGTTTTTTCCTGGGGAGGAAAACTTTTTATGGAACTCTACTTGACAGCGCTGAAAGGCGTTATCGAACAGTCCGGCTTTGTAGCGCTCAACGGGCCAACGCTCGTCATGCTCCTAGTGGCCTTCATACTGCTCTATCTCGCCATCGCAAAAGGGTTTGAGCCTCTGCTCCTTATGCCGATAGCTTTCGGCTGCCTGCTCGTCAATCTGCCGCTCTCCGGCATAGTCGATCCGGGCGGATTCCTCTACTTCGTGAAATTCGGAATAGACCATGAAATCTATCCCGTCATCATATTCATGGGTATAGGCGCTCTCACCGACTTCGGCCCGTTGCTTGCCAACCCGATAACCTTCCTGCTCGGAGCTTCCGCGCAGCTTGGCGTATTCATAGCCGTCATCGGCGCGATGTGCATGGGCTTCACGATCCAGCAGGCCGCGGGTATAGGCATCATCGGCGGAGCCGACGGCCCGACCGCCATCTACCTCTGCGCAAAGCTTGCGCGCGACATACTCCCGGCGGTTGCCGTCGCGGCGTACAGCTATATGTCGCTCGTCCCGCTCATCCAGCCGCCGGTCATCAAGCTCCTTACGACGCATAAAGACCGCAGCATAAAGATGCAGCAGCTTCGCCCCGTTACGCGCACCGAGAGGATACTCTTCCCGATCGTCTCCACGATAGCGTGCGGCCTCGTCCTTCCGGCCTCCGTACCGCTTATAGGAATGCTCATGTTCGGGAATCTGCTCCGCGAATGCGGATGCACCGACCGCCTCTCGCTTGCTGCTCAGAACGAAGTGCTCAACGCGACCACGATATTCCTCGGCATCTCCGTCGGCGCCACCATGCAGGCTGAAACCTTCCTGACCGTCGCTACGATTAAGATAATCTGCCTCGGCCTGATAGCCTTTGTCTTCAGCACGGCGGGCGGAGTCATCTTCGGACAGGTCCTGAAAGTCCTCTCCGGCGGAAAGATCAACCCCGTCATAGGCGCGGCTGGCGTCTCCGCCGTCCCGATGGCGGCGCGCGTCTGCCAGAAAGTCATACAGAAGGAATTCCCCGGCTCCTATGTCCTCATGCACGCGATGGGGCCGAACGTCGCCGGAGTCATCGGAACCGCCGTCGCGGCGGGCGCGATGCTCACGCTTCTCAGCAAATAGCGCGGACGACAGTCCAACAACTAACGAAGAGCCCGAAGGCGATAGCCTCCGGGCTCTTTTCGTATTTTCATCGTGTTGCCGCGCGTTTTGTACAGAGCTACGCCGTATTACTTCTATCAAAAATATAGCCGCTTAATTTGCATAACAAACAGCTCTTCCGTCATGCCGGGCTTGACCCAGCATCTAGTGTCGTTAAATACCGTAACGTATCGGAGTTTGAAGGCGCTGGATTCCGCGTCCGTCTGCAAAGCGCAGCCGACATTAGCGGCGGCCTACTGAATTTTTTAATGTTCGCTTCGCGAACAGGCCGCCGCGTCAGGCGCGGAATGACAAAATATGCAGTTGTTTGCTTTGGAAGTTTTACGATTACTGGAAGGGGCTCTTCTCGCTGAAAATCTGCTTCCTGACCTTTATCAAAAAGCGCGTGGAGGGCGTATGTTCCTCCGTGTACCAAAGCTACATTGAAATGTTCCTCCTGTTTCACAACGTATAGATTTTCGAGAGTCATGTCCCGCGGCACCATCACGAGGCAGCCTTTTTCTTTAGCGTAGAGTTATGCAATTCGAGCACCTCGGGCGTCACATCTTCGCCGGGGGAAAGTGTCGGTATTCCGGGCGGGTAGCGCATGACCGACTCAGCCGTAATCCTTCCGAGGCCCTCCCGCACAGGCACGGGCTCCTCGGTGCGTAGAAGGCCTCGCGCGGCGTCATTCGCACGACTGGCGTGATGTAGTATGTAGTACTCGTGGCCGAGCAGCTTCAGCCCTTCCCTGCCGTGCAGCCGTTTGATTTCAGGCAGCGCTGCGACGAGGCGCTCTATCGCGTAGCGGTTGTCCCCGACGGAGACTATTGCGAGCATGTTGCCCATGTCGCCGAACTCTGTCTGTATCCCGTAGTCGTCGCGCAGCAGGTCATAGACCTCGACGTCGGCCAGCCCAGTCCTGAAAGTGTTGACGGAGAGCTTCGTCACGTCGAAGCCGAAGAGCGCGCCGTTGTCTATTATTTCGTGCGAAAAGGCGTAATAGCCGCCTATACGGTTGATTTCTGCGCGCGCGTACTCGGCAAGCGAGACGACGCGGCGGAATGTCTCGGTCCGCTCCGTCGCAAGAGCCTTGCGCGCGATGTCGAGCGAGCTCATGAGCAGGTACGAGGCGCTCGTCGTCTGCGTCAGGCCGATGACGGTGCGCACGTAGTCCTGCCGACGCGACCGCGGCGCATGAGCTGCAGCGAGCTCTGCGTAAGAGGGCCGCCCGTCTTATGCATGCTGACGGCGCTCATGCCCACGTCGGCCGCCATAGATGGCAGCGGCATGTTTTCGCCGAAGAGAAATGCGTGCCGTGCGCCTCGTCGGCGAGCACGGCCATACCCGCTGCGTGCGCCGCCTCGGCGATGCGCCGGATGTCGGTGCATATCCCGTAGTATGTCGGGTTGTTGACGAATACGGCCTTCGCCTCCGGGTGCGTCTTTATCGCGGTCTCGGCGTCCTTGGCGCGCATTCCGAGAGAAAACCCAAGCTCCGGGTGTATCCCCGGGTCGACGTAGATGGTCTTGATGCCGCACAGAATCATCGCGTTTGCGGCGGACTTGTGGACGTTGCGCGGTATTATCATCGAGTCGCCAGCCTTGCAGACGGACATGAGACCATAGCCTGCGCGGCCGACGTCGTGCCGCCGACGATAAGGAATGCCGCGTCGGCGGCGAGCTCTTCGGCCTCCTTGATGACGGAGGTCGGGGGGCTCAGGTTGTCGAACGGCTTCATCGAGTTCACGTCGACGGATAGGCACTCCTTGCCGAGGAACTTCGTCAGCTCCGGCGTGCCGCGCCCCTGTTTGTGCCCAGACACGTCGAAGGAGACGACGCGGCTGTTCCTGTACTCTGCGAGCGCTTCGTGCAGCGGCGCGAGCCGCTGGTTGAGTCGGTATGTCTTCTGCTGCATATCCGCTGCCCCGCGCCTAGTACATATTCATGGCGTAGTAGATTTTGAGCATCTCTTTCGTGATGCTGTCTTTGATGGGCGAGGCGCTCATCAGGCGGAAGCTCGCGTGGGTCGATGTTGAAGAGTCAGTCGGCGAGCCGAATCTCCTTCAGCATCAGCCTCGTGCGGAAGATGTTCGACTGGCAGACGTTCACGTCTATAGCGTCGTAATGTGCGAGGGTCTTCTCGTCTGTATAATTCTGTATTGAATTGATGTCGTGGTCTTTATAATATTTCTTCCCGTTCACGTCGCGCGTGAAGCCGCGGATGCGGTAGTCGGGCGCGAGCACGTCCGAGTTGAATTGCCCAATAAGGAAGTTGAGCGCGTTCAGCGGGGTTATCTTGCCGCAGGTCGACACGTCGATGCCGACGCGAAAAGAGCTGATGTCGTTGTTCGGGTGGAGTTCCGGGTAAGCGTGGACGGTTACGTAGCTCTTGTCGAGGTGCGCTACGACGGTTTCACGTTCGTCGTAGATCCTCTGCGCCCAGTATCCGCCGTTGCATGTGGCGTCGATCTGCTCAGGCGGGACCGTCTCCTCGGAGAAGAGGATGGTCACGCTCGCGCCCTGCGGGTCGTAGTCCTGTTTGGACATGTCGAGCACGCATGCGCCGATGATGTCCGTGACGCCGCATAATATATTGGTCAATCGTTCGGAATTATACTGCTAGTCGATGTCGGCGATGTAATCCTTCTTCTCGCGTTCCGTCTTTGCGCAGCGGATGTCGTAGATGTTGAAAATAAGAGTCTTAGTCAGGCTGTTGAAGCCATAAAGGTGGATCTTTTCGTTCAACCCTATCCCAGCGTCTCTTCTCAAGCCGCAAGGCTTTATATTTTAGCTGCGAAGACTGGTTCGCAATCAATGCAAAACTGTACAGAGAAAGGTGGGCGTTGTCAAAAGATTTGCAAAAAGTTAGCCGCCGCTTCGACTCGATATTGTCCGGCGCGTTTCACGGTGGGATCTTCAAACTTTCTGGATGTCGTTAATCGCACGTCAAAGCGCAGAGTTAACGCCGTGCACGCAAATTGCGAAGCGGCGCTAAACATTGCGCGGCGGCGCAGAATTGCCGTGCCAGGTGTTAACGCGCAGGTCTCGGGTTGATGGGGAAAAACTCCGCGCGTTTGGCGAAAGCGCAGCCGCTTAGCGCCGGAAGCACAGACGCGTCAAAAATTTCGCTTAGCCGTGCGTGCATATGAAAAACGCCGAGGGCTGACCCTCGGCGTTTTTCATATGCCGTTTCCGGCGTTTCGTTTAGTTCCCGCTGAATTTGATCTTCTGGTACTTCTCGGGCACTTCAATACTCGTAGCGCCCATGTAGCCCTTGCCGAAGATGTAGGTATCTTCATAGATCATCATGTAGTTTCTCATCGTAACGCCGGTTCCGATGTCCGTGTAGGCGGCGCCGTTCCAGGTCGCGCCGGGCGTGTAGTCGTTGAATGCGGCCATGAGGTCCTTCTTGCTGTTGAGCTTCGCTTTGCCTTCGACTATGCGTTTGCCGAACTCGGCCAGGGCTGCGGAGCTGGTGTAGCCGTAAGAGTACGTCCAGGTTCCCATGCGTCCGCCCGCTCCGGCGTCGATGACGGCCTTTTCAACCTTCTTCATGATCGCCGGGAAGTCTCCGGCCTCATTCTGGAGGTCGATGCCTAAAGCTCCGGGGTAGCCCATGAGCGGCGACGGGAGGTCGGCTTCGATGAAGTATCCGCCGTACTTCGCAAGCTGCTTGAGAAGAGGCTCTGTATGAGCGTCGTTGGTGCAGAAGAAAGCTGTGTCCTTGCCGTACTTGGCAACCCAAGCGGGAGTCTTTTCGAGGATAAACTGCTGCGCGCCGGCTGTGCCTACGTCGCTCGTCGGGTCGGGAGCGGTCTCAAATACGAACTTGATGCCGAGGTCGTTGCAGGCCGCTTCCATTATCGCGCGGCGGCGTCCAAGCGTCTCGTAGCTCATGTGGCGCGGGAATGAAATATGTACGAAGGTCTTGCATCCGAGCTTCTTCGCTGTGTCGATGATGAGATAGCCGCGGTTGACGAAGTCGGTATGAGTCGACATGTCGGCGACGGAGGCGATTACGTTCGGGTCTTCGTGCGGCTCGCCGGCGAAGCAGAGAATGTCGTTTCTCTTCTCCTTAACGCGGCGGAAAGCTTCCGCCGTTCCGGGGATGGCCTGATTGACGACGATGACCTTCATCTTCGGGTCGTCGGCAAGGCCGGCTATCTGAGAGATCGTCGTCTCCATTTCTGACATAAAGTTGTCGGGATAGGTGAGGTGTTGGATCATTCCGCCGTTCGACACGTCGCCGTACTTTTGGATCATAAGCTCTGCGCCGCGAAGGTCGTCCTCGCTCTGCGATACGGTTCCGGTCACGATTCCGATGTGGAACGGGGTCTCGGCCATAGCTGGGGCGCAGAAGCAAAACGCCGCCATAACGACCGCCAGCAGTAACGCTGCCTTTTTCATATAAGATTCCTCCCTTTGAAATATACGGAACTCCCTATAATAGAGTCTTCTGAACTGGTTTATTATCCAAGTTCCGCGAGATAATTGCATTATAGTTGTGCGCCGCGCCGCGTGTCAACATGAAGCGCGTTCTGAAAATTTGGGGGGCGATTCGTGTTTTTATGCAGACGGGCAATGTGCTTGACTTGCGCCGAAAAATTGTACTATTATTGTAACAGTAAGGCTCGCTTGTCATATTGCAAAAAGCGCATAAAAGTCGACACGAACCGGAGCTTTCGTCTGTTTATCCGACGTTACGCAATCATATCTATATTCTATATAAAACAAATTGGAGGTCCTCTCAATGATAAGAAAAGAAAGGGTGGCGCGTATTGCGGAAGAACTGCGCAGAAGAGGGCTCGACGCCGTATACCTCGGTCCGTCGACCGACTTGGAGTATATCAGCGGCCTTGATACGCATCCCGACGAGCGTGTCCGCGGCCTTATGGCGGCGAAGGATGAACGCTGCTTCGCGATGACGCCGCTGCTCTACCGCGAGGAGATGGTGAAGGCGTTTGGCGACGTGCCTTTCTATGCGGAATGGGACGACCACGAGGGCTTCACCGGCGCTTTCCGCCGCGGCTGCGAGCATCTCGGGATCGTCGGCGGAAAAATAGCTTTCAACGACGGCGTACGCGCCGTCGATATGCTCGCCGTGCGCGACACGATGCCGCTCGAAATGGTCAACGGAGTCGACATTCTCACTGGGCAGCGCTCGCGCAAGGACGATGAAGAGCTTGATATTATGCGCGAGTCGTCGAAAATCGTCGACAACGTCGTAGCGAAGCTCCAGAAGTTCATCAAGCCGGGCATGAAGGAGCGCGACGTGGCGAAGAAAATAGCCGAATTCTTCGAGGAGGACGGCGTGACTCAGATGTCCTTCAGCCCAATCGTCGCGAGCGGCCCGAACGGCTCGATGCCGCACTACTCTGGCGGCGACCGCGTTATAAAGGACAACGATATAATAATTCTCGACCTTGGCGGACGCTGGAAAGGCTACTGCTCGGATACGACGCGCACATTCTTCACCGGCACGCCAACTCAGGAGATGAAAGATATCTATGAGATAGTCCGCAGGGCGCAGGCGGCCGGCGAAGCTGCGGTGCAGCCGGGGGCGACGGGGCAGGACGTCGACCGTGCTGCGCGCCAGGTCATCATCGACGCCGGCTACGGAAAATATTTCTTCAACCGCGTAGGCCACGGCATCGGCGTCGCGGTACATGAGGGCCCCTACATGATAGAGGGCAACACTGTGCCGCTTGAGCCCGGCAACGTGTTCAGCGTAGAGCCAGGCATCTACATCCCAGGCAAATTCGGCGTCCGTATCGAAAACCTTGTTGCAGTCAGGAAGGACGGCACCGGCGAGGCGCTCAACCACTTCTCGCGCGACATCACAATCTGCGGGGAATAGGCATTACGTCCGCGCGGCGTCCGCGCGCGGGCTTAACGCATAAAACTTTATTTTTTATCTGAGGAGGAAATGGGAAGATGAAAAAGACCCGCGCATTGATCCTTGCTTTGGCCGCGACGTTCGTCATGACGGCGGCCGCGTTCGCGGAGGCGCCGTTCCACATAGGCATCGCGACGCTCACGGTCTCGCAGGCGGAGGACACATATCGAGGGGCCGAGCGCATGATCAAGGAGTACGGCGACGTATCCAACGGCGGAATGATCCAGCACGTCACGATGCCGGATAATTTTATGTCCGAGATGGAGACGACCATTTCGCAGATAGTCGGCCTTGCCGACGACCCGAAGATGAAGGTCATCGTAGTCGACGACGCGATTCCAGGCACGACGGAAGCATTCCGCCGCGTCAAGGAGAAGAGAAAGGACATCCTATGCTTTGCCGGACAGCCACAGGAAGATCCCGGAGTCATATCGAGCGTAGCCGACCTTTCCGTCAGCGTCGACTTTATCTCCCGCGGCTACCTCATGATAGACACAGCGAAGAAACTCGGCGCGAAGAAGTTCGTCCACATTTCTTTCCCGCGCCACATGAGCTATGAGACGCTCGCGCGCCGCCGCGCGATAATGGAAGCGGCCTGTCAGGATCTCGGACTCGAATTTATATTTGAAACCGCCCCCGACCCGACGAGCGACGTCGGCGTAGCCGGCGCGCAGCAGTTCGTTCTCGAAAAGACCCCGGCGTGGATCGACAAGTACGGAAATGAGACTGCATTCTTCTGCACCAACGACGCGCAGACTGAGCCGCTTCTCAAACAGATAGCGAAGTACGGCGGAATTTTCGTCGAACCCGACCTTCCGTCGCCGCTCATGGGCTACCCAGGAGCGTTAGGCATTGACCTTAAGGATGAAGCGGGAGATTTCCCTGCTATTATGAAGACGGTCGAACAGGCCGTAATCGACGCCGGCGGAAAGGGTAGAATGGGAACGTGGAGCTACTCCTTCGGATGGAGCACGGTCTGCGCCCTCGCCGAATACGGCAAGCGCATAACGGAAGGCGAAGCGAAGCTCTACCGCCTGAAGGATCTCTGGGCCTGCTACGATAAGTACACGCCAGGCGCGCAGTGGATGGGCTCCGAATACTTCGACGTGGCGACTCAGGTCAAGATGCGGAATTTCCTTCTCGTCTACCAGGACACCTACGTTTTCGGCAATGGCTACATGGGCATCACTCAGGTCCAGGTTCCCGAGAAGTACATGACCATAAAATAAGCGCTGTAAATAGAGCTGTCATTTGAAATCTTTCCGGCGTGAGCGCCGGAAAGATTTTTTATAATCAAAGCGTCCCGGCGTATCCTCCTTGTTATCTTGCCGTTTTTGAACAAATCAACTATCATAAGTTTAGTTTTATGAGCAAAGAGTTTAACGTCACAAAGCCATAAGATTATAAGTATCAAAGCAACGAGGTGAAGTGTATGGGCACAGGAGTCCCTCTATTGAAGATGGAGAACATCGGCAAGGAATACTTCGGCAACCGCGTTCTCCAGGACGTGAGCTTTTCGCTCCAGCCGGGGGAAATAATGGGGTTGGTCGGAGAGAACGGAGCCGGCAAGTCTACGCTGATGAATATACTTTTCGGAATGCCAGTCATCGCTGAAACGGGTGGCTACGAGGGAAAGATCAAGATCGACGGTGAAGAGGTCCACTTCAAGGATCCGCTTGACGCCCTCAAGGCCGGAATAGGAATGGTGCACCAGGAATTCTCGCTTATACCCGGCTTCAGCGCGACAGAGAACATCCTGCTCAACAGAGAATCCACGAAGTACAATTTTACCGTCGAGGTATTCGGCGACAGGCTCAGAACGCTTGACCGCGCAGACATGCGCGCTAGGGCGGAGAAGGCTATCAAGACGCTCGGCGTCGATCTCAAGGCGGACACGCTGATCAGCGAAATGCCCGTCGGACACAAGCAGTTTACCGAAATAGCGCGTGAGATAGACAGGAGCAAGACGCGGCTGCTCGTCCTGGACGAGCCGACAGCCGTTCTCGCCGAGACCGAGGCGACAGTCCTCATCGCCGCGCTGCGCAAGCTTTCCGAACATGGCATCGCTATAATATTCATATCCCACCGCCTACAGGAAATAATCGACCTATGCGACAAGCTCATAGTCCTTCGCGACGGCCGCGTCATCCAGGAGGCAAAGACCTCCGAGACGAACGTCCGCCAGATAGCGGCGTGGATGGTAGACCGCAAAGGCGACGGCGCGGCGCAGGTCGAAGAACGCAGAGAAGAACACCAGAAAGAAATCGGCGAAGTCGTCCTCAAGACCGAGCACCTCTGGGTTGATATGCCGGGAGAGACGGTCCGCGACGTTTCGATAGAGGTGCGCCGCGGCGAGATACTCGGATTCGGCGGACTCGCCGGCCAGGGCAAGGTCGGCATCTCGAACGGCATCATGGGTCTCTACGCGGCAGGCGGCAAGGTCTGGCTGCGCGGCAAGGAGATAAAACTCAACGACCCGGACGCTTCCCTTCGCGAAGGCATGGCCTTCGTATCTGAGGACCGCCGCGGCGTCGGCCTTCTGCTCGAGGAAGGCATCGACTGGAACATAACCTTCACGGCGATGCAGGTGCAGGAGAAGTTCATAAAGAACCTTTTCGGCGGCCTCGTTAAATGGCGCGACGACAAAGCCATCGAGCAGTGCGCGGAGGATTACATCAAATCCCTCGAAATCCGCTGCACGGGGCCGAAGCAGCGCGCTATAGAGCTCTCTGGCGGAAACCAGCAGAAGGTCTGTCTCGCCAAGGCTTTCGCTGTGAATCCAGAAATACTCTTCGTCTCCGAGCCTACGCGCGGGATCGACGTCGGCGCAAAGAAGCTCGTACTCGACACGCTGCGCCGCGTCAACCGTGATAACGGCACGACGATCATCATGACCTCCTCCGAGCTCGAAGAGCTGCGTTCAATCTGCGACCGCATCGCGATAATCAACGAAGGACGCGTCTCTGGCATACTTCCTGCCTCGGCCGAAGCGGAAGAGTTCGGACTGCTGATGCTAGGCCATGTCGAAGAAGAGACGGCCGCGGCAAATCAATAGGGAACGCAGGTGAAAGACAATGCAGGGCAAATTAAAGCAGTTTATTGAAAACGCCGGCTGGCCGCGAATCATAATAGCGCTCTTCCTACTCGCGCTCTTCGTCGCCGCGCCCTTCGTCGGCGTCCGCATAGACGCCTCCATCTCCGACACGCTCGTCCGCGTCGGGATGAACGGCATCCTGGTACTCGCTATGGTGCCTATGATACAGTCAGGCTGCGGGCTGAACTTCGGCCTGCCTCTCGGGATAATCGCGGGACTTCTCGGCGCGGTCACATCGATACAGATAGGCGTGACCGGCGCTATCGGCTTTGTAATTGCGATGGCGATAGCCGTGCCGATTGCGGTAGTCCTCGGATGGCTCTACGGACAGCTCCTCAACCGCGTCAAGGGCGACGAAATGATGATAGCCACCTACGTAGGCTTCTCCTCCGTCGCGCTCATGTGTATCGCGTGGCTGCTGCTGCCGTACACGAGCCCGACGATGATATGGGGCTACGGCGGCTCCGGCCTCCGCACCACCATAAGCGTCGAGGGCTTCTGGCTCAACGCGCTCAGCCAGTATCTCAACATCCGTATCGGCGAGTTCTTCTACATCCCCGTCGGAATGTTCCTTTTCTTCGCCTTCGTCGCGTTCCTTGTATGGGCCTTCTTCCGCACCAAGACCGGGACTGCGATAACGGCGGTCGGCTCGAACCCAGAGTTTGCGCGCGCATCCGGCATTGATGTGGACAAGATGCGCACGATATCGGTCGTCATGTCGACGGCGCTCGGCGCGATAGGCATACTCGTCTACGAGCAGAGCTTCGGATTCATCCAGCTCTATATGGGCCCCTTCTATATGGCCTTCCCGGCGGTCGCCGCAATACTGCTCGGCGGCGCTTCGGTCAACAAAGCCTCAATGGTCAACGTCGTCGTCGGGACCTTCCTCTTCCAGGGGATACTCACTATGACGCCCTCGGTCATAAACAGCGTAATGCAGACGGACATGTCCGAAGTAATACGCATAATAGTCAGTAACGGTATGATACTCTACGCCCTTACCAGGAAAGTGACGGTGAAACGATAATGGCGGAGCAGAAACGCGACTTAAAGAACATACTTGCGGACTATGCCGTCCCGATCGTATTCATTGGGCTTTCGGCGATAGCCATTCCTCTTTCAGGATTTTCGGCGACTTATCTGATACAGGAAATGTTTACGCGCCTCGCGCGTAATTCGTTCCTTGTCCTCTCGCTGCTCATCCCTATACTCGCAGGCATGGGGCTCAACTTTGGTATGGTCCTCGGAGCGATGGCAGGGCAGATCGGGCTCATCTTCGTCACCGACTGGGCCGTCGCAGGCTGGCCCGGAATGCTGCTCGCATCGATAGTCGGGATGCCGATAGCGATAGTCCTCGGCTATATCTGCGGAGCTGTGCTCAATAGAGCTAAAGGGCGCGAGATGGTAACGTCGTACATCCTAGGGTTCTTCATCAACGGCGTCTACCAGCTCGTCGTGCTCTACGGCATGGGGCGTCTGATACCGATAAGCAACCCGCAGCTCGTCCTCTCGCGCGGCTACGGTATACGCAACGCGATCAACCTCACCGGTATACGCCGCACGCTCGACACGCTCATCCCCTTTAAGATCGGCACGATAGACATACCGATAGCGACTTTCATCCTCATCGGCATATTCTGCCTCTTCATCGTATGGTTTCGCTGCACGAAGCTTGGGCAGGACATGCGCGCGATCGGGCAGGATATGGCGGTTGCCGAGGCCGCTGGCATACCGGTCGAGCGCACGAGGATAATAGCGATAATCATATCGACCGTACTCGCCTGCTTCGGTCAGATAATATTCCTACAGAACATCGGAACGATGAACACCTACAACAGCCACGACCAGGCCGGTATGTTCGCCATAGCGGCGATACTGATAGGCGGAGCCTCCGTCAGCCGCGCGACGATAACGAACGTCTTTGTCGGCGTCATACTCTTCCACCTGATGTTCGTCGTCTCGCCGATGGCCGGTAAGGAGCTCATCGGACAGGCGCAGCTCGGCGAGTACTTCCGCGTCTTCGTATCCTACGGCATCATCGCGCTCGCGCTCGTGCTCCACGCATGGAAGCGCCATCGCGACCGCCTTGCGGCGCGCAGAAGCCTGAGAGGAGAATAACGATGAAGAACGTCAACAAAAGAAGGCTCGTTATACGCATCGCGCTCGTCGTCCTGCTCGTCCTGCTCTGCTTCGGCCTCTACTACATAGGCAAGGAGCACGACGTCTACGTGGACAACAAGACGGTCACGATAGACGGCAAGGAATATCGGGAAATAGAGTACCTCGCGCTCGTCATCGACGGCGACGAGGACGGCTCGGTCGAATATTTCGCCGGCGACCGTGATGTAGTGAAGCTCCAGGGGCCGAACCACACGATAAAGATCATCGTCATGGACGAGGACTCCGAAGAAGTAATTAAAACCGTTGAGCGCAAGCTCAGCCTCGGCACGGTTCCGGCGATTATGGTTTCGATGCCGGCGATAGCGGAGGAGGCGGAGAACGCCGAACTCCCGCTCCCGCATCTACAGCAGGCGGCGCCCGCGTCGGACGACGAACCGACATCCGGCGGCATGGATGCGGGGCCGTCGTTCCAGGAATAGCGGCGAAGACGGAAACCTCAGTGCCGCGCGCAAGTTATGCGCGCGGCTTTACTTTTACAGGAGGGACGCGGAATGAGCGAAACGACCGTATATTTCATCCGTCACGGAGAATGCGACGGCAACAGGAATAAAAGGATACGCGGCTGCATTGACTTCCCGCTCAACGAAAACGGAGTGAAACAGGCGCGCGCCTTAGCAGCGCGGCTCAAAAACGTCGGCATTTCGGCGGTCGTGACGAGCCCGCTCAAGCGCGCCTTCGAGACCGCGCGTATACTAGGCGAGGCCGTGTGCGCGGAGCCGGTCGTGAAAGAGGGTTTCCGCAACATCTGCTTCGGCGTCTGGGAAAACCGCCTGCAAAGCGACATAATGCGTGAATTTCCCGAAGAATGGCGCACGTGGACGACACGCCCCGAAGATCTGCGCGTCTCGGGAGCCGAGAACCTTTTCGACGTGCGCGCCTGTTCGCTGCGCGAGCTTGAAAGCACCGTCGCAGAATATGAAGGGCGGACGATAGCGCTCGTCTCGCACCGCGCCCTGATAAAGCCGATGCTCGCGGGCGCCATCGGCGTAGCGCCGCCTTTCTTCTGGCGGCTGCATCTCGACAACGCCGCCTACGGCGTGCTGAGCCACACGCCCGAGCGCGGCTTCACGCTGCGCTCGCTCAACGTCACGGAACACCTGAAAAACCTCAAAATCGCCGACGATTTCGACAGCATGTAGCCGCGCGGCAAATTCTCTATTTTCCCGAAAAAAATTTGAATGTTCCGGCGGCGCGGGCGCTTCATGAGCCCCGCGCTCTGCTATTATTATTCCGTAAAGTTCCAACAAATTCATGCGAGGGGTGTTGATATGTCGAAGATATATACTCTCACGGCGGCGGAGATTTCGGACAAAGTCTGCGAGCTCGCGCTGACCGCGAACATTTACCTGCCCGAGGACGTGGCCGAATCGCTTAAAAAAGCGCGCGCCGCGGAAAAGCTCGGCCGCGCGCAGTCTCTCTACGACGAAATAATAGAAAACGCGAAGCTCGCCGCAGACAAATACATGCCTATATGTCAGGACTGCGGCATGGCTGTGCTCTTCATTGAGCTCGGACAGGACCTGCACGTCGAGGGCGGCGATCTTGAAGAGGCGGTCAACGAAGGCGTGCGCCGCGCCTACCGCGAGGGCTACCTGCGCAAATCGGTCGTCCGCGACCCGCTTGCCGACCGCCGCAACACAGGCGACAATACTCCAGCCGTCATCCACTGGAAGATAGTCCCAGGCAGCGCCATAGACATCACTATAACGCCGAAGGGCATGGGCAGCGAAAACATGAGCCGTATATTCATGCTCAAACCCGCCGACGGCGCGGATGGAGTCGTGCGCTCCGTCGGCGAAACGGTGCGCGAGGCCGGCTCCAACCCCTGCCCGCCGGTAGTGATAGGCGTCGGCATCGGCGGAAATTTCGAGACCGCGCCGCTCGCCGCTAAAGAAGCGCTGCTGGTCCCCTGCGGCGTCCGCAACCAGACAGAATACTACGCGAAACTTGAAGAAGAAATCCTGTGCGAAGTCAACAAACTGGGCATCGGCCCCTCCGGCTGCGGCGGGACCGTCACGGCGCTCGACGCGCACATCGTGACGAAGCCGACGCACATAGCGGGGATGCCGGTCGCCGTCAACATCTGCTGCCACGCGCTGCGTCACGCGCACGGACGCATCGAAGGGAGAGGTTAACAAAATGAGCGAGATAAAATACGTAACACTGCCGCTCGACGATGAAACGGCGGAATCTCTGCGCGCGGGCGATATCGTCCGCCTTTCCGGCAAAATCCTCGTCGGCCGCGACGCAGCGCATAAGCGCATAGTCGAGGCGATAAAGTCCGGCGCGGCATCGCCCGTCCCGATAAAAGACGAAGTCATCTACTATGCCGGCCCCGCGCCTACGCCCCCCGGAGCCGTCATTGGCCCGATAGGCCCGACGACGAGCGGACGCATGGATCCATACGCGCCGCTGCTCATGGAAAAGGGACTGCGCGGCATGATAGGCAAGGGCAAACGCACCCAGGCCGTCCTTGACGCGATAAAAGCGCACAAAGCCGTCTACTTCGGCGCGACCGGCGGTACCGCCGTGCTGCTCGCAGACTGCGTCAAAAGCGCGGAGATGGTGGCCTACGAAGACCTCGGCCCGGAAGCCGTCCTCCGCCTTGACGTCAAAGAGATGCCGCTGACCGTCATAGCCGACTGCCACGGCGGCAATCTGTACGAAACAGGGCCGGAAGAGGCGCGGAAGCTGCTGTCGTAAGAAAACCGAATTATTGTAAGCTTGGTGCGGGATGATATTTGTCACTGATGCTTTCTCGCACCTAGCAATATGTATTCTGCTTTTGATAACAGAAAGGGGGAATTAGTAATGCTAGATAGGAAAAAATGAAACGCAGAATAATGAGACGTTTTGGGTATAAACGTATGCTTGAAAGACTGCCGCGAGAAGTTGATGCGTTGCGCGACGCTGTGTCTAAAAAGCTTGGACGGGAAGCTTGTATTCGTAAAGGAGTATATTCAGAACGGCTGGAACCCTTGAACACAAAGGATTTCTGCCGTTTTCTTATGCCTGTTTGTCGCTTATTTGTCGCTTAAAT
>CAVEUD010000016.1:0-50959 GCA_963618995.1 bacterium
AATCGATAAGAGAAGGCCAACGAGTAAGCCGCGGCACATATGGCTACAGACGTATGACCATATGGCCGAACCGGGTATACGGCATTACCGTCAGCGGCGAACGTGTAAGGCGCGTTATGAAAGAAGCCGGTCTGCAGTCTGTCGTGAGAAAGAAGAAGAAATTTAAAGAGGGCCAGGGCACGATTTATAAATATGACAACCTGCCGGCAAGCAGGCCGGCCTGCCAGCAAGAAACCTTTATTCGTCTCGCCCAGACGGCAAAATGGCGACGGACATAACCTGTATCAGCACAGGCAGAGGAAAAGTGTTTTTATCGATGGTTAAAGACTTGTTTGACAACTCGATAAGAGGATACTGTGTAAGCCGGAACAACAATTTAAAGCTGGCAGCTGATACGTTAAGAGAAGCATTCGCAAACATAAAAACAAACAGCGATAAACCGATACTTCTACACAGCGACCATGGCTTCCAATACACGAGCAAGCTACATGAGAGACTGAAATACGGTATAACGCCTTCGACGTCCCGGAAAAGCAACGGCTTCGACAATGCTGCGGCGGAGAAATTCTTCGGCCATTTGAAATCCGAGCTTGTAAACAGAGTGAAGCTGAAGGATTACGAAGAAGCAAAAAAGTTGTTGACGACTACATACGATATTACAACAACGAGCGCATACAGGTAAAATTACAAATGGCTCCGTCAGAATACAGGAGCCATTTCGAGCTGTGATTGCGTAGTGTCAACATGGAGGGCTTTTACCATATCGTTTGTAGGCGTAGATCCAATCTGGGGGGGGTAAGATTTACGTTTGGAAGCATAAACCTTATGGGCGGCGTAAGCGTTGTGTCAGCTCTTATCGGCCTTTACTCTATACCGCAGATTTTAAAAAACTGTCTTGACAAAGATAATGAAAAAGTGGGTTCGAAAGAGCTGACGATAAGCAACATCGTTCCTCCTTTTCGGAACAAAGGGCGCATAAAATCAACATCATATGGTCAAGCCTTATTGGCGCGCTCATCGGGATTATACCGGCGACGGGCGGTAATATCGCGGCTTTTCTGGCTTACGACCAGGCTAAGCGCTTTTCAAAAGAACTGAAACGTTTGGAAAAGGCAATGCCGATGGGATAATCGCTTCTGAGGCTTCGAATAACGGCGTCTGCGGCGGGGCGCTGATACCGATGCTGACGCTCTGGATACCTGGCGACAGCGTTACCGCAGTACTTCTTGGCGGATTGATGATTCACGGCATTCAGCCTGGGCCGATGCTTTTCACTGACTCGCCGGCTTTCGTCGGAGGTATTTTTACTGCCGTGTTCATCGCAACTATGTACATGGTGCTGCTCCGGATTTTCGGGATAAAGGTATTTGTCAAAACGCTTAATGTCCCAGTCAACTATCTTAACGCCATTTTGGCTGTCCTTTCGCTAGTCGGCTCATATGCGATACGGCAAAATTTCTTCGACGTCATACTCACTCTGTGCTTCGGCGCGGCAGGTTATATCCTTTCTAAGGCGGATTTTCCCTCTGCGCCGGTCGCGCTCGGGCTCGTGCTCGACAGTATGTTAGATGGTGAATTCAGGCGTGCTCTGAAACCAGGCGGAGGAAGCTGGGCGATATTTCTTGAACGTCCGACAGCGCTCATAATAATATTGCTTGCATTTGCCATCATTGCTTCAACATTATGGAAATCGGTAAAGCAGCGTCGCGCCGTTTGACTTAACCGATCAAAACCTATGTAGAAGAGAAACGCGTCCGTATACCCTGCGGCATATGTGCGCGTCATATTATCTGTTATAGAAAAGAAAAGCTGCATTTTATAAATTCCGCCTTTTATAACCCTTGAGATGGCATTAAAATAATATTTGGATTTCGTTATATATACCCTGTCAATTACGGGTTATATGAAGGGTTGGAATTATTTGGAAGAAGAAACAAGCAAGAAATTGACCGATATGCAGGTGCGCGCCTTCATGGCCTTCGCGCGGAGCATACGCCCCGGCTGGCGGGCCAAGGCCCTCGCGCTACCGCTGATCGCGCTCGTAAAGCTCCTCGGTATCCGTAAAGACGTCGCGCGCCGCAACATAATGCTCTGCTTCCCCGAAAAAAGCCGCGCCGAGCGCGAGCGTATCCTCGCCGAATCCTATGAGAACATGATATGGACCGGCGTCGAGCTGCTCGCGTGGCAGCACGACCCGACGCTCATCGACCGCATGGCCGTCAGCGTCGAAGGCACGGAACATGTCGAAAACGCCTTCGCGCGCGGCAAAGGCGTCGTGATATTTTCCGCGCACCTCGGCAACTGGGAGCTCTCGCCCGCGTGGTTCTCGCGCCGCTGGCCCTTCTGCGGCGTAGTGCGCAACTCCGACAGCCCGTTCCAGCGCGAGCTGATAGCGACGCTGCGCGCGGCCTCGGGCCTCAAGACGATAGACAAAAAAGCGCCGATGATGCGCGTCATATCCATGCTGCGCAAAAACGGCTGTTTCGGCGCGCTCGCCGACCAGCACGGCGACGATGATTTCAAAGCGCCCTTCTTCGGCCACGAGACCGGCACGGCGACCGGCCCCGCAGCCTTCTCCGTTCTCACCGGAGCGCCTATGATCCCCTTCGCTCTGCGCCGCCTCGAGCCGTTCAAATTCGCGATAAAAATGGGGCCGCCGCTCCCCCCGGCCCCGAAAGAGCTGAGTCGCGACGACGCTATAAAATACCAGACCGTCGAAATGAACAAAATCTACGAAAAAATGATCCGCGCCATCCCCGGCCAGTGGCTCTGGCAGCACAGAAGGTTCCGGGAGATTATAACGGAGTAACCTGAAAAGACCGTGGCTAGTCACACCATGACTCTGAATAACGAAGCCGCCCCGTCCTGAACAGATTCCCATAACTGAAACAAATAACTAAGCCCCCCAAGTACGGCAACGCATAAAATAGTACAAGGAGGGCTTATATTATGGGCAAAAGAAAGACTGAACAACGAATCAAGGGCATAGAACTTCACAAACAGGGATTTTCAAGGAGGCAAATTGCCGAACGGGTCGGTGTGGGCCCAGCTACCATTAAGACGTGGATAGCCATGTACCAAAACGGGCGGAAAGACCTGCCTGAAGACAGACCGTATACAAAGTCGTACCGCCGGCGGCTGAAGATTGCAGTCGTGAAGGCCCATATCGTCGAAGGCAAGACCTTAGCCGAAACAACGGCACTGTACGGAATATCAGATACAAGTCTTTTTGCACTGCCAAACTAATCCCGTACACAAAGGGGGTAAAACACAGACACCCCCCAACGCCATCCCGGACATAGCAATCGGTTTGCGGGACACGACCATGGTTGTGAGCGTACGGGGGGGGGAATGAAGTTTTCAAGGGAAGAACGTCTTGAAGCAGGCAAAAAGATATACGACGGGACGAGGACCCGTTATGAAGCAGCAGAGGCTTATGGTATATACTCACTCAACTTTATAACAAAACATATGTAGCTCTGGCAATTTTTAGCCCCCGATAAAACGGGGTGAGCTTTGCCCGATAAAGCGGGGCAGGCTCGCCAGAGCCTCCGCCACAAAACGCTAGAGACAGCAAGAAGCTATATGCACATAATTTCATCTCTAACGATTAGAGCTGGAGGCGCCAGCCAGAAAATTGCTGGCGCGACATAGTTTTTATGAGAAGTGGAATGATTATACATAAAGTTCTTCAACGAAGAACGTCCGGCATACGCCCTCGGACATATGACGCCGAAACAGTACAGGGCGGAATATATGGAAGAAATGTTCAGAAACGGCTAAACGTCAAGCCCCGTCAGTGTCTTATGGTTCGATTTTGTGTGTACATGATTTGTTGACTAGTGCAGTTCACTGTCACGCACGTTTTTAGAACACTAATGGGGTGTCTATGGCTCTTCAAATTTGTCATCAGATAGTTAAAATTATTCTAGGGTAGTTATTTTATCACAGGCCGCAGTACCGTCAGCGGCGTTTTGTGCAGGCCGTTTACTTTTATAGCGATTACATTGAAGGGGACGGGACATTTGTTTTCGTTGGGAAAGACGAAAGTCAGTAGCTTTGAAGTCTCTATGTCGCCGTATTCGTTGAGCGCGAGAAATGCCTTTGCCATTGCGTTTTCTTTCTGGTATTCCACGCCGCCGCCTTTAACCGCGTGAAATTCTGCTTTCTGCGGGCTGCGCGAGTTCCAATTCGTTTCAGCGCGCGCAAGTACTGAAAAACCATCGGCCTTCGGCGTTATCATGACGGAGACGACGTTATGCTCCGGCATCTTCATATGGTCTATTATAAATTCCGTCGCGCCGTTCTCGCGTACATGCTCGGCGAGCGCTTGGTCGTCGAGCGCGTCGCACGCGGCGAAGGCCGCGCTGACGGCGAGCGCCTCGCACTGGACGAGTTCGCGCCTTTCGTACTCTCCTTTTGTCGCTATGCGCCAGCAGATAAAAACCAGCGACGCGAGAACTCCGGCATATATCAAATATTTTACGAGGATCCTCAATGCGTTCGACGCGTTCTCTTTCATGACCGTATTATACAGTATTTCTGCGCGCCGTATGGTAGAATGTCATGCGGTGATGCGCTATGGATGGGATGAATAATAAAGAAACCGGCAATGCTGTGCGTATAGACGTTGAAAAACCGGACGGGGCTGACATCGTCCGCGATGAGGTATGGCTTATCTGCGCGGTTGTTAAGTGGGTCGTCCTCGCCATTGTGACTGGGTTCGCCGTCGGCTTGGTCTCTGGCGGATTCCTTCTCGCGCTTCGTTGGAGCATGAATACGGCAGCAGCGCTAGGGCGGCTGCGCTATCTTTTGCTTTTCCCCGGTCTTTTCGTCAGCTATTTCCTTGTTCGTCTACTTGCGCCTCAGTCTGCGGGGCACGGTACTGAGGCGGTCATCGACGCGATCCACAACAAACGCCGCACTTTGATAGATGTGAAGGCCGTGCCGGTCAAGATAGCTGCAACCATCGTAACGATTTCATCCGGCGGCTCGGTCGGCATCGAGGGGCCTTGCGCCCAAATCGGCTCGGGCGTATCCTACGTTATCGGCAAAATTTTCAATCTTGACGAATCTGATTTGAAAAAGGTCATAATCTGCGGTATCGCAGCCGGATTCTGCGCCGTCTTCAGCACGCCAGTGACGGGCGCGATTTTTGCCGTCGAGGTGCTTTTCGTTGGACAGATATTCTACGACGTTCTATTCCCGTCGCTCATCAGCGGCATCGTCGGCTACTTCACGGCGGCTGCAATGGGCGCTGGCCATGGGGTGAACATCGCCGTCTCCGTACCGGAGCTTGGGCCGTTGGCTCTCGCCGCGTCGCTGCTTGGCGGTATATTCTTCGGAGTCATTGCGATCGCGAATATTGAGGGAATCCACATCGCGCAGAAAGCGTTCGCGCGCTTCGGCGTGACGGGGTGGAAGCGTCCCGTTGCGGGCGCGGTACTGCTGCTCGCGATAGGGCTGCTCTTCGGAGGGGAATTCCTTGGGCTCGGAAGCGACGCTATCCGGGCGATGGTGGCTGGAAAGGAGAGACTTCCGCTCGGCTTTATCGTCAAAATCGCCGCGATGGGCATAACGCTCGCAGCAGGGGGATGCGGCGGAGAGATAACGCCTACTTTCTTCATCGGTGCGTCGTCGGGGTTGCTTTTCTCGATGATAACGGGGCACGATCCGTCGTTCTGCGCTGCGCTCGGCGTCTGCGCGGTCTTAGCCGCTTCGACGAACACGCCCATCTCAGGCACGCTCTTTGCGATGGAGCTGTTCGGCGCGCAGATAGCTGCCTTCGCCGGCGTCGCCTGCGCCGTATCGTACCTAGTCGTCGGTCACAGGAGCCTATACCCGACTCAGGTGCTGCTCTCGCCGAAATCGCGCGCCTTCTCTATACGCAGGACGGAGAGCGGCGAGCAGCTTGTGCGGCGCTTCGACAGCATATCGCTGCGCCGCATCGTGAAATTCTATCTCGAACACTTCATAAGCAGAATAATTGAAAGGAGGCGCTGAAAACCATGCGGAAGGCTGTAAATATGATACTCACTGCGCTCTCTGCGGCGATAGTGATGGTGTGGGTGTGGAAATTTTTCGGCCCTGGCAGCGAGGAAACGCGCAGCGCGGGGAGCGCCGCGCTCGGCGGCATAGGCGCCAGCTACGGCGGGATGCTTTGGATATCAATATCGGTCGCCTGCCTCGGCTACCTTCTGTGGCGCTTTATGAGCTGGCTCTTCTGGCACAAATATTTCCGCGAAGACCCGCCCGACGGAGACGAATAAAGAAGCCCGCCTCTAAGAGGCGAGCTCGTGATATTCGGCTACTTCTATGGCCTTGTCGGCGACGACGGCCTCAACCTTGTCGCGCTCGCCGCACGGGTAGCTGCACGCGAGGCCGCAGCTCGCCGAAATCTGGCGGGGCACTGGGATGATCTTCACGTCCAGCCCAGAGGCGCGGCATGCCTTCTCAAAGAAAAGCGCCATGTGCGTAGTGTCGAAAGTTGCGAGACATTCCATTCTGCATCCCTCCGCGGAATTACTTCCATCCACATATTTTTACCACAACTTTCCCTTATTATAAAGAAGCGGAGACGCGCTGTTGTTCGACTCGACAAAGCCGGTTGCCGCCAATTTTTGAAGCCCTTGCAAAAACGTGGACGTAATCACGAAAACAGGGTAAAATACACAAGTCAGTCAAAAGGGATAGAGATTTTATCCTTGCACTCAAGAGGAGGAAAATTGATGACGTTCAAGAAGATTCTTACAGTAATGACGGTTGCCTTATCGGCGCTTGTCCTTGCAGGGGCGGCCTTCGCCGCCGACACGGTCGGGACCATCGACACGCAGAAAGTCATGTTCCAGCATCCGAAGTTCCAGCAGGTGCAGCGCCAGGTGCGCGACGTGACCGACAAACTCCAGAAGGATGCGCAGGCCGCTATCGACAAGGAGAGCGACAATAAGAAAAAGGCCGAAATCTATCAGGCGAAACGTCAGGAACTCGCCCAAGAAGAGAGAAAGCTCATGGAACCGCTTTTCAAGGAAATCAACATCGCGATGAGAACCGTCGCCAACCAGAAGAAGCTCACCGTAGTCATGGATAAGGGCGTCGTATTTTACGGCGGCACCGACATCACCGACGCGGTTATCGCGGAGCTCAAAAAGACGAGCAAGTAAACGCGCGGTCTTAAATAAGCATAACGCTCGGCGGCTCATACAGGGCCGCCGTTTTTCATGCCGTGATGCTATACTATGTGCTGTCACTAAAATACAACGGAGGTGCAGTGATGGCTGAGAATCTCAATATAAGCGCGGTACGGATAGACATGCCCGAGGATGCCAACGTCATCGTTGGGCAGAGCCACTTCATCAAGACCGTCGAAGATATCTACGAGGCGATGGCGACCGCCGCGCCATGCATAGAATTCGGAGTCGCATTCTGCGAGGCGTCCGGCGACTGCCTGATACGTCACGACGGAAACAACGCGGAAATGGAGAAGTGCGCCATAGAAAATGCGCAGAAAATGAACGCCGGCCACACGTTCATCATAGTCATGCGCAAGGGCTATCCCATCAACGTCCTTAACAGAATAAAGGACGTTCAGGAGGTCTGCCGCATATTCGCAGCGACCGCGAACCCGCTCCAGGTTCTTGTCGCCGAAAGCGCGCAGGGCCGCGGAGTCATCGGAGTAATCGACGGATTCCCGACCAAAGGCGTGGAGGACGAGAAAGGCGCGGAATGGCGCGTTTCGCTGCTGCGCGATATAATCGGGTATAAGAGATAGCCAGTCCAGAAACTTAATAAAAATACGCAAAACCCTCGTGCGGCGGACAGAACTGCGCCGCACGAGGGTTTTGCGTATGGATAGACTGTGCTGAATCTACTCGCCGCATCCTTGCCGGTGCTCTAAGTATTTTTTGCCGAAGCCGCGCCGAATGCCGCAAAGACCGCAGACACAGCCAGCCCGGCGAAGAGCGGGTCGCCTGGGAAGCGAGCGAAGGCCCATGCGAGCATTGCGGTGAGGCCGCCGCAGCATGACGCGAGAGCCCAGATCGGCGGAAGCAGGCCTGGCTTCAGCACGGCTAGGACGAACGGGATGAAGCTGCCGGCGCCGCGAAGCCCCATGCTGAGAAAGCTCCATTCGAGTATCATCGAGCCCGTCGTCGCCGTCCCTATGAGCGCCGCCGCTACGGTCATGACCGCGACGAGCGCCGTCTCGGATATACCGGCGGCGGCTTTCGCCAAGAGCGCGGCCGGGCCTTTGTTTTCCTGGCGCGAGGAGTAATTTGCGAGCCGTTCGCGCGGTATCATGTTTTTCGCGATGTTTGTCGCGATGCCGAGCATGAGGCCAGCGGCGCAGCCTACGACCGTTATGACGACGCCGCCCCAGAGCAGGCCGCCTATGAACGGCGGGAAGGAATCCATGATGAACCATGATAGCACCTGGTCTGGCTGTATCTCTACGCCGCGCGCGCGGACGGATAGACCGACGGCTGTGCCGAGCAGCCCCATCGGCGGCATGAGCAGCGCCGAGGCGAAAGCGCCGCGGCGCGCCGCGTGCAGATCCTTCGCCGCTGCAAATGACTGGATGTATATCTGCGTCGTGAATACGCCGACTATCATAGAAGCAAGATATCCAAGCTCCGGTACGAAGCCGCGCCCGAAAGGATTGAACCACGGCTGGAAAGTTAAATTCCGCCGCATCACGGTAAATCCGCCACAACCGAGGGCAGCCGCGGCGCATGCGACGAGAGCGACGAAGAGCAGCGCTATCTTTGCCTCGCCGAGCTTTGCGAAGCTTTTCATGCCTCCGAAGGCGACGAAGCCCCATATCGAGAGCGCAGCGACGAGCGCCGCCGACGGCACGGAAAGCGGAAGGACGCCGCGCAGCAGCGCGATGCATGATAAGAACTGCGCGCATATGGAGATGAAGGTGCCGAGCGACGACGCCGCCGTCGCCGCGAGCGCTATGCCGCGTCCGTACACCCCGCCGCCGTAGCCTCTGCTCAAATAGTCTGCTATCGTAGTGATGCGCGACCTGCGCAGCGGAACGGCGAAGCGTAGGCCGAGAAGCAGGCAGCCTATGCCGCCGCCGAGTGCGAACCACCAGGCCGTCATACCGTAGCTGTAGGCCATCTGCACTGTGCCTACTGTAGAAGCGCCGCCGACGAGCGATCCGAGCAGTATTCCGGTGACGCCTGCCGTTCCCGCTTTTCTGCCGCCGAGGCTGTAGTCTTTTTTCGGACCGCGGCTTCCAAGGACGAGCCCGGCAGCGAAGAAGAGCGCAAGCAGCGCGCAGGCGGAGATATAGAACAAAGACATACGATACCACTTCCCGATGTAAATTCTTCAATATATTACACCCGCTTCTGGCATACTCACATCCTTCGCTCTTGTTTTTCTTATCTCTCTTTGTTATTCTTTACACTATAAGTTGGATATTGAAGCCGGCATATACGACAAGCATTCAGGAGGCAGAATCAAGATGACTTTGCAGGAGCTGGCATCGCTTCTCGATGCCCAAAACGTCTCTACGTCGGATGACCTTGATAATATTATTGTAAACAACGCTTATGCGTGCGACCTTATGAGCGACGTGCTCGCGTTCTGCACGCCAGGGGCGCTGCTGCTCACCGGACTGACTAACGTCCAGATTGTGCGCACGGCGCAGATGCTCGACATCCCAGCCATCGTCTTTGTGCGCGGCAAGAGGCCGCTTGATGAGACGATTCAGCTCGCGAGGGAAAACGGCATTCCGATACTTCTGACGCGGTACAGCATGTTCGAGTCGTGCGGGATACTTTTCGCGAAGGGCATGAAGCCGAGCCGAGACATACAGGAGATCTAGGGCTATGGGGGCCCCTGTCTGTCTGGAATACAAGATTGAGGGCAACGATTTTATGGTCGCTGGCGCGGCCTCGAACAATATAAAAAACACCCTCAAGATGCTCGGCATAGACTCCGGAATATGCCGCAGAGTGGCCATCATTACATACGAGGCGGAGATCAACCTTGTCATCCACGCGGGCGGAGGAATGCTGAAGGCTGAAATTTTCGAAGACCATGTGGTGCTCATAGCGGAAGACCACGGCCCCGGCATCGCCGATATCGGCAAGGCGATGACGGAAGGCTACACGACGGCGAGCGACCAGGCGCGCGAAATGGGGTTCGGCGCTGGGATGGGGCTGCCGAACATAAAGCGCAACAGCGACGTTTTCAACATAGAATCTGAGGTCGGCGTCGGAACGACACTGACCTGCACAGTATACTTCAATAAAAATTAGACGCGCGAGGAGGAATCGCCATGCTCCACAGCGTTAAGATTTCAAGGACGGCCTGCCAGGGGTGCGTCAATTGTATCCGCGTCTGCCCGACTGAGGCCATCCGCATTGTCGACGGAGAGATAAGCATTCTTGAAGAGCTCTGCATCGATTGTGGGGAGTGCATGCGTTCCTGCCGCAGGCAGGCGCTCGGCATCGAGGAGGACGACTGGAACGCTATCAAGGAGAATCAAAGCCTCCCTACCGTGCCGGATCCGGTTTTCTTTTCACAGTTCAGCCATTATAACGACCCGTCTGTACTCGAAGCCGTGCTTGCTTCGATGAACGTTAATCCTCTCATGGACGAGGTGGAGGAGGCTTTCGACCTGTCGGCGGCGGCCACGGCGCTGTTGATTGCGCGCACCGCGCCGGCGTCGCTGCCTCTGATATCCTGCTACTGTCCCGCGGCGCTGCGCCTCATTCAGGCGCGCTTCCCGGAGCTGCTGTCGCGCGTCGTGCCGGTATTCTCGCCGCTCGAACTCGCCGCGGATTTGTGGAAGATGCGCACGAGCAGCAGCGCGCCGGTGACGCTCCTTGCTTCGTGCTCCGCGAAGATAACGATGGTGCGGGAACCGCAGGGGCGCGAGCGCTCTCCGCTCGACGCCGCAGTTACTGTGCGGCGCGTAGCGCGCAGCATAATGGCGGGCAACGTTTCCGCCGCGCACGACCACCCGAGGAAGATTCGCAGCAACCGCTGGATACAGTGGGCGCGCCGCGGCGGCGAGTCGAAGCACATACAGGCTTTTTCGGAAAAGCGTCTTAACCTGATAGCCGTCTCCGGCATGAGGAACACGCTCGACGTGCTTCAGGAGTTGGAGCTTGGACGGCTGCGCAACGTCGATTTCGTCGAGTGCCGCACCTGCGACACGGGATGCGTCGGCGGCGTCGGCACCGCCGACTCGCGCTTCCTCGCGAGCCTGCGCCTCAACAACATACATACCGACTGGAACGTCACGACGCAGAACCAGCGCCGCGTAGAAGAGCTGTGCGCGATGGACTTCTGGACGATAACGAAAGATTACGCGCCGAGGCCGCGGCTGCCGCTCTCGAACAACGTAGCCGAGGCTATGGCGAAGCTTCAACAGATGAAAGAAATATACTCCGGGCTGCCGCATATAGACTGCGGGTCGTGCGGGCGCCCTTCGTGCCAGGCGATGGCAGAGGAAATAGTCAGAGGACACGGCTCAGTGACGGACTGCATCTTCAAACTGCGCGAGGGCATAGCTTCGCTCGCGAACAAGATAGTCATCCTATCAGAGTCGCAGCCCCAAACCCTTAAAAGGAGGAGCGGAACGAAATGACCATAAGCGAGATATGCGAAGCGCTCGGCGGAGATGTACAGTGCGTGGGCGACAAAGGGCGTGAAATAACCGGCGCGACCGCTGGAGACCTCCTCAGCTTCATAATGGGGACGGCCCCCGAGGGAGCCGCTTGGGTGACGGTGCAGGCGCACCTCAACGTTGCCGCGGTCGCCGTGCTCAAGGATCTGCCTATGATCATAATAGCATCAGGCAGAAAAGCTCCCGACGACCTAATAGAGCGCTGCAACACCGAAAACATAGCGATAGTCTCGGTGCAGGATACGCTTTACGCGACGTGCGTGAAACTCGCTGGGCTAGGGCTGAAGGGATAGCTGCGCGTTGCTGAAGCCCTTCTGGGTCGACCTCCACATACACACGCTGCTTTCGCCATGCGGCGAACTTGAGATGGGCGCGCCGGAGATCATAGAAAAAGCGCGCGAGGTCGGCCTCGATATAATCGGCATAGCCGACCACAACACATGCGAAAACTACCCGGGGATGGCGGGCGCCGCGCAGAACGGCGGGCGCCCGGGCGTCCCCGTCGTGCTCCCCTGCATTGAGGCTCAGAGCGCGGAGGATATTCATACGCTGTGCGTCTTTTCGGAATATCAGTTTGCGCTTGAATTTAAGGAATGGCTCTGGAAGCGCATCCGACCGATTAAAAACGACGTAGAGCACTTCGGCTACCAGATAGTCGTCGACGCGGAGAACGGAATCGTAAAAGAAGAGGAAGTTCTGCTGATACAGGGCGCGGGCTACGAAGTCGACCAGATAGTGGAAAGGGCGCGCGCGCTCGGCGGCCTGGCGATACTTGCACACGTCGACCGTCCCGCATTTTCCTATACCGCGGCGCTCGGCCCGATGCCGGAGGACTATCCGGCAGACGGTTTCGAGCTCTCGCGCCGCCTCAACTCCGATGAGGCGCAGAAATGGCGGGAACAGTATCCCGGGCGCGCCTTTATACGCTCATCCGACTCGCACACGCTCGACACCATGTCGCGTGCGAACTGCACGAAAATGATGCTCGAAGCCCCTACCTTTGACGAGATACGCATGGCGCTCCGAGGCGAAGGCGGACGGCGCGTATCATGGCCTTGGGGCTAGTGTATAAATTCTAAACATGGCGAAAAAAGAGACAAGTCTTTATAAATGCTCAGAATGCGGCTACCAGAGCCAGACCTTCATGGGGAAATGCCCGAAGTGCGGCTCGTGGGGAACGCTCGAACAGGAGACGCAGCGCATCGCTTCGCGCGGGCCGTTGAACGAACCAGCCAAGGCGGCAATCCCGATATCCGGCCTCGAAGTAGAGGAACAGCAAAGAATCCCGTCTGGAATAGACGAGCTCGACCGCGTCCTCGGAGGCGGCTGGGTACGCGGCGGCGTGACCCTGCTTGGCGGCGAGCCGGGCGTCGGAAAATCTACGCTGTTGCTGCAAGTCTGCGCCGAAATGTCGAAACGCGGCGAGCGCGTGATTTATATATCCGGCGAAGAATCGTCGGGACAGCTCGCGCTACGCGGACGCCGCCTAGGCCTCATGACGCCGGGGCTCGACCTGCTCTGCGAGAGCGATCTCCCGTCATCGCTCGCCGCGGCGGAGAAATACGGCTACGGCTTCATGGTCATCGACAGCGTGCAGGCCTTCCGCGCCGACAGCGAAAGCGGCTGGGCCGGCTCGCCGAACCAGGTGAAAGGCGTTGCGGCTTTGGCCGTCGACACCGCCAAACGCTGCTCGATACCGACCGTCCTCGTCGGACATATCACGAAACAGGGGCAGATAGCCGGGCCGAAGCTGCTCGAACACCTCGTGGACGTAGTGTTGCTGTTTTCCGGCGAGCAGAACTCTCCGAACCGCCTGCTGCGCGCCGAGAAAAACCGCTACGGAAGCACCGAAGAGCTTGGAATCTTCGAAATGTCCGACAAGGGGCTCGCCGCCGTCAACGACCCGAGCCGCCTCTACTGGAACGGCACCGACTTAGGAAGCTCCGGCGTATCGATAGCGATGACGCTCGAAGGCTCGCGCGCGCTCGCTGCGGAAATCCAGGCGCTTGCCTGCCCGACGCCGTTCCCATACCCGAAGCGCACGGCGCGCGGCGTGGACGTGAATCGGCTGCAATTACTGCTCGCCGTGCTCGAACGCCGGTGCGGCATCGCCACGCGCGCGAGCGACGTATACCTCAACGTAGCGGGCGGCCTTACGCTCAAAGACCCATCCGCCGACCTCGGCATCTGCGCCTCGCTCGCCTCCGCCGCCGCGGACATCGAACTCCCCCCCGATGTCTGCTTCATAGGAGAAGTCGGCTTAGCCGGAGAAGTCCGCCCCTGCGCGCGCACTCCGCTTCGCATAAAAGAAGCGGCCCGCCTCGGCTTCACCAAAGCCGTAATAAGCCGCCGTACCCCGAAAGAAACCTACCCGATAGAAACGCTGAAAATATCCTCGCTTCGCGAAATAGTGGATTTGTTTTTGAAGAAATAAGTTATTTTGTGCTTCTTTACAGCTGATATGCGCTTATTCATAGCATCAGCCTTCGATCGTTGTGCATTGCACTAAATTTACTAAAATTGCCTATCAAATTTATGACAATTTTACCGGGAAACTCTTGAAAATAATTTTTAGATACTATATAATCACCCTTGAAAGAGATAAAAACGGTAGTTATAACATAATAAAAACTCTGTTATTTTTTTATGTATATAGATGAAAAATAAGCCTATTTTTGGCTTTATTTTGCTAATTATTAGTGTGTAAGAACAAAAATGCGTGTTTGTAACTTTGAAAATTATTTTTAAAATTAACGACGCGAGCTCAATTGTATGCAAATGCAAGCGATGCGGGGCCGCACCGCGATCAAAAATAAAAGGGAGGCAGAGTGCATTATGAAGTGTACTCGAAAGATATGCTGAGTTCGACGACCAGAGCCTTCGGAAGTCCGCTGCGCTACGTGCAGGGAGAAGGCGAGTTCGGCAGGCTGCCGCTTTACACTGCTCCTTACGGCGACGCCTGCGTCATCATCGACGGATTCCTCTATCAGGACCTTAACGCACGTCTTGAAAAAGCGTACGCCGAAAGCGACGTCAAGTTCGTCTCGATATCCTTCAACGGCGAATGCTGCGATGAAGAGGTTGAGCGAATCAGCAAGATAGCGAAAGAGAACGGCGCCGCGGTGATCGTTGGGGCCGGCGGCGGCAAAACGATGGACACGGCTAAGATATGCGCCGACGCTATGGGGCTGCCGGTCATCATCGCCCCGTCGTCCGCGTCGACCGACGCGCCGGTCAGCGAAATCGCGGTCATTTACAAGCCGGACGGCGAATATATCGGCTCGCGCAAGATGAAGAAGAACGCAGACCTCGTGCTTGTCGACACGGAGATCATAGTGAAAGCTCCGCGCCGCCTCTTCGTCGCGGGAATGGGCGACGCTCTTGCGACTTGGCTCGAAGCGCAGGCCTGCGAGAGTTCGGATTCGCCGAACTATATAGGCTCCGGCATGCGCCGCTGCAAAGCGGGTATGGCGATAGCGCAGGCGAGCTGGGACATACTCTTTGAAGACGGAGAGAAGGCGCTTATGGCGCTCGACAGCGGAGTAGTCACCGAAGCTTTTGCAAACGTCGTCGAAGCGAACACGCTGCTTTCCGGCCTCGGCTTCCTCAACACCGGACTCGCTACGGCACACGGAATACACTCCGGCCTTACCGTGCTTCCCGAAACGCACAAGTACCTCCACGGAGAAAAGGTCGCTTTCGGCATAGTCTGCCAGATGGTGCTTGAAAACACGCCGGAGGAGACCGTCGACAAAGTCATGCGCTTCATGGTCTCTATCGGCCTTCCCGTTACGCTCGCCGACCTCGGCGTGGAAACGCAGCGCGACAAGGTGATGGCGATAGCCGAGAAAACGGCGAACGGCCCGCTCATCCACCAGGAACCATTCGCGGTAACGACGGAACGCGTCTATGCCGCCATCATCGCAGCCGACGCTCTCGGCAGAAAATATAAAGGGCTGTAGTTTTTTCAAAACTATACATAAATAACTTATTTGAGGAGGAACTATGTCCACCATGAAAAAACATCTTGTTTTTCTTCTATTTGCAATGCTGATACTAGGCGTAGCCGCGTCGTCGAGCGAAGCGAAGCCCGAGTTTACCCTTGAATTCGGACATATCCAGAATCCAGGCCACGCTCTCGCCATAGCGCCAGAGGAGTTCAAGGCTATGGTCGAGGAACGTACCGGCGGCAGAGTCAAGGTCAACATTTATCCCTCAAGCCAGCTTGGTTCTGCGCGTGAGATGATGGAGCAGGTCACGATGGGCACGCTCGACATGACCTGCTGCGATACGGCGGACTGGGCCGCAGCGCTGAACATGCCGCAGCTCGCAGTCTTCAATATGCCCTTCCTTACGAAAGACCTTGACACGCAGGCAAAGCTCATCAACGACATAGTATCAGTGGAAGTTCCCAAAATGCTCGACGGCTCCAACGTCCGCCTGCTCATGACCTACTCGAACGGAATCCGCCAGCCGCTTCTTAAAACGAAACCCATCACGAAGCTCGAGGACATCAAGGGAATAAAGATGCGTACCGCCGAGACGCCGCTCTACGTCGACCTCTGGAATTGCCTTGGCGCCAGTACAGTCACCTCCGCGTGGAGCGAAGCCTACACTCTGCTTCAGCAGGGAGTCGCAGACGCCGTTGAAGCCGACGTAACGGGGCTCATCAACCAGAACCTTCAGGAACAGGCGAAATATTTCTCGAAGATAGGCCATCTGGGAGCCATCTACTGTGTATTCATGAACAACGACAAATGGAACTCAATGCCGAAGGATCTCCAGGACATAGTCCAGCAGTGCGCGAACGACAGCCAGGCCAAGCAGCTTAAGGACCGCAGCGCTTCCGACGCCGCCGCGGAGCAGGTCATGGCCAAGGTCGGCGTGAAAATCAACGACGTAACGCCCGAAGAGCGCGCGAGAATGAAGGACGCCTGCCAGTCCATCTACGACAAGTACGCGAAGGAATACAACCTCGGCGCGCTTATCGACTCTATGCTCGCTCTCAACAACTAATCCGCAGTTTCTTCTTTCAACACGGCGCACGCGCGTGACGGAACTCCCGCCGCGCGTGCGCTCTCCGCAAACAAGAGGTGAAATCATTGAAAACCTTGCTAAAGATAGACAGGGCGATAGAAAATATCCAGACTTGGTTCTGCGCCTTGATGTTCATATTGATATTGATTTTTGGCAGCCTCCAGGTATTTGGCCGCTTCATCCTGCATTCGTCACCGCCGTGGACGGAAGAGGCGATGCGTTTCTGCGGCATATATCTGACCTTCATAGGCTCCGCCCTTACGGTTCGCGTCGACGGCCACGTATCTGTCGACATTCTCATAAGCTTTATGAAGAACAAGAAGTCGCGCGCCATACTCTTCGTAATCGGAAGGCTGATCTGCGTCGTATTTCTTATTATGTTCTTCCCAGGCGCGATGACGCTGGTCTCCAAGAGCTTCAACTCTCTCGGCGCGGCCATAAGGATTCCTTACGCCTATATCTATGCTGCGGCTCCATTAGGGATAATCATGATGCTCTGTGCCTATGCCAGCACCATTCCGCAGCTTGCGAAAGAATACCGGGAGGGTAAAAGATAAATGATTGAGATAGCTCTAGTTACGCTTCTGATTTTCCTAGTGCTTGGCGTTCCGGTCAGCTTCGCAATCGGCCTTTCTGGGCTGCTCGCTATTATGTTCGGGAGTGACATCCCAGCCTTCATGGCCGTGCAGCAGGCCATACGCGGCATGAACTCCTTCTCGCTGATGGCGGGACCGCTTTTCATACTTGCGGGCGAGATCATGGGGGCGGCGGATCTTTCGGCGAAGATACTGGACTTCTGCCGTGCCTGCGTCTCTTCGGTGCGCGGCGGCATGGGCATGGTCTCCGTCCTCGCGAACATGATATTCGCGGGAATTTCCGGCTCCGGCGCGGCTACGATGAGCGCCGTCAGCACGCAGACAGTCCCAGAACTTAAGAAAGAGGGCTACGACCACGGCTTCATCGCCTCGATGATAGCGGGTTCCGGAGCGCTCGCGCCGATTATTCCGCCGAGCACGAACATGATAGTCTACGCCTCGCTGACCGGATTTTCGGTCGGCAAGCTCTTCATGGGCGGACTGATGCCCGGCATAATCATAGGCGTATGCCTTATGATCATGTGCTATTGGTACGCGAAGAAGTACGACGTGGACCGCGGCAGCGGCGCGTTCAGCCTGCGCCGCGTGGCGAAGGCGTTCATCAAATCGTTCTTCGCGCTCATCACGCCGGTTATAATCCTCGCGGGAGTCGTCACTGGATTCTTCACCGCGACGGAGTCCAGCATAGTCGCCTGCATCTACGCGCTGATATGCGGCTTCTTCATCTACCGCACGCTCAGAATCAGCGACCTGATGGGGATTTTCAAGCGCGCCGCCTCTTCGTCGGCGATGCTCATGATGATAATGGGCATTTCGAATATATATTCCTATATATTCGCGCGCGAAAACGTCACGCCTATGGTGGAGGAGTTCCTGCTTTCGATAACAAGCAGCCCCTCGATGCTCGTCTTCATAATCATAGTGATGATGCTCATCATCGGATGCTTCATGGAGACGCTCGCGGCGACCGCCGTCATTCTGCCGACCCTCTATCCGATAGTCATGCACATGGGCGTAGACCCGCTGCTCTTCGGCGTGCTGTTCTCGATATCGACGGTTGTCGGCGCTTTGACGCCGCCCGTCGGATTGTATCTGTTCCTGTCGATGAACATCGCCCAGGCTTCGTTCAAGCAGGCTATAAGCTACACGGGCCCCGTCGTGCTCATCATTCTGGCGGTAATGCTGCTTATGTGGTTCTTCCCGCCGATCGTCACCTTCGTTCCTAACCTGCTTATGGGAGCTTAGGGAAAAGAGGAGTTTTTCTATGAAATTAACAGTGGAAACGATACGCGTAAAGGATATGCGCTTCGGCGAAAAGACATGTCTCGAAGACGGCGTGCTCTTCGTCAATAAGGCCGACATCCTCGCCTTCGCGGAGCACGAGAGCTGCTTCGACACATTGAAAATCGACATAACCTACCCGGGCGATTCTACGCGTATCATCAACGTCGTAGACGTTGTGCAGCCGCGCTGCAAAGTCTCCGACAACATCGACTGGCCGGGCGTGCTGACGGATGACTACGAGATAGCCGGAAGCGGTGTGACGCGCGCCGTCGAGGGCGCGGGCATAGTCCTCTGCCAGAACGACACATACTGGTCGAGAAAATGGGGCTCGTTCGACATGAGCGGGGAGTGCGCCGCGATAAACCCCTACGCGAAAATGCCCGAACTCGTCATCGAGCCGATGGCCCCGGAAGACGCGGATTTCCGCGAATACCGTGAGGCGCTGCGCAGGATAGGCTTCAAGACCAGCGTCCTGCTGGCGCGCGTCACACTCGAACAAGCCGCAGATTCGTCGGAGACCTTCGACAACGAGACGCAGTACCCGGAGCTTCCGAGCATCGCATATTCGTACCAGATATATTCGAAGCAGTACGACACGCAGAACTACCGCGAGCCGATGCTCTACGGCAACGCCGTCCCTGACACCTTCCCATTAGTCATGCAGCCGACCGAAGTGCTTGACGGCGCCATATCACCTTGCGGAGGCTTCCGCTGTGTGACGACCTACGAGATTCAGAACCACCCGGTCATCGTGGAGCTTATGCGCCGCCACGGTAAGGATTTGAACTTCGCCGGCGTCCTGATAACGGTCACGTCCGTCGAGGCGAAGCACAGAAACCTCGTCTCGAAGATGGCTGCGAGCCTTTTGAAAAACGTCCTCCACGCCGACGGAGTCATAGTCACAAAGGGAGTCGGCGGCGCCTCGACGCTCTGCGTGGGCGCGATAGCGAGCGAGGCGGAAAAGCTCGGCATAAAGGCCGTCCCGATAATCCAGATACTGAACGGCAAGAGCAATCTTGAAGTCGAGTGCATGATAAGCGAGCCGAACGTCAATTCGATAGTCTGCTCCGGCACATACTATCACAACTTCACGCTCCCGCCGGTCAAGACGCTTCTCGGCGGCCCGCAGGACGCGCTGTACCTGAGCGGCGACGACGGCGTAATCGGTGGGCACAAGATAGCCACCGGCGACCCGGCGATAGGGCAGGTTCGCTCTACGTACATGAAACAGGTCGGCCTTATGAGCCAGGTAGGTTACTCATACGGCAAGGCCGTGGATTATTAAAGGATGTGCAGCGTTATGGAACAGAAAAAATGGCGGGTCGTCTGCTATATTAACCAGTTCTTCGGCCAGATCGGCGGAGAGGACATGGCCCATGTCGGTTTCAGCGTAAAGCATGAGGCTGTAGGTCCGGCCAAGCTCTTTCAGAATCTTTTGAAGGACAGCTGCGAGGTAGTCGCGACGGTGATATGCGGCGACAACTACTTCGCCGACGATACGGCGCGTTCTACAGCCGAAGGGCTTGCTATAGTACGCGAGCTGAAGCCCGATCTCTTCATAGCCGGCCCTGCCTTCAACGCGGGCCGCTACGGCATCAGCTGCGGCAGCATGGCCTCTGCCGTCGCGCGCGAGCTGCATATCCCGACCGTTACCGGGATGTACCCTGAGAATCCGGCAGTCGACCTTTTTAGAAAAGATACCTACATCGTCAAGGCAGGCATAATGTCGTCGCAGCTCCGCAACGTCGCACCTGTGATGGCGAGTATAGGCCTGCGGCTGCTGACAGGCGAGCATATCGGAAGCGCGGCATCAGAAGGATACATCATCCGCGACATAATCCTCAATGAGGAACAGCCTCATAACGCCGCGCAGCGCGCCATCGACATGGTGATGAAGAAGATCAAGGGCGAGCCCTTTGAGAGCGAGTTGCTGCCTCCGAGGTTCGACATCGTCGAGCCCGCACCGCCCGTCGCCGACATTACGAAGGCGAAGCTCGCCCTCGTCTCCGACGGAGGGCTTATACCCGAGAGCAACCCCGACAAACTGAAGCCGAACGGAAGCACCACGTGGGGACGCTACGACTGGGATAAGCTTATCGCCGAGCCGCACTTCGTCATACACAGCGGATACGACGGCACATGGGTTATGGAAAATCCGTACCGGCTTTTCCCGGTAGACGTGCTGCGCGAAGCCGTCACCGAGGGCAAGCTCGGCGAGCTTGATCCAGAAGTCTATGTCGCCACCGGTAACTGCGCATCCGTAGCCGCATCGAAGGAAAAGGGCCGCCAGATAGCCCAAGCGCTTCTTACAAAGGGCGTGAATGCGGTCATACTGACTTCCACCTGAGGCACTAGCACTCGTTGCGGGTCAACGATAGTAAAAGAAATCGAACGTGTTGGGATACCTGTGACGCAGGTATGCGCGGTGGTCGATATAGCGGGGTCAGTCGGAGCGTCGCGAATTCTTCGTGGGTTCGCAATAACATGTCCTGTCGGCAACCCGAACCTCAGCGCTGAGGACGAAAAGACATGCCGGCGCCGTTACGTTGACAAGGCTTTAGAAATGCTGGCGGAGTCTGGCGTTAGGGGACGAGTGACAGATCTCATCTAGTCGCGCAGATTTTTTTAGGCGTGGCTGATTGAGCCAGGTTTGCTTCGGAGCCGTCGGATAGTAAAATAGATAAAACCGACCAACAGGAGCGAACCGATATGAACGAGGATATATCAAGTAACGCGTTTTATAGCCGTATACAGGAAAAATTAGAATCTCTTTCCAAGATGGAGCGCAAGACGGCGGAGTGCATGGCTGAAAACCAAGACAAGCTGATCTACTCTTCCATCACGGAGCTGGCCGAGCTCGCCGGAACTAGCGAAGCGACGGTGACGCGGGTCTGCACGAAGCTTGGCTATTCTGGATTCCAGGCGCTGAAGGTAAGCGTTGCGCGCGAGCTTGTAAGCCAGCAGGAAAAGATACACGAAGATCTGAAGGCCGACTCTCCGCCTGAAGTGATAATCGATAAGATATTTTCGAGCGCAATACACACGCTTACAATGACGCGCAAAGCGCTCGACGGAAAAGCGGTGGCGAGCAGCATCGACGCACTCTGCCGCGCGCGGCGCATAGTTGTCATCGGAAACGGTAACTCTGGCGCGATTGCGCTCGACGCGCAGCATAAATTCCTGCGTATAGGGCTGAACGTCAGCGCCTACACGGACGACCACATGCAGATGATAGCCGTGGTATCCATGACGAAAGAAGACGTCCTGATCGCGATATCGCACTCAGGCAGTTCCCGCGACGTGGCCGAGGCGATGCAGCTCGCGAAAGAAAATGGAGCGACCGTCATATCTATCACAAACAACGGCATCTCTCCCGTCTCGAAGCTTGCGGATATACGGCTCTACACATATTCGCAGGAGACGAAGTACAGGACCTACGCGATATCGTCGCGCATGGCCGAGCTGACCATCATCGACACGCTCTACACCGGCGTATCGCTGCGCCTTGGCGGCAAGGCCATACAAAATTTCGAAGCTCTGGAGAAGGCGCTCGTCGTCAAAAAATATTAGAACTGCACCGTTTTTCAGAAGGCGGCGCTTTCTCCCAGGCGAAAATATATTGGGGGAATAACAGTGACAGAAAAGCTTTTCGGCGTTGATTTCGGGACGGGCGGCTGCAAAGCCACCGTAATCGACAAGGAAGGAAACATCTGCGCATCCGCCTTTGAAGAATATCCTTCCGAACACAAGCATCCTGGGTGGTCCGAGCAGAATCCGTCTCTATGGATAGACTCCTTCATAAAAACAGTAAAATCCTGCCGGGAACAGATGAAAGGCGGTTTCGACGGATTGCTTGCTTTAGCCGTGACGGCCTCCACACACAACGCAGTCCTCATGGACGAAGCGGGGAAGGTCATACGTCCGTGCATAATGTGGAACGACCAGAGAAGCGGAGATCAGTGCAACCGTCTTAAGTCTGACTACGGAAGCGAAATATTCCGCATAGGAATGCAGATGCCGACGCCTACATGGACGCTGCCGCAGCTGCTTTGGGTCAAAGAGCACGAGCCTGAAAACTACGCAAAGGTCCGCCGCCTGATGTTCACCAAAGACTATGTGCGTTCGTGGGTGACCGGAGATTTCTGTACCGACGTAGTCGACGCGCAGGGAAGCCTGCTCTACGACGCAAGGAAAAACGTCTGGTCGCCGGAGCTCTGCGGCATGATCGGACTGCCGCTCTCAGTCATGCCGGAAATCCGCGGCACGAAGGAAATTGTCGGCAAAATACGCGCTGAAGTCGCCGCTTTGACCGGCCTGCCGGATGGCCTTCCCGTCATCGCCGGATGCTCCGACACGGCGGCCGAGGACTTCAGCGCCGGAGCCGTCAACGCCGGACAGATAATCGTGAAACTCGCGACAGCCGGCAACGTCAACCTCATTACCGACAACGCCGTGCCACATGAAAAATCATTCACCTACCCCTATTCCGTTGAAGGCAAATGGTACACAGTGACCGCGACCAACAGCTGCGCCTCCGCCTACAGATGGATGCGCGACGCGCTCTATCCGACCGAAAAAGAACTCTGCGAAGCGAAGGGCGAAGACGTCTACATGCTCATGGACGATCAGGCGTCGAAAGCAGAGCTCGGCGCGCGCGGACTTATATTCCATCCGTACCTGCTCGGCGAACGCTGCCCGTACTTCAACCCGAATGCGCGCGGCGACTTCTTCGGCGTCAGCATGGTGCACAACAAGGGAGATTTTGTGCGGGCTCTGCTTGAAGGCGTGGCCTTCAGCCTTTACGACTGCCTCCATGTGCTGAAGAACTTTACCGACAACATGGAAGACATCGTAATTATAGGCGGCGGTGCGAAGAGCCCGCTATGGAGCCAGATCGTCAGCGACGTCTTCGGCCTCGAGGTGAAGATGCCTGAGCATGCGGAATCCTCGTTCGGAGGCGCGCTCCTCGCCGGAGTCGGCGTCGGAGCCTTTGATAACGAAATGGAGGCAGCGCGCAAATGCATCAGGATGAAGCGCACCTACAAGCCCGACACTGAAAACCACGCGAAATATGAAAAAATCTTTGCGATATACAGAGAGATAGTCGAAGCCTCCGCGCCGATATGGGAGAAGCTCGCGCGCATAGCGAACGACTAATTCGACAGCCCAAGAATATTTTTTTAACGCAGCGTCGCGCCTCCGTTTTACGGACGGCGCGACATTTATATGTGCGTCCCCTCAAGCCTGGAACAAACGAATGACTACAGGCGAGCTGCCAGACGCAGCCGCGGCCCTGTAAGCGCGGCAGTCAAAAGCGAAAATTTCCGACAGGAGCTTATTTTATTTTTAGAGAGTAAATATGGGTTAAGATATAAAAAACAGGGTTTTCGGCATTAACGAAAACCCTATTTCAAACTGGTCGGGGCGAGAAGATTCGAACTTCCGACCTCTTGGTCCCGAACCAAGCGCGCTAACCAGACTGCGCTACGCCCCGAAAACTTTATAAAAGCCTCTCATCTCTGAGAGGCTGTATTTACTGGTGGCGCTAACTGGACTTGAACCAGTGACCTGTCGGGTATGAACCGAATGCTCTAGCCAACTGAGCTACAGCGCCATAATTTGGTTGCGGGGATAGGATTTGAACCTATGACCTTCGGGTTATGAGCCCGACGAGCTTCCGAACTGCTCCACCCCGCGATACCAGGTGGTTGGTGCCGAGAGCGGGATTCGAACCCGCACGAGCTTGCGCCCGCAGGATTTTAAGTCCCGTGCGTCTACCATTCCGCCACCCCGGCCAACGGAGAGTATTATAGCAATTTTTTATTTCTAGTCAATAGGCTAAGAAAATATTATTAGTCGCGTTTGTAATCTCGCGCCTCAATTTTGTTATAATAGACTGCGGCGCGCCCGCAGAGTATTTTTGCGGCGCTGCGGTGTAGTTTTTCGCGCGAAAGGTGAGCGTATGAATTTATTGTATTTATTCAAGGCGATGCCTCTGCCTGTGATGGCTCTCTCTCTGCCGCTTGCTGGCGTCGCTTTTATGGCGGCAGCTATGCTTTACAGTCGTTTTCTTGCAGGGCCGCTTGGACGAAGGCCGGGAATCCCTAAGATCTGGTACAAACTGCCGTTCCTGATCATCATGATTGCCGAGCTCGTGCTCTCTTACCGCGTGTGGGCGGGCGTTGAATTGTCTCCGTCGCCGTTTTATTTTCTTTCTGGCGGCGGCTGGAGCACGGCTGTATCCGGCGATGATTTAGAAAACGTGCAGGCCATGCTGAAGGTCGACGCTTTCGGAGCGGTCTCTGCGATGCTTATGAGCTTCGTCGCGCTCGTCGCCGGGCTGCGCGCTCTGTCCGACAAGCGCAATCTTATAACGCCGCGCAAGGCGGCGTTTTTCCTGCTGACATGCGCCGGTATTCAGGGAATGTTTTACGCGAGCGGGCTTGCTGCGCTCTTCGTATTCATGATGATGACGCAGGCTGGCGTAACGGGGCTTTACAGCAATTTCACTGTCGGTGAAAAACGGCCCGGCGGCAGACATGTATGCTATTATGTCTCTCGCGTGCTGCTGCTCGTAATGTTCTTGGCGGGCGCGGTGATGCTGAAAAAAGAGTACGGCACGGACAACATCACTGCGTTGGCCTCGCTGATAAAGAGCACGCCTTCATCGCTCTCGGCCTTCCTGCTGATGACGGTGCCGCTGCTTTATATATTTTTTAAGCCGTCGCCTCATCTTTCTGACGCCTCGAAGATGTGCTTCTTCGGCATTAGGATGCAGGCTTCGCTCTTCGCCGCTTTCCGCGTGATTTTCTCGCTCTACGGCCCGCTCGATGGTTTGCAGAAAATTCCGGTGCTGCTTGTCATGCTCGGCTTTGCGTCGATGATAATGGCCGTTGTATTCCAGAGCGGCGGAAAATCTCCGGTGCATTTTATGGATTCGACAATGATGTATATAAAAGGGATGGCCATCGTCACGATGGGTATTGCAGTCAGCGGCACTTTCGGCGCGGAACGCGCAGCTTTTTACGGAGTGAGCGCGCTTGAGTCTATGATCGGGCTATGGCTTATCTTCCTGCCCGTCGCGGCGGCGCTTTCAGTAGTTACTGTATATCTGAAACAGGAATACGAAGGCTGCGAGCTGTGGCAGGAGGGAATGATGGCGGAACGCGCGCCGCTCTCTCTGCTGACGCTCTTCATCGTTGTTGCGGCGCTCGCGGGGCTGCCGCCCTTTATTGGCTACAGCTCTAAACAGCTTCTTTTCCGCTCTGCGAATTTTCTTAGCCCGTTTGTAATCGTCGTACTCTTCCTTTTCACCATACTTATGTTGATGGTGGGCCTGCGTTTTCTTGCGTCGCTCGCGCTCAACCGCAGGCCGCGGAAAAACGAATTTAATTTCACCGGCGAGTCTACAGTGGCGTTTCCATTGATCCTGCTTTTAGCGCTCTTCGCCGCTTCGTCGGCGGCCCCGGGCTACGTCTTTGAAAAAATGGTTTCTCCGGCTGCTGCGGCTCTGATAAACAGGACCGCGCTGCCTGGGGCAACAGCTCCGGATGCCGGTGCGAATGTCGCAGCGACGCGCATATCGACAGGTTTTTTCACGTGGAACGTTTATAAATGGCTGCTTGTATTTCTTGTCGTGGCCGCGGCGGGAGCCGCAGTCTCAGTTCTCTGCGCCCGCCGCGCGGGAAGCGGAACGGCACCTGCGCGCGACGCCAAAGAGCCGGTCTTTCCTATGTTCCCATTGGAGCGTTCCATCGCGGAGTTCGCCGCAGTCAGCTTCCATCCGTGGCGCAGCATGGCTGCGGGCGGCCTCTACGGCATCGCGGCGCTTGTCGTGCTGTTCGCCGTGGCTTTGTTTTTAAGGTGACCTGACATGAATTCGATGATTTTTGTTTCGCTTTTCCAGTACTTCAACGCGCTGTTGCTCATCGCCTTCGTCGTCGCGCTGGCTGTTGTTTCGGAGAAGATGTATTTCAAGGTGTTTGCTGCGTTCAGAAGGAAGTCAGGCGCTGCAGAGCGCACTGGCGTTAGCTTGGCCGGCTGGTTCAGAGCGCCTGTGATCCTGCCGGCCAGCGCACGGGCGGGGACGGCGCTCTTTTGTCCTGCGCTCGCGCTCGCGGCGCTGCTGACAATCTTCGCCTGCCTGCCTATATGCACCTACATCCCCGTCATAGACAACGGCGCCGACATAGTGCAGCTTGTGCAGTTTGTGTTGCTTTCGGAGGTTTTCGTACTTGTCTCTCTCTATGCGGCGGGGACTGAAGAGGCGCTGAAAATAGCGCGCGCCGAAATGCGCGGCATGATACGCTTTCTTATCCCGTTCATGGCGGCTTGTGCTTCTGTAGCGGCCTATCTCATAAAGAACGGGCTCGACACGGACCCGTTCAGTTTTAATTCGTTCTCGCTCTTTGGGCAGATGCGTTCGATGTCGTGGTGGGGCGTCGCAGGCGTGGCGCTGTTTCTGATATCGGTGCTGAGCCAGGCACCGCAGCGCGGCACTTATTCTGGGACTTTGCTCCTGTCTGTTGGCGAACTGCCTGACTACAGCGGCGCACCGCGCGGCATTCTGCAAATTTGGTCCGTCCTCCGGTCGTTCATAATCGTCGCCGTCGTTACATATATCGTCTTCCCTAGCGAATTTATGTCGACCTTCGGCGACCAGGCGGCTATTGCGTGGAGCTGGCAGGCGATCAACTTCCTCATCTTCTGGCTTTCTGTAGCCGCCATGCGTTTAATCGCCGTTCCGCTGTGCCGTGCTCTTTTCGCCGCCATTGAAAAACCGCTGCCGAAATACGCGCGCGGCGGCGTGGTCTACGTTCTGACTGTCGCCGCCGTGCTTATGCTGTGGTACGAGGGCATCCTGCTTTCGCTTGAAGCGGCGGCGTTCTAAGGCGCGGGGGCTCTAACGGGAGGCTTGATTTTGGAAAAGGTCATGGTAATCTCGACGGGAGGGACGATCGTCTCAGTCGATAAAGGGAACGGCGCAGTTCCCAACGCCGAGGCAGCGAAGAGCGTCGTCGCTCCGGCGCTCGATTATCTGCGCGGACGCGGCGTCTGGTGCGAAGTTGTCGAGGCCTTCGGCCCGTCAGGAGTCGACAGCTCAGACATGTCGCCGCGGGAGTGGCTCGTCCTTTCGAGCATCGTCGCGCGCGGGCGGGAAGACGGTGTCAACAAATTCCTCGTCGTCCACGGCACGGACACGATGGCTTTCAGCGCCGCATGGCTTTCGCTGACGGTCTGCGGCGCGGCGGTCGTCCTGACGGGCAGCCAGCGCACGCCGAGCGAAGAGGGCTTCGATGGCTCGGGCAATCTGCTCGGGGCCGCGAAGCTGCTGCTCGATACTGACGACGGCGTCTTCATATATTTCGCGGGCGAGAAATTCCCCGGCGCTTACGTCTATAAGGAAGATGCAAGTGGGCTCAGCGCATATGTGCGCACTGGAAGCGGCCTGTCGCCGAAATTCGCGCTTCCTGCCAAAACAGCCGATTGGCGCGAAGCGGCGCGGCGGCTCGCCGTCGTCTATCTGCATCCGGCATATTCCGGCGGTTTTCCGCGAAATGCAAAGATCCTCGTGCTCTGCGGCTACGGATCGGGCAATATGGCTCAGCGGCTGCACCAGGAGCTGGAATCATGCTACGATGTGGAAAAACGTCCAGTCGTAATCGCGGCAAGTTCATGCGCGTGTGGTGAGAAAAATCCATCGCGTTACGGTTGCGTTGGGATGGCGGCGCTCGCCGAAAAAAAATTCACTGTTTTTGGCCAAGGAAGCTATTCCCTTGAATTCCTAATTACATTATCATATCTAGCGTTATTAAGCTGCGCGGACGCGCCGGAAGATCTGCTTGGGCGTTGCCTTGAAAAATTTTAATTTTAATATAAATGGGTGGAGGCTGGATTTATGGCTTCAGAGAACAAAAATCAAAATTTTATTGAAGAAATCATAGCTGCGGATTTGGAAAGCGGGCGCGTCGATGAAGTAGTCACGCGTTTCCCGCCGGAACCGAACGGCTATCTGCACATCGGGCACGCAAAGTCGATATGCCTTAACTTTGGGACTGCGCAGGAGTTCGGCGGGCGCTGCAACCTGCGCTTCGACGACACGAACCCAGCGAAGGAAGATACCGAGTACGTCGAGTCGATAATGGCGGACGTGAAGTGGCTAGGCTTCGAATGGGCGAAGCTCTGCTACGCCTCGGACTATTTCGAACAGTTCCACAAATGGGCGATAGACCTTATCAAGGCTGGAAAGGCTTACGTCGACGACCAGAGCGCGGAGGAAATACGCGTGAACCGCGGTACGCTGACGAAGCCAGGCGTCGATTCGCCATACAGAAACCGCAGCGTCGAGGAGAACCTCGACCTCTTCGCGCGCATGACGGCGGGCGAGTTCGACGAGGGCAGCCACGTCCTCCGCGCGAAGATAGATATGGCTAGCAGCAACCTCAACATGCGCGACCCCGTCATCTACAGAATTTTGAAACGCGCACATCATCGCACCGGCGCAAAATGGTGCGTCTACCCGATGTACGACTTCGCGCACGGCTATGAGGATGCGATAGAGGGCGTCACGCACTCGATATGCACGCTCGAGTTCCAGGACCACCGTCCGCTCTACGATTGGTTCATCGCGAACGTTGACGTGCCGCACGTGCCGCACCAGTACGAATTTGCGCGCCTCAACCTCACATACACCGTCATGAGCAAGCGCAAGCTGCTCGAGCTTGTGACGCTCGGCATAGTCAGCGGCTGGGACGACCCGCGTATGCCCACCGTCTGCGGCTTCCGCCGCCGCGGCTACACAGCTTCGTCGATCCGCCGCTTCTGCCGCGAGATAGGCGTGGCGAAGGCGGACAGCCTCGTCGAGATAGAGCTTATGCAGCACTGCCTCCGCGAGGAGCTCAACAAGACGGCGCTGCGCGGCATGGCTGTGCTCGACCCAGTGAAGCTCGTCATCGAAAACTGGCCAGAGGGCTTCGTCGACGAGCTCGACGCCGAGAACAACCCTGAGGACGTCTCCGCGGGCAGCCGCAAGGTGAGAATAGGCCGGGAAATATTCATCGAGCGCGGCGACTTTATGGAAGAGCCGGTCAAAGGCTTCTTCCGCCTATCGCCGGGCAAGGAAGTGCGCCTCAAGTACGCCTACCTCGTGACATGCACCGGCGTCACAAAGGACGGCGACGGCAATATAACCGAGATACGCTGCAAAGCGGACATGGAGAGCCGCGGCGGCGACGCGCCCGACGGGCGCAAGGTCAAGGGCACGCTGCACTGGGTATGGGCAGGCGACGCAGTTCCCGCGACGGTCAACCTCTACGGGAACCTCTTCACGTTGCGCAACATGAACGACATGGAGGAGGGCAAGGACTACAAGGACTACCTCAACCCAGATTCGCTGCGCGTCGCGGAGCGCGCGCTCGTCGAGCCGTCGCTCGCGAAGGCTGCGCCGCTGGACAAGTTCCAGTTCCTGCGCCACGGCTATTTCTGCGCCGACACTGCGACGACCCCGGAAAAGCCGGTATTCAACCTCACCGTCTCGCTCAGGGACTCGTGGGGCAAGGAGCAGAAGAAGCAGGGATAATCTCCCTTTATACATAAAAGCGCGGCGTGTCCGTACAATTTCGGGCGCGCCGCGTTTTTCATATTTCCCGGTAAATTATCGGTAGCCGCGCAGATTCAGCCTTTCGGAGAGAAGTTCGAGCGCCTTCATGCCCGCGAGCGAATTCCCCTTCGCGTCGAGCGTTGGCGAGAAAACGCCTATCCCCATGCGCCCTGGCACGACGGCGAGGATTCCGCCAGAAACGCCGCTCTTGCCGGGGACTCCGACGCGCACTGCAAACTCTCCAGAGCCGTTGTACAGGCCGCATGCGCTCATGAGGCCGACGACTGTGTAGACAGTTTCGCGTTTCAGCAGCCGCCGTCCCGAAACTGGTGAAATGCCGCCTGAGGCGAACATCGCGCCTATCTGCGCGAGGCCGCCGCTCGTGCAGCGGATGCTGCAAAGCTTGAAGTAAAAGTCGAGAATGGATTCCACGTCGCTGTGCAGCAGTCCGACGCTCTTCATGAAGTAGGCGAGCGCGCGGTTGCGGTCGGCGCTGCGTTTTTCAGAGGCGCAGACCTTTTCATCGAAACCGTCTGCACGCCCGGTTATCTCCGTGAAGAAGCCGAGCAGCCGTTCCGTCGAGTTCTCGCGGTAGGCCGTATGGATGAGCGAGCAGACCGCGATGGCCCCGGCGTTCATGAATGGGTTCGACGGCTTCGACGAGGTCATCTCGATGCGCATGAGCGAGTTGAACGAATCGGCGCTCGGCTCCATGCCGACGTGGCGGAATACGTTCGCCGCGCCGAAGTGCTCGACGGCGAAGGAGAGCGCGAGCGTCTTCGAGATCGACTGCAAGGTGAAGAACCGATCCGTGTCGCCCGTCTCCATCGCTGCGCCGTCTACCGGCGCGCAGCTCAGCGCGAAGAGCTCGGGAGGCGTCAGCGCGAGCTCCGGTATATAGTCCGCCGGTTTGCCGTCCGCGGACATAACGCGCGCTACGTCCATTATCTCGTCGAGAAGTTCCTTATTCAGAGCGCAGTCTTCCATTTTACGCCGTCCTCCTCCGCCGCGCGGCGGGCGATTTTTTTGCTTCTGCAAACGCGCTGTTTATACTTATATTTTAGCAGAGAAGCCGCTGCGCGCCAAAATTCCCGCGCGTTCCCAAAAAGCGGCGCGCTTTATGGTAAAATATACTAAGCTGGAGTAAAAGGCGGCGCTCGACGCCGCTTTATTTTTGGAATGTTCCGCGTATCAGAGTCCCGGAGGTAATTTGATGGACCACAACTCAAAGCAGAGCAATTTATTTGAAATAAACAAAGTCATAACTCTGCCGCTCGAAGAGGAGATAAAGCAGAGTTATCTCAACTACGCGATGAGCGTCATCGTAGGCCGCGCGCTGCCCGACGCGCGCGACGGCCTGAAGCCGGTGCAGCGCCGCATACTCTACGCGATGATGGAGCTCGGCGTGCGCCACAACCAGCCGTTCAAGAAGTCGGCGCGTATCGTCGGAGAGGCGATGGGTAAGTACCACCCGCACGGCGACGCGGCGATATACGACACGATGGCGCGTCTCTCGCAGGATTTCAGCATGCGCTACACTCTTGTAGACGGCCAGGGAAATTTCGGCTCGATAGACGGAGACCCGCCGGCGGCTATGCGTTACACAGAGGCGAGACTCCACGCTCTCGGCGAAGAGATGCTCGCCGACATCAACGAGGATACGATAGACTGGGGGCCGAACTTCGACGAGTCTCTTCAGGAGCCGCTCGTCCTCCCGTCGCGCATTCCGAACCTTCTCGTCAACGGCAGCACCGGAATAGCGGTCGGCATGGCGACGAATATGCCGCCGCACAACCTCGGCGAGGCCATTGACGTCTGCTGCGCGGTGCTTGACGACCCGGACGTGGAACTTGGCGAGCTAATGACGCTGATGCCGGGGCCCGACTTCCCGACAGGCGGCATAATCCTCGGGCGCGACGGCATAATCGATGCCTACCGCACTGGGCGCGGAAAAATAATCGTCCGCGGGCGCGTCGAGATAGAAGAGCTGAAAAAGGGCAAGCGCGCGATACTTATCACCGAAATACCCTACATGGTTAACAAGACCAATTTCATAGAGACGATAGCAAAGGGCGCGCAGACCGGCATCATCGACGGCATTTCCGACCTGCGCGACGAATCCGACAGAAACGGAATGCGCATAGTCGTTGAGCTGCAGCGCGACGCGGACCCGAATCTCGTGCTGCGCCAGCTCTATTCGCGCACGCAGCTCCAGACGACCTTCGGCGTCATAAACCTCGCCATAGTCGACGGCGGCACAAAGGAACTACCGCTCAAAGACATGGTGCTGATATTCCTCAACCACCGCCGCGAGGTGGTGCGCCGCAGGACGGAGTTCCGCCTGCGCAAGGCCGAGGACAGGCGGCACATTGTCGAAGGACTGCTCCGCGCCCTCGACGCCATCGACCGTGTCATCGCCATAATCAGAGGCTCGAGCGACGCTTTGACCGCGCGCGGCAACCTCATGTCCGAGCTCGATTTTACTGAAATCCAGGCGCAGGCGATACTCGACATGCGCCTCCAGCGCCTCACCGGACTCGAGCGCGAGAAGCTCGACGCAGAACTCGCGCAGCTCCTCATGGACATCGAACGTTATCACAGCATACTGTCGAGCCACGTAGTTCTCGACTCGGTCGTAAAGAGCGAGCTACAGGAGGTCAAAGCCGCCTACAGCGACAAGCGCCGCACCGACATAGAAAACGACGTCGAAGAAGTCGCGGCGGAAGACCTCATCCCGGAGGAGGACATCGTCGTGGCGCTGACGCGCGACGGCTACATCCGCCGTATGCCGCTCCAGGACTACCGCGTGCAGCAGCGCGGCGGCAAGGGAGTCAAGGGAGTGGCGACGAAGGCCGAAGATGAAATTTCGCTGATAACGACGACAACGACGCACAAGACGCTCTACCTTTTCACGAATCGCGGGCGCGTCTTCGGAGTGCGCGGTTTCTCACTGCCGGAGCCCAAGACGGGCAAAGGCAAACTCATCGGTACGATAGTGACGCTTGAAAAGGACGAAAAGGTCGTCGGCATGAAGGACAGCGCTCTTGAGGGGGCTAAATTCGTGTTCTTCGTCACGAAGCTCGGCACAGCGAAGCGCCTGCCGGTCACGGAGCTCGAAGGGCTCACAAGGGCTGGGCGCCGTGTGCTGGGCATAGCGGACGACGACGATATAGCGCGCGTGCGCGTGACGAGCGGCAGCGACGACCTGCTTCTCACGACGGCGATGGGACAGACCCTTCGCGTCAACGAAGAGGAATTCCGTCCGCTGGGCCGCCAGGCGCAGGGCGTGCGCGGCATCAGGCTCGACGAAGGCGACAGCGTAGTCGGCTGCGACGTCGTCGCGGAGGGGCGCGATGTGCTCTTCATAAGCGAGCAGGGCATAGGAAAGCGCACACCCTACGACGAATTTACGCAGCACCACCGCGCCGGATACGGCGTGCGCGCGATGAAGCTTTCAGAAAAAACGGGCAGCCTTGTCGGCGCGTGGGGCGTTCAGGAGGACGAGGATATAATCGTCATAACGAGCCGCGGGCGCATGGTGCGCATCGGCGCGAAGGAAATTTCGACTCTGAGCCGCGCCGCGACGGGCTATACGATAGTCAGCCTCGACGAAGGCGACGCCGTGGCCGACATCAGCATCGTCCGCAAGGACGAAAACGGAGACTAGAGTGAAGCTCGCCCGCGACGGCTGGCCGACGGTAGCCGCGCTTGTGCTGATGATTGCGGCTGGGTGGTACGTCTCGCCGTGGATAAGCGTGTGCCTCTGCGTGCCGCTCGCCTTCGCGTGCTGGTTCTTCCGCGACCCGGAGCGCGAGCCTGAGCGTCCGCTTGACGACGGGGACTTCCTGAGCCCGGCAGACGGCACGATAGTCGAGATAGAGGAGTCGGAGCACGAGTACACCGGCAAGGCGGAGAAGATAGGCATATTCATGAGCGGCTTCAACGTCCACGTCAACCGTTTTCCTGTGACCGGCACTGTCGGTTACGCGAAGTACGTCCCCGGCAAAAAATGGTTCGCGATAGCGCCGAAGGCCTCGGAGATAAACGAGCGCTTCTACGTCGGCGCGGAGTCGGAGTACGGACGGTTCGTCCTCACGCAGATAGCGGGCATCATGGCGCGGCGCATCGTCTGCCGCGTGAAGCCAGGCGACGTGGTGCGCTGCGGCGGCAGATATGGTATGATAAAGCTGGGGTCTAAGGTGGATCTCTATCTGCCGCCCTCTATCAAGCCGAATGTAAAAATAGGCGACAAAGTGTACGCCGGACGCACGATTATAGGAGTGAAGAAAGATGGATAAGCGCAAGCGGAGACGGGTGCGGAATATACCGTTCAGAATGATAATACCGAACATGATAACGAGCGGCAGCGTTTTCTGCGGCGTCTCGTCTCTCATATTAACGTCGCACGGCAAGCTCATCCCCGCCGCGGCGCTGATCTGCTTTGCGGTATTCTTTGACGTAATGGATGGGCGCGTCGCGCGCAGCCTCGGCGGCGGCAGCCAGTTTGGGGAGGAGCTAGACAGCCTCGCGGACGCGATAAGCTTCGGCGTGGCGCCGGCGTTTCTCGTATATTCGGCCTACATCGGGCCGAACGTCGGCATATGGGGGCCGCTGGCCGCTTCTTTCTTCGCGCTCTGCGGCGTTCTGCGCCTCGCCCGCTTCAACGTCACGCACGTACCAGTCGGTCCGTTCCAGGGGCTTCCGATTCCAGCTGGCGGCTTGACGCTTGCCGCGATGGTCATCGCCGGCGTCCCTGTGACGCCTCTTGTCGCGATGTGCGCTATGTGTTTTATCGGCGCTCTGATGGTCAGCTCCGTGCCCTACTGCAATGCGAAGCGCCTCAACAAGCATAACGTCAACAAGGTCAAACTTTACGGCATGACGACCTTCATCGCGCTCTGCTTTGTAGTTTTGAGGGAAAAGGCTTTCCTCGCCGTCGCTTTAATGTATATAATAAGCGGGTTGGTAAGATTTGACGGCGCCGCGTGGATAATGCTCGACGCCGAAGACGAGCGTTCCGCCGAAGACAAAGAATAACGGCAACAGTCAAGGAATTTATATCCCGGCTTCGCTCGCGAAGGCCGGGTTTTTTATTTGCAAGGAGGAGATTTAATGAGGAAAATTATGACCGGAAACGAGGCGACGGCCCGTGGCGCTTGGGAAGCCGGGCTACACTTCGCCGCCGCGTATCCCGGAACGCCCTCGACGGAGATTCTCGAAAACCTCGCAACCTATAAGGACGCCGGGGTTTACGCCGAGTGGTCGACTAACGAAAAGGTCGCGCTTGAAGCCGCGGCAGGCGCTTCAATAGCGGGCGCGAGGGCGCTCGCCGCGATGAAGCACGTCGGCCTCAACGTAGCGGCCGACCCGCTTTTCACGCTCGCCTACACCGGCGTCAACGGCGGACTCGTGATAGTATCAGCAGACGATCCGGGGCTTTTCAGCTCGCAGAACGAGCAGGACAACCGTTTCTACGCCTCGCACGCGAAGATAGCGATGGTCGAACCATCCGACAGCCAGGAGTGTCTCGACTACGTCAAGGAAGCCTTTGAGATTTCCGAGAAATTCGACACGCCGGTGCTCTTCCGCGTCACGACGCGCATTTGCCACAGCAAGACGCTCGTCGAAACGGGCGAAAGAGTAGAGCGCGGGGTGCGCCCCTACAAGAAGGACGTGACGAAATACGTCATGGCTCCCGCGAACGCTAAGCGCCGCAAGCAGATACTGACCGAGCGCATCGCCTCCATGAAGGAATACAGCGAAAATACGCCGCTCAACCGCGTCGAACGCGGCACAGGCAAGGTCGGCATTATAACGAGCGGAATTTCCTACAACCATGCGAAGGAAGTATTCGGCGACGAGGCTTCATACCTCAAGCTCGGCTTCACGTGGCCGCTGCCGGAGAAGAAAATCCGCGACTTCGCTGCCTCCGTCGAGACGCTCTACGTCATCGAGGAGAACGAGCCCTACCTTGAGAACTACGTCAAAACGCTCGGCATCGCCTGCACTGGGCGCGAGAAGCTTCCGTGGATAGACGAGCTGACGCCGGAGCGCGTGCGCCGCGCCTTCTTCCCAGAGTCGGAAGAGACCGGCGGCTACTCGATAGACGCCAACGTCCCGCCGCGCCCTCCAGTCCTCTGCGCCGGATGCACGCACCGCGGCTTCTTCTACGAGGTCGGCAAATATAAGGACGTCGTCGTGACAGGGGATATAGGCTGTTACACGCTCGGCATCGTTCCGCCGCTTTCCGTCACCGACACCGTCATATGCATGGGCGCGAGCGTCTCCGGCGGCGTCGGCTTCCACAAGGCTGTCGAACGCGCGGGGCGCAAGGAAAAGGTATTTGCCGTCATCGGAGATTCGACATTCTTTCACTCAGGCATTACTGGCCTTATCGACGCGATAGTCAACAAGGCCCCGATCGTCATAAACATCCTCGATAACAGAATCACAGCGATGACCGGCCACCAGGAGAACCCAGGCACGGGGCGCACACTCATGGGCGAGCCGACTCACCAGGTAGACCTCAAGGCGCTATGCATGGCGTGCGGCGTCAAGGAAGAGAACATCCGCCTCATCGACCCATACGACCTCACCGCTACTAGAGAAGCGATCCGTGACGGATACGAGGCGACTGAACCATTCGTCATCATCACTACGTCGCCGTGCGCGCTCATCAAAGAAGTCGTCAAGCGCCGCGCGAATATGAAATGCGTTGTAGACGAGGACAAGTGCGTGAAATGCAAGCTCTGTCTCAAGGCCGGCTGCCCCGCCGTCAACTTCCGCGACGGCCGCGTATACATCGACCGAGCCTCGTGCAACGGCTGCGCCGTCTGTATGCAGATTTGTCCGAAACACGCCATTACGAGGGAGGGGTAGGCGATGAAGACGAACGATACGAAAAGCATTCTCCTTGTCGGCGTAGGCGGACAAGGCACGATACTTGCTTCGAAGATACTCTCCGAGGGGCTCGCGCGCAAAGGCTATGACGTCAAGATGTCCGAAATCCACGGTATGAGCCAGAGAGGCGGCAGCGTCACGACGCACGTGCGCTACGGCTCGAAGGTAGCCTCGCCGGTCGTCCCGGAAGGCGAGGCCGACGTGCTCGTAGCCTTCGAGAAGGTAGAGGCGGCGCGCTGGCTTCAATATCTGAAAAAGGGCGGCACGCTCGTCGTCAACGACTTCGAGATATATTCGCTGCCGGTGCTCACCGGTGCGGCGGAATACCCGCACGGCGTCACGGAAAAACTCCGCGCCGCGGTGCCGAACACGAAGATATTCAACGCCGGCGAGATAGCGAGTTCGCTGGGCAACATCAAGGCGCAGAACATCGTTCTGCTCGGCGCGCTTGTAAAGGCGATGGGGCTAGAGGATCTTGACTGGGATTCCGTCCTCAAAGAGCTGATTCCGGAAAAGCTTCTCGATCTTAACCTCAGGTCCTTCAAAGCGGGGCTAGCCCAGTAGCTCGCGCTGAAATCGCAGCGCTGAGAAAAAACCGCGCCGTTTTACGATAAGACCGCCGCCCACGGCAATCCGCGGGCGGCGGTCTTTCTATGCCTCGCTCTGGATTCCCGTCGGAAACGCGTCCGCCGAAGCTTGCTCTGGATTAACTGTGTCGCCGCGCCAGGCTGTATTTGCGGCTGACTTTGATATATACTAGCGTGAGAATGTCTGCCGCTGACCGTACTCGGTTTCCTTCGTACGGCTGTGCTGGAGAAGGGCTGTGCAGCTGTGGAAACTGCCTATATGCTGAAAGAATCGATCGTCGAAACCGTCTCGCGCGCAGCGTCGCGTGCGGTGGACGTCCCTTTCGGCGTAGTGGACGCTGGGATGAACATCCGGCTGATGCGCGGCGGCGGCGAGTTTGGAGAAAACGTATCGGCGCTGATTGAAGGCGGGCTGTCTGGCGCCGACGCTGAAGCGCGCGCGGCCGCGCTTGCGCTGCGTGTAGCGCAGGTCGAGCGAGGCGGGCGCGTGCTTTGCTACGTAATAGCGCCGTCCGGGCGCGGCGAGCTAGCCGCCGATTATCTGAAAGTCCTGATAGCCGCCGAGTGCGACGCTGAAGGCGGCAAGGGGACGGCGGAGCGTAAGCGTACGATGCTCGTCAGCCAGCTTGCCGGCTCGGGCCGCATTGATTCCGAGGCTGAATCCTATCTCAGTTCATTCGGCTATCTGCGCGACGAGCCGCGCTGCGCGGTGCTCTTCGCCGCGTCCGGTGGCGCAGATGACGGAGACGGATCTTTCGTCGAAATTGAGCGGCGCGCGGAGCAACTTGGACTTTTCGGCGCGCAGGACATATACGGCTGCACGGACGCGTGGCAGATGATAGTTTTCAAAACCGTTGCGGGCGTGGAACGAGCGGCTTTTGCGGAGGAGATAAAGCGGACGGCGCGCCGCGTAGCGGAGCTCCTAGCTGACGGCGTCAAGCTCTCTGTCTGCGTCGGCAGCGCCTATCCGCGCGCTGAGCTGTTGCACAACAGCTACAGCGAGGCCGCCTACCTCTACTCGAGGCGCGGCGGTCGCGGCGAGGACGCCGAGTGCCTTTTCATAGACGATTTTATATTCGAGTGGCTTTTTTCAAACCTTGACGGAGCGGCGCGGAAGTGCTTGACGCGCGATATTTCCGCGGCGCTGTGCGCGGGACGCGATATGTCGGAGACAGCAGCCGCGCTCTCAGAGGCGGATTGCAGCCCGATACGCTGCGCTGGCGCGCTCTCCGTACACCGCAACACTATTTTGCAGCGCATGAGGAAAATGAAGGACAACGCTGCGCTTGACCCGCTGCACAGCATCCGCGACCGCGTCGCGCTGCGCGCCTGCGTGCTGCATAGGACGAAGAAAACCGTCTGGAACGGCGGCGTCATAGTGCAGCCGGGCAGCGTCGTCAGCGACGGGCTGAAGCATCTTTCGGAGCTGCTTTACAAAAAAAGCGGAGGAAATTTCCAGATAAATATGCACACCGTCTCGACCTCCGGCGACAACTACAAGCTGCTTGGTATGCTGATGTCGGGCGCGCTCAACATCGTAGTCAGCTCTGCGATAGCGCTTTGTCCCTATACCGACAACAAGGTTTTCACGTTGCATCTGCCGTTTCTCTTCGACTCGGCGGACGAGGCTGGCTATCTTGCGCGTGAGGTGATACTTCCAGAACTGCGCGGCGGCCTCGATGAGGCCGGGATAATCTGCCCGAGCCTATGGTCGCTCGGATGGCGTTACATTACGTCGAGCGGTGTGCCGATACGCACGCCTGACGACCTTAGGGGGCGGCGCATAAGGATACTCGCCTCTCCAGCGATAAGGAACTATTTTGCGCGTCTCGGCGCGATACCAATACAAATTTATTACAACAACATAAAGGACGCGCTCGCGTCGAAAATGATAGACAGCCAGGAAAATCCATACAAGAATATACTCGACATGGAATTTTACAAATATCAGGAGTTTGTCACTGAGCTGCGCATTTGGTACAGCATGGAGGCGCTGTGCTTCTCGCAGAGTTCGTGGAACGAGCTTGACGCCTACAAGCAGGAGATGTTGCGCGAAGCTGTAAATGAGAGCGATGCGTGGGTGCTGAAGCGCCAGGCCGAAAGCAACCTAGCGGCGAAGAACGAACTGCTGCGCCTTGGCATGAAAGCCGTCGTCCCAACTGCGGAGGAGGAAGCCATGTGGCGAAACTCCGTCCGTCCGCTCTACGAATCGGAGCAGCGACGCGACTTCCTTACAAAAATCATGATGGCTAAGAGACGCTATGCTAAAGACATACGCTGAACGACTCTTTGAAATGGCATGCGCCGCTTTCCCGCGCAGCGACGTGCTGCTCTTCAGCGGCGGCGTCGAAACGGCAAGGCGTGAGACGATAAAATGCGCGCATCCGCCGCTTCCGGCAGGCGCGCGTAAGGAGGCGGACGTCTTCTCTGACGGAGGGAGGCTGTTCTGCTGCGTACGGCTTCCTCTCTCGTCGTCGCGGCTGCTTGCGCTTTACCTGTGCGCCGAGGACTATGCCAGCGCCGCGCAGCCGATGTTGATGTTGGAATCGCTCGCGCAGTCCGCAACGTGCGGCGTCTCGGAAGGCGAATCAGATGCCGGCGAGCCGCGCGGAGAGAATCAGCTGCTGAACAACTTGCTGTACACGGACACGCGGGAGATGAAAGTTTACACTTTTCTGCTCGCCGAGGAACAGGGCAAAAATCTTGAAATACCGCGCGCAGTATGCGTCGTCGGCGGTGTGCCGGCGAAGTCAGGCGAAGCGGAGCTCGCCGTCTCATGCTTCCGCGGCACCAGCGAACAGGATATCTGCGGCGTGACGAGCGAAGGAAGGCTCGTGATATGCCGCTGCCTTGAAGAGGACGGACGCTCGGTCAAGATCCAGCTCGACGGATATCTTCGCGCGCTTGCTGAAAGGCTGAAGGCGCGCTGCGGCTTCCAGCCGATCATCATGGTCGGCACATACACGAGGCAGCCTGAGGAATACAGGCTGAGCCTCGAAGCGGCGCTCATAGCGGGCGAATGGGCGAAGGCCTGCGGAAGGCGCGGCGGAGTACTTTATGCGTCGGACTATATCCTCGAATACACTTTCCAGAAAACGGAGCCGGCGCGACTGCGCCACTTCCTTGCGCCGTCCGCGGAGAAGCTGCGCTCCGAGCCGGAGCTTGCTGAGACCGCAGAGGCGCTTATCGCGAACGACATGAACGTAATTTTAACGGCTGAAAAGATGTATGTGCACAGGAACACAGTCACGCTCCGCGCGGCGCGTCTGTGCAAGCTGCTCGGAATCGACCCGCTGCATAAAGACGCAGATAAATTCCTTCTAATGCTAGTCTGCGCCTACATTAAGCGATATTGCTGATTTCAATGCGCGCGTCGTTCCGACAGATGCGCGCGGCGTTCAATATGTGCTCTGTGCACACTTTATTCGCCTTTTTATTAGAAAGCGGCAATATGGAAAATTTTTCACATGCATATAGAATATATAGCGTGAGATAAAAATAGGAGCGGCGGCGAAACCGCCGGAAAAAAGGCAAAAATCGGGACGGCCGGGCGTACGACGGACGTGCTGATGGTTTTATGGGCTTTCGCCCAAATTAAAAAAATAACGAAGGGACGTAGTAATTATGAAAAGATTTGTTATCTCCGCAGTAATGGCCCTTATGGTGACCGCCGCGGCTTTCGCGGGACAGGCCGACGCCGCGACGACTCTGAGACTCGGACACGTCGTCGCCGACAACAGCAGCCTCGACAAGGGACTCGACTATTTTGCGAAGCTCGTTTCCGACAAATCGGGCGGCGAGCTCAAGGTTCAGGTCTTCCCGAACTCCGCTCTCGGCGACAACACTGCGATGATGGAGCAGCTCCAGTTCGGCTCGCTCGACATGATGGCTCCCTCCGTCGCCGCGCTCTCCGGCTTCACTCCGAGCACCGCGATCTTCGACCTTCCCTACCTCTTCAAAAACGAAGCGGCCGCTGAGGAAGTGCTCGACGGCCCCCTCGGCGACACCGTAGACAAGGCGCTTGAGCCGCAGGGCTTCCATCTCCTCGGCTGGATGACGCAGAGCTGGCGCCACCTCACCTGCAACAAAGAAGTGACGAAGCCAGCCGACGTCGTCGGCATCAAAATCCGCACGATGGACAGCAAATACCACATGGCGCATTTCAACACGCTCGGCGCTTCCGCGATACCGATGGCGATGTCCGAGCTTTACACAGCTTTGCAGCAGGGTACGATAGACGCGCAGGAGAACCCATATACGAACATAGTCAACTCGCGCTTCTATGAAGTCCAGAAGTACGTAGTCGAGACGGGCCACATCTACGACGCCTGCCCGCTCATCATCTCCACCATCACATGGAAGAGACTTAGCGACGACCAGAAGAAGATAATCCAGGAAGCCGCCGTCGAAGCGGTCAAATGGGAGCGCGCCGAGGTCAAGAAGGACGACGGCATCTTCCGCGAGCAGGTTAAGAAGAGCGGCACGAACGTCATCCAGCTCACGCCGGAGCAGCGCGCCGAGTTCCGCAAGGCGGCCCAGCCCGTTTACGACAAATTTGTGAAAGAGCAGGGACAGACCGGAGCCGACGCAGTCAAGGCTGTCGAGGCCGTCAACGCTAAACACTAATCGCTTCGCGTTGCGAACTATAAAACCCGGGTAGTTTACTGAAATTGCGGGGGAGAGTATGGCTTCCCATCCTCTCCCCCTTTGTTTGCCCAAAAAGGAGACTCAAATGTTAATCGACAAAAAAGCTCCGTGGTACGACAAGATAGAGATAGCGATGATAATCGTCATCTTCAGCATACTCACGGTGATACTTTTCGTAAACGTCGTCACGCGCTTCTGCTTCCACTACACGGCGACGTGGTCAGAGCAGGCGGCGCGCTACCTCTTCGTCTGGATGACCTTCGCGGGCGTCAGCCTCGCGGGCAAGACGAGCTCGCACCTTCAGGTGACTGTCGCGAACATGGTCTTCGGCGAAGAGCGCGCGAAGACGGTGTTCCTCATCGGCGACATTATCGTCGTCCTCTTCGGATGCCTTCTCGCCTACAAAATCTCCGGCGTTATGATGCGCGTCATGGCCACAGGGCAGGTCTTCCCCGCGATGACTTGGCTGCCCTCGTGGACGCTTTACCTCTCCGGCGTGCTCGGAATGGCCGGCTTCACGCTCAGAGTCATTCAGCGCCGCTACAGAACCGCTGCCGCAGCTAAGCACAAGGAGGCGTAATTTATGATAGCTTTGCTAATCGGCACCCTTCTGGTGCTCCTTTTCCTCACCGTTCCTATCTTCGCTGGGCTCGCCATCTCGACGCTCGCCGTCTTCATGGCCTACTTCCCGGGACAGATGATGGACATGATGCTCGCGCAGTCGATGGTCAAGAGTTGCGACTCCTTCGCGCTCATGGCGATACCGTTCTTCATGCTCGTCGGCACTCTGATGTCGACCTCGGGCCTCGCGCAGAAGCTCGTCAAAGTCGCCGAGTCTGTGACGGGCGACTCGGCCGGCGGACTCGGCACCTCCGCGATGATAGCGAGTATGCTCTTCGCCGCGATCTCCGGCTCCGGCCCCGCGACGGCCGCGGCTATCGGCGGCATAATGATTCCCGCGATGATGAAACAAGGATACGGCAAAGAATTCTCCGCGACGTTGCTCGCCTCTGGCTCGACGATCGGCCCGGTCATCCCGCCGAGCATTCCTATGATAATGTTCGCGGTCACGATCGGCTGCTCGACAACGACGCTCTTCATGGGCGGCGTCATTCCTGGAATAATGATGGGCGTCGGCCTCATCATCTACAACAAGCTCTACTCTAAGAAGCATAACTACCGCGGCAAGCCCTCGTCCGGCGGAACGATGAAAGCCGTCCGCGAAGGTCTCGGCGCTCTGCTCATGCCGGTCATAGTCCTCGGCGGTATCTACACCGGCATCTTCACGCCGACCGAGTCCGCCGTCGTCGGAGTCGTCTACTCGCTCGCGGTCAGCACATTCGTCTACAAAACGCTGACATGGGACGGGCTTAAGGAAGCCTTCGTAGACGCGGCGATCACCTCCGCTACGATAATGATACTCTTCGGCGGAGCCAACACCTTCGGACGCATCCTGACGCTTGCGGACATCCCGAACCAGATAAGCTCCGCGATACTTTCCTTCACGGACAGCAAGGTGCTGATCATGCTGATTCTGAACTTCATCCTGCTCATCGTCGGCATGTTCATAGATACGAACTCGGGCGTCATACTCTTCGCACCGATCATCGTCCCGATACTTAAGGCTCTCGGCTACCATGAAATATTTATCGGCGTCATGATGGTCGTCAACCTCTGCATCGGTATGCTGACGCCTCCTATGGGGCCGAACCTCTTCATTACGATGAAGATAGCTGGCGTTTCGCTCGAACAGGCTATGAAGCAGGTCATAGCGCAGGTCGTAATACTCTACATAGTCCTCGCGGTTGTGATACTGATTCCGGACACGGCGCTGATTCTTCCGAAAGTTTTCGGAATGATCCCCTGGTAATTTTTTGCGAGACTTCGCGATAGTTAAGGAGATAGGTTAAAATGTACTTGGCGAATGAATTGGACGTAAACGGACGCCTTCTGCGCGGCAACGTGCGCATGCCGGACGCTGGCGGGCCTTTTCCGACGATAGTCTTCCTTCATGGCTTCACTGTTTGGAAAACGGGGCCGCAGAGGCTTTACGAGGAGTTCGTCCGCATGGCGATCAAAGAGGGCTTCTGCGTAGTACGCTACGACTTCTACGGGACGGGCGAGAGCGAAGGCGAGTTCTATGAAATGACCATCGGCAGCGAGATGAACGAAACTGCTGCGATTTACGAGTGGGCGGGCAAGCAGCCGTACGTCGACACGAAGAACATGTTCCTCGGCGGACACAGCCTCGGCGCTCTGCTCGCGCTCGTCGAAGCGCCGCATATTCAGCCGAAGGCGGCTTTCGGATGGTCGACGGCGCTCACGATGCTCTTCCAGGCTGGACAGCGCACGCGTACGATGCGCGGGCCGACAGAGCGCGGCTGGGATATCGACGGCCTCGAGCTTTCGCGCGAATTTATGGATGAGTGCGTCGGCATGGACTTCCTCGAAATGGTGAGGGGTTACGACAAGCCTGTGTTGCTCATTCACGGCACTGGCGACGTGGACATCCCCGTCGAGAGCGCCTACGCTCTTAAGAAGGTCTATGGTGACAACTGCGAGCTGGATATCGTCGAGGGCGCAAACCACCGCTTCCTTTCGCTGCCATGGAAGAAGCACGCTTACGAGAAAACTCTGGACTTTTTGAAAAAACAGCTCGGCTAAAGAAGGTGGAGTAATTGGAGATAAAGATTCCCTACGGGAAAACTTATCAGACTCTTGAGATAAAAGAGGATTTTCAGCTCATCGAGTCGAAAATTCAGGAGCTCGGCAAAGCGGCGGACGAGGATAAAATAGTCCTCGACGCGATGGCCTCTCCCATAGCGTCGCCGAAGCTGAGCGAACTCGCGGCTGGGAAGAAAAACGCCGTCGTAATAATCAGCGACCACACGCGCCCCGTTCCCAGCAAGAGAATAATCCCGCACATGCTCGCGGAGCTGCGCGCCGGAAACCCCGACATCGAGATAACTCTGCTCGTCGCGACCGGCTGCCACCGCGGCACTACGCCAGAGGAGCTTGTTCACAAGCTCGGCGAGGATATCGCCTCGCGCGAACATATCGTAGTCCACGACTGCGACGCCTCGCCGCTCACCGACCTCGGCACTCTGCCATCGGGCGCGCGCCTCGTCGTCAATTCGCTCGTCGCTCAGGCCGACCTCGTCGTCTCGGAAGGATTCATCGAGCCGCATTTCTTCGCCGGATACTCGGGAGGACGCAAGAGCATCCTTCCGGGCGTATGCAGCCGCGTGACGGTGCTCGGCAACCACTGCGCCGATTTCATCGACAATCCGAAGGCTCGCATGGGCGTAATCGACGGCAACCCGATCAACCGCGATATGGAGCGCGCCGCGCGCATGGCGAAGCTCGCCTATATCGTCAACGTCGTAGTCAACGAGGCTCACGAGGTCGTCGCGGCCTTTGCAGGGGACGCCGTAGAGGCGCACCACGCGGGCTGCGCATACCTTGCTAAATACTGCGAGGTTGAGCAGAAGCGCAAAGCCGATATAGTTATAACCTCGAACGGCGGCGCGCCGCTCGACCAGAACGCATATCAGGCCGTCAAGGGGCTCACGACCGCTGCGGATGCGGCTGCTGATGGAGCCGCGCTGATAATCTGTGCGGAGTGTGCGGACGGGATAGGCGGCGACAGCTTCTGCAAGGCGCTTAGCGAGTGCGCCGGCCCGACGGAGCTGCTTGAGGAAATACGCCGCGTACCTATGGACGAGACTGTGCCCGACCAGTGGCAATATCAGATTCTCGCGCGCATACTCGAAAAGCACCACGTCTACTTCGTCGCGCGCAAAGAGATGGAAGAGGCCGTCAACGCGATGAAGATGGAATACGCTCCATCGCTCGAAGAAGCTTACGCGCGCGCCCGCGCGCTGAAGGACGCTTCCGCCAGAGTCGCGGTCATTCCCAACGGAGTCTCCATGATAATTAAACAATAGACCGATACAGCAGAATATGCCGCTCCGAAAGCCTCCGCATTTGTCTATGCGCGGGGGCCAGGGGCGGCGTTTCCCCAAAAGGAGTGGAAACATGGCGAAACCTTTTGAAATAGACTATATATACGTTCGTTCAGTGCGCTTCGGAGAAAAGTCTTCGCTCGAAAACGGCGTGTTGACGATCAACCGCGACGAGCTGCGCGCGCTATGTGCCAGCGACCTGTTTTCGAGGCTTGAAATAGAGCTTGCGGCTCCGGGCGAGAGCTGCCGCATACTCGCTATACACGATGTCATGCAGCCTCGCTGCAAGGTCGAGCACCCAGAAGAGACCTACCCCGGTATACTCGGCGAGCTCGCGCCCGCCGGCGAAGGAAAAACGCTCGCGCTCAAGGGCGTCGTCGTATCGGACATTTACTACGCGAAGTGCAACATTAAATACTACATCGACATGGACGGCCCTGCTGCGCGCTACTCTCACTTCTCGAAGCATTTCCACGTCTGCATAGACGCGGAACCTGCCGAGGGAGTCAGCGACGCCAGCTACGCCGAGGCGCTGAAGCTCGCGTCGCTCAAGGCCAACGTCTATCTGGCGAAGCTCGGCCTAGGCCAGAAGCCGGACTACAGCGAGCGTTTCGAGTGGAATCCAATCGAGTATAAGCCCGGCGAAAAGCGCCTGCCTCGCGTCGCGTACTTTGCAACCCACCTCGCTTCTCACGACACATGGAACTTCCTCTTCTACGGGCAGAGCGCGCTCGGCTTCCTTCCGATGGTCGTGCAGCCTGCGGAAATTCTCGACGGCGCGATGGTCTGGCGTTACTGGGAGCCGAACTATTACCTTCAGAACGAGATGTACATCAAGGAACTGCTCAACCGCCACGGCAAAGATTTGGAGTTCGTCGGCTGCGTGTTCGCGAACAACGTCATGCGCCTCGACGGAAAGGAGACGATGGGCATGATAGGCGCGCGCCTCTGCCGCGACACGCTGCACGCCGACTGCGTCGTAGTAAACAAATCCGGAATGGGCCATGCGCAGCTTGACTCGGCTCTCGCCTTCAACTGGATGGAGAAGCTCGGAATGCCTGCGATAAGCAACCAGGCCGCTGTCTCAAACTACGAGCCTGGAGATATGCTCGTAATCGCCGAACCGCGCGTCGACGCAGTGATAAGCAGCGGGCGCAACTGGGACGTCGAGCACCCGAAGGTCGACCGCCTCGTCGGAGAACGCGCCGACGTGCCTTGCCTGCTTGGCTACAACCCGTGGGGGCCCTTCACGCACACGACGAACTACGCACTCTGCGGCTGCTGGTCTCAGATAGGCGACTACTTCCAGACGGCGGACGCCGACCTAAAATGGAAGTAAGGAGGGATATTTCATGGCTGAGACATTAAGAATACTCCATTACATAAACCAGTTCTACGGAGGCATCGGCGGCGAAGATAAAGCGGACGTCGGCCTTTCGACAAAAGACGGCCCAGTCGGTCCCGGAATACTGATGAAGGCGGTGCTTGCCGACCGCGGCGAAATCGTCAAGACTGTCATATGCGGCGACAACTACATCTCGGAGCATCAGGCCGAGGTCATCCCGCAGATACTCGACATAATCCGCGAGGTCAAGCCGGATCTTGTGCTAGCCGGTCCTGGCTTTAATGCGGGCCGCTACGGCATAGCCTGCGCGGCGCTGACTGCGGCGGTGCAGGAGCAGCTCAAGATTTCATGCGCGACGGCGCTCTTCTCAGAAAACCCTGGCACAGACCTTTATAAGAACCGCTGCTACATCGTGCAGACCGATAACAACGCGAAGAATATGAAAGACGCAATGAAGCGTCTCGTTGAGTTCGGCCTCAAGCTCGCCTCGGGCGAGACGATACGCGACGGACGGCAGGAGGGCTACCACGGCAGCGGCCCGGCGATAGAGGTCGACTACTCGACTCCTGCGTGCAAGCGCGGCGTCGACATGTTGCTCAATAAATATTACGGCAGGCCATTCCGCACCGAGGTCGTCATGCCGAACCACGAGGAAATCCCGGTCCCAGAGCTCAGCAAGCCGCTTTCGCAGTGCCTCATCGCAGTCGTCACAGACGGCGGGCTCGTGCCGCGCGGCAATCCTGACAGGATGCCCCCGACGAACTCAAAGAACTGGCGCTGCTACTCATTCGCCGGCCAGGACTACCTCAAGGCCGAGGACTACGAAGTCAGCCACCAGGGATATAACAACGCCTTCGTGCTCCAGAACCCGAACCGCCTCGTCCCGGTCGACTGTTTGCGCGAAGAGGTCAGGAAGGGACGCATCGGCGCGCTTCTTGACCATTACTACATGACGGCTGGCGTCATGACGCCGATCGATATGAGCAAGAAGCTTGGCGAAGGCATAGCTCGTGCGTTGCTCGAAGAGCATGTCGACGCCGTGATCCTCACCTCCACGTGAGGAACGAGCTCACGCTGCGGTGCAGTGATGACGAAAGAAATACAGCGTGCCGGCATACCGGTCGTCCATGTGACGAACCTAACGAAAATCTCCGAAGGTATAGGCGCGAACAGGATACTTCGCGGCAACAGCGTCCTCCACGTATTCGGTAACCCGGCGCTTCCTCACGATAAGGAAGTGGATTACCGCCGCGAAATGGTCGAAAAGGCCCTCGCCCTGCTCGAACAAAGCCCGCGCGACGGCGCGCGCGCGGTAGTTTCGGATTAACGCAGAATTTACGAAAGAACCATAAAATGATAAAAGCTCCGCGGAAAGGCAATTCCCGCGGAGCTTTTCGTATGCGCAGTCAACGATGCGGAGCGTCTGCTTTTTTGTTTTTTGCATCGTCGCGCAAAAGGATCGTCTGCCTTTTTGCACTGTTATATTAGAGTAAGTCCATTAGATTCTGTCCAATATATTACGCGTTGAGGGAGGCATGGACCATGCTGAGAGAGGAAGATGTATTTTTCCCCAAAGGCGTCTGCTGCTCTATGGCGGTTTTTGGCGAGGCGGCGCGGGAGCATGGAATGGACGAAGCGACGGCGCGCAGGATAACGTCTTGCTTCGGCTCTGGAATGGAACATGCATGGCTATGCGGCTGCGTTACGGGCGCTTATATGGCGCTCGGATTGAAATACGGTGCCGGTGGGCCTGGCGAAATTGAAAAACTTGCGCGGCTGAGAGAGAAAAGGCGGAGTTTGAACGGCGCTTTTCTAAACGCTGGGGAAGCCTTGAATGCACGAAGATGCTCGGTGGCTTCGACCCTGCGCGCCTGCGGTATGCGATGCCTGCGCGATACTGAAAGAACTCGATGAAGAATGAGTGGGTATCGACGAGTGTAAGGCCAAGTGTCTTGCCGGCGAACCGCTTTCGCGCGATGAGATAATTTCTCTGCTCCGCGTCGAAGCCGAAAGCGCGGACGGCGCATATCTGCGCACGGCGGCGCGGGCGCGCGAGGCCGCGGCGAAAATCGCGGGCGGCAGGGGCTACATTTGGTGCGCAGTCGGTATGGGCTACGCGCCCTGCCCCATGAACTGCAAATTCTGCTCCTTCGGCGAGAAGTGGGGAATAGTGAACGAGCCGCGCCGCGTCATGCCGGAGGAAATCTTCGGCCGCGCCCGCCGGTACGCGGAGATGGGCGCGGCTTACATCGTTTTGCGCACTACCGAGTTCTACGGCCTCGACAGGCTGCTCGGCTTTATACCGGAGATACGCGCGCAAATTCCCGGCGGCTGCGCTATAGTGCTGAACACCGGCGAGCTTGACGCGGCGGCGGCCGCGAAGACAAAGGCGGCGGGCGTTTACGGCGTCTATCATGCTCTGCGGCTGTGCAAAGGGGCGGAAGGACGTCAACGCCGTCGAACAGAAGATAATCGCCATGTACGCGCGAGGAATGACGACACGCAATATTTCCGACACTATCATGGATATATACGGCTTTGAAGCATCTGAAGGCTTCATTTCAGGCGTTACCGACAAGCTTCTGCCGAAGATGCGGGAATGGCAGTCACGCCCGCCCGAAGATATATATCCGGCCAGCCTGCGGCATGGCAGGCAGTCTTCATCGCCTGCCTGCCGTCAGGCTGGTCAGGCGGGACGCCATCCGCTATGCAGCGAGAGATGAAGTCGGAGTCCGCAGGAAGGCTGCGCATATCGTTCCCGGCATATCCGCCGGCGGACACAAAGACGTCTCTGGCGTCTACGCAGGCGAGAATGAAAGCGCGAAGCAGAGCCTGCCAGCAAGCAGGCTGGCCTGCCCCGCTTTATCTGGCGCTGGCTGTCCATACTGAACGAGCTCGGGAATCGAGGCGCCAAAGACATCCTCATCGTCCGCGCAGACGGCCTTACAGGCATCAAAGACGCCATAGAGGCGGCCTTCCCGCAAACCGGATATCAGAGATGTATAGCGCGTCATGTCAGGAACACGCTGAAATACGTAAGCGACAAAGACCGCAGGGCGTTCGCGAACGACCTCCGCAGGATATACGGCGCACCCGGCGAAGAACTTGCCCATGGCGAGCCTGACCGAGCCGCTGAGAAACGGCGTCTTCCGATACGTGACTGTGGCAAAATATACGGAGAACTGTCGATAATGTACGATGGGAGGCAGCCTGACTAACCGTCGCTTAATGTTGAAAACCATACAGGCGTCAATCTGAGAAATTGACGCCTGTCGGCCTGTACCCTATAGCAGAAACGGACGGCATCTGCCGAAAAAAGACGCCGTCACATCAAAATCGACTGCCGCAGCGGCGG
>CAVEUD010000017.1:0-47851 GCA_963618995.1 bacterium
CCTCATCGGTAAGCTCTTCTCCCTTAGACGCACGATAATCTTGCAGACGCCGAATGAAGTCGCCGATATATTTGAAGGTGTTATTCGTTGTAAATAGATCGCTGATGTTATAAATCCACACAGGATCTTTCTTCGTTGCGGAATTACCGACCTCGAATTTATCCTGCAACGGGCAATAGGAAATCACAATCGCTTTCTCATCAAATTTGGAATTGATGACCTTCTTCCCCTTCATGACTGCATACAAAGAAGTGAGGCGCTGCTGCCCGTCGATAATAACTTCCTTTTCTCCCGTATCTGTTTTTTCAATCAGCTGATTGACTCTCAGCGTGGTATTGCTGAAAATTTCCGGCATAATATTCTCATCATATCACATACTTGCAACGCAATTTTATCTTGTTCCGTATGGTGCAGATTCTTCAGCCACCATCTGACAGCTTGGCTCAGTCTCATAAACAACGGACTGTTCCTGTTCCTCGGCTTTAAGCTCCTCAATTCCCAAACCAAAATATTTTTCGAAGAATGCTTTCAGCCTGGCAATGATTCCCTGCTTCTTTTTTGCGCGGCTGCCGCCGCCGAAGCGGGAAACAGGCGGCATGAGCTTATCAATTTCCGTTCCGGTTGTTTTCAGCGTGCCGTCGCGAAAGGCGTTGGAAACAAATTTCCGTGTTTCCGAGAGTGTGAACAGGACTCTGTAAAATAATTGTCCGCACCTCCGGTTCCCCCCTGCTCCGCGAACAGGAGGCTTGTTCTGCGCCAGCGCCCTGCGTCGCAGGACGTTTTACTGTTTTACCGGCGCACTGCGATTCCTCGCTTCGCAAGATAGTCTTTCAACTCCGGGATGGGGATTTCGTTAAAATGGAATAAAGACGCGGCAAGTACGGCGTCGGCCTTACCCTGCGTCAAAGCGTCGTAAAAGTGGGCGTATTCCCCCGCTCCGCCGGAAGCTATAACAGGGATGTTCACAGCGCCGCCGATCGACGCGGTGAGTTCGAGATCATAACCGGATTTGGTGCCGTCCCTGTCCATACTCGTAAGCAGTATTTCACCTGCGCCCAAGCGTTCCGCTTGCAACGCCCAGCATCGCGCATCCATGTGTTCCGCCTGGCGCCCTCCCTCCGTATATACCTCCCAGTAGCCGTCGCCTTTGCGCTTCGCGTCGATAGCTACAACGACGCACTGGCTGCCGAAGGCTTTAGCCGCTTGGGAAATCAGGCCTGGATTTCTCACCGCGGCGGAGTTGAGCGAAACCTTGTCGGCTCCGGCGCGCAGTATTTCGCGTATGTCCGCGATACCGCCGATGCCGCCGCCGACGGTGATAGGGACGAACACTTCGGACGCGACGCTGCGCACCAGGCCGGCCACTGTCTTTCTTCTATCGCTGGTAGCCGTGATGTCAAGAAATACTATTTCATCGGCCCCAGTCTTTTCATAGGCTTTCGCGCATTCCACCGGGTCGCCTGCGTCGCGCAGCCCGACGAAGTTCACCCCTTTGACCACTCTCCCGTCTTTTATATCGAGACAAGGTATTATCCTTTTCGCAAACATACGGCCTTACGCTCCCTCGGCGATCGCGATAAAATTTTTCAATATTGTAAGCCCAGCCACGCCGCTCTTCTCCGGGTGGAACTGGCAGCCGAAGACGTTTCCGCGTTCCACGGCCGAGTCGAACGCCGTCCCGTAGCAGGTGACGGCGCTCACATCCCGGCGTACTGCCGCCTCGACATAGAACGAATGTACGAAATACATATAAGATTCTTCCGGGATCCCAGCCAGGAGACGGCTCTTCTTCGTCAGGCTTATCGTATTCCACCCGACGTGGGGTATTTTCAGCACTGCGCCTCCGCGGAGCAGGCGGGAGCGTCCCGGTAGGACGGACAGTCCTGCGGCACCCAGGCTTTCTTCGCTTGACTCAAACAGAAGTTGCATACCGAGGCATATCCCCAGCAGAGGCGTTCCACGGCCGACTGCTGCGCACAGCGCCTCTTTCAGCCCGCGGCGTTCAAGCTCTGCAGCGGCGCTCCCGAACTCGCCGACGCCCGGAAGTATCACCGCACCGGCCGCAAGTATTTCATCCGGCGACGAAGCGCGCAAGCTCTCGGCACCGAGGCTCCGCAACGCGTTGGTCACGCTCATAAGGTTGCCCGCGCCGTAATCCGCTACCGCGATCATTTTTTCCCGTCCCCATTGTGGCGCGAAGCAAGCTCGCGGAGTATATCGTTCAAAGCGACGTCTGCGGAAATACATGCGACGAGCAGGTGATAGAGAAGATCCGCCGCTTCGTACCGGAATGCCGCTTTATCGCCGAGGGCGCATGCGAGCGCGGTCTCAACTCCTTCTTCCCCGACCTTCTGCGCGACGCGCGAAGGGCCGGCTCCAAGCAGGCGCGCCGTGTAGCTGACCTCGGGAGAGTCGTTCTTCCGCACGTTGAGATAACGCCACAGCCTTCCCAGAAAACTGCACTCGTCTGAATCTGCGCCATAAATTCTGTGGAAAAAGCAGCTTCTCTCTCCCGTATGACAGGCCGGGCCGAGCGGCTCCACAAGCGCGAGGAGTGTGTCGCCGTCACAGTCGCAGCGGAGTTCGCGCAGAAGCATCCTGTTTCCGCTGGTCTCGCCCTTGTGCCACAATTCTCCCCGCGAGCGGCTCCAGAAAACGAGTTCTCCAAGCTCCGCCGTTTTCTCAAGAGCTTCGGCGTTGGCCCACGCCGTCATCAGCACCTCAGCCGTGACCGCATCCTGTACCACAACCGGGACGAGCCCGCGCTCGTCGAACTTCACGCAAGAAATATCAATCTTCATCACGTCTACCCTCTTTGCGGATCATAGGCACGCGTTCATCGCCTCTTTAAGCGTGACGCCGCCTTCGTATAAACTCTTCCCGATGACCGCCGCGTCGACTCCGGCCTCGGACAGCGCAAGTATATCCCGCAGGCTAGTCACGCCGCCGGCGGCGGCTATGAAACGTCCGGGAGCCGTGAACGAGGCGTACCACGCAGCGTCGGTCCCGTTCATCATGCCGTCGAACTCGGTCCGCGTCACCAGAAAAGACGAGAAGCCGACGGACGATAGCTTCTCCACCGCCGCGCGGGCAGAGAGCCCAGTCTCAGAGAGCCAGCCAGAGTGGACGACCTTTCCGTTTTTTACGTCCACCGCGGCCATTATTCGTTCGCCGAAGCGCGCGCTTAAATCTGCGGCTTTCTCGACATCCTTGAATATAATGCTCCCGGCCGTAACGCGCCCTGCGCCTGCGTCGAGAGCCGCCGCGACCGAATCCGCCGAGCGCAGCCCGCCGCCGTACTGCACGAATAAACCGAGCCCGGCGAGCTCTGAAAGCACGCCGAGATGTCTCGGCTCTCCGGCCTTTGCGCCCTCCAGATCCACTACATGTATTTGTCTGCACCCTGCGTCTATGAAACGCTTCGCAGCGTCCGACGGAGACACATCGTAACGCCGCATACGCGAATAATCGCCCTGCGCCAGCCTGACGACATTGCCTTCATAGAGGTCTATCGCCGGAAATATCTTCACAGCCATAACCCTTTCGTACTCGGCTCACTGCGAGCAGGAGACAGCGCGTCGGCCAAGGAGAGCCCGACGCCCTTGAATACAGCCTCCGCGGCGTGGTGCGAGTTGTCGGCCTCAAGTATTGCTATATGAAGCGTAAGCCCGGCCTCGCGCGCAAAGCCGGAGAAAAATTCCGGCACCAGCTCCATGTCGAAGTCGCCGCATTTATGCGACGGGAAGGAACCGCTCCACCACAGCCGTCCGCGCGCGCTGAAGTCGAGCGCGACGCGGGCGAGAGAACCGTCCATCGGCAGCAGGACGAAGCCGTAACGGCGTATCGGGGCCGACGCCGCCAGCCTGCGAAGCGCCTGTCCTACAGCTATGCCCACATCCTCGGTCAGGTGGTGGTAATCCACCTCTACGTCGCCGCTCGCCTTCAGGCAAATTCCAAGCCCGGCGCGATGACACATCAGATCCAGCATGTGAGAGAGAAAGCCGCAGCCTATGTCAAAGCGGCGGTCTCCCACGGAGCCGTACAGCGTCAGCTCTATCTCCGTTTCGTTCGTCTTCCTTTCGATCTTGACATCCATACCGTTACGCCTCCAGCGTAGATTTTATAGCTTGAACGACTCCCCACAGCCCGCTCCACCTCAGCTGCATCGACGACACTCCCGCGACGAGGCGCAGGGAGACGGGCAGAGTTTCCCTTATCACCCGCAGGCCGTTGGCCTTGAGAGTGCCGCCTGTCTGTACGACGTCGAATATGCAGTCCGCCAACCCGAGCGCCGGCGCAAGCTCGACCGAACCGTTGAGCTTCAACAGTTTTATCTGAACGCCCCATTCGGCGAAAGTCCTCTCGGCGAGATTCGTGTATTTAGTCGCTACCTTGAGCCCCATAAGCCTAGAGACGTGGCCTTCAAATCTCCCGGCTGTTTCCTCCGGTCCGGCCACCGCCATCACGCAGCGCCCCATTCCGGTGTCAAGCAGTTCCGCGAGCTCTATCTTCGACTCTTCTATCACGTCGTTGCCTACAATTGCCAAGTCCGCCGCGCCGTAATAGACCATGGCGGGAACGTCAGAAGGCTTGGACAGCAGATAGCGGAACGCCCCTTCTTCTATGACGAGGTTGCGCCCCGCGCCTTTCAGATTGGCGACAGGGAGCCCGGCACGCTCTAAAATTTCAATGCAGCATCCCAGAGAACGCCCTGTCGGCAGTGCGAACGTCAGCATGACAGCGCCTCCCGTTCAAATTCTTTCAGGGAGACCGAACGCCCGTCGGGCAGGCACACAGCCCTGCACGCCCCTAGGTCCACCCACCATCTGTAGCCGCGCAGCTTCGCCGTGGAGAGCGATTCCTCTTCGACGGCAGTCCAGCTTAACTCAAACGCAGCGCCCTTTTTGGAAAGCGCGTCCGCATATCTTAAAATTTCGGCGCCAGCGCGCCCGCCGCTCCACAGCATAATCGCGGAAACCGGCGCGTAGGCCGGGCAGTGTTCCGCAAGCTCCTTGAGGTTGAGCGCGAACCCGGCAGCCTGTCCTTCTATTCCTTCATTAGCAAGCAGCCCGTCGTAACGCCCGCCCCCGCCGAGAAGCGCTCCGTCCGGTATAGAATAGGCGTTGTACACCGGGCCGCTGTAGTAACCGAGGTCGCGCGCGAAACAGAGATCGACGCGCAGACGTTCGGCGTAGCCAAGCTGTTCGAGAGTACCGCAGAGACGTTTAAGCGGCATCACGGCTTCGCACAACTCGGGCGCGCCCGCCTCTTTGAAAAGAGCCATTGACTCGCCGATCACGGAAGTGCCCCCCTTCAGCGAAGGAAGGCTCCTCAACAGCCGCGCCCTCTCTTCCGGAAGGGACAGTCCGTCGAGAAGCGCGCCGTATCTCGTATAGCACCTGTCCTGCAACGCCTCTGCCAGCTTCGCAACGCATCTGTCAGGAAGCCCGTCGAACAGCGCAGCAAGCACAGAAACGTCGCCTATTACGAGCGCCGACCTCTCTATCCCGAGCAGGTCGAGCGTGCGAAGGAGCAGCGACGCCGTTTCAGTGTCCGCCCCGTCTTCTTCGCAGCCTATCAGCTCCACGCCGACCTGGTTTTCTTCGATGTTATATTTCGGCGGCTGCGGCACCGCAAAGACCCTGTCGGCATAGGAAAGCCGCAGCGGCCTTTCGCTGCGCGTATGGTGGCTTCCGAGGTACGCCACGGCGGAGAGCGTCAGGTCTCCGCGCAGCACGCACGCTTCGCCTAGCGGAGACATCAGCGGTATGAGCCTCCTGGCGCGCGCCGGCGCAAGTTTGCTCCACACATCCTCCACCAGCTGAAATTCCGCCGGGCTGAACGGATGGTATCCGTAAAGGGAGAAAAAATGCATCGCCGCGCCGCGGCAGTATTCCATGTTGAAGGCGACGGCCCCGCCTATGTTGCTGCACCCTTTAGGATTTCTGTTCATCGTATACGCTCCTCATCATATGCTATCAATTTACCCTGATGAATCGATAGCTTGATAATTTTATAAACGGGCTATATAATAGCACCCGTCCGCCGCTTTGGCAAATACGCGACGCAAACGGGCCGAAGAACCGGCGTTTAAGCGGGCGTCAGGATGTTTATGACGGCGGCGGCGCTATATGGTTTGGCAAAGGGGAGTATGGAAATGCACGGGATGGAAGATTTTTTTCTCTCGCTCGCCCGTCCTTCGGTACGGCTGGTCGAGCCGTACGACGCGCCGACGATAAACGAGTCCAAGGTACGGCTTTCAGCCAACGAGAACAATTTCGGCCCGCCGCCCGCGGTGATCGACGCGATGAAGAAGGCTCTTGCTGACGGCGGCAGGTACCCGGACGGAGACAGCGCGGCCCTGCGCGAAAAACTTGCGAGGCGTTTTGCGCTCGCGCCGGAGCAAATAATAACTTCCAACGGGCTGGACGGCCTCTTCACGATGCTCGGGCGCGCCTTCCTCAACTGCGGCGACGAGGTAGTGTGCGGAGAATGCACCTTCGGAGTCTACGAAAGCACCGCTCTGATCGCAGGCGCGTCCGTTAAAAAAGTCGCGCTCGGAGAGGGATTCGTCCAGGAGCCTGAGAGTTTCGCCGCCGCGGCCGGGCCGCGGACGAAGATGCTTTTCTTCTGCAATCCCAACAACCCGACGGGCACGTTCTCCGAAGCCTGCTGCATGCGGCGTATGCTGGAGAAAATCCCGGCGCATACCGTCGTAGTCCTCGACGAAGCGTATTTTGACTTCACGGGCGAAGATGAAACGGCCTCTTTCTCCCTGCTCAAGGATTTTCCAAATCTCATAATCTGCCGCACGTTCTCCAAACTTTTCGCGCTCGCGGGGCTGCGCGTCGGATGGGCGGCAGCGCATCCCGGCCTGCTCGGCAGCCTCTACAGGGTGCGCGAGCCCTACTGCGTCACGTCGATAGCCGAAGCCGGCGCGTGCGCCGCGCTCGACGAGAAGGAATTTTACGACGCCGCGCGCCGCTCCATAACGGAGGAACGAGAGAAGCTGTGCATGGCGCTCCGCGAATACGGCGTGAAGTTCGTGCCGACGCGCGCGAATTTCGTCCTTCTTCTGCCGGGCGATGCATACGAAAAATTTCTCCGCGCGTTCGATGAAAACGGCATCGCCGTGCGAAGCCTCGCGCTTCGCGGAGAGCGGGTCATACGCATATCGATAGGGACGCCGGAGGAGAACGCGCTGGCCGCGAAGACTGTCGCGGACGTTCTCGCTTAGAGCGCGCGCCGAAGGCGCGCCTATGTAATCTGCCGCACGCCCGCACCGCACGGCACCCGCGATGTCGGCACAGGAGGTCATCATAAAAATGGAATATTTGAAAAAAGCCGCGCCGCGCGCAGCAAGCGAAATATCTGAGCTGTCCGCATCGGTAGCCGAGATAATACGCCGCGTGCGCGAGGAGAAGGACGGGGCGCTCATCGACTACAACATGCGCTTTGACGGCAACGCTCGCAGGTCTCTGCGAGTTACGCAGGACGAGATACGGGAGGCTTACTCCAGGATAACAGAGCGGGAACTGGACGACATGAAGCGCGCGGCCTCCAACATCCGCCGTTTCGCGGAAGCGCAGCGCGAATGTCTGAAAGGACTGGACGGCGTTACGCTCATAGACGGCTCCAGACTCGGGCACCGCGTGATTCCGGTAGAGTCGTGCGGCTGTTACGTCCCAGGCGGGTCGTATCCGCTCTTCTCAACGGCGCTTATGCTGATAATCCCCGCAAAAGCCGCGGGGGTAAAGCGCGTCGCAGCGTGCTCGCCGGCCGTCGCGGGGACGGAGTCAATACATTACAAAACGCTCGTAGCCATGGACGTCGCGGGGGCCAACGAGATATACGCCGTAGGAGGGGCGCACGGCGTCGCTGCTTTCTCCTACGGCACTCCGCAAATCAAAGCGGTGGACATGATCGTAGGCCCGGGCAATCAGTACGTGGCGGAGGCGAAAAGGCAGTGTTTCGGGCAGGTGGGTATAGATTTCGTCGCAGGCCCCAGCGAAGTGCTGATAATAGCCGACGGAGGCGCGGACCCGCGCATCCTGGCGGCCGACATCCTCGCTCAGGCCGAGCACGACCGTTTGGCGAAGTGCGTCCTCGTGACGACGAGCCGCGAACTTGGAGCGCGCGTCATGGACGAAGTGCGGGCGCAGCTCGCCGTGCTTGAGACCGCGTCTGTCGCATCCGCGTCATGGGAGGCGAACGGCGAGGTCATATTGGCGGAGAGCCTCGACGAGGCTGTTGACATCGCCAACGAATACGCGCCGGAACATCTCGAAGTAATCGCCGAAGACGAAAGCGTCCTTCCAAAGCTCAGGAATTTCGGTTCAATGTTCATCGGACAGGAGACCGGGGAGGTGTTCGGCGACTACGTCTCTGGGACGAACCACACGCTGCCGACGCTCCGCGCTTCGCGCTACACGGGAGGCGTATGGGCCGGGACGTTCCTGAAAGTCTGCACATTCCAGCGCTATGGGAGCGCCGCGCTGAAAGAGGCGGCGCCGCTTGCGTCCAGGATGGCGAGGGGCGAGGGGCTCATAGCCCACGCGAGAGCCGCCGAGATCAGAGAAGAACTGCTGTAGCGGATACAGGAAGGCGCGCGCAGACACCAAAAAATCCCGCCCCTTCGTAGGGCGGGATGTCTTTTATTGCTTTTTCTCGTTTACTGAGCTTCGAACATTTCCTTGCCGACTCCGCAGACGGGGCAGACCCATCCGTCGGGGATGTCTTCAAAGGCAGTGCCGGCAGCGATGCCGGAATCGGGATCGCCTATCTCGGGGTCGTAGACGTAACCGCAAACTGTGCAGACATACTTCTTCATGCGACTTTCTCTCCTTTTTTGGGCTTCTCTGGCAGTGCCAAATCCAACGCATTCATTATAGCACTTTGAAATTATTTTGAAACGACAAAAAGCTCCTGCGCGAGGCCGGCGGTGAGCCGCTCCGCTCCGTCAGCCGTTACGAGATAGTCGTCTTCGAGCCTCATGCCGCGCGAGCCCTCGAAGTATAGGCCAGGTTCCACGGTCACGACATCGCCCGCTGCGAGCGTGTCATCGCGCCGCCGCGATAGAACCGGAGCTTCGTGGACTTCGAGGCCGAAGCTGTGGCCGAGGCTGTGCGTGAAAAATTCCCCTACGCCCTCAGAGGCGAAGACGCGCGCCGCGGCTTCATGCATCGCCCTGCCCGAGGCTCCTGCTTTCAGTCCCGCGGTCCCCGCTTCGTGCGCGCGCTCTACCAGCGCGTGAAGCGCGCACGCTTCGTCGCTCGGCGCGCCTATCGAAAAGTTGCGCGTGATGTCGCAGAGGTAGCCGTTCCACCGCGCGCCGTAGTCGACAGTGACACATTCGCCGCGCTCCATGGGCTTTTCCGTCGCGCGCCCGTGCGGCATCGCGCCGCGCGCGCCCGAGGCGACGATCATGTCAAAGCCTGCGCCGCCGCCAGCCGAGCTTATGCGGTAGTTGAGCAGCGACTCAAACTCCTTCTCCGTCATGCCTGCGCGCGCCGAGTCGAGCGCTTCGAGGAAGGCGCGCGCGCCTATCTCCGCGGCCTTTTTTATTGACGAAATTTCTTCCGCGTCTTTCGTGCGGCGCAGTTTCTCCATTATCGCGCCGCCGTCGCGCCAGCGTTCGAAGCCGTCCGCGAGGCGCAGCCAGTTCTCGTGCGACGTCTTGCGCGCCTCACACAAAATTTCCTCCGCGCCGTGGGCGCGCAGGCTAGCCCGCACGTCTCCGGCAAGGCTTTCTTTCTGTTCGGTAACTTTATAGGGAGACTGCGCGCGCCCCGCCTCCGCGTAGCGCCCGTCGAGGAAGAGCTCCGGCTCCGCGCCGTCGTAGACGATTATCGCCCCAGCCGTGCCTCGGAAGCCGCTTAAGTAGAACAGGCTCTCCCAGTTGGAATCTTCGTCGTTGACGACGACGTAGGCTTGCGCGCCGCATTCGCGCATCTCTTCGCGCAGCCGCGCCGCGCGGCTTAAAATATATTCCGCGCTCATTCTTTGCCCAGCTTAAGCAGACGCCAGAGCTCTTCCGCCGGTTCGGGGAGCTTTTCCGTGAGCGGACCGCCCATGCGCCCCGCGACGACCGAGTCGAAGCCCGCATCGCGGAGCGAAACCTGAGCCTCCGCGGCCCTATCTTCGGGGACTATCGCAAGCAGGCTGCCCGAGGCTATGAGTTTGAGCGGGTCGAAGCTGAGACGCTCCGCCGCGCGCTTCGTGAGCGGATGCACGGGCAGCGCGTCGCGCCAAAGTTCAGCGCGCCGTCCGCAGAGCTGGGAGATTTCGTCGAGGCCGCCGAGGAATCCTCCCTCGGTCGGGTCGTGCATGAATTTCGCATACTTGCGCACCGCGCGCGACTCGGCGAGAACGGAGGTCTCGTCAGCCCACGATACAATTTCCGCGATTTCTTCGCGCGTCATGAAAGGTTCCAAGAGCTCGGGGCGGTCGAGCGCGAGTATGGACATTCCCTCGATGCCGATATGCTTCGTTACGATGAGCAGATCGCCCTCGGAGATGTCCGACGCGCGCATGACCTTGTCCGCCGTGCCGATGAGCGCGCCCATGACGACGGGGCGGTCGTAGCGGTCGTTGAACTCGGTGTGCCCCCCAGCGACGGCAATGCCCTGCGCGCGGCACTCTTCGTCGATTTCGCCCATTATACGCCGAGCGCCCTCTTCTCCGAATGCGGGCGGAAGTATCAGCGTGACGGCGAGATATGCGGGGTCGCCGCCCTTCGACGCTATGTCGTTGGAATTTATTCTGACGAGCAGGCGGCCCGCGCCCTTGTCCGCGCCGACTATCGGGTCGGATGAGAAGACGAGATATTTTCCGTCGGGCCAGCGTATGACCGAGGCGTCCTCTCCGACGCCGGGGCCGATGAGGACCTCTGGCCTGTGCGCTCCGACGAACGATAGCACGCTGCGCCTGAGCGCCTCGGGCGGCAGCTTGCCGGCGGGCAGTTTGTATTCTTCCGCCATTTTTATTTCACCTCTGTAACGGGCGCATTTCTCATCGAGAATATGCAGCCGCAGTAATTCTGTCTGTATAATCCGAGCCGTTTGCTCTCGGCCACCGAACGTTTGAAGCCGTCGCGTTTGCGCCATACGCGCTCCACCCATTCGAGGCCGCTGCGCGCCGCGGCCTCCGCGCCGGCCACGTTGATGAGCGCCGCGTCCTTGTGCGGGCTTATCGTCAGCGTCGTGCAGAAATGCGTGAAGCCGTTCGCCGCGGCGAAGGCCGCCGCCGCTTCGAGCTGAACGCGGAAGCATACGGCGCAGCGCGCGCCTCGCTCCGGCTCATCTTCAAGGCCGCGCACTGCGGCGAACCATTCGCCAGTCTCGTATGACGGGGCGACGAGTTCGCCGCGCGTCTCCGCAGCCAGCGCGCGCACCGCTTCGAGCCTGCGCTCGTACTCCTCCGCCGGGTGGATGTTCCCGCCGTAAAAGTATCCCGCCGTCTCGAAATCCTCGGAGATGAGCTCGGGCCACGGAATCGTAGCGTCGGGCGCACAGCAGATATGGAGCAGCAGCCGTTTCCTAGACAACGGTCTTCGGCTCTTCTTTATGCTCCGCTTCGCCGCTTTCTGGCGCTTCCGTACCTTCCGGCTCAGCCGCCCCTTCCGCGCACTCAGCCGCGGCCTCGGCCAGATCCTCCGCGTTCTCATCCGGCTCCTCGATTTCTGGAAGAGGCAGAGTCTTCACGCCGAAGATAAGATAGCCGGTGTGGCCTATCATCATATCCTCGGGGCGTATACGGTTCGGCTCCGTCTTGAAGTAGCGAAGCATTATTTCAACTACCTGTACGTCGGCGAAGTTGAATTCCTGGAGCGCGCGGAGCGTGTCGGAAATCTGGTTCGTCGTCGGCACAAGTATGCCGAGGTGGCAGCCCGGCGCTAGCGCCTCGTAGGCCTTGTCGATATATTCCCACGGCGTTGGCACGTCTAGGAAGACGGCGTCGGCGTCGCGTTCCCTGAAGCCCTCGTCGAGCGGGCGCACGTTGAATTCAATGCGGTGCGCGACGCCCCACTTCTCTGCGTTCTTTTTGGCGAGCGCGGAGAATTCTTCGCGGCGGTCGTAGGTGCACACCTTTCCCGCGTCGCCTACGAAGTGCGCGAAAGTGCAGCACAGGCTGCCCGAACCGGTGCCGCATTCTACGACTGTGCAGCCTGGGAAGATGTTCAGGTGCTCGATGATAAAACCTGCCTCTTTCGGGAAGACTATCTGCGTCTGGCGTTTTATGCGGCGCGTGAACTCGCCGAGCGTCGGGCGCAGAAGGTAGTAGACCTGCCCCTTAGGAGTGCGGATTCCCTCGCCGTAGCTGTGCTCCATAATTTCGGAATGCTTTATCTGTCCAAAGTGCGTCCCCTGCGACTGTCCAGGCTGAACCTTGATGAGGAAGCTGTCGCCCTTTTTCGGATTCCAGATAAAAACTAAATCGCCTTCTTTAATCATTGAGAAGTTCCTTCACCGCAGCCGCTATGCCCTCGGCGCAGAGGCCCATGTCGGCGAGCACTTCCTTGTTCGGCCCAGAGAAGCCGTAGCGCGTCACGCCGAGGTTCTTGATTTTGACGGCTTTGCCGGCGCGCGCGAAGGCGAGCGCGGCTATCGAGCCGATGCCGGTGTCCGCGTGATGGTCCTCGGCTGTGAGCAGCGGCGTCGGGCCTACAAGCTCGATTAATTTTTCAGCGTCCATCGAGAGCGGCGTCGCGCAGTGGAGCACCTTCGCGCTGATCCCTTCCTTCGCGAGGGACTCGGCGGCTTCGACGGCGCGGCCCGCGAGGTGTCCCATCGTGAGTATTGTCACGTCCTTGCCGTCGCGCAGCACGTCTATAACGCCGTCGCGGAATTCGTAATCGCCGCCGAAGAACGGCTCGCCGTTCTCTTTAAGTACGGTAGGCAGCGTGCTGCGTCCCATCGCGAGGCATACGTTGCCGGGCTGCGCCAGCATCCAGCGCGTCGCCCTGTCGGTCTGGTTCGGGTCTGCGGGCACGACGACGCGCCAGCCGAATGTGTTGCGGAAGAGTCCGACGTAGTCGATGCACTGGTGCGTCATGCCGTCCTCGCCTACGTCGAGTCCGGTATGCGTAAGAACCGTCTTGATGCCGGCGCGGTTGATATCGTTGAGCCTCTGCTGGTTGTAGACCTCATCGCTCGCGAATACGCCGAAGTCGGCCCACACCGCTACTACTCCGGCAGACGATGCGGCTCCCGCCGCGGCAGCCGTAGAGTGTTCCTGTATGCCAGCCTCTATAAATTCGTCGGGGCAGGCCTTAGCGAAGCCGTCAACCTTGACGGAACCGGCGAGGTCGCAGTCGAAGACGAGTATCGGCGTTGCGTCGGCCTTTCCGTGGTTGAGCTCGCCGACTTCTGCGAGCGCCTTGCCGAATGCCCCGCGGTTGTCTTTCTTGTCTTCCTTCGTGTATGTGCGCGGCGTGCCTTGGTCGAGATGCGCGGCTTCGTGTTTCACGCAGCGCCCCTTCGGCAGCGGTCCCTTGCGCGCTTCGAGAACGGCGTTGAATATTTCCATATTCCCGCCGAGTTCTCTAAGCGCGGTCTCGAGCTTGTCGCCGGAGGCCGCTTTCCCGTGGTAATCAGGCGTATTCTCCATAAAGGAGACTCCTTTGCCCATCGTCGTATGACAGAGGACGACCGCCGGAACGTCAGAGGCCGCGGCCTCCTTCATCGCCCTATAGAGCTCCGCGTAGTCGTGACCGCAGCACTCGATCACCTTCCAGCCGTCTGCGGCCCAGAGCGCTCGGATGTCGACCGGCATAACATCTTCAAGCCGTCCGCTGATCTGTATATCGTTCCAGTCGACGATCGCCGCGAGGCTGGACAGTTTTTCCTTTACGGCTATGCGGCGCGCCTCCGCTATCTGTCCTTTGACCTGCTCGCCGTCGCCCATGACGACCCATGTGCGCGCCTTCGAGCCGCGGGCGCGGGCCGCGAGCGCGAAGCCGACGCCGGCCGAGAGCCCCTGCCCGAGGTTGCCAGTCCCCCAGTCCACACCGGGAACGTCGCGCTCGACATGTCCCTGGTACGGGCTGCCGGCGCGGCGGAAGTTCGCCGCCATCTCCTTCGCGTCAAAGAATCCGTACTCGGCGAGCGCGGCGTAGAAGCCGGCTGAGGTGTGGCCGTGGCTCACGACGATGCGGTCGCGCTCAAGCGAGTCGGCGAGCTCCGGCGAGACGTTCGCCGCGCCGAGCAGCGTGATATATATATCCATCGAAGACAGCGCGCCGGCCGGATGGCCGCTATTAGCCGCCGACGTCGCGACGACGGCCCACATGCGCGCGCGCCGCGCAGCCTCAGCGAGTTTCGCGACTCCCTCCGCGCTTATACCCTCAGCCCGGAAATTGCGTATCTCTTCTGCGATGTCCATTTTTATAAACTCCTCTCCCCGCTGCGGGAATTGTATAAAGGCACTTGACTTTTATTCTACTACCAAACGCGAACGGTGTGTGAAAATTTTTCGTCGCGCCGCGCACGCGCGCGTGTTGACAAAGCCGCGCTCCGATGCTCTAATAGGCGCAGGCAAGCGGGGGAGCCCGGACTACGGGCTGAGAGGAAGCGCGCAGCTTCGACCCTTGAACCTGACGCGGGTAATGCCGCCGTAGGAAGATTTGGCTGAGGCTGTCTTTTAGCGGAGAGCGCCCGTGCAGGCGTTCCCCGCTTATTTTTTGCGAAAGAGAGTGAACGCTATGGCTTACGCAACGCAGATGGAGGCGGCGAGAAATTCCGTAATCACTAAGGAGATGGAGGCCGCCGCGGCAAAAGAAGGGATCGCCCCCGCAGAGCTCATGCGTCAGATGGCGGAGGGACGCGCGATAATCCCGTGCAACAAGCTGCACAAGAGCATATCGCCGAGCGCGGTCGGCGCGGCGCTCAAGACGAAGATAAACGTTAACCTCGGCACCTCGCGCGACATGACGGACATGGAGATGGAGTTCGCGAAGGTGAAGAGCGCCGTCGACATGGGCGCGGAAGCGATAATGGATCTCAGCTCATTCGGCGACACGCGCAAATTCCGCCGTTACCTCACAGAGAATTGTCCCGCGATGATCGGCACCGTGCCGATATACGACGCGGTCGTCTACTACCACAAGCCGCTCGCGCAGATAACGACAGACGAATGGATAGACATCGTGCGCATGCACGCGGAAGACGGCGTTGACTTTATGACGATACACTGCGGCCTCAACCGAGACAACGCCGCGAAGTTCAAGCGCAACAAGCGCCTCACGAACATCGTTTCGCGCGGCGGCTCGATAATGTTCGCGTGGACGGAGATGACCGGTAAGGAAAATCCTTTCTTCGAGCGCTTCGACGAAATTCTTGAAATCTGCCGCGAGTACGACGTGACTCTGAGCCTCGGCGACGCCTGCCGCCCCGGCTGCATAGCCGACGCGACCGACGCGCCGCAGATAGGCGAGCTGATAACGCTCGGCGAACTGACGAAGCGCGCGTGGGCGCGCGACGTGCAGGTCATGATTGAAGGGCCGGGGCATATGCCGCTCAATCAAATCGCGGCGAACATGGAGATTGAAAAGACTCTCTGCCACGGAGCGCCGTTCTACGTGCTCGGCCCGATAGTCACCGACGTCGCGCCCGGCTACGACCACATCACCTCGGCGATAGGCGGCGCGATCGCGGCGTCGTGCGGCGCGGCGTTCCTCTGCTACGTGACGCCCGCCGAACATCTGCGCCTGCCCGACGTGGACGACGTAAAGGAAGGAATTATCGCGGCGCGGATCGCGGCGCACGCGGCGGACATAGCGAAGGGCGTGCCCGGCGCGGCCGAGTGGGACTACAAGATGAGCGAAGCGCGCAAGCGCCTCGACTGGAACAAAATGTTCGAGCTCGCGATGGATCCGGAGAAGGCGCGCAGCTACCGCGCGTCGTCGAAGCCGGAGAAGGAAGACACGTGCAGCATGTGCGGCAACTTCTGCGCGGTGAAGAACACGAACCGCATCCTCGACGGCGAAATCGTCTCGATATTCGACGAATAACGGCGCGCGCCGCAAGCGCGCGAAGATAAAAAAATCGCTCCCGCTTCCGCGGGAGCTTTTTCGTGCGTTTTATACCGGCGGCGTGAGTTCGCCGCGCTTTCGTGAATTTCACGCGGCGCACATGTATTCGCGCGCCGCGAATTTTTTCATTTCTTCTTCGCGTTCGCGAGATGCCACGGGAATTTCTCCGCCATGCCGGGACGGCGCGGGATTCCCTTCGGCGTCGGCGCGGCCTTATCCCATACGACGACGCACCGTTCCATATCCTCGAGCGCGTAGCTTACGAGCCGCGGCTCGGAGAGGCCGAGCGACTTCCATTTCCCCTCCGCGGGCGCGAGCTCTTCGGCGGCCTTCGGCCCTTTGAAGGCGAGCAGACGTCCGCCGCGCTTCACGAACGGCGTCAGATATTCCGCGAGCACGGCGGCCGCGCACACAGCGCGCGCCGCCGCCGCGTCGAACTTCTCGCATTGCTTTTTCGCGTAATCCTCGGAGCGGGAGCAGACGACGGAGACGTTAGCAAGCCCCATAGCCGCGGCTATTTTATCGACGAGCGCGCACTTGCGCGTTATGCTGTCTAGAAGCGTCACATTCAGCCCGGGGCGGCAGACCGCCCATACGATTCCAGGAAGGCCGCCGCCCGTGCCTACGTCTATGACCGCGCCGCGCTCGGGCAGCAGCGGCACGGCTGAGGCGCAGTCGGCCACGTGCTCGCGCCAGAGCGTCTCCTCGTCGGACGGGCCGGTGAGCCGGGCGAGTTCGTTCGCCTTGACGAGCAGCGAGACGTAGCGCCGCAGCCGCTCCTCGTTGTCCTCAAGGATTTTTTTTATCTCCGCAGCGTTGATGCTATCGCCCATGCGCGCGCCTCCCAGTATTTTTCAAAACGTGTATTCTCTAAGAACGACACCATTGTATAATAATAGCACGACCGGCGATGATGGGAGGCTGATTCATGGACACTTTTGAAAAAGGCTCGAAAACTAAGAACGGCAAGCTCAGCATTATAGAGCTCAGCGGCACGTGGCGCGAGATGGGACGCCAGTACGGCGCGCTGATGGCCGACGAGCTGCGCGATATTTACGAGCGCGGCGTCGGGCGGTTGGCCCCCGCGGCGGAGAACGCGGAGGAGCTTGCGCTGACCGCCTCCAAGTTCTTCGCGAACTATCCTTATAAATTCAAGTCGCTGATACGCGGCATGAGCGAGACCTCTGGGCTCTCTCTCGACGAACTCAAGGCGGTGAACGCCATCGAGGCCATAGCAACGCAGTCGCTCGAGTCGCAGCAGTGTTCGGGCATCGCCGTCTGGGGCGACTACTCGGACGGCCCGCTCGTCTACGGGCGCAACTACGACTACCTGCCGTGGTTCCGCGAGCTTGACGACGACCTCGTGCTCGCCTGCTTCCACCCCGGCGACGGCTCGCTCTCTGTCGCGACGATCGGCTACGCAGGCGAGATCTACGTCGTCAACGGCATGAACGAGAAGGGAATCTTCCTCGAACTTAACAACGGTATGCCCTCGGGCGGCGCTCTCTGGTACGACAGCCGGGTGCCAGCAGTCGCCGAGCTTTTCAGCTTCCTGCTCGAAGCCTCGACGCTCGACGAAATCGAGAGTTTCTTCAAGACGACTAAGGCGAACTTCGCCTACCTCGTCGGAGTCGCCGACGGGCAGACGGCGCGCTGCTTCGAGTGGCCCGTCTTCGAGGTCAAGCGCCGCGAGTCGCATTCGCGCCTCGGCCTTACTGTGCTTACGAATCACTTCACGGAGTTCTCGTGGGGGCTTCCGCGCCCCGACGATAAACGCTTCTGGATGACGCGCACGCGCCGCCAGAACCTTCTGACGCTCGCGAAGCACTTCAAAGGCACAATCAACGACAAGGTCATGAAGGACATCATGGACACGCGCATCGAGGACCTCGGCGCGACTACGGACATGACCGTCTACCAGCTCGTCGTCGTGCCGGAGCGCTACGAGCTCTGGTTCAAGCTTCCAGGCGTGCAGGATTGGAGCCTGATCGACATGCGCGCGCTGCTGAAGCCGCGCGAGGAGTAAATCATGGGACGGTATTACGTCGTCTTCGACTGCGGCACGATGGGGACGAAGACGGCGATTTATTCGCTGGACGCGACGCGCGTCGCCGAAGCCTACCGCGAGAATAAAATTTCCTATCCCAAGCCCGGCTGGGCTGAGATGGACGCGAACGGCTTCGTCGAGAATGTGCGCGAGGGCGTGCGCGAGTGCATATCGAAGTCAGGCGTCAACCCAGCCGAGATACGCTCTATAACGGCAAGCGGGATCATCTGCGGCATAGTCGGCATTGATGAAGAGTGGCGGCCCGTCACCCCGTTCGTCTCCTATCTCGACAACCGCGCCGCGTGCGAGGCCGCATACGTGCGCGCACATGCGAAACCGGTGTGGGTCAAGGAGAGCGCGAACGCGATAGTGGACGAGTTCATGCCTCCGCTTATCCTGCGCTGGTTCCTCAACCACTACGCCGGTTTCCGCGAGAAGGCCGTCAAGGTCGTCAACAACGGCCCGTTCGTCCTCGGCACACTTGCGGGGCTGCGCGCCGACGAAGCGTTCCTCGACTGGGCTACGATGTCCGGCTGGCTCATCGGCTACGACGCGCGCGAGCGCAAATGGTCGCGCAGACAGATGGACGAGCTCGGCATTCCGATGGATATTCTTCCGCAGATCGTGAAACCGTGGCACATCGTCGGCTTCCTATGCCCCGAGGAGGCGGCGAAGATGGGGCTGCGAGCCGGCATACCGATAGCGGCCGGCGCGGGCGACACGATGCAGTCGGCTCTCGCCTCCGGGCTGCTCGAAGCCGGACTCGCGACCGACGTGGCAGGCACCGCCTCGATATTCGCAGTCGCGGTCGACGAGCCGGACGAACGAATCACGAACGCGCCCGGCATGATGTTCGCGACGGGGACTCTCGAAGATTCCTATTTCTACTGGAGTATGATACGCGCGGGCGGCCTTTCGTTGCGCTGGTTCCGCGACCGCGTCGTCGGACGCGCAGGCGACCCGCTCTTCTACGCCGAGATGGACGAACTCGCGGCAAACGTTCCCGCGGGAGCGAACGGCCTGCTCTTCTATCCGTACCTACAGGGCGCAGGACCGGACACGCCGGGGGCCTGCGGCGTTTTTGCCGGGCTCTTCGGCTCCGCTGACCGCGCCTCGATGTGGCGCGCGATACTTGAGGCGATAGCCTTTGAATACGCGCAGATGATTAAAATATACCGCGAATGCGGAATCCCGCTCGACAAGATAATCGGCACCGAGGGCGGCAGCAAGAGCCCCCTCTGGACTCAGATCAAGGCCGACATCCTGCGCGGCGCCTACAACATCCCGGCGCGCAGCGAGGGCGGCCTTATGGCGGACGCCGCGGTCGCGGCCTACGCGGTCGGCGACGTCTCAGACATCCGCGAGACGATGCGCGAGTGGATAACCTTCCGCGGGCGCTTCGAGCCGGACGCGAAGAACGCGGCGAAGTACGAGAAAATATTCAGCGAACGCCAGAAACTGCTCGCCGGGTCGATGCGGGAGCTGTTCAAAGCGATGGGAAAGATACGCGAAATATAACCGGCGCGTATGCGCCGCAAAAATCCTAAGACAGGGCGCGCCGTTCCGTCGACGACGGGGCGACGCGCGTTTATTAAAGACATGACGGACATCCTTTCAGACAAAAAATTTTCAATCCAGATACAGGGCTGCCGCACGAACCAGTACGAGGGCGAGGCGATAGCCGCTGCGCTCGAAGCGCGCGGCGCGAGGAAGGACGACGAATCGCCGGACGTCGTCGTGATAGTCACCTGCGCGATAACAGCCGTCGCCGACCGCAAATGCCGCAAGCTCATCCGCCGCGCGAGGCGCGAGCATCCGAACGCGGTCGTCGCGGCATGCGGATGCGGCACGCAGAAAATGACTGCGCGCGAGACTGAGGAGCTCGGCCTCGACGTCGCGATAGGCAACAGGCGCAAATATACGCTGCCGCGGCTGATCGCGGAACGGCTCGCTGGCGCGCCGCGCTTCTGCGAAATCAACGAAAAAATCATGACCGACGAAAGCTGGGACGCGCTCTCGCTCGACAGGCCGCGGCTGCACACGCGCGCCTTCCTAAAGGTGCAGGACGGCTGCGCGCACTGCTGCGCATACTGCATAGTCCCGTTCGTGCGCGGCAGGCCGGTCTCGCGTCCGCTGGACGAGGCCGTCGAGGAGGCGCGGCGCATAACGGAGTCCGGCTGTCCGGAAATCGTGCTGACCGGCATACATCTCGGCCTTTACGAAAACCTTCCGGAACTCGTGCGGCGCATAGGCGCACTGCCGAAGCTCCGGAGGCTGCGCTTCGGCTCGATAGAGCCTTTCGCGGTCAATGGCGCGCTGCTCTCCGCGCTCGCCGAGACTCCGGCCTTCTGCGAGCACCTGCACATGCCGCTCCAGTCCGGCGACGCAGGCGTGCTCGCCGACATGAGGCGCGGCTACGCGCCCGACGAATTCGCAAAAATAGCGGAACTGGCGCGCGCCGCGCTCGGCGGCGGGCTGCATATAAGCACCGACCTGATGATAGGCTTTCCGACCGAGAGCCGCGCGGCTTTCAAAAACAGCATCGACTTCATAAAATCCGTGGAGTTCGGCAAAATACACGTCTTTCCCTACTCGCCGCGCGGAGGGACGAAAGCGGCTGCGATGCCGCCCGTTCCTGAAGCGGAGCTCAAAGAGAGGACCGCAGAGGCGCTCGAAACGGCGGCGGAACTCCACGAAAAGTTCTGCTCGCGCTGGCTCGGGCATGAAATAACGATACTCGCCGAAGAAATCAAAAACGGCGCGGCGCGCGGCCTGACGCGCAACTACATACGCGCCGAAGCCCCGGCCTGCGGCGCGCTCGTGAACGAAGAGCTGAAGCTGACTCCGGCGCGTTACGCGGACGAGACGCTCTTCGCCGCGGAGACGCCGCGCGCGGGATTCTCCGAAGAAATATCTGTAATTTAGGCGAAAGGGGGATTTTCTGTGGAAGTGTCGAAAATTCTCGCCGAGTACGACGCGATGCTCGCGGCGGGACAAAGGCGCGAGGCGGGAGAATTTTTATCCGAGGCCGCGGACGTAGCGTCCAGCGAGGACGACGCGGCGGCCGAGGCGTCGCTGCGCGGCGAGCTGACTGGATACTGGCGCGTCTTCGGCGAACAGGAGAAAAGCTTCGCCTCGGCGGAGCGCGCGCTTTTCCTGCTCGAATCGCTCGGCCTCGCCGAAAGCGGCGAATACGCGACGGCGCTCTTAAATTACGCGACCGCAAAAACGGCCTTTCGCCAAACCGGCGAAGCTCTAGCGCTCTACGCGCGCGTCGCTGAAATCTACGGCAAAACTATAGAGCCGAACGACTATCGATTCGCCAGCCTCTACAACAACATGGCGCAGGCCCTTATACGCGCGGGGCGCGCCGGCGAGGCTCTGGAATATTTCCGCCGTTCTCTCGCGCTGCTCTCGCCAGCCGACGATGCGACAGAAATCGCGACCTGCTGCACGAACATGGCTTTCTGCCTGCTCGCGCAAAAAAATACCGGCGAGGCGGAAAAGCTGCTGGAACGCGCCGAAGAGATATACGCCGCAGCCCCCGGCGACCCGCACGCCGCGAGCGCGCTCTCGTGCCGCGGGCAGCTTGAATATATGCGCGGCGAATACGCGCGCGCCGCGGAATATTTCGCGAAGAGCGCGGAGGCCGTAGAGCGCGTCTTCGGGCGCACCGCGAACTACGCCGCGGCCTGCCGCAGCTGCGCGAAGTGCTTCGAAGCCGCGGGCATGGCTGACGAAGCGGCGAAGTACCGCGAGCTCACAGACTCCGCTGTCGGCGCGGCGCGCAGCTCGCGATGAACGGGCTCGAACTCTGCCGCGAATATTACCGCCGCTGCGCGCGCGAAGAGCTGCGGCGGCGGTTTGGCGCGCGCGCTGAACGCATAGCCGCAGGGCTCGCCGGCGAAGGCTCCGAGTGCCTCGGCTTCGACGACGAAATTTCGCGCGACCACGATTTCGGTCCAGGCTTCTGCCTCTGGCTCACAGACGAAGATTACGCGGAATCCGGCGAAGAGCTGCGCCGCTTCTACGCGGAGCTGCCATCCGAATTTATGGGCTTCCGCCGCAGAGCCGCGCCGCAGAGCGCGGGCCGCGTCGGCGTCGCGCGAATAGGGGATTTCTACGCGCGCTTCACAGGCTGCCGCGGAATCCCCGAAAGCGAGGCCGCGTGGCTGCGCGTACCCGAGCACGCGCTCGCCGCCGCGACAAGCGGCGCTGTATTCGACGACCCTCTGGGCGAGTTCACGCGCGTGCGCGAAGCGCTGCTCCCCTGCTACCCGGAAGAAGTCCGGCTCAAAAAGCTGGCCGCGCGCCTCTTTACCATGGCGCAGGCTGGACAGTACAACTACCCGCGGACGGCGAAGCGCAGCGACGCGGTTGCGGCTTCGCTTACGCTCGCCGAATTTACGAAGGCCGCGCTCTCCGCGCTCCATCTGCTGAATCATCGCTACGCGCCATACTACAAGTGGCTTTGGCGCAGCGCCTCGGAGCTGCCGAAACTTTCGGAAGCGGCGCGCGAAATCTCGGAGCTCTGCGAACCGGACGCGGAACGCGAAAACCTGATAGAATCGATATGCGCGCGCGTGCGCGCGGAACTTGCGGCGCAGGGGCTCACGTCGTCAGACGACCCGTTCCTCGTCGCGCAGGCCGTCGAGACCACGCGCCGCATAAAAAACGAATACCTGCGAAAACTCAGCGTAACGGCGGGATGATTATGGAAGAACTGATAAACGAGATAATCGCGCTTGAATGGGCGTTTTTCGACAAGGTGCAGAACGAAGGCGGACGCGCGCCGTGCCAGGACGATTTCAGAACATTCCGGGCGATGCGCGGAAGCCAGTACGAGGCGTGGAACGAAGCGGCGCTTGAAAGCTGGCGCGCCGATTTGACGGCGGCGCGCCAGGCGGGGCGCAACCCGCTCGCAGAGAAGTACGGCTACATGATGTGCATCGACGCACCGGAGGAAAACCGCGCGCTCGCCGCGCAGCTTCCGCCGGTCTCAGAAGAAAAACTCTCGCTCGCCAGCGCGATCGCAGAAAAGCTCGCACCGCAGAACGAAGCGTTCGCCGCGCGCTATCCGCTCGTCGCGTCGCATGCGCGCCCGCTGCACAGCGGCGATGGCGGCGAGGGCGAAACGTCGATAGCGACATACCAGATCGGCGAACTTCTGACATATTCCGATAAGACGCTGCGCCTGCTCGGCGCGCACATAGCGGAGCTTGAAGCGCGCGGCGTGAGCTACGCGGAGCTGATTATAGAGAACGGCCTTATACGCCGCGGCTTCCGCGGACTCGGCGACGCGGAAAAATTTTTGGAGGCGCGCCGCTGAGCTGAATTGTCGCGTTTGTGATTATTGACAAAACCTTGATGTACCCCCCATAATATGCAGATGTAATATTCGCAGAGATAGACATCGGGCGGATACGCTCAGATATTTCGCTTAGGTGTTGATCCCCAGCTGAACGAAAGGGGGGAATGTTGATGACCACCGTAACTAGACGCGACAATGAGTCGATAGAAGATGCCCTCAAGCGTTTTAAAAGAGAGATCCGGAAGGTGGGCGTGCTTCGCGAAGCAAAGAAGCATGAACATTACGAAAAACCCAGCGAAATCAAGAAACGTAAGAAGGCCGAGATGGCACGAAACAGAGGCAGGAGGTCTGATTATTAATGTCCGACCTTGCGGTTAGAGTGCAGAGCGACTTGGTCGCCGCTATGAAGAATAAAGACGAGCTGAGGCTTTCCGTCCTCCGTATGCTCAAATCCTCGATACAGCTTATGCGGGTAGAGAAGGGCAAAGATAAGGATCTGACGGACGAAGATGTCCTCGTCCTCGTACGCCGCCTTATAAAGCAGCGAGTCGAAGCCGCTGAGATGTACAAGAGCGGCGGGGCTGACGACCGCGCAGAGCGCGAGCTCGCAGAGGCAAGGGTTCTCGAGTCCTACCAGCCCGCGCAGATGTCCGACGAGGAGATCGCGCAGCTTGTGGCGAAAATCGCCGGAGAGGCGGGAGCCAATGGGCCGAAGGACATGGGCAAGGTGATGGGAAAAGTAATGGCCGCCGTCAAAGGCCGGGCCGACGGCAACAGAGTCAAGGCCGCCGTGCAGCAGCACCTTGCATCGCTCGCTTAGAAAAAATTCATAGAAAAATAAACCCAACAACGAAGTGCCGGAGTGCAACGTCCCGGCGCTTTTTCTATATACACGATATGCGTCCCGCCGCGCGCGAGACGCCGAAGGAGCGAAAGCAATGAAAACCTACAAAATACCGCTCGTCCCGGGGCCGACCTCGGTGCCGGCGGAGTACCGCGAAGCCTACATGACGGACTACGGCAGCAGCGACCTCGAAGAGGAATTTTTCGAACTCCTCGCTGAGAATCAGAACCTGCTGAAGAAAATTCTCCACACGCGGAACGACGTAATCATAGGCTCCGGCGAAGGGATGCTCGCGCTGTGGGGCGCGATGAAGAGTGTCATAAAGCCCGGCGACAAAGTCCTCGCAGTCTCGAACGGCATATTCGGCCACGGCTTCGGCGAGATGGCGGAGGCTATGGGAGCGCGCGCCGAATACCTTGAAGCGCCCGACGGCGCCTTCGTAAGCGCGGAGGCGCTGCGCGCGAAGATTGCGGAGTTCGGCCCCGACGTCGTCACCGCCGTACACTGCGAGACGCCGAGCGGCCTGCTGAACCCGATCTCTGAAATCGCGCCCGCGGTCGCAGAGAGCGGCGCGCTCTTCATCGTCGACTTTGTCGCGAGCGCGTGCGGCGCGGACGTGCGCGTCGACGACTGGCACATAGACATCGGCCTCATGGGAAGTCAGAAGTGCCTCTCAATACTGCCCGACCTCAGCATGATAACGGTCAGCACGCGCGCATGGGAACGCGCCTCCGAAGTAAACTACCCCGGCTACGACGCGATGCTGCCGTGGAAGAGCGCCGTCGCCGACAGATATATGCCCTACACGCACAACTGGCACGCGAACGCGGCGCTCAACCTCGCGCTTAGACATTTCTTCGCCGAAGGTGCGGAGAACGCTTTCAAACGCCACGCAGAGGCGGCGGCCTGCTGCCGCGCGCGCGCGAAGGAATTGGGGCTCGAGCTCTACGCCGCGGACGAAGCGCTCTGCTCGCCGACCGTCACGGCGCTCATGATCCCAGACGGCTGGACGTGGAAGGAGTTCGACGCGGCGCTGCGCGCAGAAGGGCTCGCCGTCGGCGGAAGCTACGGCCCGCTCGCGGGGCGCGTCTTCCGCGTCGGCCACATGGGCAGCCAGGCGGATCTCTGCCTCGTCGGCAAAGGCATGGACGTTATAGCGAAAGTGCTGAAAAAATAAAGAGTCGAAAACAAAACGCAGCGGCGGCGCGCCCAGACCTTCGGGACGCGCCGCTGTTTTTCGCGCGCGGGACGGCGCGCCCGCTCATCTACGCTTCTACATACTACAGATCGAATCTATCAACGTCTGCAATTCAATAAAGAACCGAGCGAGATGAACCCCGTCGGCTGCCGCGTGGTGATTGTTCATCGTGAGCGGCATGAGACATCTTCCTCCATCGCGCTTGTACTTCCCCCGCGTTACAACACAACTGGCGCAAGAAATTTTCCGTCGTCGAAGACGTGCATGTCGAAGCTGCGGCAGCGCAGCCGCGGAAGACACGATACGTCAAAGAAATTCGGCGGCCGATCTGCGACGAAGCCTCGGCTGTTTTTGTATTTTTCTCTGTCTTTCAGGAATCTCGCGTGAAAATCAAAAAGGTCGTCGGAATATTCCGTGATGGTTTTCGTGCATTTTTCGTCGCCTTTGTGGAATTCTGCATATGATGGCGAGACGACGTTCCATTTTATCGGCTCTCCGCGCTCGTCCAGCCGTACTTGAATTCGTCGCGCGCGTTGACGGTTTTCGAGACGGCCAAATCATCGCTGGGTAGAACTTGAGGCCGTTCGCTTTCGTGAATTTAAGCAGCGGCTCGGCGTTTACGTCGGCGGTCATGCTCATGACGACGCGCATTCTTTGGATGCAGGCTTCAAACAGCCTGCCCCTGTCCCGCTCGTTCATGTCGATCTTCGTATATTTCATTTATATTCTCCTTTGCGTTTTTATTTTGTCAAAAACGCAAGGCTGAACAGAACGATAATCCGATCCGCGCAGGACGTTCCGTCATACACTGCGTGGCGCGCAGCCAAGTCCGCGTTTCATATCTCGCCGCCTCCTTTCATTCGGTAAAAATTTTATTCTCCATCGAAATATTCGCATATCTTGCGCGCTATGCGCTCGGAGGCCCCGCGGCGCAGGTCGAGCGCGGCGTAGTCCTCGGCTATCCTGCGGCGACGCTCCGGCGACTCTATCAGCTCGGCGATGTAGCGGCAGGCGCTCTCGGGCGTCATCAGCTCGCGGCGCTCGGGCAGCAGCGCGCGCCCCGCGAGCATGTTCGGCAGCGAGACGTATTCCTTTTTAGCGTTGTACCAATGGACGAGTTTTTTCTTTATCGCGACGGCGGCGGCTCCTTCGCGCGGCAGAGCGCCGGGCAGGCCGTCGAGCGGGATGTTGTGCGCCTGGTTGAGCGGCGCGATCATCAGCAGCGGCACGCCGAGCGAAGCTATTTGCAGGTTGTTCGTGCCTGGAAAGGCGACGGCGAGCGACGACGCGGCTATCGCCGCGTACTGCCCCTCCCGCACGAGCGGGACGCGGCTTCCGTCGCGCAAGATTATCTCTTCCACGCGCTCGTCGCCGCGCCATGCGAGGCCGGTCTTCTCCAGCCCTGCGCGTAAAATTTCCTCGGATACAGTCGGCGCGACGGGAAGCACAGCCTGCCAGTCCGCATAACGCGCACGCACGAGCGCCGCGCACTCGCAGTAAAAGCCGAAGCCCAGCTCGTATTCGAACGGGCGGCTGCCCGGCATGAAAGCTATTATGTTCCCGCAGCCGCCGCCATAGCGTTCGCGTGCGGCGGAGAGCGCCGCGGCGTCGGGAAGTTCGACGCTGTCGAGTATCAGGTTGCCGACGACGGTATAGCGCTCCTGCGGGATCTTCGCGCGCTCAAACCGCGCGCGCGCCGCGCCGTCGGGGATGAAGTAGCGCGCAACCTTTCCGCGCCAGCGCGGGCGCGCCGTGTACATCATCCAAGGGACGCGTAGCCTCGCGGAGAGCGCCCAGCCGTACATCGGGTCGCCGCCGAGCTGGAGCACGAGCGAGCGCCCCGGCTCTTTCGCCGAGCGCATCGCTTCGCGGAAGTTCATCACGCGCTCGACGCCAGGCATCGTGCGAGCGTGCGCCCCCTCGCGCCCGCTCGCGTACGGGCACGGCAGAGTCACGGCCGCGGCTCGCTGCCCCGGACGCAGCGCAGCGACTGCGCGGGTCACCGGTCCCATCCATCCAGAGACCTCGCCCGGCGAATTGGAAAGAATATACAAAAGCCCCATTGAATCGCCGCCCTTCACAAACTGAGCGCGGTTACACGACCGCTTGACCGCATGATATAATTATAGCTGATTGGGGGACTATGCGAATGTTCATTCCTCTGGAGGGCGAAAACGTCCTCTGTCTCGAAAACGCCGTTGCGATATACAGGGAAGACGGCGCGACGGTTATTCTCAAACGAAACGGCGGAAAAGAACTGACCTCATTCACACCGCGAATCCTCGCAAAGCGCGGGGCGGAGTTCAGCGCGCGGTGGGCGGCTGACGCCGCGCTTATGAAAGAAGATTTGCGCAAAAGGAGCAATTCATAGATGGCAGACATGGAACTTCCGGTAAATCCGCAGAACGGCGAACACGTCTCCGACTACAACGAAAAAGACATACACGTACTCGAAGGGCTCGAAGCGGTCCGTAAACGCCCAGGCATGTACATCGGCGATCAGGGACAGCGCGGGCTGCACCACCTGGTCTATGAGGTTGTGGACAACTCTATAGACGAATCCCTGGCCGGTTTTTGCAACACTATCAGCGTAACGATACACAAGGACGGCAGCGTCAGCGTCATCGACAACGGCCGCGGTATACCGACGGGCATGCACGAGTCGGGACGCCCGGCCGCCGAGGTAGTCCTCACGGTGCTGCACGCGGGGGGCAAATTCGACAAAAGCGCCTACGCGATATCAGGCGGTCTCCACGGCGTCGGCATCTCCGTCGTCAACGCGCTGTCAGCATGGCTTGAGCTGACGATATGGCGCGACGGCAAGGAGTACCGCCAGCGCTACGAGCGCGGAAACCCCGTCACGAAGCTCGAAGTCGTCGGCGATACGACGCTTCGCGGCACACGCGTGCAATTCATGCCCGACGGGGAAATTTTCTCGACGACGGAATTTCAGTCCGACATTCTGAAGCAAAGACTCCGAGAGCTCGCCTTTCTCAACTCGCACGTAACGATAAACTTCGAGGATCAGCGCCCGGAAAAACCGGAAAAGAAGATCTACCACTACCCCGGCGGCATAGGCTCTTTCGTCGAGTATCTCAACAAAGGCAAGGAAGCGCTCTTCAAAGAGCCAGTCGTAATCCGCGGCGAGAAAGATAAAACGCAGCTCGAAGTCGCGATCCAGTACAACGATACATATATCGAACGTCTCTTCGGCTTCGTCAACCTCATCAACACCGTCGAGGGCGGCACGCACGTCGCGGGCTTCCGCAGCGCCGTAACGCGCGCCGTCAACGACGAGGCGCGTAAACAGAAGCTGCTCAAGGACAAGGACGCGAACCTCACGGGAGACGACCTCAAGGAAGGGCTCACAGCCGTCATCTCCGTCAAGGTCATGGAGCCGCAGTTCGAAGGTCAGACAAAGACCAAGCTCGGCAACAACGACGTGAAGGGCATAGTCGACTCGCTCGTCTACGAAGGCTTAAAAAACGCGCTGGATGAACGCCCCGAAATACTCAAGCCGATAGTCGAAAGCGCGCTGCGCGCGCGCCAGGCACGCGAAGCCGCGAAGAAGGCAAAGGATCTCGTGCGCCGCAAGTCCGTCATGAGCAGCCTCTCGCTCCCCGGCAAGCTCGCCGACTGTTCCAACCGCAACCCCGCCGACTGCGAAATATACATCGTCGAGGGAGACTCCGCGGGCGGCAGCGCCAAGCAGGGGCGCAACCGCGAATTCCAGGCCATCCTGCCGCTGCGCGGAAAGATACTCAACGTCGAAAAAGCGCGCCTCGAAAAAATCCTGAGCAGCGAGACGATACGCAACATCATCCTCGCGCTCGGCTGCGGCGTCGGCGACGAGTTCAACGAAGACAAGCTGCGCTACCACAAAATATTCATCATGGCCGATGCCGACGTGGACGGAGCGCACATCAGGACGCTGCTGCTGACGCTCTTCTTCCGCTACATGCCGCAGATAATCGAAAAAGGCTACCTCTACGTCGCGCAGCCGCCGCTCTACCGCGTTCAGTGCGGCAAGGAGATAACCTACTGCTTCTCCGACAAAGAGATGAAAGAGGCGCAGGAAAAGGCGAACGGCAAAAAGGCCGACGTACAGCGCTACAAAGGCCTCGGCGAGATGAACCCGGAGCAGCTCTGGGAGACGACGATGAACCCGGAGCACCGCGTCATCAACCGCGTCGAGGTGCAGGACGCCGTCGAAGCCGACGAGCTATTCGGCATCCTCATGGGCGACGTTGTGGAGCCGCGCCGCAAATTTATAGAAGAATTCGGCAAAGAAGTCAAGAATCTGGACATATAAAGCGAAAAATAGCGAAACGTCAGCCCTGGCTCATACAGCCGGGGCTTTTTGATAACTTATATCCAGCTTGACACCAAAAGAACAAGTATAATATAAGATACGCTCAGTTTTGGATTTTGCTTCGGAAGAGAGATTGGATGTTTTTATTATATAAATTCGCAGGTTCGCTCGTCGCCCCCCCAGGCTGCTTCATAGTCGCGATACTCGTCATCGCAGCGCTTGCGATGCGCAGGCCGCTCAAGCCCTTCCTCGCAGGGGCGCTTTGCGTTCTGGCCGCCGCGCTATACGCCATGAGCACGCCGGCAGGCGCGCTCTTAATAACCGGCCCGCTCGAAGCAAGATACGAGACGAAGCTTCCGCCGGACGGCGAATCTGCGGCTTTCCTCGTCCTCGCAGGCGGCTCGTCATACGACGATACAGGTTCCTCCGCGCAGCCCTCGCCTCTCGCGCTCGAGCGCCTCTACGTCGCCGTGACGTTCGCCTCCATGCGTGAAGGAAACGCCGTGCTCGTCCTCTCCGGCGGCGACGTCTTCGGCGACAACGACCGCTCCGAGGCCGCAGCGCTGAGCGACGCTGCGCGCGCAATGGGCTGGAGCGGCGAGATAATTTTGGAGGAACAGTCGCGCACCACCGCCGAGAACATGAAGTACAGCGCCGCCGTGCTCCGCGCCCGAAACATGCAGCACGTCGCCGTAATCACCAACGCCTTCCACCTTCCGCGCGCGATGCGCTTCGCCCGGCAATTCATGCCAGGCGCGACGCTCTACCCAATCGCCCCGCCGCGCCAGGCCTACCCTATAATCCGCGGCCTTCCGTCTTTCCTGCCGAATGCGCAGAGTCTATACCTCTCGTGCCTCGGCGCGAGGGAGCGGATAGGCGCGGCCTGCGCGGCCGTTTCAGCAGCGATAAGATGATATTCTGAAGCAAGCGTACAATGATAGAAGCAGTGAAACAAAAATACCTGTAAGGACGGTTTACGGGGCTTACGCGGAGCTGCGGTTATTCGCTGAAGATATGGCGGCGCTTCCAGTGCGACGGAAGCGCCGCGACGGCGACAACTGGCGCATTGAGCTCCACGCCTGAGACAAATTCAATCTCAGTGCGGCCTTTCCCAACCTTCCCGAAGTCAAAGAGCCTGAGATTCTCGACGCGCAGAAGAAAGACTGCGCAATATACTGCCGGAGGCCGGCGCGACCGGGCGCTTTTTCGCATACGACTTAGGCGACTGCTGGGAAGTCGGGCTGCGAGTCTATGAAATTCTGCGCAAAAGCGAAATTTGCCCGGCACTGACCACGGACGCGCCGAACCTAACCGCCTTCGACGACATCAGCGACATTAACTTCCGCCTCAACAAAGTGCCGACAATCTACCGCAAAACCTACGAAAACAACCAGCCTCAGTCGAAGCAGGCGATGGCGATTCCGGGCGGAAATACAAGAAACAATCGATTTTGATTTAAGACTGCGGCCTTACGATGCAGACGGAGACTGGCAGGATTCAACTCCAAGTCCGAGTATAGTTTCACGCAGCGCCGCTCCTTCAAGTTCTCCGGATTCGGCCTTGCGGAGGATTTCTTCGACCTGCGGAAGAATGCAGACGGCTTCCGGCGTCAGCTTAGTTTTGAAAATTTTTGCGTGGGCTGTTGCGTCCACATGGCTCGGGTCGTAGAAGAGCTCCTCGTAGAGCTTTTCGCCGGGGCGTATCCCACTGCACTGTATATCGATGTCTTTGTAAGGTTCATAGCCGTGAAGGCGAATTAACGTTTCAGCCATCTCGGATATTTTTACTGGCGCTCCCATGTCGAGGACGAAGAGCTCGCCGCCCGCCCCCATCGTACCAGCCTGCAGGACTAAGCTGACGGCCTCTGGTATGAGCATAAAATAACGCTTCATATCTGGGTGCGTGACTGTGACGGGCCCGCCCGCCGCTATCTGGCGTTCGAACTTCGGCACGACGCTGCCGCGGCTGCCGAGGACGTTGCCGAAGCGCACCGCCATATACTTCGTTTCAGGAAATTCCCCCTGGACGGAGAGCAGCAGGCGCTCAGCGGCGCGTTTAGTCGCCCCCATGACGCTGGTCGGATGGACCGCCTTGTCGGTCGAGATCATGACGAAACGCTCAACTCCGTATTTTCCGGCGAGAGTCGCGATGTTCCACGTTCCAAAAGCGTTGACGCGCAGCGCCTCGCGCGGGTTGTCCTCCATGAGCGGCACGTGCTTGTGCGCCCCCGCGTGGAAGATGACCTGCGGGCGGTGTCTTTCGAAAAGCATAGCCATCGTCTTCTCGTCGGCGACGTCGGCTATGACCGGGACGACCGGTATCGTGTTGCCCGAGTCGTTCAGAGATTCGAGCAACAGGTATATTGACTGCTCGCCATGACCGAGCGCAATTAGCTCCTTAGGACTGCGAGCGAGCACCTGGCGGCATATCTCTGAGCCTATCGAGCCGCCGGCGCCTGTGACCATGACTGTTTTGCCTTTGATGACGGCAGAGATGTTTCCGTTATCCAGTTTTATCGGGTCGCGGCGCAGCAGGTCTTCAAGGCTGACGGAGCGGAGGCGGCTGACGCTTACGTGCCCATCGGCAAGGGAAACGAAGCTCGGCAGCACACGCACCGCGACCTTTTCCCGATTGAGTATGTCGACATATTCGCGTATCTGCGCGCCAGTCGCAGATGGCATGGCGATCAGCACAGTATCTACCGCGCAGCGTTTTATGACGGACGAAATGTCGTTCTTAGCGCCGAGCACCTTGAGCGAGGCGACCGTCATGCCGCGTAGGTTCGGGGCATCGTCTATGAACCCGACCGCTTCGAGAGCCGACTGGCTGCGCAACAAGTCGCGCGCAATAAGCGTCCCGGCCTCCCCGGCGCCGACGATGAGCGCCCTGTGGTTCACCGCCCCGTGTCTGCGGCGGCTAACCGTCCCGAGACGCCATGCTGCGCGTATTCCTGTCATGAATATCAGCGCCAGCAATACGGATATGAGGAACGACGAGCGCGGCACATTGTCTATCCGCATGAAGTAGTTAAAAATGACGAACACGGCGACGCCTATGCAGTACCACTGCGCGAAGCGCGTATATTCTTCGATGCTCGCGCGCGGCCAAACAACCGTGTAGATTTTGCCGATAAAGAGCGCTGCAAGTACAATGGTTGAAAAAGTCGCGCACGTGAACGCCCAACTGCCACCGTAGTCGAGGCTCAGGAAGAAATATGAGAAGCGCATCGAGTAACCTATGAATACGGCGAGAAGAATACAGCAGAGATCCACCAGCACAACGCGGCGGTTGCGCATTCCAAGCCAAGTCAACATCTGGAGTATTTTACGGTACATGCAAACGCATCTCTTATTTTCGTGTTTGCGGCTAAGCCTTCGTCTTGAGGCCCAGGAGCTTTCTCAGATAATTTTTCTTCTCCGCGGTTTCGGGGTCGCCGGGGGCGGTCCAGAAGTGGCGGAGGAAGGCGGCGGCTACGGCGCAGAAGAAGCCGAGGAGCGTCGCGAGGACGACTATTTTGCCGCGGCCCTGCGGTTCTTTTTCGTCGGGCATGGAGGCCGGGGAGACGAGCTGGAGCACCATCGGGCTCTTGTCTTTTATGCGCTGGTTTTCGTTGTACTGCGAGAGCACCGTGTAGAGCTCGAGTATCGAGGATATTTTCGAATTTGGGTCGACGAAGGCGTCTTCGGCGTCTATTTCGCGGAGTTTGTCGCGGATGGTTTTTTCAAGGAAGGTGTCGCGCGTCTCTATCGTCGAGGTGACGCCCATCGCGAACAGCGTCTCGGCCGTTCTTCTGTATAAGAAGTCGGCCATCTTCATCGACTGCTCGGGCGACGGGGATTTGACGGATATCGTGACGAGTCCGTTCTTGCCCATGTCGACTTTGACGTTTTTCTCAAGCGTGCGCAGAGCCGCCTCTGTTGAGACTGTTCCGTTCTTTGTCTCCGTGAGGTTAAATTCCGCTATTACCGCGTCGCGCATGGAGTTGCTCGAGACGACGGCGTCTATCATGTTGCCGGGGATATAGACGGAGAGCTCGCCGTCGCCGGTGATGCGCGAGTTGACGGTCATCATCTGTATTTCGCTTTTGTACTCCGGCTTGGTGAAGAGCAGGGCGTAGGCGAGCCCCGCGAGCGCGAAGAGCAGCGTGACCGCCGCGATGAGCTTTTTTTGCTCAGCGAGAACGATTATTATGTCAAGGAGGGAGAGTTCTTCTCCTTCGTCAGGAAACATTTCCATGTTTGTGCGCCGTTCCATATTTTGCCCCCACGATTATAAAATTTGCGGATTTTGAAAAAGATATAATGCCGCCGATAAATCCAGCGACATTATATCAAAGCTCCTGTTATAAAGAAAGGTTCGCGCGTCCCATAGCGCGCGGGGCGCGCGGAGAAAGGTTACCCGAGGTAGGCGAGCAGGATGCCGCCGGCGAGGACTGAGCCTATCTGGCCCGCGACGTTCGCGCCTACGGCGTGCATGAGAAGGTGGTTGCCCGGGTCGGCCTGCTGTCCGAGGCGCTGGATGACGCGCGCGGACATCGGGAAGGCGGAGATTCCGGCCGCACCGACCATCGGATTGACCCTCTTGTCCTTCGGCAGGAAGAGGTTGAGTATCTTCGCCGTGATGACGCCGCCAGCGGTGTCGAGGACGAAGGCGATGAGGCCCATGCCGATGATGGCGAGCGTGCCCAAGTTGACGAACTTCTCGCCTGTCATCGTCGCAGAGATCGAGAAGCCGAGGAGTATCGTCACGATGTTCGCCATCTCGTTCTGCGCGGCCTGCGAGAGGCGTTCGGTGACGCCGCTGACGCGGAGCACGTTGCCGAACATGACGAACCCGAGCAGCGCTACGGAGGCGGGAGCGACGAGTCCTCCGATAATCGTTATTGCTATCGGAAAGAGGAAAAGCTTCGTTTGGGAAACGGGGCGCGGCGCATATGGCATACGCATTTTGCGCTCTTTCTCAGTCGTCAGCGCCTTGATTACCGGCGGCTGGATAAGCGGGACAAGCGCCATATACGTATATGCAGCAACTGAAATCGGCCCCAGCAGGTTCGGCGCGAAGCGCGTCGAGACGTATATCGAGGTGGGGCCGTCGGCGGCGCCGATGATGCCTATCGAGGCAGCTTCATATATATTGTAGTCGAAGACGAAGTAGGCGATACCCATCGTAAGGAAGATGCCGGCCTGCGCCGTGAGGCCGAACAGGAAGACCTTCGGGTTAGCGAGCAACGGCGTGAAGTCGCACATGGCGCCGACCGCGACGAGTATCAGCAACGGGAATATTTCAGTCGTTATGCCGAGATTGAAAAACATCTGAAGAGCGCCGTGGACAACGCCGCCGCCCTCGATTATCTGGTCAAGCGCTGAAGAAAGCGGAAGGTTTACGAGTATCGTGCCGAAGCCCATAGGCAGCAGCAGGTTCGGTTCGAAATCTTTTTTTACGGCCATGTACATCAGCATGCCGCCCACACATATCATTACCAAACTCTGGTAAGTTATCGCCTGAAAAGTCGCCACAAATGATTCCAATCTAGCGTCACCGCTCCTTTAGGGTTATTTAATACGCAGGCTATTATATTATAAAACCGCGTTAAGCGCGCCCGGTAATTTCTCCATTTGCGGGTAAATCATGTAAAATATATTTTGCAGGGAGGGTGGAAGAAATCTTGATACGTTTGCGTGCAGTAGGCTTCGTCATATCTTTCCGCCGCGGCTGGCGCACGTTCGCCGTTCCGGCTTACGTGGATTAAAAATGCAGTTGCCCGACGCGCTCCGCGCGCTGAACTCGCGCAATTACCGTCTCTTCTTCACGGCTCAGATGATTTCGATGACGGGGCTCTGGATGTATCGCGTCGCCATAGGCTGGCTCGTCTTCCGCCTCACGGATTCAAACAGCGCGCTCGGCCTGATGGATTTCGTCGCGTCGTTGCCGATTTTTTTTCTTTCGCCGTTCGCCGGCGCCGTAATCGAGCGGCTCGACCTCCGACGCCTCGTCTTCCGCACGCAGACAGGCTGCATGTGCGTCGCTTTCGCCTTCGCTTTTCTTACTTTTACTGATTTGATAACCTATAAGATAATTCTCGCCCTCGTCCTTACGCGCGGACTGCTCGACGCTTTCGAGATGCCGGCGCGCTATTCGCTCGTTTCGTACATGGTGGACCGTACGGAGGACGTAGGCAACGCCGTCGCGCTGAACTCGACGCTCTTCAACACCGCGCGCATGATCGGACCGACGATCGGCGGCTTCGTCATTCACGCCTTCGGTGAAGCGTTTTGCTTCTTTTCCAACAGTTTCTGCTATCTCAGCACGCTTTGGGCGCTCAGCAAGATGCGTCTCTCGCGCCCGCCGATAGGCAAAACGGGCGGACGCAGCCGTCCGCTCCGCGACATGATGGACGGACTGCATATCGCAAGCGATTTTGCGCCGTACAGGTACTTTCTTCTATTGATAACGACGACTGGATTTTTCGCCTTTCCAAGCATAACGCTGATGCCCGCGATGGCGAAGAGCGTGCTTAACGGCACGTCCCGGACGCTCGGCTTCCTGCTGATGGGCGTCGCCGTGGGCGCGCTCGCCGGCTCGTTGCTGATGGCCTCCCGCAGGAACGCCGCGCGCCATTCGTGGTGGTGTACGCGCGCATGCGTCGGCTTCGGCGCAGCGGTAATGCTTTTTTCGCTTTCGCGGAACGTCTGGCTCAGCGTCGCGCTCGCCGCGCCCCTGGGTTTCTGCCTCGTCACCTGCACGATAGCCTGCAACACTCTGCTCCAGACGATGACGGAGCCGGAGAGCCGCAGCCGCATCATGGCGCTCTACACTCTCGCAAACATCGGCATTCCGCCTTTCGGCAGCATGCTCGCCGGAAAGTTCGGCGATTTCACCAGCACCGGCTGGGCGCTTTTCGCCTGCGGCGTCTGCTGCGCCGCCTCTGCGTTTTACTTCATGCGCAAAATCGACCGCATCGACGGCGAAGTGACGGCCGCGCTGAAACGTCAAGGCGCGATATGAAAAGCGGCCTCTCTCGCATAAATTCCGTCCTGGCGGCAGACCTTACGCTCGCGTTAGTCGCGCTGATATGGGGCGCCGGCATTCCGCTCTCGGCGCTGCTTGCGCGCGGGCTCACGCCGCTCTGGGCTGTCGCTCTGCGTATGCTGCTTGCGGCTTTCTTCCTTATAATAATGTTCCGCCGCACGATAATTGCATCGACGGCTCGCGACTGGAAAATTTCTTTCATCCTCACGGCGGTGCTTACGGCTGTCTTTACGTCGATGACTTTCGGGCTAGTATACAGCACCGCGAGCAAGCAGGCTTTCATCGGCGGGCTCAACGTCATACTCGTGCCCGTCTTCGTCTGGATTATCTACCGCAGGCGTCCGCCTGCGCGGCTTTTCGCGGGAGCCGGACTGACGACTGCCGGGCTGCTCGTTATGGGTTTTACGCCGGGGATGGAGTTCAACTTCGGCGACTTTCTCTCGTTTCTGATGGCTGTATTTTACGCGCTTCAAGTGATTTCAAGCGAATATTGCGCGCGGCGCGTCGATCCAGCGCGGCTGGTCGCGCTGCACATCATCATGCTTTCCGTCGCGCTGACTATGCTCGCTCTGATATTCGAGCCGCTGCCGGAAATTTCGGACTTCACGCCCAAGATATGCGGCGCGCTGCTCTGCGTCTCGCTCTGCAACACGATACTTTGCTTTAATTTACAGTTCCGCGCGCAGAAAAAGACCAGCGCGACGCACACGGCCGTGATCCTCTCACTCGAAGGGCTTTTCGGCTGCGTGCTCGCCGTCGTGAGCGGACAGGATCAGTTCCACCTACAGGGCGCGGCGGGGGGCCTGCTGATAATCGCGGGCATGCTCGTGACGGAGCTGGAAGGCGCCGTTCGCGAAAAGCCGGAGCGCAGCGAATGAAAAAACGGCGCTCCGCACGGGACGCCGCAGTTTTCCTAAATTATGCTCGAGCCTACCAGAACAGCGCCGACCAGTAGGCGAATGTGTCGGTGAGTATCGCTGCGCCGGCTGCGGCGAGGATTGCGCCGGAGACTTTTTTTATCGTCTGGCCGTGACGGCGCAGCCATTGGAAGATTCCTTTGATGCGCGTGAAAAAGAGCGCCGCGAGGATATAGGGCAGGCCGAGCCCCATCGAGAAGACAAAGAGGTAAAACACGCCCTCCGCGACTGTTTCGCGCGCGCCCGCGAGCATCAGCGCAGAGCCAAGGAACGGGCCGAGGCACGGCGTCCAGCCGAGCGAGAAGGCCGCGCCGAAGAGCAGCGCGCCTATAAAGCCGCGCCGCCTGACGCTTACGTCAAGCCTCTTTTCAACGTCGAGGAAGCCGATTTTGAAGACTCCAAGGAAATGCAGCCCGAAGATCAGGATCACGATGCCGCTCGCGCGTTGGAGCAGAAGCCTGTGCGCGTCGAGCGCCGCGCCTATCGCAGTAGCCGTCGCGCCCAGCGCCATGAAGAGCAGCGTGAAGCCGGCGACGAAGCCGACTGTGTTCACAACGCTCGCACGTTTGCCGTGCTCCGTCTCCGCCGCGAGGTACATCAGATATACCGGCAGCATCGGCAGCATGCAGGGCGATACGAACGCGAGCAGCCCTTCGAGGAAAAGGAGCGGCAGCTCTCCCCCCACTATTTCTTCTCTCCGCGCACAAGTTCCAGCACGGCGTCCTTAGTCGTCGCGCCCTGTATCTGTCCTATAAGCTTGCCGTCCTTGTCGAGGACGAAGGTCGCCGGTATGTAACGCACGCCGAAGAGCGACGCCGCCTCCTGAGTTTCGTCGAGCAGCACGGTCATAGTATAGCCCGTCTCCTTGAGGAACTCCGCGACGCGCTCCGGCGTATCGCGCCGTCCGTCTGTGAGATTCACGGCAAGCAGCACCGCTTCGCCGGTCTTTTGAAATTCTTTATTGAGCTCGTCGAACTCCGGCATCTCGCCGCGGCACGGCGGACACCACGTCGCCCAGAAGTTCAGCACTACGGTTTTTCCTTTGAAGCTGTCGAGCGAGACCCGCTTGCCCGACATGTCCGTAAGAATTACGTCGCGCGCAAGTCCGCCGCTTCCGGCCGCAAACGACGGGAGTGCGAAGAGCGCCGCCGCAAGCAGCGACATGACAAACGCAGAGATAAATTTTTTACGCACCTTAAAATCATCCCCTTGAGATTATTTTTGCTTTCCGAACGTATTATATCATGGGCACAGCGTTTTGAAGGACAACAGCATGTCTCATCTAAAAAGAGAACAATTTAGTTTCTTCCAGCCGCTTCGCGCCGCATTCTACAAGTATGCGCCGTCCGGATAACTCCGCGCGCGCTCCTCGCCGCGCAGAACGCGCAGCGCGCCGAACGCGAGAGCCTCGAGCTCGTTCTCGCCAGGCAACGCCATGACCCGCCCCAGGAATTTTATCTTCTTAGTAATGCGCGCTACAAGCTCCTGAGAGTGCGCCATTCCGCCCGTCAATATCACCGCGTCGATATCGCCGTCGAGCACCGCTGCGAGCTCGCCTATTCCCTTCGCGACCTGGTAGACGAAGGCATCGAGGACGAGCGCCGCGCGTCCGTCGCGCGACGCGAGCGCGAATATCTCTCGCAGGTCGCGGGTGCCCAGGTAAGAGACGAAGCCCCAGCCCGAGAGCAGCTTGACGCGCAGCTCTTCCTCAGTGTATCTTCCGCTGAAGCAGAGTTCGATAAGAGCGTCGGCCGGCAGCCCGCCGGCGCGCTCGGCGGAGAACGGCCCGTCGGCCTTCGCGCCTGTCACGTCGACGATGCGTCCGTATTCGTGCGCTCCTATAGTTACGCCCGTGCCGAGATGCGCGACGACGAAGCGGCTTTCCTCGTACCTTTTGCCTAAAGACGCAGCGGCCCTGCGCGCAATAGCGCGCTGGTTGAGCGCGTGGACGAGGCTGCCGCGCTCTATCTCCGGCGCGCCCGAAACACGAGCGACTGCAGAGAGTTCGTCTACAGATACGGGGTCTACGATATAGGCGGGCGCGTGCGATTCATCGGCGAAGCGCAGCGCGATGAAAGGCCCCAGGTTCGATGCATGCTCCCCACGAGGCGCGCGCGCCAGCCAATCCGTCATCGCGCCGTTGACGAGGTACGTGCCGGACGGGACGGGCGCGAGCAGTCCGCCGCGCCCGACCGCGGCGTCGAACCGGCGCGATCCGAAGCCCGCTTCGCAGAGCGCGGGCGTTATGGCGGCGCACCTCGCGGGGAGCTGCGCGAGTATCGAACCGTACTGCGCGCGCTCCGCGTCGGGGAACGGGATGTTTTTCTCGAATACCACGCGCTCGTCTTCGTAGACGGCGATTTTTGTCGAGGTCGAGCCGGGGTCGGCGGCGAATATCAGCACCGGTGCATTCCTCCCGCTACGAGACACGAGAGCGCGATTGCGTTGAATTTCGTTTCACAGTCGTCGGTGCGCGATACGAGGATTATAGGGGCTTTGGCTCCGAGGACGACGCCGGCCGACTTCGCGTGACAGTAGTGGACGAGAGTCTTGCAGTGGACGTTGCCGCACTCAATGTCCGGCACTATCGTGAGGTCCACCTTGCCGGCGATGACGCTGCGGATGCCCTTGCGCTCCGCCGCCTCCTTCGATGCCACCACGTCTATCGCCATCGGCCCCTCTATCGTGCAGGTGCATGGCAGTCCGTCGAACTCGCCCGCGCGCCACGCCTCTACGAGCGCGGCAGCGTCCACGGTCGCGGGCATGGCCGGGTTGACACGCTCGTTCGCGGCGAGAATCGCGACGTTGACGTGCTCATAGCCGAGCGCGTGTATCGCGCGCAGGGAGTTCGCGATGATGTATTTTTTCTCCTTCAGCCCCGGCGCTATGATGAAGCCGCTGTCCGCGCAGAAGGAAAGATGATGTTCTCCCGGTATCTCGAGCACCGCAAGGTGGCTCAGTATGCGCCCGGTGCGCAGGCCGTTCTCCTTGTCGAGCACCGCGTGCAGGAAATCTTCTGTGTTGACGAGCCCCTTCATCAGAGTGTGGCCCGTGCCTTCGCGCACTATCGCGACGGCTTTGCGCGCCGCCTCGACCGTCGTGCCGGCGTGTACGACGCAGGCTCGGCCGTCCACTCCGAACTCCTCCATCGCCGGGCGTATCACGGCCTCGTCCCCTACGAGCACCGCGCGGCCGAGGCCGTGGTCGAAGGCAAGTTTTATCGCCTCGACGGTCTCGCCGTCCGCAGAGGCCGCCACTACGTTGCTGCCGCCGAGACAGCCGCAGCAGTTTATCATTTCGTCGAAAGTCTTATACATGAACAGGCCTCCATTCGTTTCGTCAGCCGCGCAAGGCGCGGCTGTATATTTACTGATATTATTATATAATGTCCCGAGGCTTCGCCGCTTTACGGAGCCCGAAGGTAATGCGACGAAGTTTCCAGCAAGGGCGAAGAGCATACTGTTTCATAAGGGCCCGGAGGACCTGGGCGGCGGGCATGCGCTTTCGGCGCTCGCGCGCGCTTTTTCGTGCCGTCTGTCGGCATGGCGCTCTTCCAGACGCTCTTCAACCTCGTCGAAACGATTTTCATCTCATGGCTCGGAGAGAGCCGCATGGTCGCGATTTCGTACGCCTTCCCAGTGCAGATAGGCGTCTTCGCCATACTCGAGAGTGCGGGCAGCGGCGTTACTGCGCTCGTCGGCCGCCGCCCGGGCGAGAACGACGTCGAATCGGCGCGCCGCGCCGCGGCCCTGCCTTCGTCCACGTGCCGAGCCTCGTCTGGCTTCCGTTTTTATTCCCGGGCCAGTCGAACGCTTTCTTCCGTATGCCAGGGGCTTCCGACCCCGGGACGCTGCAGCCGGCGTGGCTTTACAACATGTGGATGCCGCCGATGACCCTCGTCATATCGTTCACCTACATTGTGAACTCCATCTTCCGCTGCCGGGGCGACACAATGGCGCCTTTGCGTTTCTTCCTGGTCGCGAACAGCCTTAACTTCGCGCTCGACCCGCTGTTTATCTTCGTCTTCGGATGGGCGTGCGCGGCGCTGCGTGGGCGCTGCGCTTCCTCTGCGGCGGGCGTACTGTGCTCAGGCTGCGGCGCGAGAATATGCGCATATCGCGCTCCGTAATCATGCCATTCGTCGCGCTCGGCAACTCAAAAGCCTCATCGTTCCTCGCCCTGCTGCGCAAGATAATACTGCGCATCCCGTTCATCTATATAATGCCGCACTTTTTTGACGATAAGGTCTTCGCGATATTCTTAGCTGAGCCCGCAGCGGACTTCATCGCAGTCGCAGCGACTGTCGCGCTTTTCAGCCGCGAGTTCCGCCGTCTGACGCATGCCATGCGCGAGCGTCAGGCGGAGAGAAGCGCCTGGCTTGACACATCAGGCGCGAGCAGTTATAAATTACTCTGGAAGAGGGAGGGCAGCCTTCCTCGCGCGAGACTAGACAAGACGAGACAAGCTGCAAGATTAGACGAGTGTGTTGACTGCTTAGACATTCAAGGCTCCGTCGTGCGCGGCGGAGTCTTTTTTATGATTTTATACTTTTTCAAAGCTTGGGGGAATTTTCATGGTCCGTAAGGTCTGTATGGGAAACGAGGCGATAGCGCTCGGAGCGCTCGCAGCGGGACTCAAGCTCGCAGCCGGATATCCCGGCACTCCTTCCACTGAAATTATCGAGACTCTCGTGCGCGAGCATCGCGCCGGGGTGGACGTACAGTGGTCCGTCAACGAGAAGGCCGCGCTCGAAGTCGCGGCGGGCGGGGCATACGCCGGCGCGCGCACGATGTGCACAATGAAGCAGGTCGGCCTCAACGTCGCATCCGATCCTCTGATGAGCCTCGCCTACATCGGCGTCAAGGGCGGAATGGTGGTCGCCGTTGCGGACGACCCGGGCCCGTGGTCGTCGCAGACAGAGCAGGACACGCGCAATTTCGCGAAGCACGCGAACCTCCCCGTCTTCGACCCGTCGTCGCCCGAGGAAGCCTATGAGATGATTCAGACGGCCTTCGACTTCTCCGAAAAATTTGAGCTTCCCGTATTTCTGCGCCCGACGACGCGCGTATGCCACGCGAGCGCGGAGGTCGAGCTGCGCGAGCCGTCGCCGGTCAAAGAAGCCGGCGGCTTCGAGCGCCGCCCCGAGTGGTGCATCTTCCCCGCCCTCTCATACCGAAAGCACGGCGAGCTCGAAGTCAAACAGCGCGAAATGGCGCGAGCCTTCGACGAAATGCCCTACAACAGGATAGAAAAATACGGAGCCGGCAGCCGCCGCGCGATAGCCGCCTCCGGCATATCGTACCTCTACGCGAAGGAGGCGCTCAACGAGCTCGGCGTCGGCGCGACGTTATACAAAGTCGGCACCCCCTACCCGATGCCCGAGAAGCTCACCCGCGATTTCCTCGCCGGCGCGGATTCCGTGCTCGTACTCGAAGAGCTCGACCCAGTCGTCGAGGAGCAGCTTCTTATCGAAGCGGCGGGCCGCGTGCCCGTGCTCGGCAAGCGCAGCGGCGACATGCCGTGGAACGGCGAATATTCTTTCGAACTCATAAAAGCGGCGCTCGCAAAATATCTCGGCCTCTCCGCCGAAGCGGAGGCCTCGTCCGAACTTCCGCAGCTTCCCGTGCGCCCTCCGGTCCTCTGCGCGGGCTGCCCGCACCGCGCTTCGTTCTACGAGGCGAAGGTTGCAACGAAGGACTGCAAAAAAGCCATATACTGCGGCGACATCGGCTGCTACACGCTCGGCAACGCCGCGCCGCTCAACATGGTCGACACCTGCCTCTGCATGGGCGCGGGCATAACGCTCGCGCAAGGGCTCGCGCTGACCGAGCCCGGTGCGAAATGCCTCGCCTTCATCGGCGACTCGACCTTCTTCCATACCGGCATCCCAGGCGTAATCAACGCGGTCTACCAGGGAACTGACGTCACGATTATAGTCCTCGACAACCGCACGACTGCGATGACGGGCCACCAGCCGCACCCCGGCACGGGGAAGCGCGCGCTCGGCGGCGACAGCATAGCGCTCGATATAGAAACCATCCTGCGCGCCTGCGGCGTCGAACACGTCGCGCGCGTCAACCCGTTCGATTTCGAAAAATCCGTCGCAGCGATGAAGGAGGCCGTCGCTTACGAAGGCCCCTCGGCGGTCATAGCCGAAGCGCCCTGCATAGCGAACGTCAAGAAAAAAGCTCCGGCACACTTTGTAAACGACAAATGCATAAAATGCGGCAGATGCGTGCGCGAGATAGGCTGCCCCGCGATAACGCCGGACGCGGAAGGGCGAGCCGTCATAAATTCCTCGTTCTGCACAGGCTGCGGCCTTTGCGCCAACGTCTGCCCGGTCAACGCGATCAAGGAGGGCGAAGCCCATGCTTAGCAGCATAGTGATAGCCGGAGTAGGCGGACAGGGGACTCTGCTCGCCTCGCGCATACTCGCGGAAGCCGCGCAGGCGAAGGGACTCTTCGTCCGCACGTCAGAGACGATAGGCATGGCGCAGCGCGGCGGCTCCGTTTCAAGCCACCTGCGCATAGACGCGCGCGAAGTCTCGCCGATAATCCCGGCGCGCCACGGCGACGTACTGCTTGCCTTCGAGCCGGCCGAGGCGGTGCGCATGATCCCAAAGCTGAAAAGCGCGGCGAAGTGCATCGTCAACACTGACAAGATAATCCCGACCAACGTCGCGCTCGGCAAGGGCGCGTACATCGGAAAGGAATACATAGAGACGATGAAGCGGCTCTATCCAGACACACTCTTCCTAAAAGGCGCGGAGCTCGCGCTCGAAGCGGGAGACATCCGCACGCTCAACGTCGTGATCCTCGGCGCCGCCTGCGGTGCGGGAAAGCTCCCCTTCACGACCGAAGAGGTGCGCGAAGCGATAGCGCGCTGCGTCAAACCGAAGCTCCTGCCGATGAACGAAAAGGCGTTCTCGCTTGGGATAGACGCGGCCTCGCGCCGATGGTGATACTGCAGCAGCGCGCTAAGGCAACACGCCTGCGGCGTATCGCCGTTCCGTACAAACCATGTAGAACAGACCAGACTTAGCTAAGACCAGACAAGGAGAATAAAAATGAACGAACTTACGATAATGAGCCAGTGTTTCGCGCAGGTGCGCCGCGTCGCCAAAGAAAGCCCGATGTACCGCGAGAAATTCAAGGATATGCCGGTCAACACGATGATGACGCGCGAGCAGTTCGAGACGTTGCCCTTCACTACGAAGCAAGATCTGCGCGACGCCTACCCGATGGGCATGCAGTGCGTGCCGAACGATAAAATAGTCCGCGTACACTCGTCTTCCGGGACGACGGGAACGCCCGTCATCATGCCCTACAGCGCGCAGGACATCGAGGACTGGGCCGTCATGTTCGAGCGCTGCTACCAATTCGCAGGCGTCACGCCAGAAGACCGCGTGCAGATAACGCCGGGCTTCGGACTCTGGACGGCTGGCCTCGGCTTTCAGGCCGGAGCGGAACGCCTCGGCGCGATGGTAATACCGACCGGCGCAGGCAACACCGACCGCCAGCTCCAGCTCATGCGCGACCTGGGCGCGACCGTGCTTTGCAGCACGTCCTCCTACGCGCTCGTCATAGCCGAAGAAGTGGACAAGCGCGGCATGAAAGACCAGATCCGCCTAAAGCGCGGAATATTCGGCTCGGAGCGCTGGGGCGACAAGATACGCGAACGCATCCACGAGACGCTCGGCATAGAGTTCTTCGATATCTACGGACTGACTGAAATCTACGGCCCTGGCATCGCGATAGACTGCGAAAAGCACACCGGCATGCACTACTTCAACGACTACATCTACTGCGAAATCATCGACCCGGTCACAGGCAAGGTGCTGCCCGACGGCGAGCGGGGCGAGATAGTCATCACGACCTTCCGCAAGGAAGCCGCACCGCTCATCCGTTACCGCACCCGCGACATCTCGCGCATAATCCCCGGCGAATGCCCCTGCGGCTCTCCGTTCCCGCGCCTCGACAGAATCGTCGGGCGCAGCGACGACATGATAAAAGTCAAGGGCACGAACATCTACCCCGCGCAGGTCGAGGAGATACTGAAGAACATCGACGGCTTCTCGAGCGAGTACCGCATCATCCTTGAGAACAAAGACCTCCGCGACCGCATGATAGTGCAGGCCGAGATGAAAGAGGGCGCGGATCCCGAGCGCCTCGCCGAAGAGCTCGTGCGCGAATGCAAATCGGGTCTCGGCATCCGGGTCGTCCCCGACGTGAAGAAGCTCGGCGAACTCCCGCGCAGCGAGAAAAAAACGCAGCGCGTCATCGACCACAGATATTAGCGGCACGCTGCGGGCAAAAAAGACTAAAACTAAAGAGGCGCCTTCGCATAACTTCGCCGCGAAAGCGCCTTTTTAGTTTAAAATATCTTAAAAGCTGGCGCCTCCCGCGCCACAACGCCGGAATAAGGAGCGCAATGAGCGAAAGCGGAGCGAATGAGACCGCTATTGCAAGCCGGACGAACCGCCGCCCTCTTTCAGGCTGAAAGAAAAGATATTGTCATAATCCTGGGCCGCGGCCACCTTCGCCGTCAGGCTGGACAGATTGTAGACTACGGACCAGCGCGTGTTGCTCGTCCCCGTCTCGCCAGGCTTCTGGCTCAAATCCTTCAGCAGCGCCATAGCCTCATTCTCCGAGAGCACGTTGGATGCGGCCTCAAGACGCGCCTTGATTTTGTTATACCTTTCAAGCCCGTGGTCATGATGGGATGGGGTCGTGATCAGCGCCTGCACATCCTCGTTCATGTAGAAATTCGTCACATAATTGGCGTCGATGACATGCAGCACGCTCTCGTTGTCATATTCAAAAACCTTCGCCTCTCCCGTCCTGTCGGCGACGAGAAAGTGGAAGCTCGCCCGGGGGAAGGAAGACCGCATATTATATTTTTTCAGCAGATCCTCGGCCTCCTTCACCGTCGCGGCTCTGTCGAGCAGCAGTCGCAGCGACACCGTGGTAGTGATGTCATATTTTCCGGCCTCATCTTGGCTCGTCGGGAACTCGTCGAGCCACAGGACGCTGACGGCGAGCCCCGCCTCGTTCATCCCATCCATAATCAGATAGGGGAACATCGCCGTATAGGAGATATCCGTCTTTCCGTCGCAAAGGCTGTCGGAGCCAAAGCCGACGAAGGCCCCTGCCACCATGTTGATTGAAGAATAACCCTCTTTGGGGCTGATGCGCATGAGTACGGCGGCGTTTCCCTCCACTCCCGCGTCAAACTGGTTATAGTCAAAATTGCGCCCGTAAATCCTGCCGCCGCTCTCTGTTCTCACCGCAAAGGCGCTGCATCCGAACGAAGGCAGGGATGCATGGGAGTTCTTTACGCCGAGAAGTTCGACCGTAAGGAATTCCAGAAGCTCGTCTGAGTTTCTGGCGCCGGATTTCAGCACCTCGTCAAGCCGGTAGTCCGCGCTGTATTCCATCTTATAAAGCCCCCTGCCGCCCAGCTTTTCGATCGAAGCCGCTGAGGCTTTCTGTTCCTTCGTTTTAAGGCAGGACGCGGGGTTACCGCTGGCATAACAGATGCCCGCGCAGATAGACAAGAGATAGAGCGTTGCCACGAAAACAGACATACATCTTATCATTAAACAACCACCCTTTATAAATATGAATTTTCGTCGATTATAACAGCTCGCCTGCGGCGGTGCAATCCGACGAAGCCGCAAAAACAGCACTGTTATAAACGCAGGATGCGGAATGATTTTCTATAGTGTAGGTTTACCATACAAATGTGACAGAAGGCAGAGGGTAGAAGTATATAAGACGCGATATATGTAAGATATGAGTTAATGTAAATACGCAGGGAAACGCAAAACAAAAGCGGAAAGCCTGTCCATGCCGTAAGGTGATTTCACCACAAGTCCACTGACAGAAGGACGGTTCCCCGCATGGGTAAGATGTCACAAAAGGAACGTTGCAGGCAATCTCTTATCAGGTATGCGATAAAGCACGGCGTCGCCAAAGCAGCTGCACGGTATGAAGAATTTCAGCCCTCCATAGGGTGATGAAGCGTATCGGAGCCGTACGCATTCCTCCGCCTGACCCTGAATACGTTCCCGGGCCCTGCGGGCGGATGCAGCACCGGGGACAGCGCGTACAGGCGGACGTTAAGTTCGCGCCGAAGGCATGCCATGTCGGAGAAGCGGAGG
>CAVEUD010000018.1:0-47574 GCA_963618995.1 bacterium
AAATCCCCGAAGGCGCAGAAAGAATTGAAACGACGGGAGACGAAACCGGCGTGCGGTTCATACGCGAGGTCGAATACGCGGCTCCGGGCGGCGTACCCCTGCACCTCAACATACTGCTCCCCGTGACGCGAAACGAGTCGGACAAAAAATATCCGCGCCTCGTCTACGTGCAGGGCTCGGCGTGGAAGGCGCAGGATCTTTATATGTCGGTCTGCTGCCTTAACGAAATCGTGAAAAAGGGCTTCGCCGTCGCGACAGCGCAGTACCGCCACACGGGACAGGCCCCGTTCCCCGCGCAGATACAGGACGCGCGCAGCGCGATACGCTGCATGCGCGCACACGCGGACGAATACAGCGTAAACCCCGGCGAGATATTCATAGGCGGAGACTCCTCCGGCGGACACACGGCGGTGTTCTGCGCGCTCGCCGAGGAGGGCGGCGACATGGACGGCGGCCTCTTCCCCGGCGTCTCCGCCGAAGTGCGCGGCGTCCTCGACTACTACGGCGCCGTCACGCTGCTCATGGAAGACGGCTTCCCGACCACCACCAGCCATCACACGCCTAAATCCCCCGAAGGCAAGCTCCTCGGCGGAATCTACGTCATGGAGCGCCCCGAGCTCGCCGCGAAGGCGAGCGCCGTCACGTACATCACGCGCGGCAAAAAGCTCCCGCCCTTCTGCATCTTCCACGGGACGAAGGACCGCACCGCGAACGCGCGCCAAAGCGTCGAACTATACGAAAAACTGCGCGCCTGCGGCAAAGACGCCCGCCTTTATCTCATAGCCGGGGCCGACCACTGCGGCCCCGAATTCCGGGCCGAAAAGGCCGTCGATATCGCGGCGGGCTTCATGCGCGAGCGCTTGGAAAAACCGAAAGAAAAATAGAAAAATCTCACAGAAAAAACTTGACGAAACGGCGAAGTTTTTATATACTTCTTTGCGTTGAGCGCCGGGGTGGTGGAAATGGTAGACACGCACGTTTGAGGGGCGTGTGGGGCAACCCGTACGAGTTCAATTCTCGTCTCCGGCACCATTTTTAGAAATCCCTCATGAGACCAGCCGAAAGGCTGGTCTCTTTTTTGTCTTAACTTCTTCGATATACAAAAACGCATAAAAAACGCGCGGCGTGAACTACGCCACGGCGGTATGTGCTTGAGTGCTTTTCTTTATCTGGCTTAGTACAGCTTCTCTTTTTTCATAATCGTATCTATGCGGTTGAATCTTTCACCGAATGTCTCGTCACAGCGGCTACTGACGGCAAGTATTATCAGTTCTGATAGACTCAACGGAGCAACGTATGAGTTCGTAAATCCGAGTCCGTCTACTCGAGCCGTTATTACGATGTCGGCTTTATTTGCGAGCGGAGAGGTTGGGCTGTCTGTCATTAGGATAATCTTGGCTTTGTTTTCCCTTGCAATGTCCATAAGAGTTTTGGTAATTTCAGAATGGAGCGGGAAGCTATAGAGGAATAGACAATCACGTTCTGTGATGTCTATTAAGCGTTCTGCAGCAGTAGCGTCTGCATGTGTAATAAGCATAACGTTTGGTGTCAGGAATAGCAGTTTACTGCTCATGTACTGCGCACAACATGCTGTGCCGCGAAAACCGGCGATATATTTTCTGTCGCTCTTCATTAAAATGTCGACAACTTGCTCAAGCGTACTGCTGTCAAGCGCGAAGAAGCTTCTTTCTAAGTTGTCCAGCGTATAAGAGCTGACATCGCTGATAAGGCTGTCACGCTTCAACCGTTCTTTGCTTCTGGCATATTTTTCCATGGGAGAGAGCGCCTGTCTGTCTTCTATTGTTTTCTTGAAAATGCGCTCGTTCATCGCCGTGCGGAAATCCAGATATCCCCTGTATCCGAGCTTACGCACAAAACGCACGATAGAAGTGTCGCTGACGCCTATCTCCTCCGCCATAACCGTAGATGTCTGAAGCCCGATTGTGTCTATGTGCTCGCATATATACGCGGCAATTTTTGTGTCGGTTTTAGACAACGACATATTCTGTATTTTCTTGATTAAGTCTTCCATTTCACAACCCCGTTTCTTTTAGAAGAATAGCGTAGAAAAGATACAAGGTCAATAATCTGTAACGAACGGGCAGGCGCTTGTAACACCACGCGCCTGCCCTTTTATATCCTAAATATGCTTTTAGCTACTTTAGTGCTTTCAGAGCGGTTTCCATACGATCCAATGCAATCTCAAGGTTTTCCATTGAATTGGAATAAGAGATGCGAATCTTCCCTGGAACATTATAGGCTTCACCAGGAACAGTGGAAATTAAAGCTTCGTCAAGCAGATATTGACATAGCTCTACAGAGTTTTTTATCTCTTTATCCTCAAAATGCTTTCCGAGATAATGCGCCACATCCGGGTAAACATAGAAAGCGCCATGCACATCTGGACATGCGATACCTTTTATGGAATTTAAACGGCTCACTACATAATTTTTACGACGCTTAAATTCTTCCACCATAACTGATAAATCATGTTGTGAACCGCGAAGCGCTGCGGCTGCGGCCTTTTGAGAAATTGCACTTGCTGCAGAGGTTGTCTGGCTTTGTATTGCCATTATACCCTTGATAATATCTTGTCTTGCGGCGGCATAACCGATTCTCCATCCCGTCATTGCGTAAGTCTTGGAGAACCCGTTGACCGTTACCGTGTGGTCACGAACCTCTTTTGATATAGACGCAACGCTGAAATGGTGAACACCGTCATAAACAAGTTTCTCATAAACTTCGTCTGCGACTATGAAGAAGTCATGCTTTATTGCAAGTTCCGCAAGCTGGCGCAGGCTTTTCTCGCTATAAACTGCACCTGTCGGATTGTTAGGTGTGCATATAACGATAGCTTTGGTTTTCTCCGTTATTGCATCTGCTATTGCGTCGATATTGAGCGAGTAATCACTTTCATTGACAGGGACAAACACAGGAGTTGCTCCGGCAAGACGTATCATTTCTGTATAACTCACCCAACATGGTATCGGAAGCAACACTTCGTCTCCAGGTCCGGCGATGACCATCATGGTGCTTGCGATAGCCTGCTTGGCTCCAACCGAAGTTGTGACTTCATTCAAGCTATATTCAATGTTATTATCTCGCTTTAGCTTTTTTACAATCTCTTCGCGCAACTCCGGAATACCGTTGCCGGGCGTATATTTTGTAAAGTTGTCTACGATGGCTTTTATACCAGCAACTTTTATATAATCTGGAGTTCCGAAATCAGGCTCACCAACATTTAGAGAAATAATGTCTTTCCCTTGACGTTTCAGCTCGGCGACTTTGGCGATCAACGCTGATGTCACAGAGCCGCTGAAATTATTCATTCGTGCTGCAAGCGTTGTGGACATATATAGCTCCTTTTATTTTCCCCAAAATTTTCTATCTTTTCGTGTTGAAAATATCTTTGTCCATCATTCCAAGTTTACCAGAAACAATGCATGTCGTGATATGGTCTCCAACGACATTGACAGTTGTTGTCCCGATATTTACAACCGGCCAAATGGCGGCTATCAGAGCCAGCATTCCCATTGGAATTCCCAGCGCTTCGAAGAGGATAGCCGACATGATAACTGCTGTTCCCTGAATACCAGGTGCGCCAATCGAGAGCAGCAGTCCCATACCAACGGCCTGCAGAACAAGTAGCGGCGTAAGAGGCACGGAATAGAGTTCAAGTGCTGTCACTGCGATAATACCAAGCGATGCAGCGAATCCGTTCATGTTGATTGTAGCACCGAGTGGGAGAGAAAAACTGTACACTTTCTCGGGCACACCACAGTTTTTGCCAGCGCATTCGAAGCCTATAGGCAACGTAGCGTTTGACGAACCTGTACTCATAGCCATGACGATAACGGGGAAAATATTTTTGTAGAACTGGAACGGTGAAAAACCGCCAAGGATGCGCAGCATTATCGGATAAACGACAAATACGATGACGAGCAATCCCACATAAACAGCCAATACAAACTTAAAAGCAACGGTCAACATACGTGTGCCAAGCGTTCCGGTTAACTGCATCGCCAGAAAGAAAATACCGTATGGCGCAATGTCGGTCACAAGATTAGTCATCTGAAGCATGACTTCATTAGCCGCATCCATGAAATTTACGACAGATTTAGCCTTCTCCCCGACCATAATAATGCACACGCCGAAAAGGACAGCAAAGATAATAATCGGTATCATGTCCATTGTCGCCATCGACTGGATGATATTCTCCGGTATCCATGCCAATATAGACTCTGCAAGACTATAATCTTTCTTAGCTACATCAGCTACAACGCCAAGCATACCCTGCGCGTCTGCTCCAGGGTTAATGAAAGCCGCAACTACGACTCCGATTGCGGCGGCGATAATTGTTGTAACGACATAATATGAAATAACGCGAGAACCGACCTGACCAAATTCTTTAGGGCTTGCGAGTTTGGTAACGCCAGATATAATTGAGAAAAATACAAGAGGGACAACCAACATTTTCAAAAGCTTGATATATGCTGTCCCAAATGGTGCGAAGACAGCAACTTTTTCTCCAAAAACAAAACCAAATATTGCGCCTATGACGAGTAAAATGAAAATTTGTTTATAAAGCGGTACCTTTTTCCATGCTGCGAACATTCAAGATCCCCTCTCTTTTTATTAATAGTATTTTTTAGTCGGAAAAACGACAGGTCATTTCCCAGTCGCAGAGGTCTGCATATCCGAAAAGAACTCCTTCTTTAAATTTAGGCTTCATGTTCTGATCATGTGTATGTGTGATGATAAGATGAAGCATATCTACATCAAAGCCAGCTTCTCTTGCCAGCATGGCAGTTAAGACGCCATGCTGTATTTTTTGCCCTATCTCAGAAATGACCAAAGCCCCATCGTCGTTATATACATATTCGACCACCTTATCGACATCATGCAGCAAGCCAAGTACTATAATGCGCTGTTTGTCAAATGTGCATCCGTGGTATTTGTGGATGATATCGGCAAGAGACAAAGCGCATTCTATCGCAGAATTGACATGAGAAATAAGCGTTACATCATCCATGCCTTCTTTAAATTTAGCCTGTTCAAATTTGTCCCAGGGGCTCATCTCCAGCGCTTTGAACCATACCGCTGCTACAGCTTCGGCTGTTTTCCTATCGTTGAGGTCCGCGAACCTTGGCAGATACTGTGTTAGATGTTCAACTTTTTCATTTGCAGTCATGCTCATTCACTCCTTTATTGATATTTATATATGCCGTCAATAAATTCAGTCTTCTTAGCTTCGAGCGTTTTCATAACCCACGCCCTGTTTGCGGTTCCGTTTTGCGCGGCGAGGACTTTGGCTGCATCCGTTTTGTGAAGCTCTTCCGCGGCGTCGAGTACGGCTTGGGCGTCCTTCAGAGGAATGACGATGATGCCGTCTGTGTCTCCGACGATAATATCGCCAGGATTTACGCTCACGCCGCCGCAGGCGATGGGGACGTTGATTTCTCCCGGCCCTTCCTTGTACGGGCCGCCGGGCGTTGAGCCGGTGGCGTAAACCGGCAGCGGCATTGCCCGCAGCGCGTCAACGTCGCGCACGGGGCCGTCGAGTACTAGCCCTCCGAGCCTGCGCTGATTCATGGCGTAGGTAAACATGATTTCGCCCATCAGCGCACGCCTCTGATCCTCTTCGTTGGAGACCACGATTACGTCGCCGGGCTCGGCCATGTCGAGAGCCTGATGGATAAAGAGATTGTCCCCGGCGCGCGCTTTGACCGTCAAAGCCGCCCCTGCGAAGGTGCCTCTGAATCCGCTCATCAGTTTGATGCGCGGATGCATCGCGCAGGAGCGTCCCATTGTGTCGGCTATGTTCGCCGCCGGGATTTGCCTGAGCCGTTCAATCAGCTCTTTGTCCGGCATCTGTCGTTTGGTAAATATGCGATTTCCTACAGACATATTTCCCCGCCCTTTCTTGATATGTAATGCTGATATTCATAAGGTAATATTATTTTGAATATTTGTCAATATAATATTTTTTAGAATAATATTTTTCTGCAAAATTACAGCCGCAACACTCCTCGCATAGCGACGAGTATGCACCGCTATGCGAAAGCTGAAAGGGGAAATTACGTTATTTTACGTGATTTTTGTTTGCTTCTGTAAGTTTTACGAAAAAGTGCGCAGCTGCGCAGCGGAGAACAACGGCGAAGGCGCTCCCGCCGTTTCGCCGTATTCAATGTATTTGAAATCGTCGTTTTCGGGGAAGAGCGCGCCGCACCATCGAAGTGCATTTCATTTCCGATGTTTTCATCACCTCGTCCGTTTCATAGAGGTATATGCAGAGGTCTTTATTCTTCGTTTTGCCGTTTCTGCCTATCCGATAGCAGTCGTGGCGGCCGCCATATTTCAGCGCGGCCGGGTCGGCTTTTACAGCAGTTTCTTCGAAGAGCTCGCGCGCCGCGGCTTTCGCGCCGTCGCCGCAGTCGGCCTCCTCCCTGCCGCCTTTGGGCAGGCTCCAGTGCTTTTCGTGCGTTGGGTGTACGATGAGGAATTGCCCGCCTGGCGCGTCCATGCAGATCACGGCGTATGACGCTTTTATTTCCATGTTTTCGTCACCTTTGCTGAACTGCGCTTATTATATCCCTCGCCGCCGTTTTGATGTTGGAATGAGACAAGGTGGCGGCTGTGGAGGGACGGAGCGCGGCTTTACCGCGCGTCGGGAGACTGCGGGGACTGGTGCGAGCGCCGTCCGGAGCCAAGGGTTTCGGCGGATACCGGCAACGAGTACGCGTTGCTCATTTCAGGGTTTCTTTCGTCGCGGCGCGGTTTTCCTAAGAGGAACCGATGCGTCGTCGCGGCAGGGCGGCGCGGTTCTGCGGAGGAATACGTCTCCCCCGGTCGGGCGCTTTGCTGCGTCCTGCCGGCGGACGGCGCTCTCGTCGCGGTAGCGCCGGAAGAGGATATGTGGGATTCTTTTCCGAACATGCGCGAACTCGGCGCCGCGACGATAGACGATTTTAACGGCATGCTCACGGAGCTGCTTTCCGCGATGTGCGGTGGCGCGCCGTCGGCCTTGGAGATAGACGAAATGTACGCATTGTCCGATACGACGGCGCTCTCGTCGCTGTTCCGCGAGCCTGAGGACAACGTCAGGGAACGCGCCGTCAACGCGCGCAGGCGCGTATCCGGCGGCTTGTTCGCTGATTTTATGATTTCGAGCGCGGGCGCGCGCTCGCGTCGCTGCCTGACTGGGTTTTGTCGCCGGAGGCCAACGGTTTCGCCGCGCGCTGTCTCGACGGCCTGCGCCGCGTCGATACGGAGGTATGGACGGAGGCGGACTGTCTGCCGGTGAAGTGCTATGCGGCTGAGAAGTTGCTGAACCGCGTCTGAGCGCACGGCGAGCGGATAGCGGAGCTCTGCGAAGCGGATTTCTTCTTAAACTGCGCGCCGCGTCAGCCGGCGGCGAAGGCCGAAGCCGCTGCGCGCGGCTCTAACGCCTGTTCACCAACCAAATTCCCGCCATAATCATGACTGCTCCGAGCGCGAGCCATATCGTGTAGCGTTCGCCTATGAGCAGATATGAGATGGCCATGCCGGCGACGGGCTGGAGGAACTGGAAGACGGTGAGCTTCGCGACTGGGATGGCGGCGAGCGCCTTGTACCAGAAGAGGTAGGCGAGGCCGGAAGAGAGCGCGCCGAGGAAGATTATCGAAAGCCACGTACCGGCGGTGAAGCCGGGAATGACGGAGTAGTCGGTGCCGAACGCCATCGTCGCGATAAACGCGAAGAGCGACGCGAAGACGAGTTCCCAGAATATCGAAAAAGTCGGTGTCATCGCGGATTTCAACAGCTTGCGCGAAATCACGAGGAATACGCCCCAGTTTAGGACGGAGGCGAGCATTAGGAAGTCCCCCCACGAACCGAAAGAAGCGGACTCCGCAGTCTCCTTTATCGTGCCTGCGGCCAGGACCAGCGCAACGCCGAATGCCGCGAGAGCGAGCCCTGCGGCGGCGAGGCGCGAGATCTTTTCCTTGAGGAAGAGCCAGCCGAGCACCGCGACGACGGCGGGCGACGCGACCATCATCCAGTTAGCGTTCCCCGCTCCAGCTGTTTTCATAGCCACGGACTGAATCCCCTGGTGGAAGAATATCCCTTGAAAACCGAGCAGCGCCAAAACAAGCGCCTCGCGCGCCGTAGGCAGGCGCAGCTCGCGCTCGAGCGCGCAGCCCGCGGCCAGCACCGGAAGCGTCATAATGAGACGCATACAAATTATAAGCGAAGGTTCGGCCTGTGCGAGCGCGTATTTCGTCGCGGCGAAACTGCCGCCCCATATTGTAACGGCGCAAAGCACCATAGCGTAATCGAGCGCGCGCGGCGCCCGCGATTTTTCAACCGCGTGAAACCTTTCCGGCATTGCGTATCCCCCCAGACGCGGAATTATACGGGAAAATTATACCGCGTCTGCGCTTATCCTGCGCGGCGCCGGTCGGGCTTCACTTGGCTGGGCAAAACGGCGCAAAAATGGAATCAGGTTTCTTCCGCTGCAAAAACAGGTCACATTTTTTAACTTTTTCTGGTATTATAGGGGAAGCCGAAAGAATAACCGGAGGACAAATTTTATGAATAATATCCAGCATCTGCGCTACGCCGTCGAGGTCGCGAAGACGGGCTCCATTTCGCGGGCCGCCGAAAACCTCTTTATGGGGCAGCCGTATCTGAGCAAAGCCATACGCGAGCTCGAAGAGGACATGAACATCACGATATTCCGCCGTACGCCGAAGGGCGTAGAGCCGACGGAGCAGGGCAAGCAGTTCATCGAATATGCGCAGCGCATCCTCGAACAGATAGACGAGCTCGAAGCGCTCTACAAACCCTCCGGCGTAAAAAAATTCAGCATCTCGCTGCCGCGCGCGAGCTACGCGGCCTTCGCCTTCTCCGAATTCGCCGCGGTTCTCGACGACGCGGAAGGGCTCGACGTGAAATACCGCGAGACGAACTCCACTCAGGTGCTCAAAAACGTCGGCGACGGCGTGTCGAACCTCGGCATACTGCGCTGCCGGCGCGAACACGAAAAATATTTCCTCGCCGTGCTCGAAGAGCGGTCGCTGAAATACGAGCCTGTGTGGAAATTCGAGTATCTCGCGCTTATGTCGCGCCGCCATCCGCTCGCCGCCGCGCCTGAGCTGAAATTCGCCGAGCTGCGCCTCTACGCGGAAATAGTCCACGACGACAACTCCATCCCGGCGCTGCCCGTCTCCGAAGCGCGGATACTCGCGCAGAAACACGAGAAAAAGAAGAAAATCGCTGTCTACGAGCGCGGAATACAGTTTGAGCTCCTCTGCCGCCTGCCGTCCGCCTACATCTGGGTCTCGCCGATGCCGCGCGAGACGCTCGACCGCTTCGGCCTCGTCCAGAAACGCTGCCGCGACGCGGACAACTCATTCCGCGACCTGCTGATCTGCCGCAAGAACTACCGCTTCACGCCCGAGGACAGGCTTTTCGTCGAAAAGCTGCGGGAGACCGTCGCGCGCGTAAAGCGCGAACTGGAGCGGGACTCGTAGGGAACGGGCAAGATTCACGGAACGGCGATATATAAATATTGATATATCGATATTCCAATTTTATATCTACCTGCAAGGCTTGACGCGAGTTATGATATCAGGCGCTGAAGAACGGAGCGGCGCTCCGGACGAAAAACAGACAGCTACACGGCGCGCTTGAGCTTGCACCCGAGCGCAGCCGTTGAAAATAACAACCTTCCTTAAATCTTCACAAAAAACCCTTCAGTTAGGCCCCGTTCCCGAAATCGGGAATCCCGGGGCGTTTTTTGTCTGCGGGAAAAAGAGAGCGCCTTGCGTGTTTTTTATTTGCGCGCGTTTACCGCCGCTCCGCCCTCCGCGTCACTATGTTGATTATCTCCGCGGCGGCGCGGGGGCGGGCTATCGCCAGTGCGTTTCTGCTCATCGCCTGCGCTTCGCCGCTTTCGAGGATTTCCGCGGCGGTTTCGGCGGCGCGCTGGGGAAGGGCCAGCCGGCGCGCCGCGCCGTTTGCTGTAAGGTAGGCGAGGTTTAATTCTTCCTGCCCCGGTATCGGGTCGGTGAGGAGCATCGGCAGGCCGGCGCAGAGCGCCTCGGAGGCGGAGAGACCGCCGGGCTTCATCACGGCGACGTCGGCGGCGGCGTAGTAGTTTTCCATATCTGGGACGAAGCCCTCGACGCGGACGTTTTCCTTGTACATGAAGAAGGTCTTCATGCGCGCGCGCAGCTTTTCGTTGCAGCCGCAGACGGCGAGGACGCAGTATCCCGCGGCGGCCAGCGACTCCGCGGCCTTCTCGACGGGGCCCGCTCCGATGCCGCCTCCGCTGACGAGGACGATTTTCTCCCCGGCGGGCAGACCGAGCTTTGCTCGCGCCGCTGCTTTCGCAGGCATGTCCGCATATTTTAGGTCGATGGGGACGCCGGTCGCTATGACGTTCGTGATGCCTTCGGCGATACGCTGGCGCTCAGCGCGCGCGCTGCCCGCGAAGCTCATCGTGAATTCGCGGCTGCGCTGGAAGCGGTGCGTCTCGAAGTCCGTGTCGGCGCAGTACACAGGCGCACGGCCCATGTTCATCGACGCGAACCCGGCCGCGCCGAAGTAGTGCGTGAAAATCGCGGCCTCCGCCCCCTTTGAGGCCAGATGGCGCTGTAATTTGGGCAGGCATGCGCGGCAGAACTGTCCGTGAACCCATTCGAAGGCCGAGGCTTGCCCGCCGCGCCTGTCCGAGCCCCAGTAGAAGCGCGACCAGAGCCACGGCGCTTTCCGCGCCATTACGTCGTAGCCGCCGGAGAGCAGCCCCTTCATGAAGGGCGGGACGAAGTCGAGGATGTCGAGGCAGAAGGCCTCGCCGTTAGGGTTCGCCGCGAGGAAAGCCTCGCGCAGCGCGAAGGCCGCGATTTTGTGGCCCGTGCCCTCGGATGCGTAGATTACAGCCAATGTTTTCATGTTAGGCCAGCCCCTTGAAAAGGTCGCCGAGCGTCACCTTCGGCGCTGCGCTGCGTTCTTTCTCGACTTTTATCGCGGCGAGTATAGAATCGCGCATCTGCTCCTGCGTGTAGTTGCGCGGGAAGTAGAGCGCCGAGGCGTCGCCGTGCCCGCCGCCGCGGACTTTTTTGCCGTCCTTCAGCAGCGCGAGGACGCGGCCAGCGAGGCCGTCGCGGCTGCGCATCGAGACGGCCCAGTCGCCGCCGAGCCTGCGCGCCGCAACCGCCGCCACCTCGGGCGGATTTTCGTCGCGGTCGAGCAGCAGGCCGCAGAAGTCGGAAACGTCGCCGTATTCGAGTATCCCGTCGCAGAGGAAAGCCAGCTCGGCGCCGTGCCTCCATATATGCTCCTTCGCCTCGGCGAAGCGCGCCTCTTGGCGTTCCGTGAACTCCGACGCGCCGTCGAACTCTTCCGGCGTCAGCTCCGCGCTCGGATTCGCCGCGAGCCGCGCGAACATGCCCCAGTGCCCGCACATCGTCACGAGCGCCTGCCACAGACGGCTCTCGGCTATCTGCCCGAGCCAGAGGTCGCGGTCGTTCGCTATACGCACAATCGGCTCGAGCCGCGCGAGAACATCTTTCGTCCGCGAATCCTGCGCGCGCTCGGAGAGCCAGTTCCAATAGACCAGCGCGCCGCAGTAATTCGTGTCTATGACGCCCCACTTCCTGTTGCCGTAGCGCTCAAAGGTACTTTTGTGGTGGTCGAAAAGAAAAGGCGGGCGGGCTTCGTCGTAAAGCCTGTCCACGTCGTCGATGGTCTGTTCTTTCTGGCAGAAGAGGTCGAGCACGAGCGGCTCCTTGCCGGACGTTATCGTTTCGAGTATGAGGCTGTCCACCTCGCCGTACCCCGTCAGCGAAACGCGCGCTACGCGCCCGCCCTTCGCGTGCCATGCGAGCGCCGCCGCCGCTACTCCGTCGAGATCCGTGTGGCTGATTATATGAAGAAGAGGTTTGTCCATCAGATATTCCTCCGGTTTTTTTGTTTAATTAAATTGTAAAACAGCGGCGCGGCAGAGTAAAGCGCGTGAGAGGCGCGCCGCGAAGAGCCTGCAAACGTATTGCGGCCCATAAAGACGAAAGCCGCCGCCCTTATATCTTTGGGCGGCGGCCTGCGCTTGCATGCCTTTCAGTTTTTCCTTTACGGCCTAAGTTCCAGCGTCCTGCGAGTTCCGCCGTCGGCGAGCGTCAGCTTCACCGCAGCGCCCGCGGCCGCGCGCCCTTCGACGTAGGCCTCCATCTGAGCGGCGCTGACGTCGGCCGTGCTGGCGCCGTCCACGGCGCAGAGCACAGAACCGCTCCTGACTCCCGCGTAGGCCGCGACAGTCGATGGAACGACGGAAGTGAGAACCAGGAACCCTTCGGGGCTGCGTGAATCGTCCGAAACGGTGAAGCCAAGCAGCTTCTCGACTCCGACGCCTGACGGCCGCGCCGCGGGCGGCGTGTAGACGTAGGGCATCGTGCGGCTCTCGGATACCTTGTACTCCGGCGCGCTAACCGTGACCGTCGCCGTGCTGCGCTCTCTGTCGATGTCATAGAGCAGCTTCATATTCTGCGAAAATCCCGCTATCTTCAGCGTGCGCGGCGGCCTGTTCACATCCTGGAGCGTCGGCTGCCCGTGCGACTGCCAGTAATTGTCGAGGTCTTCGAGCGCGTGATCAGGCCCGAGCCTGGAGATGATCTCCGTCACGTTCGCGCACTGCGCTTCGGCGAGCTTCCGCGCCGCGTCGCGCACCTCGGCGGCCTCGCGTTCAAACACGCGCTGCTGCTCCGCCTCGCGCGCGGCGGCCTGCTCCTGCTGGTTGCTCGCGAGCGCGCCTATCATCAGCCCGACCGCCAGCCCGCCGAAAAGCGCCCCGTCGTCGCAGTGGTCGTGCGGATGGCGGTGATAATGCGGCGGCGGAGGGGGCGGCGGGGGACCGTACCTCCTTGGAGGCGGCGGCGGATAGGCCGCGGCGGAGACCGCCGCTATGAGCACGGCGAGCAGCGCCGCGATAAACTTCTTCATGCAAATCTCTCCTTTCAATGTACAGCGCCGCTTTATTATATCATCACGGCGCGCCGTCCCAAGCGCCCGCGAAGATAATAAAGAAATCTGTTTGTAAAATTTGCGCCTCGCCCACACTATTATTGTCATCAAACGAAGAAAGGAGGACGGCGAAAATGGCACAGTTCAAGCACGTAAGCAGCTCGCTCCGCCTCACGATATCGCTCGGCGAGGAAGAGGGCAAGACGGTCACTAAGACGGTCTCCCTCTCCAACATCGGCGCGGCGGCGACGGCGGACACCCTCGGCGCGCTCGCCTCGGCGCTCGGAGAACTTCTCGAATACCCCGTGGCGTCCGTCAGGAAGTACGACACCGAACTCCTCGAAAGCGCATAGCGCGCGGCGGAACGACGGAAAACGGACAAAAAGGAGGTGAGAACGATGAAAACTGTAAAGATGAAATTCATAACCGAAACCGGCAAGAGCTTCTACATCAGCATGGACTACGCGGCCCCGACCCTCGCCGAGCCCGAGGGCGCTGCGAAGGTGCAGGCCGCCGCGGATCTCATACTCGAAAAGCAGCCCTTCGCGGTGACGCTCGTAAGCTGCGAGACCGCGGAGCTTATAGACCGCACATCGACGGAGATAGAACTTACGCCAGCGGCGTAAACGGACGGGGAGGGCCCTGCCCTCCCCGATTCTAGAAACTTGTAGTATTCTCAACAAGAGAAATATATACTATAATCTGTCTGTCAAAATCCCCATGCGAAAACAGAAAAAGGAGAACCCGGCAAAACAATGGACAAAATTATAAATGCGCTGCGCGCGGCGCTTACGGCGCTCTCGGCAATGCTGCGCACGCGCGGCGGAAGGAGAAGACGATGATGGAAGAACTGACCGCCAGCATGATACAGAACGGATTTTCCGTAGCCGTAGCCGCCTATCTGCTCATCAGGATGGACAGGCGGCTCGAAGAGCTGACGAAAGCGGTAACGGATCTCGGAGCCGTGATGGAAAAGACCTCGGCCCGTCGTGAATGACGGCGCGGGGAGAGCGCCGCCGCGCAGAGAGGAAGTCAGCGGCGGCTCGATACAAAGGAGAAAACCAATGCGCCTCAACGAATTTCAGATAACGGAAAACTTCAGCCTGCGCGAGTTTCAGTGTCCCTGCTGCCGCACGGTCATGCTGCACCCGAAGCTCGCCGCCTCGCTCCAAAAACTGCGCGAAGCGTGGGGAAAGCCCCTGATCGTAACCAGCGGCTACCGCTGCGCGCGCCGCAACGCGGAAGCGGGCGGCGTCGTGCGCAGCCGCCACATGCGCGGCATCGCGGCGGACGTCGCCGTGCCGCGCGCGGAGCAGGAGGAATTTCACGAACTGGCGCGCGAAGCCGGATTCTACAAAATCCTGCCATATCCGGCGCGGAACTTCGTCCACCTTGAGACGCGCGATGAATGAGACCGCGGAGATAGAGCGCATAGCGCGCGAATACACGCCGCTCGTCAAGGCCGCCGCGGCGAAATACCAGGGGCGCGGCGCGGAATACGAGGACCTTGTGCAGGAGGGCTACATGGCGCTCGTCGTCCTTGTCCCGCAGTGCCGCGACAGGCGGTGGCTGCCTCTGTTCCTGCGCAACCGTGTGCCCTACCGCGTGCGCGACGCAGCGGCGCGGCTGCGCAAACGCGGCGCGGACGGCGGCGAAGTGCTGCTCGAAGCGATAGAAGAGACCGCCGGAGCGGAGGACGAAAAATACGGCGAAGCCGAGCTTTGCGAAGCCCTGCGCCACACCCTCACGAGAAGCGAGCTGGATATAACGCAGGCGCTGATGGAGGGCTTCACTCAGGCCGAAATAGCGCGCGAGCTCGGCGTAAGCCAGCAGGCCGTTGCGGCGAGGCTCAGGAAGATAAGGGACAAGCTGAGGCCGCTGATAGAGTGGGACAAGCGATAGAGCGGGACAAGCCGGAAAATGTAAGATAATAGAATATAAAAACGGGCCGCTTTCGGAAGTCGAAAGCGGCCCGCTGTTTTGTCCGACAGCGTGACGTTATGTGGGACGCTAAGCCTTCGCTTCCGTCCTCTTCGCGAACATCTCGGCGACCAAAGCCGCAGTCGTCCCTATAAAAATGCCGAGCAGTCCAGCGAGGCAGAGTATTTTCAGACCGCCGCGCGAAACAGGTTCGCGCGGGACGATAGGCTGTCCGACTATCTTTATCGGGGTTGCCGCTTCGGTGGCCGCTACTTGTGCATTCTGGTATTGTTTGGAGAGCGTGTTGTAGAATTCCTGCAGAGTATCCCTTTCGCGCTGCAGCCGCGCGGCCTCCGTTTCCGCAGCGAGTATGCGCGCGTTCAGCGCCGTATATTCTCTCTCCGATTTATCCAGGCGCTCGCGGAGGTCTTTTATTGAGGCGCGGAGCGACGCTATCTCTATCCCTGCGTCGGCGCTGCGCGCTTTCAGGCTCTTGTGCAGTTCATTGGGAATCTCGTCCCGCACGCTGAACTCGTCAGGATTTTTCGCAGCGTTTCCCGCAGCGGACTGCGCCGCCAGATTCCAAAGCGCCTCGCGGCTCATGCCGCGCGACAGCACCTTGGTCTCCGGCTCCTTCGCGAGCAGCTGCGCCGTTGTTTTCCAAGCCGCTTCAAGCGGCGGCAGGGCTCTCAATTTCGCGTTGTACTGTTCAAGCAACGTCGAATATGCAAGTTCGACGGACGCAAGGCGGATTTTCAAAAGCCCTGTCTGATTCGCCTTCCGGTATTCGAGCAGCCTGTCCTCCGCCTTTTCAAAGTCTTTTCGTACGGAATCCAGCGATTTACCTAAAAACTCCGAGTTTGCGCCCGTTCGGTCGGCAAACAACTGCAAGTTTCTCGCTGTGAACCGAGCGCACCATATATCGAGCACCTTTTTTGCAGTCTCCGGCGATTTGTCCTTGAAGGCTACATTCATCGTCATCTGTCCTGGCACTCCCTGCGTCTTTTTGGATGATTCTGCAAGCTCAAAGGAGAACCTGCGGCGCATACTGTCCAGAGTCGGCACGTCTTCGCTTGCAGCTCCGGCGTAGGCGGAATCCACAACGTCGCTAAGCAGGTCGTCCGCGTTCGCGAGCATCAGATATGTGTCAGGCGTCAGCACGATGCCTCCGCCAGCTTCACTTTCTACTCCGGGAGGCAGCGGCGGCGTGAAAAGCAGCGTCGCTCTGCTTTCGTAGGCGCGCGGCGCAGCGAGCAGATATCCAAGCGCCGCAGCCAGGCAGAGGCATGTCGCCGCCGCTATCATCAGCCTGCGCTTCCATAAAGATGATAGTATATCGACGAGATCTATCTCTGAATAATCGTCGTACCGCGCATACATATCGCCGCGCTGCGGCAGTGTTTCTTTGTCCATCGTAATATCCTCATGTCCTCCATAAAAACAGATTTTACCGGCTGATTGTAGTCGAACAATGATTGCATTGTCAATGCAGCTCCTCACGCTGCGCTGTAATGCAAATACGCTGCCGAGTTCGGCGCCGCCGCGTTTTTCTTTACATGCTTATTATCTCGAGCAGGTCGCTGTAGACGCCGTAAGCGGTCTGTTTTATTTCGGGGTCTTTTTCTATCAGCGACATTTCTCCCATCATGTCGGTGCGCAGCGTAATGATGTTCGATGTGCCGTTGACCAGGCAGGCCGGGTCGTCCGTCGGTACGAGCGCCGGCGCGACGGATAGGGAGAACGCGCCGTCTTCCGCTCGTTCGGCAGAACAGATGTATTTTATGCGGCAATTTATCTCGCGCGCGGCTTTTATTTCGCGCGCCGTCACTTCACGCAGGCTGCGCACATTCACGTCTTCGGGCGTCGCGTCAGCGTTCATAAGTACGTTTGCGAGCGCGCATATCTTCGCCGCGCCGTCCCAGCCGTCCGCGTCCATTGATGGATCGGCTTCCGCGAACTGGCGGCGCTGCGCCTCCGCGACGGCTTCGTCGTATGTGCCGCCCTTTTCTATTTCGCCGAGTATGAAGTTGGTCGTCGTGTTTATGATGCCGCGTATCGCCGTTATTTCGCAGCCTCGCAGGCAGTGCCTCGCCATGTTGAAGAGCGGCGCGCCGTCAAGCACGGCGGTCTCGAACAGGTAGCGCTTTCCGCGCTCGTCCGCAAGCGCTTTGAGCTCGGCGTAGCGCCAGGCTTCCGGGCCTTTATTCGCCGTTATGACGTGCATTCCGTGTTCGAGCGCGGCGCGTATGTAGCTGGAGGCCGGTTCGCCGTCTTTTACGGAAAGGGTGCTGAGCTCGATGAATATGTCCGCGCCGCAGCGTTCTATCATTTCCGGCGCGCCGCAGTCGGGCGTGAAGCCGGGGTATTCGGAGTCGAAGCGTCCAAGCTCTTCCTTCATTATGATGAGCGCGCCGAGGTCGAGCCCTTCGGGGTCGATAACAGTGCCGCGCGTGCGCGTGCAGACGCCCGTGACGACGGCGCGGCAGCCGTATTTTTCGCGCAGACTGCGCTCCTGTTCGAGCAGCATCCGCGCGAAGCGTACGCCGACGCTGCCAAAACCCGCCATACAGATTTTTACGATTCTCTCCATTTCCGTCAGTCCCTCCGTTTTTTGACGAGCGTTCTCCGCGCGCGCAGTTTCGGCCCGAATGCCGCCCGCGTCCGTGATTTTCGTTAAATTCTAACGCGCTCGCGGCTTTCTTGACAAGGGTAAAGACCGCCGTTAGAATGGCTGTAAATCGGCTTCCGAGCGGCTTTTCCTGCAGATATGGCGCGTCTCGTGCGGCGAGTCTGCGGTCGGGGGCTTTCGGTTTTTCCTATAGCTTCGCATAACGGCGCGGCTTTCTGTACTGGCCCGCTTTTCATAAGGAGGCGTTATTTATGGCGGACTGCAAGGATTACGGTTTTATGACGAGGGCTCTGCACGCGGGCTGGGACTGCGACCCCGCGACGGGCGCGTTGGGGCTGCCCATCTACGCGACGGCGGCCTATCAGTTTCACGACGGCGCGCACGCGGAGCGGCTTTTTAATCTCGAAGAGGAGGGCTTCACCTATTCGCGCATAGCGAATCCGACGGTGAAGGCTTTCGAAGATACGCTCGCGTCGCTCGAAGGCGGCGTCGGCGCCGTCGCGCTCGCCTCTGGGCAGGCGGCGCTTTCGCACATTGCGGCGGCTCTCTGCGAGGCCGGGACGAACGTCGTCGTCTCGCGCAAGGTCTACGGCGGGACTCTGACGCTGATGCAGAATCTGCTGACGCGCTTCGGCGTTGAAGTTATCTTGGTAGACGGAGACCATCCGTGCCAGGCGGAGCAGGCCGTCAACGACGGGACGCGCGCGATTTTTACCGAAACCATCGGGAATCCGATTATCAACGTCGCGCCGCTGGAAGCGTTCTCGCGTATAGCGCGTCGCCAGGGCGTGCCGCTCGTCGTCGACAACACCTTCGCCTCGCCCGCGCTCTGCCGCCCGATTGAGTGGGGCGCGCACATAGTATTCCATTCGACTACGAAATATATTTCCGGCTTCGGCAACCTTGTCGGCGGAGCCGTCATAGACGGAGGCAATTTCGACTGGGCCGCCTATCCGGACAAGTTCCCAGGCCTCGCGAAGCCCGACGCCGGATACCACGGCGTAACCTTCACGGAGCGCTTCGGCCGCGCGGCCTTCGCCGCGAAGCTGCGCGCCTCGATCCTGCGCGACATGGGCGGCTGCCCGTCGGCCTTCGACGCCTACCTGCTGCGTATGTCGCTCGGCACGCTGGGGCTGCGCATGAAGCGCCACAGCGAGAACGCGATGGAGGTCGCGGCGTTCCTCGAAAACCATCCGCAGGTCGAATGGGTGCGCTATCCCGGCCTTGCGAGCCATCCGCAGAACGACATGGCGAAGGTCTACCTGAAGGACGGCTGCGGCGGCATGATGGCCGTCGAGATCAAGGGCGGAGTCGAAGCGGGACGCAGGTTCGTCGACGCGCTCCGTATGATCCGCCACGCCGCGAACCTTGGAGAGTCGCGCACGCTCGTCACGCATCCCGCGAGCACGACGCACTCGCAGCTCGCGCCGGAGCAGCGCCGCGCGGCGGGGATATCAGACGGAATGCTGCGTCTCAGCGTCGGCATCGAAGACGCGCGCGACATAATAGCCGACCTTGAAAGAGGGCTCGCCGCAGCGGCGCGGTAACCGCGAATAATGCGCGAAGAACGTTCTTCCGTAGTCCTGCCGCGCGTGACGCTGCCCTCGGGCGCGTACTTTGAAGAGCTGACGCAGGCCTGCGGGGATTACGGCGGAGGGGACGAGACGATACTCGTCTGCCACGCGCTGACCGGAAGCTGGAAGCTCGCCGGCGAACGCAGGGAAGGCGAGCCGGAGCCGTGGTGGAGCGCCGTAGTCGGCGACGGAATGGCGCTCGACACACGGAAATACCGCGTGATCTGCTTCAACAACCTCGGAAGCCCCTACGGTAGCACATCGCCCGCGACGGTCAACCCTGCGGACGGGCGTCGCTGGGCCATGAGATTCCCGATACTCTCGCCGCGCGACGCGGCCTTCGCGCAGAAAGCCGCGCTCGAAGCGCTCGGCGTCAAGCGGCTGCGCGCCGTAGTCGGCGGCTCGCTCGGCGGCATGATAGCGCTCGAGGCGGCGATTTCGTTCCCCGACTTTGCGAACAGCTGCGCGCTCATAGCAGCCCCCGACCGCCTCTACCCGCAGGCGATAGCCTTCAACGCGGTTCAGCGCCGGAGCATCATGGACGACCCGCAGTGGAATGGCGGCGACTACGGGGGCGCGGGCCCGGTCAACGGCCTCGCCGCGGCGCGCATGCTCGCTATGATAACCTACAAAAGCGAACAAACCTTCTCAAACCGCTACATGCGCGAAATGACCGACGAAGCCGCCGGCGCGTGGGGCGGAAAGTTCCAGATAGAAAGCTACCTGCACCACCACGGGCAGGAGCTCGTCAAACGCTTCGACGCGAACTGCTACCTCTACCTCACGCGCATGATGGATCTGCACGACATAGGCGCGGGCCGCGGCGGCGTTGACGCGGCGTGGAAGCGCTTCGCGGGGCGCAGGCTGCTCGGCCTCGGCATATCCAGCGACATGCTCTTCCCCAACTGGCAGGTCGAAGAAGCCGTCCGCGCCGCCGCCAAAAACGGCGTCGCCGCCTACTACGAAGAAATAGAAAGCGACAACGGCCACGACGCCTTTCTGATGGACTTCGACCAGCTCGACGACTATCTTAGGGAGTTTTTGCAGGGGTAAGAAAATATAGGCTTTCGCCAAATTTTTGTATTCGGCGTAAATATATACTCAGTCAACTTTTCATAAAAACTATGTCGCGCCAGCAATTTTCTGGCTGGTGCCTCCTGCTCTAATCGTTAGAGATGAAATTATGTGCACATAGCTTCTTGCTGTCTCTAGCGTTTTGTGGCGGAGGCTCTGACGAGCCTGCCCCGCTTTATCGGGGGCTAAAAATTGCCAGAGCTACATATGTTTTGTTATAAAGTTGAGTGAGTATAACGGGCGGGGATAAAATCCTCCGCCCGTTCGTCGTATTTGGGGTTTTATGCGAAAGTTCCGCCGCCGCGTTAGTCCTCCGCGTCGAGCGCGAGCACGGTGCGGTAGAGGACTTCCGCTCCGGCTTCCGTGTCCTGCGGCTCGGTCCATTCTTCGGGGCAGTGGCTCAGGCCGTCGCGGCTCGGCACGAAGATCATGCCTATCGGTACGCGGTGCGCCATCGGGTTCGCGTCGTGGCCCGCGCCGCTCGGCATGACGACCGGATTTTCTCCGGCTTCGCGCGCGGCCGCGCCTATCACGTCCATCAGGTGCGCGTCGCACGAGACGGAGCCCTTGTTGATCATGTTGGCAATTTCAAATTTCACGGTGTCTATGCCGTCCGCGATTTCGCGTATCTGCTTTATCAGCTCGTCGGTCTTGTCCTTTTCCATGTGGCGCATCTCGAAGGTGCATTCGACCTTGCCGGGGATGACGTTTTCGGAGCCGGGCCAGCATTTTATCGTCCCGACGGTGAGGACGAGCGTGTCGTCTATCGCGCGGCAGCGTTTGTCTGCTTCGGCGATGAGCCGCGCCATCGCGACCATCGCGTCGTGGCGGTTCTTCATCATCGTGGTTCCCGCGTGGTTGCTGTGGCCGATCGCGGTCACGCGGTAGCGGATGACGCTGACGATTCCGCTGACGACGCCGATTTTGAGTCCTTCGTTGAAGAGATAGTCGCCCTGCTCGATGTGCAGCTCGAGGTAGCACTTCGCGTCGCCGAAGTCGCGGCGGCAGGCGATTATCTCGTCGACGGTGTGTCCGTAATTTTTCAGAGCTTCGGCGAGTCCGGGCTGCTCGGGCGATACGAGGCCGGTGACGGCGCGGCTGCCGAAGGTGCCGCCGAGCGGGTTCGACTCCTCGGCGTTGAAGGCGTAGAGCTCGAGCGTGTGGCGCAGCTTTCTGCCCTCTTCTTTGAGCTTGCGGACGACTCCAAGGCCGCCCGCGACGCCGTAAGCGCCGTCGAAGAGCCCGCCGCTCGGCACGGTGTCGAGGTGCGAGCCGATGATTATGCTTTTATGGCCGAGCCCCGTGCCGCGCAGGACGCCGCGCAGGTTGCCCGCCGCGTCGCGCGACGTTACCATGCCGTATTCGCGCATGAATTTTTCCGCGATGCCGACTGCCTCGAAATATTCCGGGCTGTAGCAGGCGCGCGTGTAGGAGCCGTCTTCGGCGCGTCCGGCGCGGCCTATCTCATTGAGTATCTCGTTTACCTTGTTCACTTGATTTCACTCCTGTATGGTCGAAAAAGAGCCGCCCCGCAGAGGGCTGCCCCGGTTGACGGGCGCAGGGACGCTGCGGGGCGGCGCTGTTGTCGGGTTATGTCGGGTTATGGGAGGCGCGCGTTACTTCTTGAGCACCGGCTTGACGAACTCGCCCCAGCCAGCCGCGCTCTCGTCTACGACGCCGTTCTCCATGACGACGCGGCCGCGCACTACCGTGTAGTCGACGACGCAGCCCATCGTCCAGCCCTCGTAGACCTTCATGGTGTCCTTCGCCTGCGAGTAGCTGTCATGCGCGTGGAAGACCTTCTCCTTGTTCATATCGACGATGGCGAGGTCCGCGTCGGCTCCGGCGGAGATTGTGCCCTTCTGCGGGAAGATGTTGAAGAGCTTCGCGGGGTTGACGCAGAGCAGCTCGACGGCGCGCTCCATCGTGAGGCGGCCCTTCTTGGCCTCGGTGAGGATGAGCGGCATACGGAGGTCGATGCCCGGGAATCCGGCGGGAGCGGTGAAGATGTCGGTCTTGCCCTTCTCCTTCTCGGAGACGAGGAACGGGCTGTGGTCGCTTCCGATGAAGTCGATCGTTCCGTCGGCGATGTAGTTCCAGAGGCCCTCTACCTCTTCCTTCTTGCGCAGCGCGGGGTTGCACTTCGCGTACGCGCCGTACTTCTCGACGTAGCTTTCGTCGAGCAGCAGGTAGTGCGGGCAGGTCTCGACGAGGATGCGGCGGCCCTTCTGTTTCTCTTTCTTCGCGAGCTCCATCGCTCCGCAGGTGGAGACGTGGACGAGCTCGACGGGGCATCCGGCCTCTTCGCTGAAGCGGAGCATCTTCGCTATCGCTTCGATTTCGACGATGGGCGGGCGCGACTCGCAGTGCGCGAGATTGTTCACGCGGCCCTCGGCGCGCAGGCGCTTGATGTTGCCGGTTACGAGCTCGTTGTCCTCGGCGTGAGCGGCGAGCGTGAGGCCCGTCTTCTTCGTCTCTTCAAGGGCGCGCATGAGCTGGAAGTTGTTCGCGCTCGTCAGCCCCTTGAACTCCTCGTCGCGTCCTTCGGGCGCTTCGTGGAGGAAGGTCTTGTAGGCGACTATGCCTTCGTGCGAAAGCGGCTCTATCTCCTCGGGGAACTCTCCGCCCGCGGCTCCGAAGAAGCAGAAGTCAACGCAGCTGCCCTTCTTGCAGAGGTTGACGCGGTCGTGGAGAATCTTCGCGTTGTACTGCGGAGGAATCGAAATCGGATGCTCGAAGAAGGTCGTGCATCCGCCGGCCGCCGCGGCGCGCGTTCCGACCTGGAAGGTCTCGCGCTCGGCGTGGCCCGGGTCGCGGTAGTGTACGTGGGTGTCGATGCCGCCCGGCAGGATGTACTTGCACTCCGCGTCGATGACGCGCGCGGCCTCGGGCAGGCAGCCCGGCTCCGCGACCATCGCGAACTTGCCGTCTTTGATTCCCACGTCGGCCTTGCGGAATCCGCCCTCTATGAACACTGTGCCGTTGATTACTGCGAGGTCTAACATTCTGTTCGTCTCCTTTATCTGATTATATTTTAATGTTTAACGCTTGTGACCTTATTCTTCGTTCTCGGGGAAAAATTCCTCGACGAGCTTCGCGGGTGGCGGCGTAGTCATGCTGCTGACCACGATGAGCGCGATGAACGAAACTATTATCGAAGGCAGAGCCGCCATCACGCCGTAGGGCTGTCCCAGCGCGTACCAGATTGTAGCCGTGGCGAGGCCGCATATCATAGCCGCCGCGCCTCCGACCGCGTTCGCGCGCTTCCACGCCACGCCGACCATCGTCAGCATAGCCATAGCCGCGCCCATCATCGTAACGGCCTTGGCCTGCACGAACTGGATTGCGTCGTCGATGAAGAAAATCAGCACGACGCTGCCGATTCCTATAACTATCGTCGCGATGCGCGAAACCTTGAGCTGCTCCTTATCGCTGACGTTCGGCTTGAGCTTTACGTAGATGTCGTTGCTGAAGGTCGAAGCCGCAAGCAGAAGCAGAGAGTCCGCAGTCGAGATAATCGCCGCGACGACAGCCGCGAAGAGCACGCCGCCTACGATCGGGTGAAGCTCCTTCGTAACGAGCGACACAAAGACCTGGTCCTGGTTTTCAATGCCGGGCATCAGAATCATGCCGCAGAGCCCGATGATTACGAGCGGCACATAGAAGAAGAGCAGCCCGATGCCCGTAAGCCCCTGCGAGCGCGAGGCGACCTCGGGCGTCTCCGCGGAGAAGAATCTCGCTACGAAGACCGGCGCGCCGAAGTTGCAGAGCCCCCACGTTACGACCCACGAGAGCGCCGTCAGAGGCGGAATCTTCGCGCTGAACGGCTTTATGAAATCGGGGTTGATAGCCGCAATCTGCGTATTCATCGCGGTAAAGCCGCCGACTTCGCCGAGGAACTTAAAGGCCATAACCCACACGCCGATGATGATTACAAAGGCGCATATCGTATCCGTCCACGCGACGGCCTTCATGCCTCCGATAGCGGTGAAGGCGAGGAAGACCACCAGCAGTATCGCGCCGCAGACCGGCTCGCTCCAGTCGACGAACGTCTGGAGGACGACGACTCCGCCGATGACCTGCGCGCTGAGCAGGGCCATGGAGCAGACGACCGTCATCAGCGATGCGACTATCGCATGTTTGCTGCCGAAGCGCGCGCCGATATATTCCGGCAGAGTGTTGTAGCCCGTGCGGCGCAGCCGTCTTGCGAAGTACAGGCAGGCGAGCAGCGACGTGACGAAGGTTCCGCAGCAGTTCCACCAGCCGGACCAGCCGTTGAGATAATAATATCCCATGTAGCTGACTATCGAAGCGGCGCTGACTATCGTCGCGAAGTAAGTTCCGGCCATCGGGATGATGCCGAGCGACTTGCCCGCGACCATCCAGTCTTCCGAGGTCTCGATACCCTTGGAGATGATTATGCCTATGACCGCGAGTATAATCATGAACAGGATGACGACGATGAGGTAAATCATATTCGGGCTCATGATTTTTTCCTCTTAGTGAGCGTCGTATAGATGAACGGCACAACGCCGAGCACGATATACAGCAGCCACATCCATGTTAATTCCGGTGAACCTCCAAGTATAGCCATAACATCACAGCCTTTCAGTTGACTTGTGTTACTTGCTTTCTTCGGGGAAGAACTTCTCTATTACCTGAGCGGGCGGGGGCGTCGTCATGCTGCTGACGGCGACCATGACGACGAGCGAGACGATGATTCCGGGCAGAGCGGCCATAACGCCGTAGGGCTCGCCGAGCGCGTACCAGATGCAGGCCGTGACGAGGCCGGAGACCATGCAGGCGATCGCTCCCGCTTTATTGGCGCGCTTCCAGAGAACGCCGACGATGGTCAGCATAGCCATGGCGCTTCCCATGAGCGTGACGGACTTAGCCTGAATGAAGAGTATCGCGTCCTCCATGAAGAAGGAGAGGCCGACGCTCGCGACTCCGATGACGAGAGTGGAGATTCTCGAAATTTTAAGTTGCTCCTGGTCGCTGATCTTCGTGAACTTCGCGTAAACGTCGTTCGTGAAGGTAGCCGCCGCGAGCAGAAGGATGGAGTCCGCCGTCGAAATGATTGCCGCGACAACCGCCGCGAATATCACGCCGCCGACTATCGGGTGAAGCTCCTGCGTGACGAGCGTGAGGAAGACGCGGTCCTGAGCTTCGATGCCGGGCAGGAGTATCGCTCCGCAGAGGCCGATGATGATGAGCGGCAGGTAGAAGAAGAAGAGGCAGACTGCGCTGATGCCCTGCGTGCGCTCGGCGACCTCTGGCGTCGTCGCAGTGAGGAACCTGACGACGAAGACGGGCGCGCCGAAGTTGCAGAAAGCCCACGTTACGACCCACGACAGAGCCGTGATGGGTGGAATCTTGACGCTGAAGGGCTTGATGAAATCGGGGTTGATGGCCGCGATTTTCGTGTTCATCGCAGTGAAGCCGCCGACCTGTCCGAGGAAGTACATAGCCATGATCCACACGCCGCAGATGATGACGAAGGCGCATATCGTGTCGGTCCACGCGACGGCCTTCATGCCTCCGATAGCGGTGAAGGCGATGAAGACGACGAGAAGTATGATGCAGCAGGTCGCCTTATTCCAATCGACGAAGGTCTGGAGAATCGCGACGCCGCCCATGACCTGCGCGCAGAGCATGACTATCGAGCAAACGACGACGAGCAGCGAAGCCCACACAGCGAGCTTCTCGCTGAAGCGTCCCGCGATATATTCCGAGAATGTGTTGTAGCCCGTGCGGCGCAGCCTCTTCGCTATCCAGATGCAGGCGATGAAGGATGTCAGTATCGACCCGGCGCAGTTCCACCAGCCCGGCCATCCGTTGAGATAATAGTAGCCGGGGTGGCTGACCATTCCGGCGGCGCTGATAAGCGTCGCAAAGTACGTTCCCGTCAGAGGAATGATGCCGAGCGACTTGCCCGCGACCATCCAGTCCTCGGAAGTTTTGACGCCGCGCGAAATCATTATTCCTATAACCGCGAGGCCGATCATAAAACCGATGGTTATAATCAGATAGATCAGATTGTTAGACATCAGTTTTTACCTCCTTTTTTCTCTTTGCACTTCACATAGATTATCGGGAAGAATCCTATGAACATAAAAAAGAGCCACATAATCGTAAGCTCCGCGGAACCTCCGAATAACGCCACAGTGACCACACCTTCCTGTTTTTCATTAATTTCAGGCACAAAACATGCCCTATCGTCGAAAATGTAAATTTCGAAGATTTCCCCAAAGAAGCTATATGCCGCTCGTCTTTACGAAAAGCGACGGCATTTTTTGCGTTTTTCTAAAATTTCAGGCTAGCCGTTGCGTCCCGCGCTGTAGTAACGCGCTTTGCTCGTTTTGAAGCCCAGGCGGACTATCGCCTCGGCGGTCGCGAGCCCGCAGATTACGCCGTCGAGCACGGGAACTCCGAGCTGCTCGGAGAGCTTGCACGCCATGTCGCAGAGCCCCGCGCAGCCGAGAATGATGACCTCGGCTCCGTCATCGGCTATCGCCTTGCGTCCGGCCTCGAGGTACTGCGCGAAGCGGTCTCCGCTCTCGACGCTCGAGTCCCTGACCGACGCGAGGTATCCCTCCATGTGGTAGTCCTCCACGACGTGAATCTTGTTCGGGACGGTGTAGCTGTCCGTCTGCAAAATCGTGAAGGAATCGCCGAGCATCGAGGCCATGTATATGGCGGACTGCGCTATCCCGACGACGGGCTTGTCCGTAAGCTCGCGCATGAGCTTGAGGTTCGGGTCGCGCCCGCAGGCGACGACGAAGGCGTCGGCCTCGCTCTCGTACCTGCGCACGATCTCGCACATGCCGGGCGCGGACTTCGCCATGTCTTCAAAAGTCCCGATAAACTTCGACGCGCCGGGCGTCGGAACTGTGACGACCTCGAAGCGTCCCGCCGCGTAGCTCTCTGCCGCGCTGCGTATAAGGCCGGTCATTTCCTCGCTGCTGTTGGGATTTATGACTACGATTTTCATCTCTTTCCCTCCCTTCAAGTGAAAGATTTATTTTTTATCCGATGTCGTTATTGTATTTCTGTCTGAAATTTGCGTCCAATATTTTTATTTATATGCGCATATAAGCTCCGGCTTATGTGCTTGGCCTTCGCTTATGCTAAAATGTCATCGGATAAGAATTTATCGTGAGCGGAGGGACGCTGCGTGATTCGTGAAATGGAATGTATCTGGGCGATATATCAGGAAAAGGGCTTCTCGCAGGCGGCGAAGAAGCTGCACGTCTCGCAGCCCGCGCTCTCCGGCATGGTGAAGAAGGTCGAGGGACATCTCGGCGCGGCGATCTTCGACCGCAGCACGACGCCCGTCTCGCTGACTCCGGCGGGCGAATATTACGTCGGCTGCGCGGAGAAGATTCTGCGCATCAAATACGAGATGGACGAGTATTTCAAAAATCTCTCCGAGCAGCACATGACGGCGGTCAACATCGGCGCGGCGTCCTTCTTCTGCGTCTACGTCCTGCCGGACTTCATACGCGAGTTCCGCGCCTCGCACCCGAACTGCCAGATAAACCTCATGGAGCTCAACGCCTCCGACACCGCGCCGCAGCTGCTGAAGGGCGCGACGGACATCGTCGTCGACGTTCGCAGGGATATGCCGGAGGAAATAGAGAGCGTGATGCTCTACCAGGAGCGGATACTGCTTTCCGTCCCCACGTCGTTCCCAGTCAACAAGGGGCTCGAGGAGTACGCGATGAGCTTCGAGGACGTGCGGCGCGGCGCGCACGCGGACGGCTCCGTCCCCGCCGTCGACATGAAGCTCTTCAGCGGCGAGCCTTTCATCCTGCTTCGCAAGGGCCACGACATGACGCGGCGCGCGATGGAAATCTGCGCGGACGCGGGCTTCACGCCGAACGTCGTCGCGGAGTTCGACCAGCTGCTGTCGTCGTTCCGTCTCGTGCTCAACGGCGGCGGCGTCGCCTTCGTGCGCGACGGCGTGGCGCGCCACGTCGCTCCGACCGACGCGGTAGTCTTTTACAGGATAGACGACCGCTTCGCCCTCCGCGACCTTCTGCTGAATTACAGGAAAGATAAGGAATTTTCCCCGCTCGCGCTCGAGCTTATAAAATTTCTGACAAGCCCGGAACGCTGCTGGGCGTAAGCGGCGTTGTCTGAATTTCAGGGAGGAGAGCAAAATGAAAATCGAAGGAGTACCCTACAAGACTGTGAATTGGAGCGAGATTCCGGCGGAGGAGCACAAGGGCGAGACCGGCGCGGCGCTATGGCGCACATTTTCGCAGGGCAACATCCGCGCGCGCGTCGTCGAGTACGGCCCGGGCTACCTCGCCGACCACTGGTGTCCGCGCGGGCACGTGCTGTTCGTGATGGAGGGCTCGATTGTCTCGAAGCTTGAGGACGGCAGCGAAGAAGAGCTGACCGCCGGTATGGGCTACGTTGCCGAGGACGACGAGCACAACCGCCACCGTTCCTTCTCCCCGAACGGCGCGAAGCTGTTTATTGTGGATTAACTATTTAAGAAAAACGGCGCTCGTTCGTCATTCCGTGCCGGACGCGGAATCCGGCGGCCTCAAATGCCGCAGCGTATGGGAGGGAATTAAAGACGCCGGACCCCGCGTCAGGCGCGGGGCGACGAAGCTTGCCGTTTGTTCTTTCAAAGCAAGGATATTTTTGAAACAGGCCTAAAAACGCCGCTTTGCGTGAATTTTGCAAGGCGGCGTGATTTTTATATTTTCCACGTATTTCGGTTAGGCGCTATATCAGCTTCCTCGGCCGGCCTACTGGCTTTTTCTTTTCGCCGGTTAGGATTTCGCCCGCGAAGATGGCGGCTTGTTCGTAGCAGGGGGCGAGCATCTGGCGGAAGGGGTGTTCGCCGCGCCAGAAGGGGAAGTCGTTCATCACGTCGAGCGCGGCGGCGCGGCGCGCGCGGTCGGCCTCGGGCTGTTCGAAGGTGAAGCCGCCAGCGGCGAACCAGTTTTCGCATGGCTGCGGCGGTTCTTCGGAGACGGCGGTGCTTTCGTCCTCTTCGGGCGTTTCCGCGCCTCCCGTGACGCTTTCCGGTTCTTCGCCAGCTTCCGCGCTCAACGGCTCGGCGTCGTCCTCGCCGATGGGCAGCGGGCCGTCGTCGCGCGGGCTTTCGAGCGTGAGCAGGTTTATCAGCGATTCTTTGTCGAGGCCGCGCAGCCTGAGCAGTATGAAGGGGTCGTCCTCGAGCTCTTCGCCCAAGAGCAGGAGCACCGCGATGATATGCTTGCAGGGCGTCGCGTCGTCGGGGCAGGTGCATTTGAAGCGGCGCAGCGCGTTTTTGTTCGGGAAGAGCGGCGTGCCGGATTCCTTGAATATCTGCTCTATCTCGTCGGGCATTTCGTCGGCGAGCAGCTGCGCGGCGTACGCGGCGCGCTCGCGGAAGCGGAAGAGTATCAGCTCGCGCGCGTCCGGCGTCACCGTCTCGAAGCCGAGGCGTATCTGGTAGGGCGTTTTGCGCGTGCCCTGCACGAATGCGGTGACGAGGCCGGGCTCTATGGATATGCTGACGACCTGCCCGCGCCGCGCGTAGCTTTTGCCGCGCGAGATACGCGCCGCGTCGATGCACTGTTCTATGACCGTAACCCAGCGGCGCGACCACCAGTTCGTGCCGTAGGCGTGCCCGCGCGCGGTGCGCGACTTTATGCCGCAGCGCGTTTCGCGCGGTTTTTTATAGCGGTAAAATTTTTCTTCGCGTTCGAACTGCGTCATATGCTTTCCACCGCCTCTTTTTCGAGCGAGAAGAGCTCGTAAAGGTCGCTGTCGCTCATTTCCGTGAGCCAGTTTTCGCCGACTCCGACGAGCATCGATGCGAGCTCTTTTTTCGATTCAATCAAAGCTTCTATCTTTTCTTCGAGCGTGCCGCGGCAGCAGAAGTAATGCACCTGCACGTTGCTGCGCTGGCCTATTCTGTACGCGCGGTCGACGGCCTGCTGCTCGACGGCGGGGTTCCACCAGCGGTCGAACATGACGACATGGTTCGCGCGCGTGAGGTTCAGACCCGTGCCGCCCGCTTTGAGCGAGAGTATGAAGAACGGCGGCGCGTTTTCTTCTTCCTGGAAGCGGCGCACCATTTCGTCGCGCTTCTCGCGCGGCACGCCGCCGTGCAGGAAGAGCGCCTCGCGGCCGAACATTTCCTGGAGGAATTTTTTGAGTATCGCGCCCATCTCGGCATACTGCGTGAAGATGAGCGCGCGGTCGCCCGCGGCCAGCATCTCTTCGGCGATTTCGGCGAGGCGCGCCATTTTGCCGGAGCGGTTTTTGTAGTCCGATTTGTCCTTGACGTAGAGCAGCGGGTGGTCGCATATCTGTTTGAGCGCCGTTATAGCGCCGAGGACTACGCCTTTGCGCTTTATGCCCTCCGCGCCTTCGAGCTCCTGCGAAAGCGCGGCAGTGACTGCGCTGTAGAGACTCGCCTGTTCGCGGCTCAGCGTGCAGAATTCCTTCGTCTCTATTTTTTCGGGAAGATCGTCGATTATCTCTTTGTCGGTTTTGAGGCGGCGCAGGATGAACGGCGCGGTCATGCGGCGTACGCGGTCCATCGCCTTTTTCTCGCCCGCCTGCACGGGACGCAGGATTTCGCGGGCGAAGCGCGCGCGGTTCGGCATAAGGCCGGGCATGAGGAATTCCATCAGCGACCACATGTCGCCGACGTGGTTCTCGACCGGCGTGCCGGTCAGCGCGATATGCCAGCCGGCCTTGAGCGAGCGCGCGGCGCGCGACTGATGTGTGTCGGGGTTCTTTATGTTCTGCGCCTCGTCGAGTATTATTCCGGCCCACTCTATCTTCGCAAAGAGCGCGCTGTCGCGGTGGAGCAGCGAATAGGATGAGATGACTAGAGTATCGTCGAGACCGCAGCCGGTGAAGATGTTGTCGCGGCTGCGCTTTATGCCGTGGTGTATGATGGTTTTCGCGCCGGGCGTGAATTTCTCCGTTTCGCGCCGCCAGTTCTCCATCACGGAGGTCGGGCATATCAGCAGGATCGGCCGTTTTTCGCCGCGCGCGCGCAGGTTTTTGATAAGCGCGAGCGTCTGCACCGTCTTGCCGAGGCCCATGTCGTCGGCGAGGCACGCGCCCATGCCGAGGCGTACGAGGCGGACGAGCCACGCGAGCCCCTTCGCCTGATAGGGGCGCAGACGCCCGCAGAAGCCCTCCGGCGCCTCCATCTCTTCGAGCGGCGCGGAGCCTGAGAGCAGCGCGCGCACCGAGTCTATCCACGGCGAACCAGTGACGGCTGAGAGCGGCGCGTCGTTGTAGTCCTGGCGCAGCGACGAGAGCAGCGCTTCGCGGCGCTCGATCTTCTTGGGCATCTTTTTCAGCGCCGCGGTTATCTTTTCCACTTCGTCGCGGTAGATTATAACCCAGCGGCCGCGCAGGTTCGTCAGCGGAGTCTTGAGCTCGGTGAGGGTCGCCAGCTCCTCCTGCGTCAGGATGTCGCCGCCGAGCGCGACAGACCAGTCTACGTCGAGCATGTCGTCGAGGCTCATCTGCCCGCCGGGTACGAATGCGTTCGAGTCGCGCAGCTCGGCGCGCACCGAGAGGCGCGGGCGATCCGATAACTGCCCCCACGCTGAAGGGAGCTGCACCTGGATGCCCTGGTCTATTATCGAGGTTACGTGGTTCTGCAAAAAGTCGAAAAGCGCGTCGGAGTCGAGCCTGCATTCGCAAGGGAACGGGGTTTCCAGGCTTTCCGCTATGACGGGTATGCGCGATGCGAGATGCCCTAATATCTGGAGCATATAGCGCCTCGGGTTCGTGTGCGTATGGTCGAACCAGGCTCGCTCCGCGTCCCCCGGGCTCCATACGCGCTCGGCGGGGATTATCAGGGACGGATCCTGCGTAGATTGAAGGTGCCACGAGAGCCGCCAGACGTTTTCCGCCCCGCCGGGCTCCTCTATGCGTATGAAGAGCCGCCACGGCTGCGCGGTCACGGCCTTCAGCGAGTCGGCCCATTCACGTATCTGCGGATAGAGCGCCGCCATTTCGTCGTGCCATTGAAGCAGCGGCGTCCTCTTCCAAATCAGCGAGCGTATCCAGATTTCGTGCGGATTGTCGGAATTTATGCGCCTCCCCATCTCCGAGGCTCCGTGCTGCGAGGCGCGTATCATCGAGTCGATGAGCCCTTCCAGTATCAGAGTAGCGCTTTCGCGCTTCCGGCGCGGCTCTGTCTTTGGATCTTCGGTGAATACGCCGCAGAGGACGGGCGGCATGGCTTTGGCGAAAGCCGAAAATTCGTCCTGGTATTTCGCGAGTATGACGGGCCGCCATTGCGAAGCATATGTCTCCAGGTACGGCTCCATGTCGGGGATGTAGGTTCCGCGCCGTACGAGCGCCGCTGCGTATTCGAGAGCGCGGCAGAGGTATTTGAAATCGCCGGCGAGGATTATTCCCGGAGCCGGTATCCTGTCGCCGCACTCGCGCATCATGCGCAGCATCGCTGAGAACTCCGCGAACTCTATCGGAAGCGCGGGAACGCGGAAAATCCCGAGCTCCGGCACGCCACCGGCCTGCTGCGCGTCGCCGAGTATGCCGTCTGACGGCATAGGGACGCCGTCTTCAGCGGGCAGCAGGATATATATGTGAGTCGCAAGCTCGTTCGCCCTGCGCGCGCTCCGCACGCCCGTCTCCTTTAGCGCGTCGCGCAGCTCCGGCGGCTTCGCGCCCCATGGGAGCGCCGCGTATCCGTCCTCGCCGGGCTTCGGGCGGCGCAGCCTGTCGAAGGAGACCTCGCCCCAGAGGTATATGGAATTCTGTTCGTACGCCAAATGTAAAATCAGCATCTGAAACCTCGCTGCATAAAAAAGGCGGACGGCTCTTCCGCGCCGCGCGCCTTCGTTATTTACCTATTCAAAACAGCTCCCGCCGATGAACTCCCTGATGATAGAGAGGTTCGGCACGTCGTCCGATGGAACCACCGGGACGAAATGCAGCATTGCGAGAAGCCTCTGCGCCTCGCCGTAGACGGGAGAATCCTCCGGCACGGTCTTGAGCAGCGGCACGACGTAGCCGTTGAGCACGGGAATCTCGTAGGCGAGCGCGGTGTTGAAAATAGCGTCCGCGTTGTCCTGATAGGGGAATATATGGCGGAACGAGCCGCGCACGACCGAGGGCCACTGCTTCAGCGTCGCTTCTGCGGAGTGCCCGCGCGTCCGCGCGTCGCGCACGATGCGGCGTATCAGCCGCGTGTCCGTCGTGCCGAGCCTGTTATGGAAATCTATATTAGTGCCTGTCAGAGGGCAGATGAAGATGTTGTATTTTTTGTCCGCGGGGACGCTCTGCGTGAGCCTGCTGTTGAGGCCGTGGATTCCCTCGATGACAAGCAGCTCGTTCGGCGCGAGACGCATTTTCCAGCCCTTCGTGCGCCTGCCGGTGATGAAGTCGAATTTCGGCACGTCCACCTCTTCTCCTGCCAGCAGCGCGGAAATTTGCTCGTTCACGAGCTCGAGGTCGAGCGCCTCGAGCGCCTCAAAGTCCGGCTTGCCGTCGCAGTCTGGCGGCGTGTGCTCGCGGTCGACAAAATAGTTGTCGAGCTCGAGCGTCCGCGAGCGTATGCCCGATGCGAGCAGCTGGACTCGCAGGCGGCGCGACGAGGTCGTCTTGCCGGAGCTCGACGGCCCGGCGAGGCAGAGCAGCCGCACCTCCGGACGAGCCTCTATCTCCCCGGCGATGTGGCTCAGCATCTTAGTGTGCATCGCCTCGCAGAGCATGATGAGGTCGCGCGAGCCGCCGTCCGTTACGATTTTATGTATCCCGGCGCAGGTGCTAACGTCGAGATTTTTCAGCCATGCGGTGTGTTCCTGTATGAGCTTGAAGAGCTTCGGCGACTCGGAGAACGGCATCGTCTGGGTCGGGACTGAGAGCGTCGGCCCCGTGATGAAAAGGCCGCCGCGGTACGGATGGAGCTCGAAGGTTGGAGTAAGCGAGGCGCGGTCTGCCAGCGCGCCGCCGAAAAAGTCGTAGACGCCGCCGCATCTGTAGAGAATCATGGGGTCTTTCCCGGCGTAGCGCAGAAGCTCCGCCTTGTCGTCGTAGCCCTGTGACGACATCATCGCGCGCGCCTCGTCTATCGGGAATGTCTCGCGCCGTATCGGCTCGTCCGCCTCCACCATGCGGCGCATCTCGGCGCGCAGCGCGGCGCAGTCCGCTTCGGTCAGCTCGCGCTCCGGCGACTCGTAGAAGTAGGAGTAGAACATCGACTGCGTGAGGTGCAGCCGCACGCCGAACACGCGCGTCGCCGCGGCGGTGAGAAGGAAGGCCAGCGTGCGCGTGTAGACCTCTATGCCCTCTATACTGTCGGTCGTTATGAATTCTATGTAGGAGTCCATCACGAGCTCCCAGGATAGCGGGCGCTGCTCGCGGTTCACGCGGCAGGCTACGACCGAATCCTTTTTTGCGAAATTCGACAACGCGAGCGCTTCACGGGCCGTAATGGGTTGATCGCTGTTTAGCGCACATGCGTCTTTTATTTTTATTTCAAAGCTCACGGCATTTCCCCCAAATTACCGGCAAAGCGCCGGACATCAGACTACATTTAAACATTTTAGCACAATGCCGCGCAATTTGCACAAAAAAGGCGGCTCCATGCGGGCCGCCCTTGAGCTTTTTATATTTCGGTTAAGCTATCCCTCTATCGTCAGCTTTTCAATGACGACCTTCTTGAGCGGGCGATCCATCGAGTCTGTCGGGAGCTTGCCTATCTTCTCGACTACCTCCATGCCTTCTTTCACCTGACCGAAAATCGCGTGCTTGCCGTCGAGCCACGGCGTCGGAACGAGCGTGATGAAGAACTGAGAGCCGCCGGTATCCGGCCCCGCGTTCGCCATCGAGAGCACGCCGGGCTTGTCGTGGCGCAGCCCCTTGCCGAACTCGTCCTTGATGACGTAGCCCGGGCCGCCTGTGCCGTTGCCCTTGGGGCAGCCGCCCTGGATCATGAACTCGTCGATGACGCGGTGGAAGGTCAGGCCGTTGTAGAAGCCCTTCTCCGCGAGGTCCGTGAAGTTCTTTACCGTGTTCGGGGCAAGATCGTTGTAGAGCTCGATCTTGAACGTGCCGTAGTTTGTTTCAAAAACCGCGGTCTGTCTCGCTGGCTCCGCCGCTTCCGCCCGCTTCGCCGCGAAGGGGGCCAGCGCCGCCGCCGCTACCATTGCGCTGAGAGCAAGGATTTTCATTATCTTAGTCCTCCGTTTCGTCATTTTTATCAGCTCCTGCATTTTATCATATAAATTTAATGTTTACCTTGCATTCCTTAAGGAAGCCGGTGGGCAGGTAGGACGTCTTCGCGGCGCGAAGCCCCTCGTCGTTCATATCCTCTTCGCGGTTTACTATTTCGAGCTCTGGGTGCTCGGCTACCATATGCGATAAGAACTCCTTGTTGATGACCTGGTAGGCCGCGCCGTATTCGAGGCTCGCCTTTTCGTAGTGGACGACGAGCATATTCCCGGCGAGCTCACCGACGGTGTAGGCTTCGATTTTTTTGCCGACGCGGATGGCTCCGCCGCAGAGGTTTGGTATGTCGTGCCAGTGATGCAGGATGCGGTGGATCGCGTGGTCTTCCTCGACGAGCCCCTCGCTGCATCCGCAGTTGTTTATCTGGCACCACGACTGCTGGAACTCAATGATTTCGTCGAGCAGTGAGTCGTCCAGGGGCTCGTAGGTATAGTCGTAATTTTTGCGGAACTGGTTCACGCGGTTGCGCTTCTTCATATATTTGTTGCCCGAGAGCGTTGCGAGCGCGTGTATGTCGTAGAGGTACTCCCACGTGCCGCGGTCGTCAGTCACTTCTACCGTCGCGTGCCCTTCGAGCTCCCGCGTCCATATCTGCGCGAGCGTCTCGGGCACCAGGTCTATCTCTATCTCTCCGCCGTAGCGCGCGCGCAGAATCTGCGGCCAGTCGTCGCGTTCCCATCGGCCGACCGGCGCGAGGTCGTTGAGCCCCTCCTTGCGCTGGTGCAGCCAGTAAAGATCGTTCTCCTCGTCATATGCGATCTTTGTTCCGTAGTCTGGGCCGAGGCTCCAGATTATCGGGAAGCAGTAGTCGGACGTGCGCTGTGCGCACATGTTCCAGTGTTCCAGATAATGCCGCGCTTCATCTAATGTTATATCGTGAAATTCAAGATTCACACAAATTACCTCCAGCTATGTCGTTAGCAGTAAGATTTTACCCCATTTGCTGGAAGCGTCATAGCCAAAAAATATAGAATTTCTGCTAAAATCTGCAGAGGAAAGGAAGAGGGCCGCGACTCCCTGAATATTCAAGCGGCGGCCCGAAATTGCCGACGATGCCGTTTGACGAAGATGAAAATATAAAATGTCCGGAGACAGTGCCGGAGGAACAAAAGGGGCTGACCGAAGCGGAACGGAGCTGGAGCGCCCAGAAGCCGCAGCGCCCGCGCGTGCCGCGCAAGGTTTTCGTCGCGGCGGCGCTCGTCCTGCTTGCGGCCTTCGCCGGCGGCGGCTGGTGGTATTACCGCACGAATGTGCTGCCAGAGAAATACTACATGCGGGCGGAACAGCTCTTCAAGGCCGGGGACTATGCCGACGCGGAAGAGCTTTTCGATAAAATCAAGAAACTGCGCCCCGAGCGGCGCGACCTGTTTTACTACAAAGCCTACTGCCGCGAGCGGCTGGGCGACAAAGCGAACGCTGTCAAATATTACGAAGAACATCTCAAGAGCGCTCCCGATGACGTCAAGGCTATGGTGCGCCTCGGCTGGCTCTGCCTTGACCGCAAAGAATACGACACGGCTCTGAAATGGTTCCGCGAGGCCGCTAAGCAGGAGAAGAAGGACGCCGCGCTATGGCGGCTGACCGCCGAAGCCGCGGAGAAATCCGGCGACAAAGGGGAAGCGTCAGCCGCCTGGCTCGAAGCTGCGAAGAACGAAGAAAACGCCGTGGAAATCATGGCCTGCGGCAAATCGCTGCTGCGCCTCGGCGACTATCGCGCCGCAATGACGGCCTACGATCTCGCCGTAAAGGCCGCGCCCGGCGACAAAGCGCCGCTGCACGGCCTAGCCGCTGCGAAGGCTATGCTCGGCCTGCCTGCAAACCCGCGGCTCGTAATCGCGCCAGGCGAGGCGCTCGGCGCGGTGAAGCTCGGAGCGACGAAGGCCGAGGCTAAGGCCGCAATGGACGGACGCTCGCCCGACGCGAAGGAATTCGGCACAGTCGGAGGCATATCCATGCTCGCCGACCGCCCTGTCGAAATCTGGAGCTACGACGGTTCGCGCGCCATGCGCATTATATTCATCGACGGCGAGGTGCATGAGATAGAAACGGCATCGCCGCTCTATAAAACCGAAGAAGGGCTAGGCCTCTCCAACTTCCTGCTAGCTAAAAACGATGACAAACTCAAATGGAAGCGCGAAACGCGCGAGGGCGTCCTCGTATGCCCGGCGAAGGGTGGAGGGTTAACATTCTACGCTTACGGCCTTGCCGGCGACGGCGCGCAGGCACAGGAGACGAAGCTGCGCGTACACCGCGGCGACGTCAGCATCGACGGCGTAAACGGCTTCTCGCTCATGACCTTCGGCGCCGCTGGCTAAATTCGGCGGAATGGCGTCGCCGCGCGAAATCCTAAAAAAAGTATTCGGCTACGACAGCTTCCGCAAAGGCCAGCTTGAGCTCATCGAGGCGATAGCCTCGGGACGAGACGCGATAGGCGTCATGCCGACCGGAGCGGGCAAGTCGCTCTGCTACCAGATACCTGCGATAATGGCGGGCGGCCTCTCCGTAGTCGTCTCGCCGCTCATATCGTTGATGAAAGACCAGGTAGACGCGCTGCGCGAGAACGGCGTCGGCGCGGCGACGATAAACAGCGCTATGGACTGGGAGGAGGCCGCGGAGGTCTTCCGCGCGGCCCGCGCCGGAAAAATCCGGCTGCTCTACGTCGCGCCGGAGCGGCTCGAAGGCGGCTTCGGCGGCTTCCTGCGCGAAGCCGCGCCCAAACTTGTGATAGTCGACGAAGCGCACTGCGTCTCCCACTGGGGTCACGACTTTCGCCCCTCTTACTTGAACATCGCGCCTGTGATCGAAAGCCTGCCCGTCCGTCCGCCTGTCGCGGCATTTACCGCGACGGCGACGCCCGAAGTGCGCGAAGACATAATAGAACAGCTCGGGCTGAAAAATCCCTTTTCGCTCACCACAGGCTTCGACCGCGAAAATTTATTCTTCCACGTCGAGCGCCCGGACGACAAAAATGCGGCGATGATGCGCTACGTCGGCCAGTTCCTGCACGCCTCGGGTATAATCTACTGCTCAACGCGCAAGACCGTCGAAGAGGTTTGCGAGCGGCTGCGCAAAAAGGGCGTCAAGGCCGTGCGCTACCACGCGGGGCTCTCCGACGCTGAACGCGCGCGCAGCCAGGAGGACTTCATACACGACCGCGCGCCCGTCATGGTCGCGACAAACGCCTTCGGAATGGGCATAGACAAATCCAACGTCCGCTACGTCCTGCACTACAACATGCCGCAGAACCTCGACGCCTACTATCAGGAGGCGGGGCGCGCGGGCCGCGACGGCCTGCCCTCCGACTGCCTGCTCTTCTACGGCGCGCGCGACGTGGTCACGGCGAAATTCTTCATCTCGCAGAGCCCTGAGGAGACGCGCGCCGCCGCGAACAAAAAGCTGCGCGCGATGATAGACTACTGCCACACCTCCGGCTGCCTGCGCGCCTTCATTCTCAACTACTTCGGCGAGCACGGCGCGCCCGAGAAATGCTCCGCCTGCGGCAACTGCACCGAAAACACAGAGCGCACCGAAATCACGACCGAGGCGCTGAAAATACTCTCCTGCGTCTACCGTATGTCCGAGGCGAGCGGCGGGCGGCATTACGGAATATCCACGCTCGTAGACGTGCTGCGCGGCTCGAAGCGCGCGGAAGTGCTCGCGTCCGGCTTTGACAAAATATCTACATACGGCTTGCTCAAAGAGCGCAGCGCGCGCGAAGTGCGCGAAATGACGGATTTCCTCATCGCCGAAGGCTACCTGCAAGTCGGCGGGGAATTTCCTACGCTCTCCTTCACGTCGCGCACGATGTCCTTCTTCAAAAACCCGACGCCGCTCGTCATGCGCGTCGGCGAAAGCGACAAAAAGAAAGCCGAGCGCATAAAAAAGCGCACGCGCGAAATCTCCGCTTCGGCCTCCGAAGGTCTCTTCGAAGAGCTGCGCCTGCTGCGCCGCTCCATAGCCGCCGAAAACGGCGTGCCGCCCTACGTCGTGTTCTCCGACAAGACCCTCGCCGCGATATGCGAAGCGTTGCCGGAAGACGAAGACGACTTCCTCGAAATCCCCGGCGTCGGCGCCGCGAAGCTTGAACGCTACGGCGAAGCCTTCCTCTCCGTGGTGCACGAATGGAAGCGCCGCGCATAGCCAGCCGGATAAAACGACGAAAATCCCTCAAATCCAACGCCGCGTCCGAGCGCTTATAGGCGACGAACTTTATAAGAGAGACAGCCGTCTCGTCATGCCGGGCCTGACCCGGCATCCGGCGTCTTACCGGCCTTTCCGACACCCGTATCATAAGGGCTGGCGTCCGAATGAACCAGCGATGACAGCTTACTGTTTCTACAATCACCTCCCTTTTGTTTGCGTTACTGTATTATTATACGAATGTCGTTAAATACCGTAACGTATCAATGCTTGAAGTCGCTGGATTCCGATTCAGAAGTTTTAGCGTATACGCCGACGCCGTACCGCGCGCCGAAGGACGGCGGAACGTTGTCTTTTCCCGCGTTCAATATAAAATAGACAGAGAACAGCCGCGTTCCCGTAAATTGCGAAACGCTGCAAAAGGAGACGAACGAAATGACAGCCATAGAAGCGATAATGAAACGCAGAAGCGTCCGGCAATTCTCCGGCGAACCCGTAACGAAAGGGACGGTCATGCAGCTGATAGACGCAGCCGCCGCCGCGCCGAGCGCGATGAACCTCCGCCCCGTCCGCCTCATCCTGATGGACAAAGAGGACATGGCGAAACTCGCCGCGACGGTAGGCCAGAAGCAGCCCTTTGAACAGGGACAGTGGGCGATAGCCGTCTGCGCCGACACGCGCGGATATTCCGGCGGCACCGGCTGGCTCGAAGACAGCTCCGCCGCGCTCGAAAACATACTCATAGCCGCGACGGATCTCGGCCTCGGCTCGCTCTGGTACGGCGTCTACCGCCGCGCCGCCAAAGAACCCCAAGTCCGCGCCGCGCTCAACCTCCCCGAAGGCGTGGAATGCACCGGAATCGCCGTGATAGGCCGCGCCGCGGAAGAAAAAGAGTCTCACGGACAGGCCGACGCGAAGTTCGTATTTGAATCGGCGTGGAAGGAATAACCCCCGCGCGGAACAAAATTAACGCGGAACCCGGACGCGCAGGGCTTCCGCCCTACAGCCCGCAGCGCCGCCAGTCGTCCAAGCGTATTTGAACATAATCTATCTTCATTTTCAGCCCGGCGAGCGGATGCATCAGCCCGTCGGGCAGCGGCAGGCCGTATGCATGGAAGCCGGCCATGCCGGAAAGCGCGTCTAGGCGCTCCATTATCTCCACCGTCGGCTCCGGGGCTTCCAGTCTCCTGCCGCCGTCGAATATAAGGACGCCGTCACGCCAGTCGACGCATCTGGCTCTTTTTGGAAAATCCTCCATTGGGCAGCACTCCTTCTTCAAATATTGTATTGATATTTTTGCTAGAACTGTACGATAAAAACGCCCTTCGGGCGCGGGCGCAAAAGAAGAGTCCGCACACGCGGAACGTTAAGCGCCTGGAATCAGGCGCTTCGCGTAGGCTATGAATTTCAGCGCGGCGGGCGATGCCTTCTCCGCCGACGGGTAGGCGATGCCGAAGCTTATGTGACGCGGCGGATCGAGCGGAAGTATGGCCACGTCGTTGAGACGTCCCTTAGTTATGAGCTCGTTCATTATGCTCATGCCGAGGCCGCACTCTATCATCGATATGGCAGCAAAATTCTCTATAGTTGAAAAAACTATGCGCGGGGATATGCCGACCTCTTCAAGCACGGCGGCGACATCTTCGTCGCGGCCCAGCGCTGGCATGATGAAGTCCTCTTCGGCGCAGCGCGCCAGAGGGTAGGCGTCCGCTCCGGCGAGCGGGTGGTTTTTAGGAAGAACCGCCATTATCGGATCGTCAAAAAGCGGAATCCACTCCCCCTTCATACCCGGGCGCAGCGTATAGAAGCACATCTCCACGCTGCCCTCGTCAAGCCAGTTCTGAAGTTCCTGCCTTATCCCCTCGCGTATCTGTATCCTTATGCCGGGGTAATCGGCTCGGAAAGCTTTGATGACATGCGGCAGCCGCTGTATGGATATGCTAGGATAGCTGCCTATCGTGACGCTGCCGCTTTCCATGCCGCGTATCTCTTCCATTTTGCGCGAAAAGCGCTCGCTGCACTTCACAAGCTCGCGCAGCTCAGGCGTTATGCGCAGGCAGTTGTCGGTCGGCGTCACGCCCCCGCTGCCGCGCAGGAAGAGAGGAAAGCCGAGTTCGTTTTCAATCGCGTCTATCATGTGCCAGACGCCAGAGGGCGTGTAGCCGTAATCCTTCGCGACTTTGGAAAGGTTACGGCAGTCTATCGCGTCGAGCAGTATCTTGCACTTTTTGAGATCCACCGGCGTGCGCCCTCCTTTTGCGGCGGTGCGGAGTAATTTTTTATCTGCTAGAAAAATTGCGCTACCAGGCGAGCTTTACGACGATCTTTTTCACGCGCGACGGCGTCTCTCCCGCGTGCGCGCCAGGGCGGTGCCCGTCCCACGGCGCGAGCAGCGCCGCCGCGCCGCGCGAAAGCTTCACCGAGCTGCCGTCTCCTTTATAAAACGCGATGTCCTCAGCATCGTCGTAGGCTACGGTCTCCGTCAGAGTTTCAAGCGGCGCGACGCCGATCATTTCCTCACCTTCGAGCACGAGCTGCAAGTCCCAGAATTTTTTGTGCGCCTCGAATGGTATTTCGGCCTCGGGCTTCGTCTCGTATTCGTTGAAGCGCAGGTCGAGCTGCGGGAAGCCCATGTCTTTCAGCTCGCCGAAAGTTTTTTCGCGCGCCGCGCGCAGGAACTCCGCAAGCTCCGCGCAGCGCGGCATGTAGCGCGGAAGATTTTCTATGAAATTGTCGAGAGAGTCGTAAACCATCGCCGTTCCTCCTATTTTATCTCTTCTATCTTGAGGCTGAGCTCCTCCCACTCGTCGTAGAGGTCTTTCAGCGAATTTTCTTTCTCTTTCAGCTCTATCATGAGCTCCTGCACCCGCTTCGAGTCGATCAAAACTTCCTGCGAGCAGAGAAGCTCGTTTATCTCCGTCTTGCGCTCCTCGCCCTTTGCGATTTCCTCCTCGCACTGTTTGAGGCGGTCGACGAAGCCCTTCTTCGCGCGATAGAGGCGGTTGCGCTCCTCGGCCTCGGCGCGCTTCTGCTCCTTCGTTTTGCTCTCGGCCTTCTCCGGCTGCGCGTCGCCGGCGCGTTCCGCCGCGGCGCGCGCTTCGCGTTCGACGCGTTTTTCTATGAACCACGAGTAATTTCCCGGGTAGTCGTAGACGCTGCCGTCGCGTATCTCAAGCACGCGGTCCACAAGGTCGTCGAGGAACGCGCGGTCATGCGAAACTATCAGAATCGTGCCGCCGTATTCGAGCAGCGCTTTCTGAAAGAGCTCCTTCGTGCCGTAGTCAAGGTGGTTCGTAGGCTCGTCGAGTATCAGCAGGTTCGACTCGGAGAGCAGCATCTTGAGCAGGCCGAGGCGCGACTTCTCCCCGCCCGAGAGAACGGAGACGGGCTTGTGTATCTCGTCGCCAGAGAAGAGGAACGCTCCCAGCAGATTGCGTTTCTCCCCTTCGAGCAGCTTAGAGCCCGTGTTGTTGACCTCCTGCCATATCGTGCGGCTGTAGTCCAAATTCTGCGCGCTTTCCTGCGAGAAGTAGGCTTTCTTGACATTGAGGCCGAGCGACGCGCGCCCCGCGGTCGGCTCCTCTATCTGGTCGAGCAGCCGCATCAGCGTCGATTTGCCCGCGCCGTTGACGCCGACGAGCGCGACGCGCTGCCCGCGCTCGATGACGAAACTAACGTCGTGGAAGACGACGTGGTCTCCGTAGCGCTTCGCGAGCCTTTCGGCCTTGAGCACTTCGCGCCCGCTGCGCGGACACTCCGGGAACTTGAAGCTGACGCTCTTCTGCGGCCCTTCGAGCTCCGTAATCTCCATTTTTTCAAGCTGTTTTATGCGGCTCTGCACCTGGCGCGCCTTCGTCGCCTTGTAGCGGAAGCGCTCAACGAATTTCTGAATTTCTTCTATTTTCTCCTTCTGCTGTTCCCATTCGGCTTCGAGGCGCGCGCGGCGCTCTTCGCGCTCGGTGAGGAATTTTTCGTAGCCGCACGAATAGAGGTGTATTTCTCCGTTCGCGAGCTCAGCGACGGTAGTCACCATATTGTCGAGGAAGCGGCGGTCGTGGGAGACCGCGATTATCGTGCCGCGGTAGTCGCGCAGCCACGATTCGAGCCACTCCATGCTCTCCGTGTCCAGATGGTTCGTCGGCTCGTCAAGCAAAAGTATATCCGCATGCGAAAGCAGCAGCGCCGCTAGCGCTATGCGCATCTTCCAGCCGCCCGAAAACTCCGAGGTGCGGCGCGCCGCGTCGCGCTCCGGCGCGAAGCCGAGCCCCTTCATCACCTGTTTCGCCTCGACGTCGAAGCCGAAGCCGCCCTTCGCCTCAAACTCACGCTGGAGCCTGTCGTGCTCCGCAAGCAGCGGCTTAACGACGTCGCCGGAGGACGCGCTCATGCGCTCCTCGCAGTCCGCGAGCCGAGCCGCTATGTCCGTCAGCCCCGCGCGCTCGCGCAGATAGTCGAGCAGCACCTCGTCCTTCACCTCTACGAGGTCCTGCGGCAGATAGCCGACGGCGTGGCCCTTCGGCATCGATATGCTTCCCTCATAGTCCGCTTCGCCAGCGAGGACGCGCAGCAGCGTCGTCTTGCCGGCGCCGTTGCCGCCGACGAGGCCGACGCGGCTCTTCGGCGGGATGAACCAGTCTATCCCGCGAAGCACCTCCTGTTCGCCGAAGCGCACTTTCAAGCCCTTTATCTCAATCATAGGAAATTTCTTCCCTCCGTTGCAAAACAATCCGGCCTATTATAAACGGAAACGCGCGCGATGAAAATGACGCGCAATCTGAGAGCGAGCGGCAAAAAAGCTTTCTACGCGGCTTCGCGAGACGCGTGTGAAATTAAGCGCAGCTTTCCGCTTGATTTTACGCTTAAAAAGCGATATAAAGAGACGAGTGCATCAGCCTTACCCGATTCGGAGGACAATATATGACCGAAATAAGAGAATACCCAAAGATGAAAGACATTTACGGCTCTCTCGTCTTTGACCAGAGGGAGATGAAGCAGCGGCTTCCGCGCGACGTCTTTGACAGCCTCATCGCGGCTATGGAGGGACGGCAGAAGCTTGATTCGAGCATCGCAGACACCGTCGCGCTCGCGATGAAGGATTGGGCCGTCAGCAAGGGCGCGGACCACTGGGCGCACTGGTTCCATCCGCTGACGGAGCTGACCGCCGAGAAGCACACGGCGTTCCTAATGGCGGACGAGAACGGCAACCCGCTTAACTCCTTCCGCGGCAAGGACCTTATGCAGAGCGAGCCCGACGCCTCGTCGTTCCCGTCAGGCGGCACGCGCAGCACATTCGAGGCGCGCGGCTACTCCGCATGGGATCCGACGAGCCCGGCGTTCATAATCAAATCCAAGAAGGGCGGCACGCTCTGTATCCCGTCGATATTCATAGCCTACGACGGTTCGCCACTCGACATGAAGACATATCTGCTGCGCGCGATGCAGGCGATTGAGACGCGCTCGATGAAGATGCTGAAACTCTTCGGCAACCGCGGCGTCCGCTACGTCCACGCGACGGTCGGAGGCGAGCAGGAGTTCTTCCTTCTCGACCGCCCGCGCGCGCAGAAGCGCCCTGACATCCGCTTCTGCGGCCGCACGCTCGTCGGCTTCCCGCCGCCGCGCGACCAGAAGATGGAGGACCACTACTTCGGCGCGATTCCGACGCGCGTCCTCTCCTACATGGAGGACGTGCAGCGCGACCTCGCGCGCCTCGGCGTAGACCTCGCGACGCGCCACAACGAAAACGCGCGCTGCCAGTTTGAGTTCGCGCCGCAGTTCACCGAGGCGAACCTCGCCTGCGACCAGAACCAGCTCGTCATGGAGACGATGCGCAAGATGGCGCGCGAGCACGATCTGCGCCTGCTCTTCCACGAGAAGCCCTTCCGCGGCATGAACGGCAGCGGCAAGCACATCAACTTCTCGCTCGAGGACAGCGAGGGGCGCAACCTGCTGAAGCCGTCTACGAACCACAGGAAGAACGTCATATTCCTGTCGTTCCTTTCGTCGTTCATACTCGGCACGGCGGAGCATTTCGGCCTGCTCCAGGCCTCCGTCGCGACACCGGGCAACATGTACCGCCTCGGCGGTCAGGAAGCGCCGCCGAACATCATCTGCATCTACCTCGGCGACGCGATAGCCTCGCTGCTGCGAGCCGTCGAAGAGGGCACGGACGACGGCACGATGAGGCCCTCGCGCGGCACGCTCGACCTCGGGCTCTCCAAGCTGCCGGACATCGTGGCTTTCGACAGCGACCGCAACCGCACGAGCCCGATAGCCTTCACCGGCAACAAGTTTGAATTCCGCGCGCCAGGCGCGTCGCAGGCAATGGCGATACCCGTCATGGCGCTGCTCACGGTATGGGCCGCCGGCATGGAAAAGTTCCTCGGCTTCTTCGAGGAGGAGATAAACGCAGGGCTCGACCCCGTAGACGCCGCGGTCAAGACAATCCGCAAGGTCGCAGAGATGAGCCGCAACATACGCTTCGAGGGGAACGCCTACAGCGCGAACTGGCACGAGGAGGCGGAACGCCGCGGCCTGCTCAAGGCAAAGACCATCCCCGAGGGCATAGATCTCTTCGTCGAGCCCTCGACGATAAAAATGCTCGAAGAGATGGGCGTCTTCTCGAAAAAGGAAATCGAGGCGTTCCACACGATAAAGCTCGAACAGTTCGTCAAGAGCATCGAAATCGAGATGTCCGTGCTGCGCGACATAGTCTGGGAAGGAATCCTGCCAGCGATATCGAAGCAGATACTTCTCGAAAAAAGCTCGCGCGACGCGGTCGCGGACTACGGCCTGCCATCGTTCGAGAAATGGGACAAGCTGCTCGTCCGCCTCGCCTCCGCGAAACTCGACCTCATTGAGAAGACTGCTGAGCTCGCCGCGCTGCGCGAGAAAATGGCGAAGATGACGACGCGCGACCACGCTGAGGAAATCGTGAAGTCCGCCGTGCCGCTCATACTTGAAATACGCAAGACCGCCGACTCGGTTGAAGTCTTCTTCTCCTCCGAGAATATGCCCTATCCGAACTACAGAGATCTGCTCTCGCTCTCGGCCTAGAACGAAGCGCAAAACGCAGAATTATTCCCCCGCCCCGCAGCGGGGGAATTTTTTATCGAGCCGCCCTATTGCTGCCGCGCTATGCCGTGGAAACATCATGAAACCGATGCGGAGCGCATGACTATGTACGGCTGGGGCGTTCAAATCATGATGGAAGGAATTGCTAGTGTCAATACAAGTTCGCAAAAAAACATCTTCGTTCCAGAAACGCCAGTCATGCGCTGAACCATTTTGTCCGACAGCGGACGCAGCGCATTGCAGCTGAGATATCCGCCTCTTGTAACCGACCAGTCTTCCGGGTATTCTGTCAGGTGCATTGCGACAAGCCGTGTGCAGGATTCTTCGTTGGGGGATATCCCGACGACTCCGGCTCTTCTCCTTATCTCCCTGTTCAATCGCTCCGGCATGTTTATCGACGATATTTTTTCGCCTCAATGCTCGGAAAACCATAGAACGACAGCGAGTCGTCAGGCCCGTCTTCCAGACACATTACCGCCTCAGGATACCATTCTCTTTTTGCGAACTGCATTGTACTCTATCCACACAAATTTGGACTTGACTCGATGTCCCAGAAAGACAACTGCTTCGACAATGCTGCGGCGGAGAATTTCTTCAGCCATTTGAAATCCGAATTGATAAACAGAGTGAAACTGAAAGACTACGAAGAAGCGAAAAAAGTTATTGACGACTACATACGATATTACAACAACGAGCGAATACAGGAAAATTCAAAATGGCTCCGTTGGAATACAGAAGCCATTTTGAACCATGATTGTGTAGTGTCAACTTGGAGGGCTTTTACCATGTCCAAGTTCTGGGGCGCTGTTCAGTGCAGGTGGGGCTTTTTTTCGTCTGAGTCCGAGGATGTTTTTATACTGGAGGGCGACGCATTAGGGAGTGTGAAGTTCTCTCTGTAAGTTTGCTAATATCTGCATAATGATTTGTCTC
>CAVEUD010000019.1:0-45454 GCA_963618995.1 bacterium
AAGCGCACAGGCATCGCCGCTGCGCTGTGCTTAGGGAAAATCATAGAGCCCGTGCGGTACGACGGGACAATGGACGGAGAACTGTTCGAAGAGTGGTTTAAAAAGTTTTTATGTCCGTCATTGGAACGAGGCAAAGTACTGATAACGGACAATGCGGCGTTCCATCGGAAGCAGCGTTTGGAATGCATAGCAGAAGCCTTTGGACACAGGGTTATATTTCTTCCGCCATATTCGCCTGACCTGAATCCGATAGAGCAATACCGGACGGCATTTAAGAAACGTTTGCAAAAAATAATGCATTCCGTGAAAACGTTGGATGAAGCAATCATGTTAAGTCTGTAAGTTAATCAAGTATATGTTTTTACGTTGGCCGCAGCCTCTGAATGCGCGCACAAAAATCCCTCCCCGCTTCGCAGCGCAACATCGCGCGAAACAGGGCGGTTCTTTCCTTATATGTAGACAGCGATGTATCTTTCGCGCAGCTCCAGTGCTTTGCGCTACGCCGCGTGCTTCACGGCGGCTCCAGCCTCTGCGCGCCGCGCACAGAGCGCGAACGCCGCCGCGGAGGCCAGCATGCCGGGGACTATCGGATGGATTGCGCCGATGATGCCGGGGGCGGCTATGCCTGTGATGGACGTTGAGGTCGAGGCGTAGCCGAGGGCGTACCACGCGATCGAGCCTATGAAGCCCGCGAGAGAGCTTGCCGTCGCCGCCGCCGTGCCGGCCTTAGGGCCGAAAGCGAGCAGGCATAGATAGGGTGCCATTATCGCGCAGGCAAGCAGAGTCCAGCTCGTAGCGCAGATGACGGCGATTATCGACGAGCTTTTAAGAGCGAAGAGGCCGCTGCCGAGCGCACAGAAAATAACGGTTATACGCCACGGCCAGCCGCGCAGCTCTTTTTTCAGCACGTCGCGCCCGAGGCTGCCGCTCGCGATGTGCAGCAGCGCCGAGGCGGTCGAAAGCGAGGCGGAGACTATTGCAAGCGCGAAGAGCTGCTGCCCCGCCGCCGGGAGCAGCCTGTGGACGAGGATCGGAAGCACCGTGTCAGGGTCGGTTATGCCGCCGCCGAGCATGACGCGGGACAGGGCGCTCGCGAAGTACGCACCGCCGACTACGACCGAGAGCGCCAGCATCGCGAGAGGCGCGGCCTTGCGCGTCTCCTCCTGGCTGCGCAGCGCGAAATGGCGCTGGATGAGCTGCGGCTGCGCCCAGATGCCTATTGAGGTGACGGTAGCGAGGAAGATTATGTTGAGTCCTCCCGCCTCGCTCGAGAGCGCGAGGAAGCCGTTGTCCGCGCCCTTCGTAGGCGGAAGCGCGGAGAGCCGGCGCAGCCCTTCCGCCGGGCCGCCGACGGCGTGGAAGAGCGCGACGAGCAGCGCGCCTATGCCTATAATCATAATAAGCCCCTGCAAAGCCTCGGTGTAAAGCACGCCGCGCAGCCCGCCCCAGATGACCGAAAGGCCGACGACCGCGACGAGCAGCGCGAGTGCCGCGTTGACGGAAATAGGGATTACGCCGGCGATCATCACGGCCGCGCCCTTAAAGACCGCGGAGCCGTAGACGACGAGCAGCACGGCGGATATCGCGCCTATGAAGGTCTGGAGAAACGGGGCCTTGTAAGCTTTGGCGAGAAGCTCCGCGGGCGTGCGCGCGTCGAGCTTCCTCTGCCACAGCCGCGTCGGCCACGCCAGGTATTTGTAGACGAACCACGTCCCGAACCAGACGTTGCCCGCCGCGACGAGCAGCATTTGAAGGCCGAAGAGATAGCAGAGCCCGCCGAAGCCGACGAGGGCGACGGCGGAGATATAGGTCGCGACGTAGGCGAGCGCCTGCACGGCTACTCCAACCTTGCCGGGCAGCAGCGCGTCGTGGCTGCGCGAGTACCTCGCGATAAAGACGAGTATGAGAGCGTAGCACGCCCAGAGCAGCGCGAAAGCGGTCATCTTACCTCACCCTTTTGACGAGCATCGCCACGGACCAAGCCGTACTCCAGATAAGCGAACCTCCGGCGCAGAGCACCCATAAATCCATTTCGAACATCGCACATTCTCCTCTCAAATTTTTGCCTGAAGTTTATATTTGATGCGAGCACAAAAAAGAACCGCCTGCCCCGGAGGGCGGCGGTTCTTTGAAGTGCTTGCACGTATTACTCTATGCGCTCATTACTTCGAAGAAAGCACCAAAAGCCCCGAGGCGTCGTATGCGCGGGGATAAGCGTAAGCGTAAGAGTAATAAAAATAGCGTTCAAACTCAAACATCCTCATCGCACGAGCCTCCTTTTCCTTAGAAGTCTTCATCGCTTTTTGTAACTAAAGTGAATAATACTATGCACGCGCGGCGTTGTCAAGCGCTGAATTTTGCAAATCAAAGTTTCTTGTGTAGGTTTGTGGTGATAAATGCCGCTTGCTGATGGACACTACGCGGTATTAAAATAATATAAACGGCAGATAAGTCGTTTAGACTGCGCATTGGAGGAAACAGCTTATGAAATTATTGAAAATATTAGCGGTGCTTTTGTGTTTTTGTGTCAATCTGGCACCGGGCTCTGGGGTAGCTTTTGCGGCCTTTGCGCCGCTTAATCCTGCGTATGTCGAGTATATGCGCGACGCAGAAGAGGGTTCCTCGCCTGGGGGGCGCACAGCAGACGGTTCCCACAGCGGCAACGGCATGAGTAGCTTCGGCTACGTCCCTTCACCGCTTAGTTGGGCGCACTTAGACGGCAAGGTGTGGAACGTCGCGATGAGAAATGTGAATTCTGCCGCGGCGGCGTCAGGCACAGAAACAAGCATTCCTACAAGCTACGATCTACGCGAACAACAAGGCATGCTGCCTGAGGTCAGAAACCAATATGAGCTGGGCAACTGCTGGTCATATTCAGCTATGGCGGCGACAGAATCCAACCTTATTAAAAACGGGTTAGCCAATAGCGAAATTGAGTTATCCGAATGGTATCTTACATATTACGCTTGCCATGATTTTATCGGGATGCCGGCTTTTACCGTGCCGGGTACAGTAAAATATTACAATGCAGGCGGGAACGACTGGAAAGCCGTTGCGCTGCTTTCGCGTGGAACGGGCTCCGTCTGCGCCGCTACAGTTAAGAACATAAATACAGTCGAGGCCGTTTATACGCCTCCTATAGTCAAAAGAAAGTACCGTCTCGACCATGCTTTCTACTTAGGTAATTCTGGGAAAAGGGAGATACCGGTATGGCAGACACACGGCTACGCCGAGACTCTCAAGAGGGCGCTGATGCTTTACGGCGCTCTTTCGGTCGGGATATACGCCGACGATAGATATCGCAATACTACGACAGACGCTTATTATACCGGCCTAAATTATGGATCTGACGGAGACGGCGTAGGTACAAACCACGCCGTAACGTTGGTAGGATGGGACGATTCTTATTCAAGGCAGAAATTCCAAGAGGGGAATCAGCCGGAACGCGACGGCGCGTGGATAGTACGCAATAGCTGGGGATCCGATTGGGGCGACGGCGGGTATTTCTACGTATCTTATGAAGAACAGACGCTTTGCGACGGCGTCGCCTACGTGACATCCGAGGCCGCGGCAGAAGACCGTATATATCAGTACGATCCACTCGGCTGCGTAACGTGGCTCACTCCGTATGACGATGATATGCAAAACGAGGCCAATGTATGGTTTGCCAATGTCTTTACAGCGGAAAACATAGACAGGATAACCTCCGTTGCGTTCTATGTCCCCCAGGCTGGCACCGAATATGAGATAGCAGTCTATAGGAACTGCCGCGAAGACACCCCTTTAAGCGGCGAAAAAGCCGCCATTGTAACGACGGACGGGCTTCTGCCAGGCTATAACACAGTGACGTTCGAGGAGCCTGTACTGGTTCGGGCTGGAGAACGTTTCTCTGTCGTGGTGAAGACGCACGTAACCTACGGAGATTACCAATATGTAGTCCCAATCGAAACGGATGAATTCGGCGGCATTTACTCGCAGGCTGAGTCGAAGCCTGGCGAAGGATGGGTCTCAAAAGACGGGATCAGCTTTTACGACATCATGGACGAGGTTAAAAGCGGTCAGCATATAAGCATATGCCTCAAAGCGTTTGGCGAAGGCGAATACATCGCGCAGTCCAATCCTCCGTCGCTGTCAGTGACGGCGCCGAACGGAGTGGCAATAAACGCCGTTATAAATGAAGAGGCTGAATATGATGCGCTTGACAGGCTGCTTTCCGGCATATATAGCGGGGCTACGGACATCGACGGCATGGATGAAGAAGCTGCCGACAGTATAAGCATTCTAACGTCATTCACTCTTGAAGTAAGTCATCCAGAGGACGCGACGGGGCGGATCACGGTCACCGCCGTCCTATCAGATCCTGTCGATGCTGGAATAAACCGCAGGCTCTATGCCTTGATTCCATATAAGGACGACAACGAGAAATTTGCGGCGTTCCCGTGCACGCCTGGGAACGGCAGTATAACCAGAGTGACGTTCACTATCGATGATTACGCCCGCTTCTTTACAGATGCGCCGGTACTGCTTGCCGCTGTAAAAGACGTAAAAGACGGAGGAGCGAGCAGCACGGGCGGAGGCGGATGCTCGGCCGGGTTTGGAGCGCTTGCGCTGCTTATAATCATGCCGCTTGCTTTAAAAAAACTTAAGTAAGCTATAAGGTACAAATGTACACAGGCCGCAGGAATTTGTCCGCGGCCTGTGTAGATAGCGTTCTGATGCATGAGCCGACCGTAGGAAAGGCCGTTGCGAAATCGCGAGCACGTCAAACAATGCACAGGAGAGCCGCCTCTTCCGCGTTTTGCGCGAAGCGCCGGCTCTTTTTATACAAAAAACGGACGCGGCGAAGATTCCGCCGCGTCCGTCCGTTCCGCGTCGTTCGGCGCGCCTGGCGCTATTTCGCGAAGCTTTTGACAATGCCGATAAGTATCTTCGCAATCTTCTCCATCGACTGCACTGGCACGTATTCGTAACGACCGTGGAAATTATGGCCGCCTGTGCAGATGTTCGGGCACGGGATGCCCTCGAAGGAGAGTATCGTGCCGTCGGTGCCGCCGCGCATCGGCGTGTAGAATGGCTCGACGCCTTCGGCCTTCATCGCCGTCTCTATCGCCTCGACTATCTCGAAACAGGGTTTTATCGCCTCGCCGATGTTGCGGTAGGTGTCCTCTATCTCGACCGTCACGCGCCCGTCGCCGTAAACCTTGTTAAGGAATTCCGCGACGTCGCGCAGTCTCTGCTTGCGCGCCTCAAGCTTCTCAGCGTCGTGGTCGCGCAGCAGCAGCCGCAGTGTCGCGAGCTCCACTTCGCCGCTGAACTCGAGCACATGGTAGTAACCTTCGTACTTCTCGGTGTGCGACGGCGTTTCTGCGGGCGGCAACATGTTGATGAATTCGTTCGCGATAAGTATCGCGTTTTTCATCTGATTTTTCGAAAGCCCCGGATGGATGTTGACTCCCTTTATATCGACGCGCGCCGCGGCGGCGTTGAAGGTCTCGTAGGTTATCTCGCCGATAGGGCCGCCATCGAGCGTGTAGGCAAACTTCGGGGTGAACAGATTTTTGTCGATCGTCTTAGCACCGAGGCAGCCTATCTCCTCGTCGGTCGGGAAGAAGAACTGTATCTCGCCGTGCTTCTCGCCGGGGTTGTCGTGGAAGTACTGTGCCATCGTCATTATTTCGGCGAGCCCCGCCTTGTCGTCAGCGCCGAGCAGCGTCGTACCGTCCGCCACGACAAGATCCCAGCCTTTGTAGTTCCTCATGTGCGGAAAATTGTCGGGGCTTAGGACGGCGCCGAGCTCTTCGTTGAGCGTCACGTCGCCGCCGTCGTAGTTCCGCACTACGCGCGGCTTCACGTCCCTGCCGCTGAGGTCCGGCGAGGTATCGAGGTGCGCGCTGAAGCCTATCGCGGGCGCGCCGTCGCAGTTCGCAGGGATTTTCCCGTAAACGCATCCAGATTCCGAAACCGCAACCCCTTCGGCTCCAAGCTCGCGCAGCTCGCCGGCGAGCACTACGGCGAGAGCGCGCTGTTTCTCCGTGCTAGGCACGGCGGCCTGTCCGTAGGCCGACTCCGTGTCTATCTTTACGTATTTGAGGAATCTGTCGAGAAGCTCCGTCATGCTATATCCATATCTCCTTTGTTCTATGCTCTTCTGCTTCTGTAGACCTGCGACAATGGAACGACTCCGCTTTCCTTCGTCATAGCCGATACTATAAAGATAACTGCGAACGATAAAGGCACTGTTATTATCGCACTCTTTATGCCGAAAGGCGATTTAAGCGCTATCTCCCAGATTATAGTCCCGACTCCGCCCGCAAGAATGCCGCACACACCGCCAGCCTTCGTCACGTTCTTCGCAAAAAGCGCGCAGACCAGCGCCGGCGTCACAGATGCGCCGTACATCGAGTAAGCATACATCTGGATGGACAGAATGTCGGGGAAGAAACGCCCCATGACGTAGGCAAGCACAGATATCGCGACGGCGGATACGCGCAGCGTCATAAGTTTTTCGCGGTCGGTCGCGTCGCGATGAAAGAAGCGATGCCAGATGTCGTACGTGACGTTCGAGGAAATCGTCAATATGTAAGAGTCCCCGGTCGTGATGATGAAAGACATACAGGCCGCCATCAGTACGCCTCCGAAAAGCGGCGGCAGGAAGTTGATCGCGAGTTGGAAGATGACCGTATCGGGGCGGTCGATGTTCGGGAGCAGGTAGATGCCCGTCGTAGTCACAGTTATGATGAGCGCGCAGACGATTATCTCCGAGATTACGAGGCCGAGGCCGGACTGCTTTGCTGTCTTTACGTCCTTAGCAGCGCCCATGCGCTGGATCATGTTCTGGTCGCCGAGGACTAAAAAGAATATCGGGAAGATGTAGCCGAGCGCCTGTACAAAATTCAGGCTGCCGGTAAAGGAATCGCGCCCTTCTGGAAGGTTCGCGAAGACGCCGAAAACTCCGCCGTCGACCTGCCCCGAGAGTATCGGTATCGCGACAAGGAAGCCACCGACGAAAAGGAACGCCCCGATAGCGTCAGTATATGCGACGCTTATCATGCCGCCCGTCACAGCGAGTATAAGCATGATGAGCCCCGAGACGATTACAGCGCCGTTAAGACCGACGCCGGTCGTAAGGTTGATAAGGTTGCCAGCCGCCGTGAACTGCGACGAGAGGATGCCGACGTAGCCGAGGACGATGCAGACTGTCGCGATGACGCGCGCCGCAGTTCCATAGCGAATTTCAAAAAGCTCCGGAATCGTGTAGGTAGTCGCCTCGCGCACGCGGCCCGAGACGAGATAGAGAAGAAGCATACCTATCGGCGCTCCCATGAAGATCAAAATTCCGAAGAGCGGGCCGTTGCGCCAGATAAGATTAGCCGACCCAGTGATGCCGCCGGCGCCGCACCATGTCGCTAGAAGCGTGCCGATGAGGACGATAGTTGGAAGGCTGCGGTTCGCTACGGAGAAGTCGTCGGAATTTTTGACCTTCTTCTTCGTGAGGTACAGCCCTACGCTGAGGACGACGACGAGGTAAAGGACCACACATGTGATGATAAGAGGGCTTGCGTGCATAAAAACAGCTCCTTTATGAAAATTTATATCGAAACTCCGCGAAATTCCGCGGAAATCGTCCGTTTTGCATGACGGCGGGACGCGCGATACGTTTGTGAAAAAATATTCATTAACGCCAATCGCACATGCAATTTGTTCAGATATTATCATCTATCCATTCTTTGTCAACGACGTATAATCATTGAAAAGAGCGCCGCGGCAACTGGCGGCGCGTAAACGAAAGGTTGTGGCTCATGGTCGTAGTCCGCTACGAAAAAGTCCGAAGTTTGCTATCGCCGACGAGGCTCGGCGCGGACTTCGTGATAAACCCATATGTCGGCTGCCCGCACGGTTGCCTTTACTGCTACGCCGCATGTATGCGCGGCGCCGCGGAGCGCGGCGAGCCGTGGGGCTCATACCTCGACGTAAAACGTCCCGCCGCGCAGCCCGACCTTGCTAAGCTCTACCGCCGCAGTATACTGCTCTCGTCAATGACCGACGCCTACAACCCGTACGAAGAGCGTGCCGGCGTGACGCGCGCCATCCTGCGCTCGCTCGTCCCCGCGCGGCCCGACGTGACGATAATTACGAAGTCCGCGCTAGTCGCGCGCGACGCAGACATTTTCAAAGAATTCCCGCGCGTCAAGGTCGTGTTCTCATTCAGCTCGCTTGACGACGATTTCCGCCGCAGGGCCGAGCCGCACGCGTCAAGCCCCGCGAAGAAGCTCGCGGCGATGGCGGTGCTGAAAGACGCAGGCGTCGAGCTGGGCGTCATGGCCGCGCCAATATTCCCCGGAATCACCGACTGCGCGAAAATCATAGAAGCCTGCGCGCCGTTCGTCTCGTCGATGACCTTCGACGCGCTGAACCTGCACGCTGACAACCGGGAAAAAATCCTAAACTTCGTCAAAAATCTGCCCCTCGGCCTCGCGCCGCTATACCGCCGCATGTACGCCGAAGGCGACCGCACGTACTGGCTCGCGCTGAAAACTTGCATAGAAGGCGAGTGCCGTTCGCGCGGCCTCCGGTTTTCCGTATTCTTCTGAAATTATGAAAAGCCGCTACCTGCGACGCGCCTGCACTGCGGTGCAGGCTATCGCGACGAGTATCAGCGCGCAGCCTATGACTTCGTGTACGGATGGAATCTGATGGACGAAGACCGCCGTCAGCGCGACGGCGACGACTATCTCCATCGTGCATAGCAGGCTCGCCATCGCCGCGGGGATGCATTTGAGCGCGGCGAAGAAGACGCCGTAGGCGACGAGGCTTCCTGTGAATGCCTGGAGCGTCATCAGCGAAAAAAGCGGCAACGTGAAGTTCGCGAGGTCGCCCCATCCGTACCAGAGCGTCTTGAAGGCAAAGAGCAGGACGATGCCGACGGCGTTCGAGAAAAAGAGCAGGCGGAACTCATCCACCGTATGCCCAAGCGAGAAGCGGCGCGTGACGAGCGCCTGCCCCGCCATGCCGACGACGGCGAGCAGCCCCCAGAAAAGCCCGTGGAGCGAAATATTCATCAGCGCGCCCAAACTGCCGCCCATGCCGATGAATACGCCGCAGACTATGAGGACGCCGGCGGCGCACTGGAGCGCGGTAGGGCGCTCGTGCGTGATGTAGAGCGAGCCCATTATCGCCACGAGCGGGAAGGTGTAGTGGATGACGAGCGCTTCCGGTACGGAGAGATATTCGAGCGAGGTCAGGAACCCGCCGCCCGCGAACGCCACGGAGAGAAGTCCCGATATTATATAAAAGCGCCGGTGCTCCGCGTCGAGGCGGAAAGCTTCGCGCCCCTCGCAGAAGAGGAGCAAGAGGCCGGAGGCGGCGAGAGTAAAGAGCGACCGGAAGACCATAACCGACATCAAGTCTATCCCCGCGGCGGCGAGAACCTTCGCTACGGGACTGATTACCCCCCAGCAGACGGCGGCGGTGAGCGCTAGCAGCGCGCCGCGCCAGTAGTTGTTGAACCTCATTTTCCCATCCCTTCGCATATCGGCGCCGAGGCACGGATTATGCAGACTATAACATATTTATGCGCGCGGTCAATAGGTGGTCGCAATATTCAAAATATTAAAGTATTAATACTTTTTAAATAGAGACAACAACAATACCAGATACTATCGAAAATAGAGCAAGCCACGCTCTAAGTTCAAAGGGCTATACACCACTATACGCCGAATCTGTACATATACATCAAACGACAACGTATTTTGGGCGTATCGCGTCGCTATGCCGGCCACCATTTCAGCTTCAAAAAAGCATTTGAGATAAGATATCTCAATAGACCAATATGCCGCGTCTATTCCATTTATCAGCCTGCAGGCCTGAGTACGATCAGCAACTAAAGCGATGCAACAAATAATCTGGCCTGCATATCATGCACATCCACGGAAAAATGCACTTTACTGTTGAACCCTATTTTGATCAATCCATATCCTGGTTGCCATCACCGACTGCGTGTGCGTTAGGATGTACTTTTTATGTGGCTTGCGTATATTATGAGTCATTCATAACCAGGAGCGTCTATCAGAGCCTCAAGCACTCGCCTGCCTATTCCGGCAAAATCGTATGTCGACGTTGTTCCAGCTGCTGTAATCCGTGGGCGAATTACGCCACGGCGATTCTTAGGTACGCAGAATCCTAAACACAACATTGAGAAAGGTCTTGCTGTATCACGCATTGCCCTTCCACGTTCCCTTTCTGTCAGGCATGAGAGGTTTCTGTAATACCCAAATTTCGTCACTTATGTCGTGTCTGTAGTAGACCTTTGCCTTGGGAGAACACGCTCTTTTTTGCTCTTGAATTTACAAGTCTAAGACTTTATTTTTTTATTGTAGTCTAGGCTTTTTATGTTGTAAAGCAAATGCGTGAATCGGCAGCGGTTTTGTACGATTTTAATTCATTATAATTAACTGCATTGTCAAATCCAAAATAATCAAATGCGGCATTTCGTTTATATCATGTTTTGCGTTAGAATAACTTGCGTTGTGTTGGCAATAATAGATTATGTGAGGTATATAATGGCAACGTCGAGCAAAAACAACGAAGCTGTAAAAAAAGCGGTGCTCCTGCTTTCGGAGCTGACGAAGAAGAGCGGGGCGTCCGGGGTGACGGAGCTCGCTCGCGCGCTCGACATGCCGAAAGCGACGGTGCATAGGATACTGAGCATACTCTGCGAGGATAACGTCGTCGTCAAGACGGCAGACGGACGCTACAAGGTCGGGCCGACGGTGCTGCTGTGGAGCAGCGGCTACAGGTATTCGACTGCCTTGATAGAGGTCGCCGCGGCGTGGCTGCGCAGGCTGCGCGACGCTACAAACGAGACGGCGCACCTCTGCGTCTACAACAACGGCGCGGCGCAGTACGTCGACAGGCTCGACAGCACGCAGAACGTCACGCTGCGTTGGTCGCGCCTCGGCTCTGAGCTTCCGCTTTACTGCACGAGCGCCGGGCGCGCGATACTCTCGCGGCTGCCGCAGGCGGAGCTTGACGTTTACCTTGATTCCACAGAGCTTTCTCCGCGCACGGCGAAGACCGTAACGTCGAAGGAAGCGCTGAAAAATATGCTCTCGCGCTTCCGCGTTCAGGGCTATGCCGAAGAGATAGAGGAGAACGAAGACAACATCCGATGCATCGGCGGCGCGATAACGGACCGCGACGGCTATCCCGTCGCCGCGATAAGCATAACCGCGCCTATTTTTCGCTTTACCAATGAGGACGCAGCGAAGTACGGCCCGATGATCGCCGAGTTCGCGCGCGAGATTTCCAAACGGCTTCCGTAAAACGCGCCCTTTTGCAGCGCGCATGAAAAAACACGCGGCCCGCCCCGATGTTATGGAGCGGGCCGCGTGTTTTTTGGTCTCCAGCAAGCGGCTACTGCTGCAGTAAAGCTTCGACCTTTGCGGGATTTTCTGGAGCACCGGACATCGCGATGCCGGCGTCCATTTTTTCGAGACGCGCCATCTCTTCGGCGAATAGCTCGAAGTCGAAAATGTCCGCGTTTTCCGCGATGCGTTCAGCGTGCGACGACTTGGGGACAACCGCAGCGCCGCTCTGAGTGAGGAAGCGCAGCGCCGTCTGCGCGGGGCTTTTGCCATGCGCTGCGGCGACCGCCGTCAGGTCCGCGTTCTCAAACATTTCGTTCATCCGTCCCTGTCCGAGCGGCGCGTAGGCCATGCAGCGCACCCCGTATTTTCTTATCCACCTGCGCTAAGCGCGGCGCTGGCAGAACAGATGCGTCTCTATCTGGTTCGCAGTCGGCGTGACCTCGTTGAACTCTATCAGGTCTATCAGGCGGTCAGGGTTGAAGTTCGATACGCCCATCGCGCGCACGACGCCCTCGGCGTACAGCTTCTTGAACTCGCGCCACGCGGCGTAATAGTTGCCGAGCGGCCAGTGAAGCAACACAAGGTCAAGGCAGCCTACACGCAGCTTTTTCAGCGACGCTTCCACGGTCTCACGCGTTTTTGTGTATGAGCGGAAGTTGACTTTCGTAACGACGAAGAGTTCGCCGCGCGGCGCTCCGCTTTCCGCAATGCCGTCGCCGACTGCCTATTCGTTATTATAGTCCTCCGCCGTGTCTATCATGCGGTATCCGCGGCGTATCGCCTCAGCGAGGTTTCGCGCGCATTCTTCGCCGTTCATCTTGAAGGTTCCGAAACCAAGCTGCGGAATCGCGACGCCGTTGTTCAATGTAAATGTGTTCATTGCTCCGCATCCATGGTGTTTCGCAATTTTCCCACAATCAGCAATATAGCGGACGACGCGCCGCAAGGCAAGTGCCCGCGGCAAAACGGGGGTGCGGACGTAAAAACACAGCCCGTCCCTGGACGTGCGGGAACAGGCCGTGTTTTCCCCTTATCTTTTATAACAGCGGAGCCGGCGGCGTTTTTACTTCGCTCCTTCTTCGTCGTCCTTGCGTAGCGCGGTTGCCGGGAGCTCGACGACCTCGACGGCTTCCGCCATCTCTTCGTCGTCTGCGGCTACGTTTATATACGGCCCGCTCACGTCGCAGCCGTCTCTAGGCGGCGCGCTTTCGTCCGTGGCGTATATGCGGCGGCGCGACGGCCCTGCGTCACGGCCTTCTTCGGCACTGCGGCCCACGCCGCGCGATGTGTAAACTGTGAAGCCTGAGCCGCCGCGAAGCATGCGGAACAGCCACATCACGATGAATGCCACGAGGAGCACGCCGATGAACATTATCATGAACGGGAAGGCTACGCCGAAGAACAGCGTCCCTATCATAAGAAAGAGTATCAGATAGAGCGAAAAGTTCATCTTTTTACCCTTCCTAAGATTTTTTCGCGCTCCGCTTCGTCTTCGCGGAGTTTTTGTAAAATTTGGCGAAGGGGCCGTCGTTTGGCGCGGGCGCGTGTTTCTGGCGCGGCGCGATCTTCGCCGGGCGCTCGCGGAAATTCCGTTCGCCGCGCGCTTCGCTGGCCTCGCGGCCTTTTTCTTCACCGCCGCCTCTGTAGGTCGGGCGCGCCTCTTTCATCTTGCCGCTGCGATAGCGTTCCCGCGGTTCAGCGTCGTCGCGGCGGCGCTTGAAGGTTCTGCGTTCCTCTTCGTTTGCCGGGGCGCGGCGCGCGTCCTCCTCGCGCGCCGCCGTATAACGGCGTCCGCCTCTTTCATCATCTCCGCGAAAGCGCCCGCGCAGTCCGGCATTCTCTTCGCCGTTTCCGGCGAACCTGCGCTTTCCGCCTTCTCCAGCTCCACGCGACGGACTTTCGTCCGACGCTCTGCCGCCGTAACGCGCGCGCGCGTTGGTATTTTCTCCGCGGCGTCCGTAATTTCCGCGCCCGCCGTCTTTTTCCGCGAACTCGCGGCGTTTCGGCTTCGCCGCCGGTTTTGCCGCGCGCGCTGCGGCGCGTTCCTCGGCCATTATATTTCTCGGCGCGGAGAAGGAGCCGTGTTCGAGCGTCGCGTCCGCGCCGTTTTCCTTGCGGCGCAACTGCCCGCAGGCCGCGTCTATGTCCGCGCCCTGCTCGGCGCGGATTTCGCATTCAAAGCCCGCCGTCTGGAGCACGCTCTTGAAGCGCAGCACGTCCTCGGCCTCGGGCTTCGCGTAGCGCCCTTCGACGGAGTTGCACGGTATGAGGTTCACGTAGACGTGTATGCCGCGCAGGTAGCGCACGAACTCTCGCGCGCGTTCTACGCCGTCGTTGACGCCGCCGAAAAGGGCGTATTCGATCGTTATGCGGTCGCCGGTCGTTTCCTGGTATTCGACGAGAGCCTCGCGCAGCTCCTCGACGGGGTAGCTGTTGTTGACGGGCATCAGAATACTGCGCAGCTCGCCGTCCGCGGCGTGGAGCGAAACCGCGAGCCGCACGCCGAGCCCCGAGTCCGCAAGCGCGCGGATGCCCGGGATTATGCCGGAGGTCGAGACGGTTATGTGTCGGATGCCGAGGTTACGCAGCTTCGGGTCGTTCAGCATCCTGATGGATTTGAGCACGGCTTCCGTGTTTAGGAACGGCTCGCCCATGCCCATGTAGACGACGTTGTTTATTTCGCGGCCCATCTTCTTTTCAATCGCGGCGACCTGCCCCGCTATCTCGCCCGCGCTGAGGTTGCGCACGAAGCCGGAAAGCCCCGTCGCGCAGAAGGTACATTGCAACGGGCAGCCTACCTGCGTCGAAATGCAGGCGGTCAGCCTGTCGCCCTGCTTCATCAGCACAGACTCGACGGATTCGCCGTCGCGCAGCCTCCACAGGAATTTGCGCGTGCCGTCCGCAGACTTCTGCTCGCGCGCGAGCTGCGGGAAGGCGAAGTTGAGCTTCTCAGCCAACTTCTCGCGCAGCGGCTTCGACAGGTTCGTCATCTCCTCGGCGCTTTCAGCATGTTTCTGCCAGATCCACTGGCATATTTGCCCGGCGCGATAGGCGGGCTCGCCGAGTTCCTTCTCCGTATATTCCTTCCATTCGCCGAAATCCATGTCCGGCGCGTAAATTTTCTCTGCCATTGTTATTTTCCTCTCGTCTTTCGCGTTTTTACGTATCGATAAAGCCTTGTATAGTTTAACAGCGGCGCGCCCTCCGGCGCAACGTCTACTGCCGCACTCCCGCGCCGGGCTCGAACATCAGCACCGCGTATGGGATAGGGCGCTCCACATCGCTGTTATTGCTCGGCTGCGAGAAGGTCATTCCGCGCCACCATATCGAGCTTGAACCGCCGCCGTCGAGATTCAACGCGTCCGTCAGCGCCAGCCCCTTTATGCAGAATACGCGCAGCTCATCTGTCGTCATGCCGACGCTGTGCATGTTGTCGCGCCCGTCCACGACGCCCCATAAGACGCGCGAACCGTCGGTCCCGACGAATGTGCGCGGATGGCGGCGGTTAAGCACCGCGGGATCCACGTCCTCTGTGTTAGGCACGGCCGTCCCGTCCTTGACGAGCAGCGGCCCCGCCTGCATCATCTCCGTATATTCATCATATTCATGAACCGAGCCTATGTTGTTGACTATCTTTCCGTCTATAAAGATGAAGACGCCGTTCTCGTTCCAGCCGAAAGCCGAGCGGTTAGGCCAGAATTTCGCGTTGTCCGTGCGTCCCTGGCGGCGCAGCACGCCGATCGGCTGCGCGCCGGAGAAATATCCGCCGTTGATGCCGCCGACGACGCCGTAATTCTCTGCCGCGATCGTCGCTAGCGCCGCGCGCTTCGAGCCTATCATCTCCGCAGTCGCTATCTGGCAGGGCACTGCATTCATATCCACCGCAAGGGCGGCTGCGAAGAGCGGCTCGTTTTTGCCGTTTTCCAAATCGCCGTTCGCGGAGCCGGACGGGTCGCCGACGCCGCGTTTCACCATAAACAGCGTCGTGCCGTTCCACGAGAACGAGGCCTTCCATGAGACCGACTTACGGCACTCGATCAGCCAGTTTTCAAATTCATCCGTATCCTCAGGCAGAAGCGGCTCGTCGAAAGAGGACGTCATGGCCGCTGGCGGCTGTGGGTTCATCGTAGCGGAAATATACGATACTCCCTCCATCTCGGGCCACTCAGGCAGAATCCCGATCTGATCGACGGCGGCGAGCGCGAAGCCCCAGCCCATAGCTTCAAAGGCGAAACGCAGCGCGTCGCGCCGCGTCATATCGCCCTCGACCACGGTCAAAAACTTCTCCGGCGTCTCTCGCCCGAGCGCTTCGAACACAACCGGCGCTACCTCCGCCATCGTCAGAGCTTCCGCGCGCGCCGGCACAAACACCGCCGCGCAGACGAGCGCGATCGCCGCAAAAGCGGTGCGCCCCGCAAATCCAAACCTTGAAAAAATATCCTTCGTCATATTTATCTGCATACGCTCCGTTCGCAGTCCGTCTTTAAATTTTTGCGGCGCGGCGCAGTCCCGTCGCCCGTCCGCATATTGTACCACTTGCCAGCGCGTCCATTGCGGCTTCATTTGTATCAAAAAAGTATGGAGTTTTGTGGTGGAATTATAATCGTTACAAAAACCCACCGCGCGCTCCCGGTGCATAGTAGCGTACGGCGGGTGGAGAAAATTGTGCTGCGTTACGCGCTTCTGCGCTCGGACGCTATCGAGAGCAGCACGGCGCCTGCGATTACCGCGCAGCCGGCGAGCTCGTGCAGCGGCGGCGCTTCTCCGATGATGATCGGCGTAAGCGCTGCGGCGAATACTATCTCCATCGTGCATATCATGCTCGCAAGCGAAGCCGAGATAAGGCGCAGCGCGGAGAAAAGCAACCCGTAGCCGGCGACGGCGGCGAAAACTGCGGGATACTGCATGTAGAGGAAAATTTCCGGCGTCATGTTCGCGAGGTCCGGCCAGCCCTCCGCGCATGTGCGTATCGCGGAGAGCATGAGCGCGCCCAGGAGGTGCGAGTAGAAAAGCTGTTTCAGCGGCTCCGACCTTTCGGAAATCCGACGCGAGAGCAGCGCGTTGCCCGAGAGCCCCACGACAGAGAGCATCGACCACGCGACGCCAGCGAGCGAAACCGAGCGCAGGTCCACGCCGCCCGCCGCGAAGCCTACGTACAGCCCCACGAGGACGACGAAACCCGAAAGCACCTGGAGAGGTGCAGGACGCTCGCCGTTTATCAGCGCGCTTCCCGCCATCGTCACAATGGGGAAGGTATAGTTAAGCATCAGCACCTGCGGCACGGAGAGGTAGACGCATGACATCATATAGCCCGTCGCGTTGAATATCACTGTGAAAACGCCGAGCGCGGCGTACTGAGCAAACTCCAAGCGCGTGCAGCGGAAGAACGACGAGCCACGCCGCGCGAGGACGAAGAGGCCGACGACTGCGGCGGTGAAGAATCCGCGGTAACAGACAACCGTGAGCTGGCTGACGCCGCCGGCCGCGATGAGCTTCGCGAACGAGCCCGTGCCGCCCCAAGCGAGCGCCGTGCCTAGCGCCATCAGGACGCCGCGAGCGGTCCGACCGTTCATCACTCCCTGCTGCGCCCCGTCGTCACGAAACGCGCGAAGCCCTCGAAGCTGTAATCCTGGTCGCGCATCATGTCCGGCTGAATTTTGCGGAAGAAGCATACCGGTATCTCGCGCTTCGCCACACACGAGGCGACGCAGGGCGCGCAGCCTTTTGTGTGGTTCGACGGATGGTTCGGGCAGGCCGCGTCCACGCATGTGCAGAATGGCGAGCTCCATGAATTTTTCGTTTCGGCGTCGATTTCTGACATTTTCATCACTCCATATCTCGCAGCTCTGATTGAGGTAATTTTCCCAGAGTTTCCGATTTTGCGGAATATCGGATAGAATCTTTTTATCAAGCGTTCGATTACGTTTGTAAAGCATCGGCGCGTTTAGAGTTTCACGATGAACGGAGGCGGCTTACGTTGGTTTTGAAAAGGGACGAGCTTGACGCGACGGATTGGAAAATCCTCGCTCTGCTCCAAAAGGACGCGCGCGTCACCTATCAGGAGATAGGGCGCGCCGTCGGGCTGACGCGCCCCGCGGCGCGGGAGCGCGTGCTGCGCATGGAGGAGCGCGGCGTGATTGCGCGCTGCGGCGCGGAGCTCGACGCCGAGGCGGTCGGCCGCGCGCTGCACGTGATGATAACTTTCAAGTTCAACCCCGACGCGCAGTTCAGCGGCACGCCGAACGCGACGCTCGCGCCGCTGCTCGAAAATTCGCGCGAGGTGATACGTTTCTGGGAAATTTACGGAGAGCTGGATTTTCTCATAGAGGCGGCCTTCCGCTCGAAGGACGACATGCGCGGTTTCCTCGAATCGCTGCGCGTCTACGGCTTCGTCCGCTCGCACCTCATAGCGGGGGAGCGCATGCTCGGCATACGACCGGAGGACTGCGAAGCGTAAGGAAGATTTACGCGGCGGCGTTTTCCCTGGTTTCACACTCGCCCCATGACGCAGCGGAATTTGACCCTATTCGCGGCGCGCGCCGTAAATCCCTGCGTTTTTCCCCGCTTTGCATTCTTTACGACGAATTTACGAAAAGCTCTTGAATTTCCGCCGGACGGTACTAAAATATGCTCTCTCAAAAGCGTGCGGCGCTCTGCGGATTTTTCGCGGAAAACGCCGCGCGTGAAACGACGGAGGAACATCGCTATGGTAAAGGATCTTACGGCGGGGAGCCCGGCGCGGACCGTCCTCGCCTTTACGCTGCCGATTATAGGCGGCAACCTGTTTCAGCTTTTTTACACGCTCGCGGACACGGTCATCGTCGGGCGCACGATGGGCGCGGAGGCGCTCGCGGCGGTCGGCTCGACTGGGACTTTTATATATTTCATACTCTGTTTTGTGCAGGGGCTGACCGGCGGCTTCGGTATCTGCATAGGGCAGCGCTTCGGCGCGCACAGCGAGGTCGGAGTCAGGCGCGCCGTCGCGGCGTCTGTCCTGCTATCGCTCGCCTTCACGGTTGCGCTGACGCTTTTCGGATGCCTCGCGGCTCGTCCGATCATCCGCTGGATGGACACGCCGCCGGAAATCTACGAAATGGCCTACGATTATATGTTCGCCGTAATGCTCGGCACCGGCGCGGCGGTCGCCTACAACCTCGTTTCGAATGTGCTGCGCGCGCTCGGCGACAGCAGGACGCCGCTTTACTTCCTCATATTCTCGTCCTTTTTGAACATCGTGCTCGACATTATCTTCATCGTGCCTCTCGGCATGGGCGTAGCCGGCGCGGCGTGGGCAACGGTGCTTTCGCAGCTTGTCTCGGCGGCGCTCTGCGCGTTGTACGGCGCGAGGAATTTCCGCGAACTGCGCGTGCTCGGCAACGACTGGCACAGGTCGCCTCTGCTCTTCAAGAACCAGCTGCGGCTCGCATTTCCGATGGGCTTTCAGATGTCGGTGATGTGTGTAGGGCTGCTTGCGATGCAGACGGCGGTCAACGGCCTCGGCGCGGAGGTCGTGGCCGGTTTCACCGCGGCCGCGAAGGTAGACCAGCTTTCGGTGCTCGTCAACGGAGCTTTCGGCGTCGCCGTCGCGGGCTACGTCGCGCAGAATTACGGCGCGGGGCTCGGCGGGCGCATCAAGGCCGGCGTGCGCGCCTCCCTGGTGCAGCTTGAGATTGCGAACGTCGTCATGGGCGCGGTGATGCTCCTGGGGCGCGCTTACGTCGTTCCGCTCTTCATCGACGGCGCGACGGCGGCGGTCGGCGCGGCGGCCTACGGCTATCTATTCGTCGTCGTTCCCTTCTATCCACTGCTCGGCCTGCTCTGCATATACCGTTCCGCGCTCCAGAGCATGGACGACGCGCGCACGCCGTTCGCCGCATGCGTCGCGGAGCTTGTGATGCGCGTGACGGCGGCCTTCGTGCTCGCGCGCTTCTTCGGCTACGCGGGCATCTGCTTCGCTACGCCGCTTGCGTGGATGGGCGCGCTCGCCTTCCTCGCGCCGGTTTGCATCCGTCGGGTGCGGAAACTCGCAGACGGGCGCGTGTTTCTCTAAAGCGATTGCCGTTTGGCAGATTTTTTGCAGGCGCAAAAGCGCGCGGGCGCGGCGCACACGCCGCTTCGCGCGCTTTTTTTGCGTACGCGCAGAGCCGGCCTATCTTCTATTTTTTACGGCGCTGTAATATAATCCAAGAACAATCGAATATCAGCTTTCGGCGCTAGGGAATCAGGTTTGATGCCGGAGCAGTCCCGCTACTGTAGCCCGGACGAAGCCGCGAGATGCCACTGACAATGTCGGGAAGGCGCGGCGGAGGACGAAGGGGAGCCAGGAAACCTGACGCCGGAGGGGAAGGGGGAAAGTTTGCGCGGACGAACGCCTTTGCAGCTTAATAGAAGATTTGGCCTGAGAGCTGTAAAAGGTGAGAGACGCGGCGGACGAATACGCCGGGTCTTTTTTGTTGGTCGGGCCGATTTTTGACCGAGGCGCCGCGAGGACGGCGCGGAAAGGAAGAACCACGCAATGAAAATGTTTGCATTGACTATGATGTTGCTGATCTCCGTAATGATAGCGGGCACCGCTCTCGCTTCCGAGGCGAAACCTAAGGAAGACAAGCGGGGCATACTTATAGCCTCGTTCGGCACTTCGATGCCTGAAGCGAAGAAGGCGATAGACAATCTTGTGAATGCGGCGAAGGCCGCGTTTCCCGATACAGAGGTGCGCGTCGCCTATACGTCGAACATCATCCGCAGAAAGCTTGCGCGCGAGCAGAACGTCGTAATCCCGACGCCCGCCGAGGCGCTCGCGCAGATGAACGACGAGGGCTTCACGCACGTCTGCGTCATGCCGATGCACATAATCCCAGGCGAAGAATACGACGACATAGCGAGCCTGGTCAACGGGTTCGCGCAGATACGCGGCAAGTACGGCTTCAATGAGCTGAAGCTTGGGCAGCCCTACCTCGCGTCGGTAAAAGACTGCGACACAATGGCGCAGATCCTCGTAAAACGTTTCGACAAGGAGCTCGCTCAAAATGGAACTGCGATAGTGCTCATGGGCCACGGCACGCCTGAGCACATAGCGAACGCCCTCTACGCGCAGCTTCAGCTTTCGCTCGACGCAGCGGCTCCGGGACGCTTTTTCCTCGGCACCGTCGAGGCCGCGCCGACTATCGACAACGTAATCGCCGGGCTCAAGCAGGCAAAGCCGAAAGCGCTCGTGCTTTCGCCCTTTATGATAGTCGCCGGCGACCACGCGAACAACGACCTTGCGGGCGCGGACGACGACGAATCATGGATAAACGTGCTCAAAGCCGCGGGCTTTAAGAACATCTCGACGAAGCTCGTCGGCCTCGGCGAAGACCCGAACATGACTGAGCTTTTCGTAGCGAAGATAAAGGACATGATGAAATAGATTATGGAGGGCTCCGCGCGTGATCTGCAAAATTACCGTAAAGAGACGGCGGCGAAACGGACGAAGCTCGCGCTCGTCATGCTTTCGCTGCTCGCGCTCACCGCGGTGTGGCGCATAACGCAGGGCGAGTGGGCGATACCGCTAGCGCGCGTCGCGGAGCTCATCTCTCCGTTCCTCTCGGGCGAGGCTCTCGCCTCGCCTGAAGCACTCGTCGTCCGTTCCGTGCGGCTGCCGAGGTTTCTAGCGGCGGTCGGGACGGGCGGCCTGCTTGCAGTCTCGGGCGTCGTGCTTCAGGGCCTGCTGGCAAACCCGCTCGCCGAGCCCTACACTCTCGGCATCGCATCGGGCGCGGCCTTCGGCGGAGCGCTAGGATTTTTCTTAGGTTCGTTTGCGGTCACACCCGCGGCCTTCGCGGGCGCGCTTTTCGCGCTCTGGCTCGTCGGCGTCATCGCATGGCGCAGCGGGGGCGGCGGAGCCTACATCGTGCTCGCCGGAATCATTACGAACGCCGTGCTCTCGGCCGGCGTGACCTTCCTAAAGGCGATCGCCGACGACAAGCTAGGCGCGATCGTGCTCTGGCTCATGGGCAGCCTCTCCGGCGCGTCGCCGGCGTCGGCGCTCATGGCGTGGATCGGCGCAGCCATCGTGTTCGTCCCGGCCTTCGTATACGGGCGGCAGCTTGACGTCGTCTCGCTCGGCGAAGGGCGCGGAGAACTGCTCGGAGTCGACGAGCGGAAGCTGCGCCGCACGCTTTTGTTCTTCGCTTCGATTGCGACCGCGCTCGCGGTCAGCTGCTTCGGAATAATCGGCTTCGTCGGCCTCGTCGTGCCGCACCTGCTGCGCGCGCTCATCGGCCCAGCGAGCCGCCCGCTGCTCGTATTCAGCTTCCTCGGCGGCGCTCTGCTGCTCTCCGCAGCAGATGGCCTCGCGCAGAGGATGGGCGAGCTTCCCGTCGGCGTCATAACGGCGCTCATCGGCGGGCCGTTCTTCTGCTGGATACTCGCGGGAAGGAGGCGCGCGGCGTGAGCGGCGCTTTCGTGCTTGACTCCGTTTCCTGCGGCTACGGCGGCAAGGACATACTGAGCGGATTTTCCGCGAGCGTCGAGCGCGGCGCTCTGACGGCGCTCATTGGGCCGAACGGCAGCGGCAAGAGCACGCTGCTGAAGCTTCTCGGCGGCGTCGTCGGCTACCGCGGCAGCGCGGAGCTCGAGGGACGCGAGTTGCGCGCTATGTCGCGCGCCGAATTCGGGCGCGTCGTCGGCTTCGTGCCGCAGCAGACGAAAATCTCATCGTCCTTCACAGTCTACGAAGTGATCGCGATGGGCCGCCTGCCCTACTGCGGCCTCTTCTCGAAGCTGGACGCCGGGGACGACGCGGCGGTGCTCGGCGCGGCCGAGCGCGCGGGCGTCTCGCACCTGCTCTTCCGCCGCGCTTCGGAGCTTTCGGGCGGCGAGCAGCAGCGAGTGTACATCGCCGTCGCGCTCGCGCAGAACCCCGATATATTCCTGCTCGACGAGCCGACCTCAGCGCTCGACCCGAGCCAGTCCGTGCGGATTTTCTCTATTCTCCGCGAACTTGCGGCGCGCGGCAAAACCGTCGTCGTCGCGGCGCACGACCTGAACGCCGCGATACCCTTCTCCGACAGTTACATCGCGCTGCGCGGCGGCGCGCTCGCCTCGCAGGGCGCGGCCTCGGAGCTCGACGAAAAAGTGCTCGCCCCGCTCTACGGCATAGAATTCAAAAAATACACGTCGGAGGAAGGAGGACGCGCATGGCATCCTTCCGCGCAAGGCTTCTAGCTTTAGTCTCCGTCTTCATATTCGCGGCGCTCGCCGCCGTTCCCGCGCGCGCGGAGAATTACTCGCGCATAGTCTCGCTCTACCCCGGCCACACGGACAACGTCGTGGCGCTGGGCGCGGGCGCGAAGCTCGTAGGCATATCGGAGAACGACAACGACGGCCTGCTACCGGGAGTTCCGCGCTTTTCCATGAAAGCGGGACCGGAAGCTCTGCTTGCGCTGCGCCCAGACCTCGTGCTGACACGCACCCTCGCGGACAGCCAGAACCCGGAACTGCGGAAAATTCTCGAACGCGCCGACGTGCGCGTAGAAGTCATAGACCCGCCGAAGTGGGACGAATTCGAGCAATATCTGCGTAAGATAGCGGAGCTCGTTGGAACTTCGCCGGACGACGCCGTTGCGGAGCTCGCGAAGATACGCGCGGGAATCCGCGGCGAAGCGGAAAAATACTCGCACGGGCGCAGGCCGCTCGTCTTCGTCGAAGCTACGTCCCGCGAACTCCACACCTGCTCGCCCGACTCGTGGGCCGCGCACCTGGTGGAACTCGCCGGCGGCGTCAACGCGGCAGCGCAAGCGAAGCCGCTCAGAAGCGGCGGCTCGATCGCGCCGTGGGGTCTCGAGCGCGTGCTGAAAACTATAAATTCCGGCCTCGACGTCTACCTTGTGCAGCAGGGGCCGATGAACGCGTCTGACGTAGCGTCGCTGCGCGCGAGGCCGTGGAACGGCGCGCTTGTCGGAGTCCGCACCGCCGTCGTGCCGGAGTACCTTCTGAGTCGTCCGTCACTGTCGGGACTTAAAGAGGGCGGCGCTATGCTGATAAAAATATTTTACGGAGAGTGACCCTATGAAACTTACTGTTGTCGGTATCGGCCCAGGAGCGCCGGACCTTTTGACGCTGAGAGCCTTGAACGTGCTGAAGACGGCGGATCTCGTCATGGTGCCGCGCGCGAAGGACGGCAAAGCCGGAGTTGCAGAAATGGCCGTGCTTGAAAACCTCGCGGAGCTGAAGACTCTGCCGCTGCTCTTTCCTATGACCAGCGACGTCGAAAAACGCAACGCAAAGCTGCTCGAACAGCTCGAAGAAAGCCGCGCACTCTGGGAAAGCGCCGAGAACGTGGCGCTTCCCGTAATAGGGGACTCCGTACTTTATGCTACGGGCTCGTATCTTTACGACGTCTGGCGCAAAATCGCTCCGGAGCTTGAGCTCGCGCTCGTACCGGGAATTTCGGCACACCAGCTGGCAGCGTCGCGCGCCGGCAAGTTCATCGCGATGGCGGAGGACGTGCTGTCGATAATCCCCTGTACCGGCGGACGCGAAAAAATTAAACGCGCGCTCGCGGCGGCGGACTCGGCCGCGCTCTACAAGCCGAGCGCGCTCGATGAATCGCTGCGCGAGACCGTAGAAAGCTGCGGCCCATGGCGGCAGATGATCCGCGTCGACCGCGCGGGGCTCGCTGATGAAAAGATAATCGAAGGGAGCGCCGCGCTAGACGCGGCTGGGGAATATCTCTCCGTCCTTCTGCTCTGGAGGTAGCGCGTGGACTGGAGCGGCCTGCTGAGGGGCGAGCTGCGGCTCACCTTCGACATACTTGCGGGACTTGCCGTTGGAATGCTCGTCCTGCGGAGCGGCCTCGCCGACAGACTCATGAAGCGGCTGCTGCCGCTTCTGCGGCGAGCCGGTATTGGCCCCGTGCTCGGCATGGCGCTCACGATAAGCCTCGGCTCGGCGAAGGCCGGCGCGGCCGTTATCGCCTCGGCGCTGGGGGAAGGACGAATCGGCGAACGGGCCGCGAAGTGGGGGACTCTGATGCTGTCGTTTCCGGCATACCTACACCGCTGGCCATCGACAATGGTAATGGCGGTTTCGCTCGCAGGGCTGCCCGGCGCGATATTCGGGCTCACGCTCCTTGCCCGGAGCGCCGCGCGTTTTGTGACGCTTGCCGTGATACTCAGGCGCGGAGAGGGCGAGAGCGGCGAACTGACGGAAGAGGCGACAGGCTCGGCGCGCAAGGTGAGGTTTGGGAAGCGGATGCTCAAGACGCTGCCGATAGCCTGGTTCTTCTACGGCGTCGCCTACGCGCTCGTGCCGTGGGCCGAGGAGGCGCTTCGCGGATGGCTGCTCGGCGGCACGACGTTCCTGCCCCTCGCCGGGCTCACTGTAGCGGCGGCCTCGATCGCCCACGTTTCGGCCGCGCTCGCGCTCGCAGGCGGAAGCCTCGCAGCTGGCGACCTGTCGGTCGCGCAGGCGGTGTTCGCGCTGCTATTCGGAAACAGCCTCGGCATAGTGACGCGGCTCTTCCGCGCGAACGCGGGATATTATTTCGGACTTTTCTCCAAAGAGACGGCGAAGGAGCTGCTCTTCTGGAATTTTGCGACGACGGCGCTCTTCGCACTGATAACGCTCGCCGCCGCCGCCGTTCCGCTGATTGCGGAAGCTATGTAGATTTTTGATTTTTAGAGAGACAAGGTGCGTATATAGATGAGGCCCGAAGAGATAGAACAGGAAAGCATGAGGATAATCAGCTCGGAGATGGGGCCGTGGAATGGCTTCGCGGAAAATCTTCCGATAGTCAAACGCGTCGTTCACACGACGGCGGACTTTGATTTCGTGAAGAATCTTCGCTTCTCCGACGGAGTCGTGGAACGCGCGCGCCGCGCGCTCGCCGCGGGCTGCGCCGTCGTGACGGATACGAACATGGCGGCCGCCGGCGTCAATAAAACTTCCGCCGCACGCTTCGGCGTAGAAGTCGTCTGCCGCATGGCTGAGAAAGAGGTGCGCGAAGCTGCGCTCGCGCGCGGCGTGACGCGCGCCGTCGTGAGCATGGAGATAGCCGCGGAAAAGACGCCGAATGCGATATTCGCGATAGGCAACGCGCCGACGGCGCTGATACGGCTCTGCGAGCTCGTGAAGGAAGGGCGCGCGAAGCCCGCGCTCGTCATCGGCGTGCCGGTAGGCTTCGTCAACGTCGTCGAGTCGAAGGAACTGCTGGCGCGCACCGACGTGCCGTACATCGTGGCGATGGGACGCAAGGGCGGCTCCACGGTCGCCTCGGCGATAGTGAACGCGCTTCTCTATGGCATACAATAAGAATCTCCGCGAAGGAATATCGACGGGCTCATGCGCGGCAGCTGCGGCGAAGGCTGCGGCGATGAAGCTGCTCAATGGCCTTTGCCCGCAGTCCGTCGAGATAACGACGCCGAAGGGGCGCATCCTGACGATACCGGTGCTCGACACGCCGCGCGGCTGCGGTGTGATAAAGGATGCAGGCGACGACCCGGACGCGACGGACGGCCTGTTAATACTCGCGAGCGTCGAGCTCGGCGGCGAGGCGGGAGAGATAACCTTCGCGGGCGGCGAGGGCGTCGGCACGGTGACGCTGCCGGGGCTCAAGGTCCCGCCCGGCGAGCCCGCGATAAACCCGGTGCCGCGCGCGATGATATCGGACGCTCTGCGCTCCGTCATAGGCGCGCAGGCGGCGAAGGTTACGATTTCCGTGCCTGACGGCGAAGAAACGGCGAAACGCACATTCAACCCCCGTCTCGGCGTGACGGGCGGCATTTCGATACTCGGAACGACGGGCGTCGTGCACCCGATGAACGAAGAATCGATCTTCGAATCGCTGACGCTCGAGCTCAACACGCACGCCGCCGCCGGACGGGAAATCATCGCCGTCGCCTTCGGCAACACAGGCGAGCAGGCGATGCGCAAGGCTCTTGAAATCCGGGGGCGCTGCGTCGTGCAGTGCGGCAACTACATTGGCTACGTGCTCGACGAGGCCGCGCGCCTCGGCTTCAAGCGCGCGCTACTCTGCGGACATCCGGGCAAGCTGCTCAAGGTCGCGGCGGGGAGCTTCAACACGCACAACCGCACCGGCGACGGGCGGCTTGAGGCGCTCTGCACGCAGGCCGCCATCGCCGGCGCCCCGACCGCGCTCGTGCGCGAGCTCTATGAGTGTATGACGACCGAGAACGCGATGCGCATCGTCGCGGACAACGGCCTTGACCGACTCTGGACGACGCTCGCGCAGATTACGGCGAAGCGCTGCACCGACAGGTCGTTCGGCGAAATGCCGGTCGAGGCGGCCTACATAGACAACGACGGAAAGATACTCGGCGAGAGCGAAAACGCGGAAACGCTCGCCGCCGAACTAAGAAAGATAGATTAGGAGGCGCGCTCGATGACGAACAGACTCTACGTTATAGGAGCCGGCCCCGGCGACCCGTCGCAGCTCACGCTCGCGGCCTCGGAGACGATAGCGCGCTGCCGCTGCGCAGTCGCCGCCTCCCGCCACACGGCGCTCGCGGAAAAATGCGAAAAGCTCGTGCCGCTGCGCGGATTCGACGAGACTTTCGCCGCAATCGAGCGCGAGCTCGAGCTCGGCGACGTGGCTGTGATAGTCTCCGGCGACCCTGGGATTTACAGCCTTATGCCGCTGCTAAAAAAACGCTTCCCCGACGCGGCGCTCGAAGTCATTCCCGGCATAAGCTCATTGCAGAGCCTCTGCGCAGAAGCCGCGGAGACATGGGAGAGCGTGCGGATACTTTCCGGCCACGGGCGCGGCATCAGCGGAGCGAAGGTGCTGGACACAGTCGACCGTAACAGGACTACAGCCTTTTTCTGCGGCACGGACAAAAACCCGCGATGGTTTTGTTCGCTGCTCGCCTCGCGCGGCCTCGACGGCGTGACGGTCGCTGTCGGCGAACGGCTCAGCTACGCGGACAAGAAAATTACGCGAGGCCGTCCCTCCGAGCTCGCGCAGAAGGATTTCGACGGCTTGTCGATAGTTCTCGCCGTCAATCCGAATCCGTCGCCGAAGCCGAAGCTGCTGCCGTGCGACGAAGATTTCATACGCACGAAGGCGCCGATGACGCGCGAGGAGGTGCGCGCCGTCGTGCTCGCCAAGCTGGGGCTCTCGGAGGATTCTGTGCTCTGGGACATAGGCGCGGGGACTGGCTCGATTTCCGTCGCCGCGGCGATGATATGCCGCGAGGGCGAAGTCCACGCGGTCGAGATAAACGGCGAGGCGCACGAGCTTGAAGCGGAGAACGTGAAGAAGTTCCGTCTCTTCAACGTGACGCTGCACAAAGGCGGCGCGCTTGAGACTATGGGCAAGCTCCCGCGCCCGACGCACGTATTCGTCGGAGGTTCGGGCGGTGAATTGCCGGAGTTGCTCGCGCGCGTCGCGGAGTTCGAAGGCGTTCGCGTCGTCGTCTCCGCCGTAACGCTCAAAACTTTCAGGACGGCATCGGCGATACTCAGTGGCGAAACGTTCTCGGATTTCGACGCGGTCCAGATAAACGTCAGCAAAATGAAGAAGCTCGGGGATAGCGAGGTCATGGCCGCGCAGAACCCCGTCGCTATATTCTCCGCCACAGCGCGCGGAGTTTTGAGAGAGGGATAGAAGATGATACATTTCGTTGGAGCCGGCCCGGGAGCGCCGGACCTTATAACGTTGCGCGGCGCGCGCCTGCTCGGCGAGGCGGGCATGATTATCTACGCCGGTTCGCTAGTCAACAAAGAGCTGCTCGCGCTCGCGAAGCCTGGCTGCTCGATATACGACAGCGCCTCAATGACGCTCGACGAAGTCGTCGAGAAATTCCGCGAGGCCGAGGAAAGCGGCGTCGACACTGTGCGCCTGCACACGGGCGACCCTTCGATATACGGCGCGATACGCGAGCAAATGGACAGACTCGAAGCGCTGGGCATAGAGTACGACGTGACGCCTGGCGTCAGCTCCTTCTGCGCCGCAGCGGCCGCCGCGCGCGTCGAGTACACGCTTCCGGGCGTAAGCCAGACGGTCATAATCACGCGCATGGAAGGGCGCACGCCGGTGCCGGAGAAGGAAAAGATCCGCTCGCTCGCCTCGCACCGCGCCTCAATGGTGATGTTCCTCTCGTCGGGCATGGTTAAGGAGCTCTGCGCCGAGCTGATAGCCGGAGGCTACGCGCCCGAGACGAAGGCCGCGATGGTCTACAAGGCGTCGTGGCCCGAGCAGCGCGTGATACGCTCGAACCTGACCGCGCTGCCGGCCGAGGCCGAGAAGTACGGCATAAAGAACACTGCGCTGATAATGGTCGGAGATTTCCTGGGAGACGACTACGAGCTCTCGAAGCTTTACGACAAGCACTTCTTCCACGGTTTCCGCAAGGCGTCGGCATGAAGGCCGCCGTCGCCGCTTTCTCCGAGAAAGGCATAGAGACGGCGCGCGCCGTCGCCCGCGCGCTCGGCGCCGAAATTTACGTCCCAGGCAGATACGCGCGCGACGGGTTGCGCGTCATCGAACCGAGCTTAAAAGAATGGGCCGGCGCGCGCTTCGCGGACTGCGGCGCGCTGGTATTCGTCTCCTCCTGCGGCATAGCGGTGCGCGCTATAGCGCCGTTCGTCAGGAGCAAGGCTGAGGACCCCGCGGTCGTCGTCCTCGACGAAGCGGGAGAAAACGTCGTATCGCTTCTGTCTGGGCACCTCGGCGGCGCGAACGAGCTTGCGAAGGAGACAGCGGCGGCGGTTGGAGGGCGCGCCGTCATAACGACGGCGACGGACGTGCGCGGCGTGACGGCGGTCGATTCTTGGGCAGTCGCCAACAACTGCGCCGTCGAGAACGTCCATGAGGTAAAGGAGATTTCGTCAGCGGCGCTTGCTGGACGCGAAATCGGCGTCGCGGTGACGGAGGAGCTCCAGCCCGCGCCGTGGCCCGTGACGCTATGGCTGCGTCCGCGCGTGCTGACGCTCGGCGTCGGCTGCAAACGCGGCGTCGAGTTTTCGGCGCTCGCCGAAGCGGCGGAAGAATTCCTCAAAGAATCCGGCGTCTCGCCGCTTTCGCTCGCGGCGGTCGCCTCTATAGACATCAAGAAAGATGAATCCGCGATCATAAAGCTTGCTGAAAAATATCAAGTCCCGTTCGTCACCTACGGCGCCGACGCGCTGAACGGAGCGCGCGGGCGTTTTTCATATTCGGAGAGAGTGGAGAGGGAGACGGGCGTCGGCTGCGTCTGCGAGCGGGCCGCGGTGCTCGCCGCAGAAGGCGGCGTCATTATGAGGGGAAAGACGATTTATCCGGGCGTGACTCTCGCCCTTGCGAAGCACAGGAGGAAGGTCCAATGAGACTTATGGCGGCAGGGCTCGACCAGCGCGAATCGGCGCTCAAAACGCGCGAGCGCTTCGCCTTCACGGCGTCGGCGGCCGAGGAGTTCATGCTTGCGATGAAAGGGCGCGGCGTGGAGTCCATACTGCTCTCGACCTGCAACAGGACGGAGCTGTTCGTATTCGCGGAGGAGGATCCGCGCGACATACTGCGCGAGACGCGCGGGGATGCGGATTTCTTTTTCTTCGAGGGCGCGGACGCGGTGCGACACGTCTTCGAGGTCGCGGCCGGGCTGTGCTCGCAGATACCGGTCGAGGATCAGATACTAGGGCAGATGAAGGACGCGCTCGCCGCGGCGCGCGCCGCTGGAAGCTGCGGCCCGACGCTGAGCCGCCTATTCCAGGGCGCGATTACCGCGGGTAAGGACATACGCACCGAGTTCAAGAAGCATCCGCACGAAACGTCGGTAGCGCAGCGCGCAGTGCGCAGGATACGCGAGACGCTCGGCGGAATCGAAGGCGCGCGCGCGCTCGTAGTAGGCAGCGGAGAGATAGGAATGCTCTGCGCCTCGATGCTCGCGGACGAGGGAGCGGCGGTCTCGATGACGCGCCGCCGCTGCCGTAAGGACGGCGCGAAGCCGCCGCGCGGCGTGAACGTCATATCCTACGACGACCGCTACAAGGCGGCGAAGCAGAGCGGCGTCATCGTCGGCGCGACCGCGAGCCCGCACTACGTGCTGCTCGCGAAGGACTTTGAAGCGCCGTCGCGCCCTATGGTCATAGCCGACCTCGCAGTGCCGCGCGACATTGAGCCCGCCGTCGGGAATTTCCCGAACGTCACACTCTACGACATGGATTCGCTCGGCTGCGACGCGCTGCCCGCAGGCCTGCGCGCGACGATCGAGCGCATAATGGACGAGCACATAGCGCGCTTCTACGAGTGGCACCACATCCACGAGTGCATGCCGATGATAGAGGAGATACGTTCTTTCGCGGAGCGCGAGATGGCGGCGGAGCTCTCAGGCTCGGCTTGCGACTGCGACGCGGTGCGCGAGGCGTCGCGCAACATGATAAACAAGCTTTTATTCTCGCTGAATGAAAAGGTGGACATGGATATGGCTAAAACTTGCTACAGCGCGCTCGCGAAGGCGGCGAGGGGATGATATACGTAGTCGGCCTCGGTCCGGGCAACGAGGACCAGATGACGCCGCGCGCTCTCGCTGCGCTTGAGAAGTGCGACATCATAATCGGATACAAGGCTTACATAGAGCTCGTGCGCCATCTCTTCGAGGGACGCAAGGAGCTCGTCGCTTCGCCGATGAAAGGCGAGACGGAGCGCTGCCGTAAAGTGCTCGAACTCTCGAAGCAGGGACGCACAGTCGGCCTCATATCGAGCGGCGACCCGGGGGTCTACGGAATGGCGGGCATCATGCTCGAAATAGCGGGCGGCGAGGCCGACGTCGAAGTAGTGCCGGGCATGACGGCGGCTTCTACTGCGGCCGCCGTGCTAGGTGCGCCGCTGATGCACGATTTCGCGGTAATAAGCCTCAGCGACCTGCTCACGCCGTGGGAGCTTATCGAGAAGCGTCTGCGCGCCGCCGCAGCCGCAGACTTTGTAATCTGTCTTTATAACCCCGCGAGCCACGGGCGGCCGGAGCATCTGGCGCGCGCCTGCGCGATACTCATGGAAGAGAAAACCGCCTCGACGCCCGCCGGATGGGTCCGCAACGCGGGGCGCGACGGCGAGACATACGGCGTCACGACGCTCGGCGAGCTGCCGAAAGCGCCCATAGATATGTTCTGCACCGTCATAATAGGCAGCAGCGTGACGCGCGAGCTCGGCGGACGGCTCGTCACGCCGCGCGGCTACAAGGACTAAGATGAAAGAAAAGCTCCTGCTCTTCGGCGGCACGACGGAGGCGCGCGAGATAGCGGAGAGCGGCATGCCGATGATCTGCTGCGTCGCGACGGAATACGGCGCGGAGGTGCTGCGCGAAGCGCCGGGCCTTGAAGTCAGGACGGGGCGGCTCGACGCTGCCGGGATGGTCGCGCTCATACGCGAAGAGGGGATCACCGTCGCCGCAGACGCGACGCACCCATACGCGCGCGCGGTGACGGCGGAGATAAAAAAGGCCTGCGCCGAAACCGGCGCGGACTACATGAGAATCGTCCGCGCGCGCACGCCGCTGCCAGAGAACGCCGTAGTCGTCGAAAGCTGCGCCGAAGCGGCGAAGCTGCTTGACGAATGCGAGGAGCGCGCGCTCGTCGCGACGGGGAGCAAGGAGCTCGACGTTTTCACAAAAGTACACGGCTACCGCGAACGCATATTCCCGCGTGTGCTTCCGTCGAAAGAGGTTATCGAGCGCTGCGCGGCCCTCGGCTTCGGCCCGGGACAGATAATCGCGATGCGCGGACCGTTCCAGGCAGCTATGAACGTCGAGCTGCTGCGCATGACTGGCGCGTCAACGCTCGTAACGAAAGACGGCGGCACGACCGGCGGAATGCCGGAAAAAATCGAGGCGGCGCGCGAAACCGGCGCGCGGCTCATAGTTGTCGGGCGCTCGGACGAAGAAGGACTCACGGCGCGAGAGGCGTTGCTCGTCCTGCGGCGTAGGCTGGGCGCGGCGCGTCCGCCGCTTTTCCCGATGCTCACGGACATAGAAAAAAGAAAGACCGTCATAGCGGGCGGCGGAAAGATCGCGCTGCGCCGCGCGCGCACGCTCGCGAAATGCGGCGCGGAGGTTCACGCCGTCGCCATTGATTTCGTAGAGGGCTTCGAGGGCGAAGGCTTTATACTTCACAAGAAAAAATGGGAAAGCTCCGACGGCGAGGGCGCGTTCCTGATAGTCGCCGCGACCGACGACCGCGAGCTGAACCGCAGGATAGGGGCCGAGGCTAAGGCCGCCGACGTTCCCGTAAGCGTCGCCGACGCAGCGGAGGAATGTTCGTTTTATTTCCCGTCGCTCGTGACGAAGGGCGAGGCGGCGGCGAGCGTATCGGCCGGCGCCCTCTCGCCGAAGCTGACGCGCCGCCTCGCCGACCGCCTGCGCGAGGCCTGGCCCGCATGGGTTGCGGAGGAAAAGTCCAAAATCATTGAAGAAGAGGGATCGAGATGAAGAGAGTGATCCGTTTCGGAAGCCGTAAGAGCGCGCTCGCCGTCGCGCAGACGCGCATACTGATGGACGCGGTCGCCGCGGCGCATCCGGATATAGAGGCCGAGCTCGTGACGATGACGACGACGGGCGACGTGAACATGAAGCCCTTCTCCGAGGCTTCGGACAAATTCGGCATAAAGGGGCTCTTCACGCAGGAGCTGGAAGATGCTCTGCGCTCGGGCGAAATAGACGTCGCAGTCCACAGTTTGAAGGACGTGCCGATGTACGCGAACGAAGAGCTTCCCATCGTCGCCTACTCCGCGCGCGGCGACGCGCGCGACGCTCTCGTGCTGCCGGAGGGCGCGCACGAGTTGGACGAGAAACTGCCGCTCGGCTGCTCGTCGGCGCGGCGGCGCATACAGCTCGCGAAGCTCTTCCCAAACATGCGCGTCGAGCCGGTGCGCGGCAACGTCAACACGCGGCTGCGCAAGCTCGACGAAGGGCAGTTCTCGGCGCTCGTGCTCGCCGCAGTCGGCCTTCAGCGCATCGGCCTCGGTTCGCGGATCTCGCGCTTTTTCACGACGGACGAGATGATTCCGGCGCCAGGGCAGGGGATACTCGCCTGCCAGGGGCGCGCCGGCGAGAGTTACGATTACCTTGACGCGGTGCGCTGCGAGTCGGCGGCCTGCTGCGCGCGCGCGGAGCGCGGATTTTCGGCGGAGCTCGGCGGCGGCTGCACGGCCCCGGTCGGAGCCTACGCGAAAATAATCGACGGAAAGCTGACGCTTCACGGCTTCTGCGCCGATGAGGCGGAAGAAAGATACAGGGACGGGCGCGCCTGCGGGCGGCCCGAGGATGCCGAAGAGCTAGCGCGCAGCCTCGCGCGCAGGTTGAGGGAGGGAAAGTAATGCCCGTTGGCAAGGTTTGGCTCGTAGGCGCTGGTCCTGGAGACGCGGGGCTGCTCACGCTGCGCGGTCGCGAAGTTATGGAAAAAGCCGACGCGATAGTCTTCGACAGGCTCGTCGGCGACGGCGTGCTCGCGATGATGCCCGAGCGCGCGGAGAAGATAAACGTCGGCAAGGAGGGCGGACGCCATCCAGTGCCGCAGCGCGAGATAGAAAAAATCCTCGTCGAAAAGGCTCTCGAAGGCAAGAACGTCGTGCGCCTCAAGGGCGGCGACCCGTTCGTCTTCGGGCGCGGCGGCGAGGAGATAGAGGCGCTGAAAAAGGAAAATATAGAGTTCGAGGTCGTGCCGGGCGTCACGTCGGCGATCGCCGCGCCCTCGGCGTCCGGCATCCCGGTCACGCACAGGGGGCTCGCCGCCTCGCTTCACATAATCACGGCGCACACGAGGAACGGCGGCATAGCCGACACCGATTACGCCGCGCTCGCGCGCCTCGGCGGGACGCTGCTCTTCCTTATGGGCGCGTCGGCCCTGCCGGACATCTGCGCTGCGCTGACAAAAGCGGGCATGTCTGCCGACACGCCCGCCGCCGCCGTTGAAAGCGGGACGACCGCGCGCCAGCGCCGCATCGAAGGCACGCTCGGCACGCTTACGGAAATCGCTGCGCGCGAGGCGCTGCGTTCGCCAGCGATAATAATAGTCGGCGCGGTCGCCGCGCTCGGCAAAGAATTTGAATGGAAGAAATTCCTGCCGCTATCGGGGCGCAAGGTCGTCGTCACACGCCCGCGCGGACGCGCCGGAAAACTCTGCGCGAAGCTGCGCGCGCTCGGCGCGGATGTCGTCGAATGCCCCTGCATCTCGACGCGCACTCTCAGCACAACGCTGCCGCCGCTTTGCGGATACTCGTGGCTCGGCTTCACGAGCGCGACGGGAGTCGAGAGCTTCTTCGAGCTTCTCGCGAAGGAGAGGCGCGACGTGCGCGAGATAGGAAGCGCGAAAATCGCCGCGATAGGCGGCGCTACCGCCGAAGCCCTGCGCGAGCGCGGCCTCGCGGTCGACTACGTGCCCAAAGTCTACGACGGCGCGTCGCTCGCGGACGGCCTCGCCCCGCTCGCCGCAGGCGGAAAGATTTTGATGATGCGCGCCAAGGACGGCTCGCCCGAGCTGACGGAGCGTCTTCGCGCGGCTAGCGCCGACTTTACAGAATTCAAGCTTTATGAGACAACTTACGAAAAGCCCGCAGTCCTTCCGGACGGCGCGGACGCGGCGCTCTTCACGAGCGCTTCGACGGTGCGCGGCTTCGTCGCGGCCTTCGGCGGCCCCGTCGTGAAGACCGCCTGCTGCATAGGGCGGCAGACCGCCGAGGAGGCGGCGAAGCATGGATTTGAAGAAATAAGGACCGCCGAAAAGGCGACCCTCGATTCGCTTATAAAAACACTGGAGGTTGATGAAAAATGATATTCAGGCCGAGAAGACTCAGAAGAACCGCGTCAATACGCGACATGGCGGCCGAGACAAGGCTCTCTCCCTCTATGCTCGTCTATCCCGTATTCATACGCGAAGGCAAAAACATAATCGAAGACATCCCCGCGATGCCGGGGCAGAAGCGCTACAGCCCCGACACCTTCCCAAAATTCCTTGAAGAAACCGCGAACGCCGGAATAAAGTCGATACTGCTCTTCGGCCTCCCGGAGCACAAGGACGAGTGCGGAAGCGGCGCGTGGAACGAAAACGGCGTGATACAGCAGGCGCTGCGCGTCGGGAAGAAGAATTTTCCCGAAATGACATTCATCTGCGACGTCTGCCTCTGCGAATACACCTCGCACGGACATTGCGGCCTGCTCAAGGGCGACACCGTCGACAACGACCCGACCGTCGAACTGCTCGCCAAGACCGCGCTCTCGCAGGCACAGGCGGGAGCCGACATCGTAGCGCCGTCCGACATGATGGACGGGCGCGTCGGCGCGATACGCGACGCGCTCGACGCGGCGGGGATGGACGAGACGATAATCTTCTCCTACGCGGTCAAGTACGCCTCAGCTTTCTACGGCCCGTTCCGCGAGGCGGCGGGCTCGACGCCGGCATTCGGCGACCGCCGCAGCTACCAGATGGACCCGCGCAACGTGCGCGAGGCGCTGCGCGAAGCGGAGCTCGACATAGACGAAGGCGCGGACATGATAATGGTCAAGCCCGGCCTGCCTTACCTCGACGTCCTCTCGAAGGTCAAGGAAGCCTTCGACGTGCCGACGGGAGCTTACTGCGTCAGCGGCGAATATTCGATGATAAAGGCCGCGGCGGCGAACGGCTGGCTCGACGAGGAGCGCGTAGTCGCGGAGAGCGCCGTCTGCCTCGCGCGCGCGGGAGCTGACATAATCGTCACCTACTTCGCGCCGGAGCTCGCGAAGATGATAAAAGAAGGGCGGCTCTAATGAACCGCAACGAAGAGCTCTTCGCGCGCGCCGAGCGCGTAATTCCAGGCGGCGTCAACAGCCCAGTCCGCGCATTCAGAAGCGTCGGAGGCACGCCCATATTCGCCTCGCGCGCCAAAGGGCAGTACCTCTGGGATGAAAACGGGAAACGCTACACAGACTACATCGGTTCGTGGGGGCCGCTCATCCTCGGCCACTCCTACGAGCCCGTCGTCGAGGCAGTCGTGAAGGCGGCTGAGAACGGCGCGAGCTTCGGCCTGCCGACCGAGGCCGAAGTCGAGATGGCGGAGCTCGTCTGTTCGCTCGTCCCCGGCGTCGAAATGGTGCGCATGGTCTCGTCCGGCACGGAGGCCGTGCTCTCGGCGCTGCGCGTCGCGCGCGGCTTCACCGGGCGCGAGGTCGTCGTGAAGTTCGAGGGCTGCTACCACGGACATTCAGACTCGATGCTCGTCAAGGCGGGCTCCGGCCTCGCTACTGCGGGGCAGCCCGACAGCGCGGGCGTCACGCGCGGCACAGCCGCGACGACGCTCACCTGCGCCTACAACGACGCGAACGCGCTCGAAAGGATATTCGCTGAGCACGGCGAGCAAATCGCAGCCGTTATTGTGGAGCCCGTCGCCGCGAACATGGGCGTCGTCCTCCCGGACGAAGACGTGCCGAAGTGGGGCAAAGGCTCTACCGGCAACGCCGGCATGGAAGTGGAATATCCCAAATGCGGACGGCTGCCTGAGAGAAAAGGCTTCCTTGGAAGAGTGCGCGAAATCACGCAGCGTTACGGCGCGCTTCTCATCTTCGACGAGGTCATCACGGGCTTCCGCCTCGGCATAAACTGCGCCTCCGGCTACTACGGAATTACGCCAGACCTCTCGACCTTCGGAAAGATAATCGGCGGCGGCCTTCCCGTCGGCGCTTATGGCGGACGGCGCGACGTTATGAGCTGCGTCGCACCGCTCGGCTCCGTCTATCAGGCAGGGACGCTCTCCGGCAACCCCATAGCTATGGCCGCGGGGCTCGCCACGCTCAAGACCCTGCGCGACAATCCGAATATATACAGAGACATCAACTGCCTGCGCGCCTCGCTCGGCGCTGGGCTCGCGACGATGTTCGCCGATAAGGGCGTCCGCGCCTTCGTACAGGGCATAGAGTCGCTCTCGACGGTGTTCTTCACGAAAGAGCCGGTATTCAGCTACTCGGACGCGAAAAAGAGCGACACGACGCGCTACGCGAGATTCTTCAACGGAATGCTCGCGCACGGCGTGCTCATGGCCCCGTCGCAGTTCGAGGCGATGTTCCTCAGCGCGGCGCACACCGCGGAAGACGTGTCGCAGTTCCTCGACGCGGCGCAAGAGACGATAAATTCGGACGGCTTCTAAATGCGTAAGGGCGAAGTCCAGATATATACGGGCGACGGAAAGGGCAAAACGACGGCGGCCTTCGGCCTCTGCCTCCGCGCGCTGGGACGCGGCCACCGCGTCCGCGTCGTGCAGTTCCTCAAGGCGGAGCGTTGCGGCGAGCACATTGCTGCTGGAAAAATCGGCCTTCCCGTTATGCAGTGCCCGATGGGGCGCAAAAGCGGCCCATGCGCGCATCCCTGCCCGCTTTTCACGGAGGCGCGGCGCGTCCTTGAAGAAAACGCCGCCGACCTTCTCGTGCTCGACGAGCTGATGGCGGCGATACGCCACGGGTGTGTGAGCCTGGACGAAGCCCTTTCGCTTCTCGATATGCGTCCTGAAAACACCGAAATAGTTATGACGGGCCGCCGCGCGCCGCGCGAGCTGGTCGAGCGCGCGGGGCTCGTTACTACGATGGAAAAGACGAAGCACTTCTTCGACGCCGGAGTCCCCGCGCGCGAAGGCATAGAATACTGAAAACGGCGGTGAATCAGATGAAAGGCGTCATGGTACAGGGCACGAGCAGCGACAGCGGGAAGAGCTTCATCGCGACGGCGCTCTGCCGAATCTTCTCCGACATGGGCTACAACGTCTGCCCCTTCAAATCTCAGAATATGTCCAACAACTCGTACGTCACGGCGGACGGCCTCGAGATGGGGCGCGCGCAGGGCGTGCAGGCCGAGGCGGCGCGCGTCGAGCCGCAGGCTTTTATGAACCCGATACTTCTCAAGCCGCGTAAGGACGTTTCGTCGGAAATCGTCCTCATGGGCAAGGTCTACGACGCGCCCTGCGACAAAAATTATTACAAAGACTTCACGATGGGCAAAGGCATCGAGACGGTGCGCGAAGCCCTCTCCATAATAGATAAGAATTTCGACCTCATGGTATGCGAAGGCGCGGGCAGCCCAGCCGAGATAAACCTCAACGCGGGCGAGATAGCGAACATGCGCGTCGCGCGCGAAGCGGACGTGCCCGTCATCCTCGTCACCGACGTGGACCGCGGCGGCTCGCTCGCCTCCGTCGTCGGCACGCTCGAACTTCTCGGCAAAGACAGGGAGCGCGTCAAGGGCATAATCTTCAACAAATTCCGCGGCGACATATCGCTCTTCCAGGACGCCGTCGAATGGGTCGAAAAGCGTACGGGAGTCAAAGTCGTCGGCGTAATGCCGTGGCTCACCGACATAATCATAGAGGGCGAGGACATACTGAGCCTCAACTGGAACAGCGGCAGCGGCGACTGCGAAGAAAAGCTGCGCGTCGGCGTCGTCAAATTTCCGCGCGTATCGAACCACACTGACATAGAGGCCTTCCGCTTCGAGCCAGACGTCGAGATAGTAGAGCTCTCATCGTCGGCGCAGCTTTCGCGCCTCGACGCCGTAGTCCTGCCCGGCACGAAAAGCACCGTGCTCGACATGAAATATCTCATCGACTCGGGGCTCGCAGATGGGATGCGCCGCTTCTATGAAAAGGGCGGCACTGTCTATGGACTCTGCGGCGGCTACCAGATGATGGGCGAGAAGATAGACGACTCCCATCTGCGCGACAACGATAAAATTCCCGAGATAGAGGGGCTCGGCCTGCTGCCCGCCGTCACGACCTTCGGTGAGCAGAAAACGACCGTGCGCCGCAAGGGCAGCGCGATTCATCCTTACTTCACGGAAGAGACGCTGGTCGACGGCTACGAGATACACTTCGGCGTGACGGTCCCGACGCGCGACGACCCGAAATTCGCGCCGCTCTTCGAACTCGACGGGCGCGAGGACGGCCTCGCCGACACGGAGCTGCGCGCCGCGGGGAGCTACCTGCACAACGCCTTCCACAACGACCTGTTCCGCGTCGCGTGGCTCAACGCGCTGCGCAGAAGGCGCGGACTGCCGGAGCGCGAACCCGTCTCTACGGCGGCGGCGAAAGAGGCGGCCTACAACGCGCTCGCCGCGCACGCGCGCAAAAACCTCGACATAGACTACATAGTGAAAATTTCGGGAGTGAAATAAAATGAAGACGGCGGAGCGCCCGCGTATACTCATCGCCGCGGCCCACAGCGGCAGCGGCAAAACGACGGTAACGAGCGGAATAGTCGCCGCGCTCGCCGCGCGCGGGCTGCGCGTCCACCCATACAAAGTCGGGCCGGACTACATAGACCCCGGCTATCTCGCGCTCGCGGCGCGAGGCCGCGCCGACAACCTCGACACGTGGCTTACGGGCAAAGAGACGATGAAAAAAATATTCGTCTCCGCCTCGCGCGGCGCCGACGTCTCCGTCATCGAGGGCGTCATGGGCCTCTACGACGGCGGGCGCGGCGGCGTCAGCAGCACCGCGCAGATAGCGAAGGCGCTGCGCGCTCCGGTCATACTCGTCATAGACGTGCGCTCCATGGGCGAAAGCGCCGCCGCGATAGCGAAGGGCTTCCGCGACTACGACCCCGAGGTGAACCTTCGCGGCGTCATAATCAACCGCTACGGCTCCGACAGCCACCGCGCGATGGTCGCGGAGGCGATAGAGCGCCTCGGCATCCCAGTCGTCGGGACCGTGCCGCGCGACAAGGCCGCCGAAGTGCGCGAACGCCACCTCGGCCTGCTGCCCGTAGAAGAAAACGACAACCGCGAACACATTGAAAACGTCCGCCGCATGATAGAGCATTCGGTTGACTTCGACGCGCTGCTTGAAATCGCGCGCTCGGCTCCGCCGCTCGAAGAGACGGACGAGCCGAACGCCGAGCGCCCACGCGTCAAAATCGCCGTCGCTCGCGATGAAGCCTTCTCATTCTATTACCCCGAGAGCATAGCGGCGCTCGAAGCTGCGGGCGCAGAAATAATAAACTTCAGCCCGCTCAGCGACGAACGCATACCGGAATGCGGCGGCATGATCTTCGGCGGCGGCTTCCCCGAGATATTCGCTGCGCGCCTCGCTGCGAATAAATCCATGAAAGAGTCGATAGCGCACGCCGCGACGGGGGGAATCCCAATATATGCCGAATGCGGCGGCTTCATGTACCTCACACGCGAAATCAAAGACTTCGAAGGCGCGGCGCACGAAATGTGCGGCATAATCCCGATGAGCTGCAAAATGAACGACCGCCTGCGCACCGTCGGCTACGTCACGGCGAAGGCGTTGCGCGACACCGTAATAGCCGCGGAAGGCGAAGAGCTGCGTGGACACGAATTCCACTTCTCAAGCGCGGAGCCGCTCGAAGAAATCCCCGACGCCTTCCTCTTTACGAAACACCGCACTGGCGAAACATACCACGCCGGCTACGCGAAGGAAAACATCCTCGGCTCATACCTCCACCTCCACTTCGCCGGCTTCCCGAAAGCTGCGGAAAGATTCGTGGAGAAGTGCGTGGAATACAAAAAATCAAAATAATCCCGTACAGGCGGACAAAACAAAGAAGACGCAGGCGGCCCGGAATATCCGGGCCGCCTTTCACATCTCGGGGAATTATAATCATTCAACTTCTCATAAAAACTTTGTCGGCCAGCTATCTTCTGCACCCGATGAAACGGGGCGGGCCCGCTGGCGCCTCCTGCTTTAATCGTTAGAGATGAAATCATGCGCATATATCTTCTTGCTGTCTCTAGCGTTTTGCGACGGAGGCTCTGGCCAGAAAATTGTCAGAGCGACATATGTTTGGTTATAAAGTTGAATGAGTATATACCCTACTAACTGGCCGCAGATTTTGCCATGCTGTGCTCCAGCACCGCCGAAACGGCGCGGGACGGTCGTTTCCGTCATGCGCACACAACATGCCCGGTATTTCAGCAAAACTTTTGTACGTTCGGACGTTGTAGATATTGATAAAAAAAGCGCAGCTGGATGATTGACAACAGCATGCGCGGGACATATACTGTAACAGTAATCTATCTAATATACAAGTTATGTGCAAGTTTTTTATAAAATATTCTCAACAAAACTGTTTGGGAGGGTTTGTTATGAAAGCGATTTGCATCGAAGAGCCCGGAAAGGTCGTCGTCAAAGATGTCGACATGCCTGTGCGCAAGCCCGGAGAGGCTCTGCTGAAGATGCTCTACGGCGGCATCTGCGGCAGCGATCTCGGCTCGTACCGCGGAGCCAACGCCTATGTCTCGTACCCGCGCATCCCGGGGCACGAACTTGCGGCGAAGATCGTCGAGATCGACGACAACGACTTGGGGCTCAAGCCCGGCATGATCGTCACCTGCAACCCGTACTTCAACTGCGGCTCGTGCTACTCCTGCCGCCGCGGCCTCGTCAACGCCTGCACCGACAACCAGACGATGGGCGTGCAGCGCGAGGGCGGCTTCGCCGAGTACATCACGATGCCGGTCGAGCGCATCTACGACGGCAAGGGACTGCCAGCGAAGACGCTCACTCTCATCGAGCCGTTCTGCATCAGCTGGCACGGCGTTTCGCGCGCGGACGTGAAAACCGGCGAGCGCGTGCTTGTCGTCGGCGCCGGGACCATCGGCGTGCTCGCGGCGGTCGCGGCGAAGGCGAAGGGCGCGGAGGTCACGATATGCGACGTGGCGGAGGATAAACTCGACTACGCATACAAGACCTTCGGCCTCCAGCACAAGCTTCTGAATTCGTCGCCCGAGGCGTTCGCGAAGGGCGTCGAAAAGCTGACGAACGGAGACGGTTTCGACGTGACCATCGAGGCGGTCGGCCTGCCCAGCACCTTCCAGAACTGCATCGACGCGGCCTGCTTCGGCGCGTGCGTCGTCGTCATCGGAGTTTCCAAGAAGAACATCGACGACTTCTTCTTCACGATAATCCAGAAAAAGGAGCTCAACATATACGGCTCGCGCAACGCTATGAAGAAGGACTTCATAGAGCTTATCGACCTCGTGAAGACGGGCGGCGTCGATCTCGAAAAGATCGTCACGAACACCTACAAGATGGCAGACGCGCCGAGGGCTTTCGAGGAATTTTCGGTCAACGCGGGCAAGCTGCTCAAGGTTGTAATCGACTTCGCCTAGTACGCGGCGGGCGGAGCGAAAAAATCTCTATATAAGGAAGGTACGTTGTTATGAAGTCATTGAAGAAACTTGCGGCTATGGTATGCAGCGCGGCGCTCGCCTGCGCCCTCGTATTCGGCGGCACGGCTTTCGCGGCCGACGATGTCGTCGAGCTCCAGATAGGGTTCGAGAACTCCATCACGGAGCCTTTCGGCCAGGGTATAGTGAAGTGGGCCGAGCTGCTCGACAAGGCGTCGGGCGGTACTATGAAGATCACCCCCTATCCCGACAGCCAGCTCGGCAGCAAAAACGAGCTGATCGACTCAATGCTCATCGGCGAGCCTGTCTGCACACTCGCGGACGGAGCCTTCTACGCGGACTACGGCGTGCCCGATTTCGGAATCGTCTTCTCGCCGTTCCTCTTCGACAACTGGGATCAATGCTGGAAACTCATAGACTCCGACTGGTATAAGGACCAGTGCGCGCAGCTTGAGAAGAAAGGTCTTAAGGTGCTCGTCTCCAACTGGGTCTACGGCGCGCGCCACACGCTCACCGTCAAGCCGGTCAACAAGGTCGATGACCTCGCCGGTATGAAGATCCGCGTCCCCAACAACCAGATTCAGTCCTACGGCTTCGACAGCCTCGGCGCGGTTTCGACGGGCATGGACCTCGGCGACGTCTACTCCGCGATGCAGACGAAGACCATCGACGGAGCCGAGAACCCGCTCGCGACGCTCTACGGGCGCAAGCTCCATGAAGTCGGCAAATATCTGATACTCGACGGACACGTCCTCAACTTTACGACGCTCGTCTGCTCCGCCGACTGGTTCAACGGCCTTACTGAGCAGCAGCAGAAGTGGCTCGTCAAGACCGGAATCGAGGCCGGAAAGTACAACAACGAAGTCCAGGCCAAGGAAGAGGCCAACTACCTGAAGATGATGCAGGACGGCGGCGTCACGGTCGTAGAGCCGAGCAAAGAAGTCCTCGACGGCTTCCGCGCGAAGGCGCAGAATTTCTACAAGCACAGCAAGACCTTCGGCTGGTCGGACGGCCTCTACGAGAAGGTCTGCAAGGCGATGGGCAAATAGCGCGATACAGGACGGCAAATTACGACCGGCGGCTGGACGGAAGCAGTCGACGCCGCCGGCTTTCGCAAAGAGGAGGATAAACAATGAATCAAGAGAGCAAGTTCAAAGCCATGCTCTGGAATCTGGATACGATCGTCGCATCCGTGGTCCTCGCGATATTGATCGTCCTCACCTTCGCCGGCGTCCCGTTCCGTTATCTGCTCGGCGCTCCGTTCACGTGGCTTGAGGAAGTGCAGCTCGCCTGCATGGTCTGGATAGTCTACGCCGGAGCTGGCGTAGCGTTCCGCGCGGGCAACCAGGTCGCCATCGAAATGATAGTCGACCTCATGCCGAAGGGAATGCAGAAGATGATGGAGATATTCATCTCTATCGTAGTCGTCGTGGTGCTAGGCTATCTCTTCTGCCAGAGCCTCGGCTACATCGGAATTTTCTTAAGAAGTGGACGCGCTACGCCGATGCTTAAAATTCCCTACGCCGTCATCTACGGCATAGGCCCCGTTTCATTCGTACTGATGGTAATCAGCTACTTCTACGCGCTCTTCAAGGACGTCAAATCCGAAGCGAAGGAGGCAGTCGAGCTGTAATGGACGCGATACTGGTAATAGCTTCCGTCGTAATGCTGGCGCTGCTCTTCCTCAAAGTGCCGGTGTTCATCTCCGTCCTCGGCGGCGCGGCGGTCTACTTCGTCGCGAGCCCGAAGGTCAACCCGATAATCTTCGCGCAGCAGACCATAACCGGCGTTGAAAGCATAGCGCTGCTCGCGATTCCGTTCTTCGTCTGCGCGGGCATCATGATGAACTACACGGGCGTCACGGCGCGCATTATGAACGTCTGCGAAGTCATGACGGGCCGCATGTACGGCGGCCTCGCACAGGTCAACGTCCTTCTCTCCACGCTCATGGGCGGACTCTCCGGCTCCAACCTCGCCGACGCGGCGATGGAAGCGAAGATGCTCGTCCCCGAAATGGAGAAGAAGGGCTTCTCAAAGGAATTCTCGTCGGTCGTCACGGCCACCTCGGCTATGATTACGCCGCTCATCCCGCCGGGAATATCGATGATACTCTACGGCTGCATCGCGAACGTCTCGATAGGCGACCTCTTTATATCGGGCATCGGCGTCGGCCTCCTGCTCTGCGTCACGATGATGATAGTCGTCCGCATAATATCGAAGCAGCGCGGCTACGCCCCGATACGCACGACGCGCGTCACCCTCCCCGAGTACGTCGCGGCCTTCAAGCCCGCCATCCTTCCGCTGTTCCTGCCGATAATCATCATCGGCGGAATCCGCATCGGCGTCTTCACGGCGACCGAGGCCGGAGCAGTCGCGATAGTCTACGCCATGATGCTCGGCATAATCTACCGCGAAATGCGCTGGAGCGATCTGAAGCAGGGCTTCAAGGAGACCGTCTGCACGACCTCCTCGATAATGCTCATCGTCGCGGCGGCGGGCGTCTTCTCATGGGTGCTCACGAAGGAGCGCGTCCCGCAGCAGCTTACCGAGTGGATAGTGGCGACCATCGACAACAAGTACGTCTTCCTTCTCATAGTGAATATCTTCCTGCTCATCGTCGGAATGTTCATCGAAGGAAACGCCTCGATGATAATCCTCGTCCCGCTGCTCCACCCGATCGCGATGGCCTACGGCATCAACGAGATACAGTTCGCGATGACCTACATCTTCAACAACGCGATAGGCGCGCTCTCGCCGCCTATGGGGACGCTGATGTTCGTCACATGCGGCATCACGGGCTGCAAGACCGGACCATTTATCAAGGAAGCCGTGCCGTTCTACATCCTGCTCGTCATCAACCTGCTGCTCATAACCTACGTCCCCGTCTTTTCCACAGGCATCCTGGCTCTTCTGGGCAACTAAACGGACACTACGGCAAAGGCATGGCGAAATTACAGCCATGCCTTGCTTTTAACTTACTGAGGTGAAAATCATGGAAAGACTCAATTATG
>CAVEUD010000020.1:0-43235 GCA_963618995.1 bacterium
TGACTCATATGTCGTCTCTTGATGACGCTATTGCGTTCTGCTTATAAGTTAATGGGGTATAATTGAGAATACAAGGAAGGACTCGGCGAGATATCCGTTGCAAAAAACGCAAAAAATAGTTTGAGGCATTCAGCAACAAAAAAGACGCCTACAAAAATGTAGGCGTCTTTATTCTTAAAAATGGTGGGCCCATCAGGAATCGAACCTGAAACCATCCGGTTATGAGCCGGGAGCTCTAACCAATTGAGCTATGGGCCCTCCTACGTTGTGATCCGCTATAAAACTTCTATCGCCGATACCGGGCAGCTATCCGCTGCCTCTTTCGCCAAGGGCGTAACATCCTGAGATACTACAAGACTTTTACCCTCTATTTCGTCCAGCTTAAAGTTTTGCGGACAAAGTTCGGCGCACACGCCACATCCAATACAATCGTCAAGATTTACCTTAATGCTCATGGCGGAGTCACCTTCCTTCCACAAGTGAGGATTCTACGACATTTTTTACGAAACGTCAAATACTTTTTGCAGCTTTGCTGAAAAAATTCAGCGCGCCGTCTCAGGCGTCACCGTCAGGCGCTGTTCGCCGTCCGCGTCGTGGCGCAGCGTCAGCAGCGAGCGGTACTGCGGCACGGCTTTCTCCTTCGGCTCGTCGTAGGCGATGAAGACGCCTATGCCCGCCACCTCGGCGTCGAACTGTTTCGTCATGAGCAGCATGCCAGAGGCCGTACTTCCGCCCCGCATGAAGTCGTCTATTATCAGCACGCGCCCGCCGCGTTTCATTTGGCGAGTGCCGATGTACATAGTCTTTACGTCGCCGCTTGCGGTCGGGTAGTGTACGCCGACCGCTGCTCCGTCGCTCGGCCGGTTGCGGAAACGGCATACGGCGAGCGGTACGCCGAGCGCGTAGGCTGCGAACATCGCTATCGGTATTCCCTTGACCTCCGACGTCATAACGACGTCGGGCTCGCTGTCGGTAAATAGCGACGCCATGCAGTAGCCGAGCATAATCGCCGACTCAGGGTTGAATATCAAGTCGCTGTAATAAATCAGACCGCCTGGAAGGTTGCGTTCGGGGTCGGCAAGCTTTTCTGCGATCTCGGTTAGAAAGGAGCGACTGTACTCTGGCGTGCAGACGGGGATAAAACGCGCGCCGCCGCTGCGCCCGCGGTCGACGAGCATCTGCCCGAAGCCCTCGGCCTCCATCGCGGAATTTATTACCTCAACATCGTCGCTGATGACGGTTTTGGAAACGTTAAATTTAGTGGCGAGGTCCGTCAGAGAAACGAGCTTTGACGGACACATCATAAATTTCGCGGCGAGTCTGACGAGCCGCTCAGTTCTTTGGCCTCTCATAGAAATCACTCCACAATGTATGTTTTAAGCACCCAGTCCATTTTTTCAAAGGTTTGCGCAGCCTGTGCTGCCGTACCTCCGGCATCTGCGTATAGCGCAAAGAACGCGCTGCCGCTCCCGCATAGCCCCCAGCCGCGCGCACCCGACGCTTCCGCCGCTTTCCCGGCGGCGGCGTATTCCGCGTGCTCCTCCGCCGAAACTTCGTAGAAATCGTTTGGCAGCAGCCCAACCCGCTCTCCACACGCAAGAGCCTCGATCTTTTGCATATCCGCTGCTTCGTCGGCTTTGTGCGTCGCGCTTCGCGCCTCGCGTAGAGCGTCGAGCTTTGCATAGGCCTCCTTCGTCCCTGAGCTCCATTTGGGGAACACAAGAAGCCAACGAAAGTCGAAATGCGGCGTGAAGGGCGTCATATTTTCTCCGATGCCGCGCGCCTCCGCCATGATGTTTTCAGATGCGAGGAACGCCACATCGGCCCCGAGCCTTGCGGTTTCTTCGGCATCAGGGCGCGCACCATACTCGGCGGCGAGCAACCTAAGCAGCGCACCCGCGTTTCCGCTTCCAGCGCCTATCCCGCTCCCCGCCGGGAAAAATTTCTCAAGCGTTAGCTTGAGCGGCGGTATGCTTTTGTGCCTCCTCGCGGCGGCGAGAGCCTTCGTAACGAGATTTTCACCATCTATTTTCATTCCCTTTATGTTAAGAGAATCTCCTATAATTTCATCGTATTTAGGATGAATTGTCAACCTTTCTGCCGCCGTTTTCTGCCAAAATAGGGAGTATATTTCGTGATAGCCGTTTGGAAGCTTGGAATAGACTCTTAATATGAGATTTATTTTTATCGGGCAATGTATTGTGTCTGCCATGTGCGCGTCCGCCTTTCCTGGGTGAATATCAAAAAGCCCCGGCGCTTGAGCCGGGGCTTTGTTCTGGCAAAGAAGCTCAGAAGAGATTTTCTCCGCTTGGTTCCAAGTGTAGCTCTACCTCTTTGGTAAGAAGGTCCGAGTAGCTGAACGAGACTGTGCTTTGCTGGGACTCTATGAATACCGTGAACAGGCTGGGATAGATTTCCTGTATAACGCCTGAGCGTTCCTCTATCTTGCGTCTTCCGTTCGTCGCACGGTACGAGATCCTCGACCCCTTATGGAGAGATATTATCTCGCGGATTGATTCTATCGTATTGGGCACACAATTCACCTCCACGATAATCTTTGTCGATTGTACATCAAATTGTTTAAATGTGCAACTTTTATATGAACCAGAGGTTGTTTTTGTGGTGTGTGCCGTAACTTATTATTTTTTTATTAAAATTCGCTTATCTCCGACCCTTCGCGTCACGCCTTTGCTGTCGAAGTATTCAAGCAGCGGGAGCGCGTACTTCCTGCTGCTGCCCGTCGCGTCTCGCACGGCGGCAAGCGTTATGTCGCCATTGATTGACGAAAGTTTTTCCATAAAGGCCGTTTCTATTTCCGGAAAGAGCAGGAAGCCTCCAGTTACCAGCGCTACGCCCTTGCGCTCGCGCAGGTATAAAATGATGCGCTTCATTTGTTCGGACGAATAGCCAAGCGCCTCCTGCGCTTCGTCGAGCGTCGGCATTGAAAAGCCTTTATTGATCGCGAAATTTTTCAGAGCCGCGACGTCGGAGGTGAATGCGTCCTCGTCGAAAGGCTCGAACTCGGGCAGCGACGCGCGGTCGTCCTCGAATTTTATAATCTCGCGCTTTGCGAACAAAACGAGCAGCTCGCGCGCGAATTTCGCGTCGCCGTCCGCTATCGACTTCGCGCATTCGTCGCAGGGCATTCCCCTGCGCTCCGGGTGCTCTTTGTGGAATTTTTCGAGCGCGATGCACAGCGTGTCCGCGAACTCACTGAGTTTGTCTCCGGAAATCAGCGTCGCGTCTGCACCGCGCGCTATGCCTATCTCGCCCTTTACCTCGCACGACGATATCGCGCGCATCAGCTCCGTCACGGTTATTTCGTTCATGCGCGCAGCCTCCGCGGCCGTGATGATTTCGCGGTAGTCTATGAGCGCGAGGATGCGGTCGCGGAGCGGGGGGGCGGCGGCGAGCGTGTCGAGGAATTTTATCAGCGCCGTCTTTTCGTGCTTGCTCTTGGGACGTTCGTCCGCCGGTATCAATATCTGCCCTCCGGCGACCGTTACGAGCGGGCTGTAGGTGCGCAGGATGAAGCAGCTCTTCATGGAGGTGACTACGGGCTCTTCGGTTATCAGTTGCGCTGCCGCCGTCTCGCCTGGGCGTACCAGCTCCTTGTCGAGCAGCGAGATGCGCGCGAGCGTGTCCGCCGTGCCGACGTGAAGGCGAAGGCGCTGCCAGTGCTTGATAGGCTCAGCGTCTTTGAGCAGTTCTATGCGCGCGTCGAGGCAGCAGGACGGCGTGAAGCGGTCCTTCGCGGCTACGACGTCGCCGCGGTGTACCTCTTCGAGCGAAATTCCAGCGAGGTTCGCCGCGGTGCGCTGTCCTGCCGTCGCGACCCGCACCGGCGTGCTGTGTACCTGGAGGGAGCGGATTTTCGAGGAGTGCCCGGCGGGCAGTATCTCGACCTCGTCGCCCTCGTGTATCTCGCCGTTTATCGCCGTGCCAGTGACGACGGTGCCGAAGCCGGAGATGTGGAAAGCGCGGTCGACCGGCAGGAAGAAGGCTCCTGTGCGGCTCTTTCCCGCCGACGTCTCCGTCATCTTCTGGAGCTCGGCCTTAAGCTCGTCGATGCCCGCGCCGGTGACGGCGGAGACGGGGACGATCGGCTTGTCTTCAAGGAACGTGCCGGCGAGCAGCGTGCGCGCGTCGTCTATCGCCATTTCGAGCATCTCTTCGTCTACTAGGTCGATCTTGTTGACGACGGTGAGCCCCGCTTTTATGCCGAGCAGCGAGAGGATAGCCAGGTGTTCGCGCGTCTGCGGCATTACGCCGTCGTCGGCGGCTATGACGAGCATGACGGCGTCGATTCCGGCGGCTCCCGCGACCATCTGACGGATGAATTTTTCATGTCCCGGCACGTCGACGATACTGACCGTTTCCCCAGACGGAAGCGTAAAGGGCGCGAAGCCGAGCTCTATCGTCATGCCGCGTTTTTTTTCTTCAGAAAGGCGGTCGCAGTCAACTCCGGTCAGACGCTTGACGAGCGTCGTCTTGCCGTGGTCGATGTGTCCCGCCGTGCCTATTACAAAAGGATACTCGGAGAAAGCCATTTTATATTTTTCTTTCGGGCGCTGAGGGCAGTATCTCAGCGAGCGCCGCAAGTATCCATTGTTCGTCGCCTGGGCGCACTGTGCGCATGTGGAAGAGGATCTTGTCCTCGCACGCGCCCGTTATAACCGGGTGCGCGCAGAGGCGCAGCCGCTCGGCGAGCTTGCCGGCGCTGCCCATCTCCGGAAGCCGGAGAGCGACGGCCCAGCCGCGCAGAACCGATTGCGGGAAGGAACCTCCGCCGACTGTGTCTTCGACGGGGACGGGTTCGATATATACGCGCTGTATCTTCGTGTTTTTGAAGAAGGCTTTAAGCTTCCGCGCGAAGTGCCGCGCTGAGGCGAGAAGTTCGTCTTCCGATTTGAATATCATCTCTATCGTTGGAATGTCGCCGTACCTGCCGCGCAGGTAGAGGCGGAGCGTCGCCTCGAAGGCCGCGAGCGTCATCTTGTCTACGCGCAGCGCGCGCAGGAGCTGGTGCTTCTTGAGTTTCGCAATCAGTTCTTTCTTGCCGACTATGCCGCCGATCTGCGGCCCGCCGAGCAGCTTGTCGCCCGAGAAGGTGACGAGGTCGCATCCGGCCTTGAGAGACTGAGCTACAGTCGGGTCGTTCTCGCTCGAAAGGCCCGCCGCAGAAAGATCGATCAGCATCCCGCTGCCGAGATCCTCCATGAAGATGAGGCCGCGGCTGTGCGCAAGCTCTGCAAGATCCTCGCGCGGCACGGCGGCGTGGAAGCCAGTGACGCGGTAGTTCGAGGGGTGAACCTTGAGCAGCATCGCGGTTTCCTCAGTTATGGCCGCTTCGTAGTCGCGCAGGTGCGTGCGGTTCGTCGTGCCGACCTCGACCATCTTCGTGCCAGAAAGGGCCATGATGTCCGGTATGCGAAAAGAGCCGCCTATCTCGACGAGCTCGCCGCGCGAGACGACAGATTCCTTATCCCTCGCGAGTGCCGAGAGCGCAAGGATTACCGCCGCGGCGTTGTTGTTGACCGCGAGCGCCGCCTCCGCGCCAGTGAGGCGGCAGAGGAGCCATTCGACGTGGTCATTGCGCTGGCCGCGTTCGCCGCGGTCGAGCGAGTATTCGAGCGTGTTGTAGGCCGCGGCGACTTCGTTGACGGCATCGGCAGCCTCGCGCGCGAGCAGCGAGCGTCCTAAGTTAGTGTGTATCACTACGCCGGTCGCGTTGACGACGCGGCGCAGGCTGTGCTGCGCGCGGCGCGCTATCAAGGCGCGCGCGCCGACCGCGATGGTGTTCGCGTCGAATGCCGTGTCGCGGTCCCTGATTATCTTCGCGCGCTGGGCCGCTAGCAGGTCGGAGAGCAGCGCCTTCACCGTCTCGTGTCCGAGCCGCTCTTCAAATTCCGCTATCCAAGGAAGCGCAAGCAGCTTGTCCATCGACGGGATGTTTCTCATTATTTTCTGTATCTCTGCGTCCAAGGGAACTCCTCCCTCAATTTATGTTCTTAATGTATTGTATATGAAATTCTTGAAAATGCGGGGCAGGCGGCGGAATTTTGTGCGCTCACCCTAGACACAGAGTCCGCACCCAGCGCGCGCAGTCCGTGTACGCACAGGCCATATGCCGCAATACCATTGCGCGGGCTACAAATAGGCGCGTGGAATGACGCTTGCGCGCGTCACACGAGCTCTTCCCAGATTAGGTTTGCGACGCGCATTCCGCTCTTCGTGAGGCGGATTCCGCGTTCGTCGGATTCGTAGAGATTTTGGGGAAAGTCCTTCATTATGCGCTCGACGCGCGCAAGCGAGCCCGCGCCGAATTTCTGCGCGAACTCAGCGCGTCTTATGCCTTCGGCTGTGCGCAGCGCGAGCACGGCGGCTTCGCGCCCGCGCGCCTCAGCGCCGAGCCTCTCGCTCTCGCTTACGGGCAATCTGCCCGCTTCGAGCGCGGCGGCGTATTCGCGCAGAACGCCGGAATTTTTCATTCGCGCGCCGTCGATGAAGCTCGCGGCCCCCGGCCCGATCCCGAGATATTCGCCCTCGCGCCAGTAGTTGAGGTTGTGGCGGCTTTCTTTGCCGGCGCGCGCGAAGTTCGCTGTTTCGTACTGCTCGTAGCCGCGGCGCGGAAGGTACCACTGCGCCCAGCGGTATTGCGCGTAGCCGTCGGGCAGTACGTCGTGCGGAAGATTTTTCCACGGCGTGCCCTCTTCGAGCGAGAGCTGGTAGAGCGAGATGTGCGAGAGTCCGGAGCGCACGGCCTCGCGCAGAGTGCGCGCCCAGTTTTCAAGGCTCTGATGCGGAAGCCCGAAGATGAAGTCCGCGCTGACGGAGAAGCCCGCCGCAAGCGCCGCGGATATCGCATCGTGCGCCTGCGCAGTTCCGTGCAGGCGGCCCATCATTTCAAGCTCCGCGCCGTCGAAGCTCTGGACACCTATGCTGACTCGCGTCGCGCGCCATTCGCGCCATGCGAGAAGATGTTCCGCGCGCAGCGAGTTTGGATTAGCCTCCACCGTAACTTCGGCGTCCGGCGCGAAGTCGAAGGACTCTTCGAGCGCTTCGATCAGCCCGTCCCACGTTTGAGGAGGCAGCACCGTTGGCGTTCCGCCGCCGATGTAGCAGGTGTCCAGCGCCAGTCGGCCGAGCTCAGCGCGGCGCAGCGCGAGCTCCCTTTTCAGCGACGAGAGGTAAAGCTCAAAGTCGCCGTCGCACGGCGGCGCGCTCTCGAAGGCGCAGTAATTGCACTTGCGCTCGCAGAACGGCACATGTACGTAGAGCGAGCGGCACGACGCGGAGGGCGGCCCCGAAAAAAAGCCGCCGTCATTGCGCGCGGCGGCTTTATGCGGAATATCGTCAGATGGAATAAGTTTATTTGTCATCGGCCTTCGTGACGTCCATGAACGCGAGGAAGGCCTCCTGCGGAATCGAGACGCGCCCGACCTGCTTCATGCGCTTCTTGCCTTCCTTCTGCTTTTCGAGCAGCTTGCGCTTGCGCGTCACGTCGCCGCCGTAGCACTTCGCCAGCACGTCTTTGCGCACGGCCTTTATGTTCATTCGCACTATAACCTTCTTGCCGACCGCGGCCTGCACGGGAACCTCGAAGAGCTGGCGCGGGATGAGTTCCTTGAGCTTGCCGACGACGGCGTGCCCTCTATGGTAGGCCTGGTCTGCGTGGCAGATGAAGGAGAATGCGTCGACGGGCTCTTCCTGGAGCAGGACGTCGACCTTCACGAGATTTGCGGCGCTGAAGCCGATATGCTCATAATCGAGCGAAGCGTAGCCTCGCGTGCATGATTTGAGCCTGTCGTGGAAGTCCAGGATGAACTCCGCAAGCGGCATATCGTAGGTCAGGCGCACGCGCTCCGGCGTGATGTAGTCCATGCCTACGTAAGTTCCGCGCTTCTCTTGGCAGAGCTGCATCGCCGCGCCGACGAACTGCTCCGGCATGAATATCGAGAGCTTTATGTATGGTTCGCGGATTTCCTCAATGCGCCCCGGGTCGGGGAAGTCGGATGGACGGTGCGCCTCTATGATCTCGCCGTTCGTCAGCACTATCTGGTAGACGACGTTTGGCGCGGTCGCTACGAGGTCGACGCCGAATTCGCGGTTGAGGCGTTCCTTCGCGATCTCCATGTGGAGCAGCCCGAGAAATCCGCAGCGGAAGCCGAAGCCCAGCGCCGCGGAGTTCTCCGGCTCGAATGTTATCGCCGAGTCGTTTATCTGCAATTTTTCAAGCGCCTCGCGGAGCTGGTTGATGTCCTCGCGCTCGACTGGGTAGAAGCCGCAGAAGACGACCGGCTTCACCTTCTTATAGCCGGCTAGCGGCTCGGCAGCTGGGTTCGCCGCGTCCGTTATCGTGTCGCCTACGTGCGCTTCGTCTATCGTCTTTATGCTAGCGCAGATGAAGCCGACCTCGCCGGGGCCGAGGCTTTCGACCTTCACCATCTCCGGACGGAATACGCCGACCTCGTCGAGCTGATAGCTCTGACCCGTCGCCATGAAGCGGACCGTCTTCCCAGCTTCCAGCGTGCCGTTGACGACGCGCACATAGCAGATGACGCCTTTGTAGTTGTCGTAAACCGAGTCGAAAATCAACGCCTGAAGCGGCGCGCCGATGTCGCCGGACGGGGCGGGCACGTCCCGTACTATGCGCTCTAACAGCTCAGGCACGCCCTCGCCGGTCTTAGCGGAAATCATCACGGCGTCGTCCGCGTTGATGCCGATGATGTCTTCGAGCTCCTTTTTGACCTGTTCCGGGTGCGCGGAGGGGAGGTCTATCTTGTTGAGCACCGGTACCAGCTCTAGGTCGAGGTCGGCCGCGAGGTAGCTGTTAGCGACCGTCTGGGCTTCGACGCCCTGCGAGGCGTCGACGACGAGCACCGCCCCTTCGCAGGCCGCGAGAGAACGCGAAACCTCGTAGGAGAAGTCGACGTGGCCCGGCGTGTCTATGAGGTTCAGCACGTAGCCGCGTCCGTCGCGCGCCTTGTAGTCCATGCGCACGGGGACGGATTTTATCGTGATGCCGCGCTCGCGCTCGAGGTCGAGCATGTCGAGCAGCTGCGCCTTCATGTTGCGTTTATCGACCGTGCCCGTCGCTTCGAGCAGGCGGTCGGCGAGCGTCGACTTGCCGTGGTCTACGTGGGCGATGATGCTGAAATTTCTGATATTCTCCAGTTGCATAAAAATTCTTCACTCCCTGCAAATCCACACCGTATTTTATCCGATAATGCGAGTTTGCGGCAATGATAAATTTCGCGCGTGCATGATAGAATAAAAGAAGCGCGCCTTGCGGCGGCGAAAAATTTTTCTCTTGAAGGCGTTGGACGAATGGCGGAAAAAAGACGCTTCATAAACAACACGGACATCGGACAAAATTTTCTTATAGACGAATCGGTCGTCGCCTACACGGTGAAACGCGCCGCTGTCGCGCCGGACGACGTAATTCTCGAAATCGGCCCCGGCGGCGGAATTTTGACGCGCGGGCTGCTTGCGGCTGGGCCGCGCGCGCTTTACGCCGTCGAGGTGGACGAGCGGCTGCGCGAGGGGCTCGAGCGGCTCGCCACGAACGACGGGCGGCTGCGCCTGTTCTGGGGCGACGCCGTGCGCTTCGACTACCGCGCCGGACTGCCGGAAACGCCGACGAAGATAGTCGCGAACCTTCCGTACCACATCACGACGCCGATCCTCTGGACCTTCCTTGAAAAGCTGATCCCAGCGGGCGTCAGCTACATGCTGCTGATGGTGCAGCTCGAGTCGGCGGAGCGCATAGCGTCTCCTGCGCGTTCGCGCGCGCGCTCGCCTCTCGGCGTAACGGTCGAGGCGATGGGCGGCGCGGAAATACTGCGCAGGGTCCCGCCGCAGGCCTTTCGCCCCCGGCCGCGCGTCAACTCCGCGCTCATAGAAATCAGGATAGAAAAGAACCGCGGCCTTGCGAACGACCGCGGCTGGCGCGCGCTGCTTGCGCGCTCCTTCGCGCAGCGGCGCAAGACGCTCGTCAACAACTGGACGGCGGGATGGCCGGAGATTGGGCGCGAACGCGCGCTCGCCATGCTCGAAGCGCACGGCCTCTCCGCGACGGCGCGCGCCGAAGAGCTTCCGCTTGAAAAATGGTTCGCGCTCGCGAAAGAGCCGGACTTTCAGATAATAGACAAAGGCGGTGTCCGCAATGTTGTGGAAACTTAACGAGGTGATCGTCGCGCAGAACGGCGGCCTCCCGATAGACTGGGCGGCGCTCTCGCCGTCGGGGCGCGTCATCGTCGAAATCGGCTTCGGCAACGGCGAGTTCCTCGAATTTCTCGGGCGCTCGAACCCCGACAAGCTCGTCGTAGGCGTCGAAGTCTCGCAGTGGTGCGCCGCGAAGGGCGCGCGGCGCGTCCTTGCAGCTGGGCTCACAAACGTGCGCGTTATGCACGGCGACGCGCGCTTCCTTCTGCGCCGTTGCTTCGCGCCGGAAAGCGTCGAGAAAGTCTACATGAACTTCCCATGCCCGTGGCCCAAGGCGCGCCACGCGCAGCGCCGCGTCACGGTGCCGGCATTCGCTGGGCTGATAAATTACCTGCTCGTCCCTGGCGGCAGCTTCGAACTGGCGACCGACGTCGACTGGTACGCGGACGAGACGGCGGAGGTATTCTCGACCTGCGCGGCCTTCAGCGCCGACGCAGTCGTAAAGAACCCAGAACGTCCCTATGTGACGAAATACGAAAGAAAATGGAAAGCGATGAATAAAGACACATGGCTGCTCGTCGTACACAAGGACGGCAGACTCGAAGAAAGGCCGGAACAAGAGGAGGAATGGCCGATGGTGTGCGAAGCGGAAACTAAAAAAGGCGTGGAGGACGTGCTCGCCGCGCTGCGCGGCGCGGAAGGCGCAGGCGTCGGCGGAAAGGGACACTGGGTGTTCCGCGAGGCTTTCCTCTCCGACGAGGGCGTCGGCCTGCTTCTAGTCATAACGTCGGACGAGGGATACGAACAGCACTTCTATCTTAAAGTCCTGCCGCACCACAGCGGCGTCACGATAAAGGTGGACTCCGTCGGCCACCCGTACCGAACGCCCGCTATGCGCGCCGCTCTGCTCAAAGCGCTCGCAGAAGCGCAGAAATGACGCGCGCGTAAAATTACGGATACGGCGAAAGCGCCGCACTTTATCAGCGAAGGACGGCGCTTTGCGCATATTTTGCGCCGCGCGGCCGAGCTTCGCCTATATACAGCGCGGCGCTCCGCCGTTATACTTTTCGCATAAACGGTCGCGGGGGGATGACATTGAAGGAAATGAGGCCCACGTCCGGCAAAGTTATGCTGGCGCTCTTCAACATACTCGGCAACATACACGGTAAGAGCTTTCTCGACCTTTTTTCGGGAAGCGGACGCATAGCGGTAACGGCGCAGATCAAGGGCGCGTCGCCGGTCGTCCTTGTTGAGAGCGACCGCAAGCGCCACGCCGCCATTGTTAAGAGCGCGCCCGACGGAGTAAAATGTCTCTGCGCCGACGTGCGCCGCGCCGTGCCGCGCTTCGCGAAAAGCGGCGAAAGCTTTGACATAATATTCTCCGACCCGCCCTATAATTTAGGTTGGGGCGAAGAGCTGCCGACGCTCATATCCGCGAACGAAAGCATCCTCGCTCATGGCGGCGTCTGGATATTCGAACGCTCCGAAGAAGAAGAGCCAGCGGAGCTCGACGCGGAGAAATGGGAGCGCGAGGACAGAAAATACGGCGGCACAGTGCTGAGCTTCTACACCAGGAGGAACGACTAATGATCAGAGCCGTGTATCCCGGCTCGTTCGACCCGATAACGAACGGCCACATCTATATATCCGAGCGGGCGGCGGCGCTCTTCGACGAACTCATCGTCGCAGTGCTCGTCAACCCCGAAAAGCGTTCGACCTTCAGCGAGGAAGAACGCCAGATAATGGCGCGCGAGGCGCTCGCCCATCTTCCGAACGTCAAGGTCGAATACTTCAACGGCTTGCTCGTCGATTTCATGCGCCAGCAGCAGAGCCGCATAATAATCCGCGGCCTGCGCGCTCTCTCCGACTTCGAATACGAATTCCAGCTCGCGCAGATGAACCGCCAGCTCGCGCCCGAGATAGAAACCTTTTTCATCGCCACCGACGCGAAATACTCCTACCTCTCGAGCCGCGGCATCAAAGCCGCCTTCCAGTTCGGCGGCGCCGTCCGCGACATGGTCCCCCCGGGCGTCTACCGCCGCCTCCGCGAACGCATCCCGCCTCGGGAGATGTAACGAAAAAGACGAAACGCGCAGCCCCGCAGCAGGTCGACGCCGCGGGACGATTGTTTATACGCAGCGCCGTGTGCCGGTGTGGTTTTGCTATAATGAAAGGCTGCTTGTATATGGAGGTCGTTTGTCTATGAAACGTTTGGCTGCTTTTGTTTTGATGGCTGTTCTTGTGTGTTCGGCGCGCTCTGCTGAGTGCGCTGTCTTTGCGCGGCCTAATCCCGACTTTGTCGAATGGCAGAGGAATCAGACGCAGGACGGCGGTTCCGGCGCGGCGCGGACGCGGGCGTTTTCTTCGGGCGGGATGGAACGTGTGATGCGCAACGTTCCGCCTTCGCCGGTCGATCTTTCCTACCTTGACCGCGCGGATTTTTCGGATTTTATAGAGGGCGCGGCGGAGGCGGTTTCGTCGAGTGCTTCGCGCACGGCGGCGCGCTGGGCTTCGGACGACGGGGAAGAAGCGCGTGCCTTCCCCTCCGCTTACGATATGCGAGATTACGGATTTCTTCCGCCCATACGTAATCAGGGGGCGCTCGGCGTATGCTGGGCATTCAGTTCTTCCGCGTCGATGGAGTCGAATCTTTTGAAGAAGGGGCTCGACGGGTACGACCTCTCAGAATGGCTGCTAGGTTATCAGAGCCGTCAGGATGTGTCGCCGGAGAAACCGTCGTATTCCCTGAATCCGGACCCGCCGCTTGAAGGCGGATGGAACGACGGGATAGAGGTCTCGCCTGGGAACAACTCTATGGTCACAGCCTTTCTTGCGCGTGGCACTGGGCCGGGCTTTGAGAGCGAGGCTCCGTATCCGTGCGGCGAGAGCGCGATGCTGATGCCGCTTTACCGCCCCGATGATTTTACGCCGAAGCTGACGCTGCGCCGCGCAGCGGAGCTGACATTCGCGCAGCCGGAGCTCATCAAGGCCGCGATAATCAAATACGGGGCCGTGAGCTTCCTCTTCAACGCGGTAATGGGGAGCGTGGACGACCCTAGCGACAGCGGATTCTCCGAAGATTTGAAGAGTTATTTCTATTCAACGGAGAATCCCGACCTTAGCAACCACCTCGTTGCGATAGTCGGCTGGGACGACGAGTACGCGGTTGAGAATTTCCGCGAAGGCCGCCGTCCGTCGAAGTCCGGCGCGTGGCTGGCGCGCAACAGCTGGGGCGAATATAACGGCGACGGCGGCGGATATTTTTATATCTCTTACGAAGAAAGCACTTTAAAGGCCCCAGTCGTTTACGATATGGTCCCCTGCGTTGAGGCGCGCGAGTATGTCTACGAGTACGACCCGCTGGGATGGGTGGGCTATATGTCGCCGAAGGCCGACGTCCCCGAAGGCTGGGGCGCGAACGTCTACACGGCGCGGAGAAGCGGGACGGTAAAGGCTGTCGGCTTTTATTCGCCCGCGCCCGGAACGGAGTACGAGCTGAGCGTTGAGACGGGGCTTGACGGAGGTTCGCCGCGCGGTTGCGTGCGCGCCTCGGCGAGCGGGACGGAACAGCTCGCAGGATATGTGCGCGTCGATCTGCCGTCGCCTGTATATGTGCGGGCCGGCGAGGATTTTTCCGTCGTGCTGAAGCTAACGCTGCCGGACGATCCTTCCGCAGAAGGAGAAAACGAGGGCTCCGTCATGCTTTTCTCGTACGAATACGCGTTAGGAGGGTATTCCGATAAGGCGGAAAACAACCTAGGATATTCTTTTTATTCCGCAGACGGAGTGAACTGGGAGAGCATGGGTGAGAACGGCGACCTCTGTATAAAGGCGTTCGTTTCGGAAAACGAATCTTCCGGCGGCTGCGGAGCTTTCGGCGTGAACGCGGCGCTCCTTGGCGCGGTCGTATTTTTCGCGGCTTCGCGCAGGAGGCGGAAATAACGGTTTTTCTGCGAGTGTACGACGGCGGGGATGCCTTTGCGCGGCTTCCCCGCCTTTTCGTTTTTTATGGAGCGCCGCGTCGTCACGCCATGATTACGCGGCGTTTGTGTTCTTCGCCGAAACGCCCGCCCGGAATCAGCTCTTCCCAGAGCTCGCAGGCAAGCAGCTCGAATTGCGCGCATTCGGCGGCGTAGGGCGAGATGCGCGAGGCCTGTCCGTAGGTCGTGACGATTGGGAGCGCGGCGTTTTTCTTCATATCGTGCAGCAGCGCGCGCCCCGTCTCGTTCATCGCGAGCGGCCTTATGTAAGGCGGGCCGAGCCGCTGCGCCGCACGGTTGAACCAGTGGCTGAGGCCGAGCGCGGCGTGTACAGCTGCGCGCCGCAGCCGTCCCGCGGGATAGCGCTTCGAGGTGCAGCGGTCGAGCCACGCTTCGAAGCTTTGCGCGCTGATCGCCTCGTCACGCAGCCTGTATTCTATTCCTTCGGAGATTTCAGCAAAGCCGCGCAGCTCTTCAGGCGCGGTGCGGAGCAGCAGAGCGCGCAGCAGGCGCCACCAACTTTCGTAATCGAGGCACAAGCGTCCATTCGCAAGCGTGCGTTTGAATATGCGCGCCGAAGCTTCGGGCGTCGCTGCGAAAGCTTCGTCCGTCCGACCGTCGCGCAGCGCGCGGCGAATCGCGGCAGCGCTTGAAATTTCTTCGAGTTTCTCGCTGTTGTAGGCCGCGCCGGATCGCAGGACGGGCAGCGGCGCGAGCGCGTAATTTTTTTTCTTGACGCGCGCCATGTATGCGAGCGCGAGCGTGTTGTTGCTGCCGGCCAGGACGCGCGCGCTTCCTGGGATCATCTCTTCCGCGGCGCGGGCGCGCGCCTCAACGAAAGAGAAGCCCTCCGCGAGATGTTTTTTCAGCGACAGCTTGAAAGCCTCGGGCTCTTCGAGTATCATATCAATGATACTGTCTGACAGACAGTCCGGGTTCTCAGCGCCAAAAGAGAGGCGCGTGACTGCGCGCGTCGCAGCGAGGATGTCGACGGCCCCGTTCGCAAAAACTCCGGCGTTGTGAGCCGAGAATAGGACGGGAAGCTCGAGCACGAGGTCGGCGCCGCATGCTAGCGCAGCTTCGGCGCGCGTCCATTTGTCTGCGAGCGCCGGTTCTCCGCGCTGGACGAAATCGGATGACAGTACGGCGACGGCGGCCTGCGCGCCGCAGAGACTGCGGGCTCTGCGCATGTGGAGCAGGTGGCCTTTATGGAACGGGTTATATTCGGCGACGATCCCGACGACGGGATATAGCATAAAGTTTTCACCGTCCTTTCCTTTTATAAGGATAACACAGCGGCGGTACGATAAATTTAAGGGAGGCAATTCTGTTCTAATGAAAATTCTTGTTCTCAACTGCGGAAGCTCATCGCTGAAGTATCAGCTCATCGACATGGACGGCGAGAAAGTCCTTGCGAAGGGTCTCGTCGAGCGCATCGGCATCGAAGGCTCGCGCATCAAGCACACGAAGACCGGACTCGACGCCGTGACGCGCGAGGTTCCGTTCCCTGACCACTCCGCGGCCATCAAGTACGTCCTCGACATCCTCGTCGATCCAGAGCTCGGCGTCCTCAAGAGCCTCGACGAGCTCGGCGCGACGGGCCACCGCATAGTACACGGCGGAGAGAAGTTCACGCAGTCCGTACTCGTTACGCCCGAAGTCGTCAAGGGTATCGAAGAGGTCATTCCTCTCGCGCCGCTCCACAACCCCGCGAACCTTATGGGCCTCAAGGCCGTCATGGACGTCCTCCCGGGCAAGCCGAACGTCGTCGTCTTCGACACGGCTTTCCACCAGACCATGCCGCCCAAGGCCTACATCTACGGGATACCCTACGAATACTATGAAAAGGATCGCATCCGCCGTTACGGCTTCCACGGCACGAGCCACGGCTACGTCGCGCACCGCGCCGCTGAAATCCTCGGCAAGGATATAAAGGATCTCAAGATAGTTACCTGCCACCTTGGCAACGGCAGCTCCATTACGGCGGTGGACGGCGGCAAATGTGTCGACACGTCGATGGGTATGGGCACCGGCGAAGGGCTCCTTATGGGGACGCGCAGCGGAAACGTCGACCCGCTCGTTATGCTTACCCTCATGGAGAAGCTCGGCGACGTGAAGAAGGTCAGCGACGTAGTACACAAACAGTCCGGACTCCTCGGCGTCTCCGGCGTTTCGAGCGACCTCCGCGACGTTGAAGAAGCCGCGGCGAATGGTTGCGAACGCTCCAAGATAGCGCAGGAAATCCTCATCACCGGCGTAAAGAAGTACATCGCCTCCTACGCCGCCGAGATGGGCGGAGTTGACGTCGTCGTCTTCACGGCCGGCATCGGAGAGAACGGCATCACTTTCCGCGAGGCCGTCTGCAGGGACATGGAGTTCATGGGCATCAAGTTCGACGCAGAGAAGAACAACTGCCGCGGCAAAGAGGTCGTCATCAGCGCGCCCGACTCAAAGGTCACTGTCATGGTCGTCCCGACCGACGAAGAGATGGCGATAGCCCGCGACACGAAGAGATGCGTGGAGGAAGCCGGCAAGTAAGAAATGCCCGAGTATCTTGAATCTGCTCCCAGAAGCTGGAAGTGCAGGCTCGTGCTCGCAGCCGTCCCGCGAGACGGCGCGCCTTACGAGGACAAGTTTGTGTTGCCGTTCGACATTGCTGTTAGCTACTGGGATCAGATATACAAGCCGCACTCTGACATCAGAGTCAGAGTGACGGCTTTCCGCTCCGAGGGGCGCGTCGTCGCCGAGGTCTCCGTCGAGACGGAGGTCGAGGCGCCGTGCGCAAGATGCCTCGAACCCGCGAAAGGCCGCATAAAGGGCGACCTTCGCTATATCTTCTCGTTGCGCCGCGACGAGCAGCTGCGTGAAAAGAGCGAAGGCGCGCAGGACGGCGACGAAGAGATAATACTTCTCGACTCGTGGGAGGACGAGATAGACCTGGCGCAGATGGTGTGGGAGACGCTGATAACGGCGCTGCCTCCCACGCTTCTCTGCTCGCCCGACTGCCGCGGGCTCTGCCCGCAGTGCGGCGCGAACCTCAATAAAGGTCCGTGCTCGTGCAGGAACGAAAGCGGAGACCCGCGTTTTGAAGTCTTGCGGAAGTTCATGGAGAATCAAGAAAAATAAATACTGCAAAAAATCGGAACTAATGATATAATCACCCAGTTGGTAACATGTACCGGTGAAGATTTAAGGGGGGAAAAGACAATGGCAACTCCAAAGAGGCGAGTATCCCACTCCCGCACACACAACCGCAAAGCTCACTGGCTCGGCTCGCTTGATGCTCCCAGCCTCACGACCTGTAAGCACTGCGGCGAAGTCATAGAGACCTACCGCGCCTGCCCGGCTTGCGGCTTCTACAAGGGCCGTCAGGTCCTCAAGATCACAGAAGAGAAGACCGCTGAATAAATTTTTTCAGACAGACTTTTCGTCTCGCGGCTCTGGCTTACGCCGGGGCCGCGATTCTTTTTATATTCATCGTTTTCTCTTACCGCGAATTTTGTAAAAATTTCTGAAAAAATTACTGTGAATGCTATTGACAACGACGCACGCTTATAATATCTTGTCTGCTATTAAGATCTGCTCATAACATGAGCTTGTTTTTAGGAGAATAGGATGCGTTCAGAAAGCAGAAAGCGGCGCCACAGCCAACTCTTACAACTCATAGAGACAAATCCTCTGCTCACCGACGAGGAGATATCCTCCAAGCTCGGGGTCAGTCTCAGCACCGTAAGGCTTGACCGCGGTCTGCTTGCGATTCCCGAACTTCGCGAGAGAACGCGCGCAATGGCTGAGCACGCTGCGAGCCGCCTGAAGTCTCTGCGCGACGACGAGGTCGTCGGCGAGCTTCTCGGCCTTGAGCCAAACAGCTGGGCGCTCTCTACTCTCCAGATAAATCCTGATATGGCCTTCCGCAGAACCGATATGGTAGGCGACTATTACATATATGCGCAGGCCGCTTCGCTTGCGATCGCGACGATAGACGCCGAGATGGTCGTCTCTGCCGCCGCGCGTCTAAAATACTGCCAGCCCGCCTATATCGGCGAAAAGATCGTCGCGCGTTCGAAGGTCGGTACGCACAAGGGCAATAAATACGTGGTGAGCGTTCATTCAAAAATCGGCGAGCGTGAAATATTCGTCGGGCGTTTCGTCGTCGCCGCGATAGATAACCACAACAACGAGATGAGGGACGAGAAATGCTGATTGCACTTGACGCCATGGGCGGGGACCACGCCCCCGATGAGCCCTGCAAGGCGGCTATACAGGCCTGTCGGCACGATCAGGATCTTTCCGTCGCACTGGTCGGCGACAGTGAAAAGATAAAACCGATAATAGAGAAAGCTGACGCCGCCGTCCGCTCGCGCCTCAGCATCGTCCACACGGACGAAGTTATAACGGGCAGCGATTCTCCGTCGCTCTCGATACGCAGGAAAAAGAATTCGAGCCTCGTCGCCTGCTTCAACATGGTGCGTTCACACGAAGCCGACGGCATCGTCTCGGCAGGCAATACCGGCGCAATAGCGGCAGGCGCAGTGCTGCTTCTCGGACGCATCCCCGGAATCGACCGTCCGGGGCTCGGTGCCGTGCTTCCAGTTCTCAACCGCTGCACGCTACTGATGGACGTCGGAGGCACGGTACGATGCAAGCCGGTCAACCTCTTACAGTTCGCCCAGATGGGTTCTATATATATGAAGCTTTTCAGAAAAGTTGAAAATCCATCCGTCCGCCTGCTCAGCAACGGCGAGGAGGCGACGAAAGGCGACGAGGTTATTTCGGCGGCTCGCGTGCTCATCGAGCAGACTAAGCTCAACTTCCAGGGCTACGCCGAGGGCAAGGACATCCCGAACGGCATATCGGACGTCGTGGTGTGCGACGGCTTCACCGGCAACGTCGTCATCAAATTTGGCGAAGGCCTCGGAGAGCTCATCCAGAGCCAGCTCAAAGAGGAGTACAAGCACCACATGCTTCCGAAAATCGGATGCTTTTTCATGTTTCCGGCAATGAAGCGCATAATGGGGCGCTTTGACTGGGAGAAGTATGGCGGCTCGCCGGTGCTCGGAGTATGTGGCAGCGTTGTCAAGGTACACGGGCGCTCGCGCGCGAACGCCATCGCCAACGCGATAACGAGCGGCGCGAATTTCATACGGCACAACGGTGTTGAGAGAATTCAGAACGAAATAGCGAAAGGCGCGGAGGAAAACAATGATTAGCGGATACCCAGTCGGAATCGCGGGAACGGGAAGGTACATCCCCGAGAAAGTAATGACGAATTTCGACTTCGAGAAAATTCTAGACACGAGCGACGAATGGATCGTGACGCGCACGGGCATCAGGAAGCGCCATTTCGCCGCCGAGTACGAGAAGTGCAGCGACCTTGCCTACAAGGCCGCCGTCGCGGCGCTCGAAGATGCCGGAATGAAGCCGTCTGAGCTTGATCTTATAATAGTCGCGACGGATACGCCGGACACCGTCTGCCCATGCACTGCCTCGAAGGTACAGGGAAAGCTCGGCGCTACGAACGCCGGAACCTACGATGTGCTTGCTGGATGCACTGGCAGCCTTACCGCTATGACGACCGCAATCGGCGGGATCGCGAGCGGCATCTGGAAGAACGTGCTCGTGATAGGCTCAGAGGATTTCGCCGAAGCGCTCGACTGGACGGATCGCACGACCTGCGTATTATTCGGCGACGGCGCTGGCGCCGCGGTACTCTCGCGCTCCGAGGAGGGCAAGGGGCATTTCATCGGCGCTGAACTTAAGGCTGACGGCGCGAGGCACGCCCTCATCACTATAGACAAGGAAGAAGGCCGCGAGACCCCCGTTCTGCGCATGCACGGCGCCGAGGTCTTCAAGTTCGTCAACGTGCATCTCCCCCCCTTCGTCAAGAATTTCTGCGAAGAGTGCGGCGCAGAGCCGTCAGAGATAGGCTTCTGGGTGCTCCACCAAGCGAACACGAGGATAATAGACAGCCTGTTCAAGCGTCTCGGCGTGGCGACCGACCGCACTATTACTAATCTCGAAAATTACGGCAACACGTCCGCGGCCTCGCTGATGGTGACGCTGGACGAAGCGATGAAGTCCGGCTGTATCAAAAGCGGCGAAAAGGTGCTCTTCATGGCTTTCGGCGCGGGCATGACGCTGGGCGCGCTGTTATATGAAGCATAAGGAGCGGATGTTAGATGTTTGAAAATAACGCGATAACAAAACTGCTAAAAATCAAATACCCGATCATCCAGGGCGGCATGGCCTGGGTTGCTGACGCCGATCTTGCGGCGGCGGTCAGCAACGGCGGCGGCCTGGGCATAATCGCGGCGGCGAACATGCCGCCGGAACTTCTTGAACGTCAGATACAGAAAATAAAGACGCTAACCGACAAGCCGTTCGGCCTAAATATCATGCTCATGTCGCCTACCGCAGGCGACGCTCTTGAGCTCGCGGCGAAGTATCGCGTTCCTGTCGTCACGACCGGAGCCGGACAGCCGGGCAAGGTGATCGAGCGTCTCAAACCGCTCGGAACGATAGTCATTCCTGTCATAGCGGCTGTCGCTCTTGCGGAGCGCGTCGAGAAGCAGGGCGCTGACGCGGTCGTTGCCGAGGGTATGGAGTCTGGCGGACATATAGGCGAGACGACGACTATTAACCTCGTCCCTCAGGTCGTAGACGCAGTGAAAATTCCCGTTATAGCGGCTGGCGGCATAGCAGACGGACGCGGCATGGCGGCGGCCTTCATGCTCGGGGCGAGCGGCGTGCAGATGGGCACTCGCTTCGTCTGCGCCGAAGAATGCAACGCGCACAGGAATTACAAGGACAAGATAGTCAAGGCGAATGACAGGGCGACCGTTGTGACGGGGCGCACTCTCGGCCATCCGGTGCGCGCGCTCAAAAATAAATTTACGAAGCAGTTCGAGGAGCTTGAAGGGAGAAACGCGCCTGCCGCGGAGCTCGAAGCTCTCGGCGCGGGCAAGCTGCGCCTCGCGGTAGTTGAGGGCGATTCGGACATGGGCTCTTTCATGTCGGGTCAGTCTGCTGGGCTCGTCCACGCGGCAGAGCCGGCGGCTTCCATTATAGAAAGCGTTGTCACACAAATGGAATCTATCCTTTCAGAATCGGAGAGATACGTCAGATGAAATACGCGATGATATTCCCCGGGCAGGGCGCGCAGCGTCCAGGAATGGGGAAGGACGTCTGCGATAAATATATCGCGGCGCAGAGGATTTTCGACGAGGCTGACGAGGCGCTGGGCTTCTCGCTGAGCGGCATAATATTTAACGGCACGCCGGAGCAGCTTGCTCACACCGAGATAACGCAGCCCGCCATACTCACGGTCAGCGTCGCTATGTTCCGAGCGCTCGAGCAGGAACTTGGCACGGCTGTCGAGCCGGCCTGCATGGCTGGACACAGCCTCGGCGAATACACCGCTCTCGTAGCCTCTGGCGCGCTCTCGGTCAGAGACGGCGTAAGGCTTGTCCATAAGCGCGGCGGCCTCATGCAGACGGCAGTGCCGCTTGGCGTCGGTTCGATGGCCGCGGTCATCGGCCTTGAACTGCCGACCGTCAGCGAAGTATGCGCAGAGGCGGCGCAGGGAGAAGTCTGCGAGGCTGCCAACATCAACTCGCCGAAGCAGATAGTCATATCGGGCCATGCCGCCGCGGTCGCGCGCGCCGTGGCGATCATTGAACAGAAATATACGGCTAAGGCCGTCCCGCTGCGCGTGAGCGCCCCATTCCACTGCGCGCTCATGCGTCCCGTCGCGGACGAACTCAAGGAAGCCTTCTCTCAGATAGAATGGCACGATCCGAAGTTCCCGATAATAGCGAACGCGACGGCGCTTCCCGTTCAGAAGGCGCAGGCGGTCCGCGAAGCGCTCTACGCGCAGACCTATTCGCCAGTCCTCTGGTCGCAGTCCGTTCTCGAGATGGAGAAGAACGGCATCGAGGGCTACATAGAGCTCGGTCCCGGCAGTGTGCTCTCAGGACTCGTAAGAAAGATATGCAACGGCAAGCGCCCCTACGCGGTCTCGAACTCTCAGGAGCTTCTTGCCGCGGCTGATTATTTAAGGAGCGGCGGCAATGCCAGATAAGAAGATAGCCGTCGTAACGGGAGCTGGACGCGGCATAGGGCGCGCGATAGCGATAGAGCTCGCGAAGCGCGGCTGCGCGGTCGCGGTCAACTACAGCCGCTCCGAAGGCCCCGCCAACGAAGTCGTAGCAGAGATAACGGCGGCGGGCGGAGAAGCCATTGCTGTGAAAGCCGACGTATCGAACATGGAAGAGGTCAAGGCGATGTTCAAAGCTGTCGCTGACAAGCTCGGCCCAGTCAACGTCCTTGTCTGCAATGCAGGCGTGACGCGCGACAACCTGCTCATGCGCATGAAGGACTCCGACTGGGACGAAGTTATAAAAACGGATCTCAGCTCGCTCTACTACTGCGCGAAGGAGGCCGTGCGCCCGATGCTCAAGGGGCGCTGGGGGCGCATCGTGGCTCTCTCGTCGATAAACGGACTGCGCGGCAGCGCGGGACAGTGCAACTATGCGGCGGCGAAGGCCGGAGTCGTCGGCTTTGTCAAGAGCCTCGCGCGCGAGGTCGCCTCGCGCGGTGTGACGGTCAACGCGATAGCGCCGGGCTTCATAGAGACGGACATGACCGCAGTCCTGCCAGAAGATGTGAAGTCGCAGTTCATCGCATCTATTCCGGCTGGACGCGCGGGGACGCCGCAGGACGTAGCAGGCGTCGTAGCATTCCTGGTCTCGGATGACGCGGCCTATCTTCAGGGACAGGTCATAGCCGTTGACGGCGGCGTGACAATGCAGTAAAAAGGGAAAAAGTTCCAGCGGAACTTTTCATATAAACAAGAGACGTCAATACCGCAAAGGAGAGATTTGCAATGAAAATGGAAGAAGTACAGAGCAAGCTTAAGGAAATCGTTATGGACCGCCTCAACGCTGAAGAGGATCAGATCAAGCCGGAAGCTTCGTTTGTAGAGGATCTCGGCGCGGACTCGCTCGACATCGTCGAGCTCATCATGGGCATCGAGGAAGAGTTCGACATCGAAATCCCAGACGAGGACGCCGAGAAGCTCACCACCGTCGGCGAGGCGATGGACTACGTCAAGACGAAGCTCGGAGTCGAAGACTAGTAGCTCTAACGGCTGAAACAATTGGGGGACTGCCCGTCAGTCCCCCCTCTTCCAGGGAGGGAACCTATGACGCCGATGAATGACAGAAGAGTGGTAATCACAGGTTGCGGTGCCGTCACCCCAATCGGAATCGGAAAAGAAGAGTTCTGGAACGCGCTTGAACGCGGCGAGAACGGGATAGATTACATTACGCTCTTCGACACGGAAAAGCACACCACGAAGATAGCGGGCGAAGTCAAGAACTTTGCGCCCGAAAACTGGCTTGATAAAAAAGAGGTGCGCCGCACCGACCGCGTGCTGCACTTCGCGGCGGCGGGAGCCGACCTTGCGGTTAAGGACGCCGGCCTCGACGTCGAAAAGCTTGACAAAGAGATGTTCGGCGTCTACGTCGGAAGCGGCGAGGGCGGAATCAGTACGATAGAAGAAAACTTCCGCCTGCTCTGTGAGAAAGGGCCGAGCCGCGTCAGCCCGTTCATGGTGCCGATGATGATCGCTAACATGTCGGCCGGCTATATAGCTATACGCCTTGGCGCGAAGGGGCCGAACATGGCCGTCGTCACAGCCTGCGCGAGTTCGACTCACAGCATGGGTGAGGCGTACAATTGCATCATGCGCGGAGACGCAGACGTGATGATATCGGGCGGAGTCGAAGCCGCCATATCTCCGCTCGCCACTGCGGGCTTCAGCTCGCTGAAGGCGCTCTCGGGCCGCAACGATGACCCGAAACACGCCTCGCGTCCTTTCGACGCCGGACGCGACGGTTTCGTAATCGGCGAAGGCGCCGGAATCCTCGTCTTTGAGGAATACAAGCACGCGAAGGCCCGCGGCGCGCACATCTACGCCGAGGTCAAGGGCTACGGCCTCTCCTGCGACGCGCACCACATCACAGCGCCCGCGCCGGACGGCGACGGAGCGTACCGCGCTATGGCGATGGCCGTCCGCAAGGCCGGATGGAGCCCCGACCAGATAGACCTTATCAACGCGCACGGTACCTCGACCCCGCTCAACGAAAAGATGGAGACTGCGGCAATAAAGCGCCTTATGGGCGACGCCGCGGACAAGGTGATGGTGCAGGCGACTAAGTCTATGATCGGCCACTCGCTCGGAGCAGCTGGAGCGGTCGGAACTATAGCCGCATTGCTCGCCTTCGAGCGCGGAATAGTCCACCCGACTATAAACTACGAAACGCCGGATCCCGAGTGCGCGCTCAACGTCGTGCCGAACAAGGCCGTGAGCGCGAAGGTCGAAAGAGCCCTCGTCAACAGCTTCGGCTTCGGAGGACACAACGGCGTCATCGCCATTGAGAGCTGCAAATAACGATTCAATGAAAGACGACACAAGGCGCGAAGAACAGCTTCGCGCCTTTCAATTAAAATTAGGCTACGAATTCAAAAATGCGGCGCTTCTTGCAGAAGCGCTGACGCACTCGTCCTATGCGAACGAGAACGGCGCCGCCTACAACGAGCGGCTCGAGTTTCTCGGCGACGCCGTGCTCGAGCTCTTCACCTCGGAGCGGCTCTTCGCCGCCTATCCGGATTTCAGCGAGGGCGATCTGACGCGGCTGCGCTCCCGGCTCGTATGCAAAGACAGCCTCTGCGCGTGGGCCTCGGAGAACGGGCTGCGCCAGCTGATACGTCTCGGCAAAAGCATAAAAAGCCCAACCGATTCGATGTCCGCCGACTGCGTCGAAGCGGTATTCGGCGCAGTCTTCAGCGACGGCGGCTACGAGGCGGCGCGAGGCGTGATATCGCGCTTCCTAGAGTCGAAGGAAGAGGCTGCCGCCCCGGTCATGGAAAAGGACCCGAAGACCGAGCTCCAGGAATTTTTACAGAGCGAAGGCAAAACCGCGCCTGTCTACAAGCTTCTCGAACGCCGCGGCCCCGAGCACGCAAGCAGCTTCAGGGTGTCGCTCTCCGCGGAGGGCGGCGTCTGCGCCGAAGCGTGGGGGCCGTCGATAAAAGAGGCGGAATTCAAGGCCGCCAAAGCCGCGCTTGAAAAACTGCGCAGAATCTGACGTCCCGCCAGAAACCGAGGGAAAGCGCGGCGCTCCGCCGCGCCGGAGCGGCTTTGTACTCATCTACGTACTCGCCGTCTCCGCGGCTCTCATCTCGCTTCTGGCGCTCGCGCTCGACACGGTGCAGAAAACGGCGGAGGAAGAGCTCGCCGCCGCGCGCCGCATCCGCTTAGAAAACATAGCCGCACAGGCTTCCGCCGCCGCCGAAGCGTGGTTTTGCGACAACGCCGCGGCGATAGCGGAGAAGGCTGGCTTCGAGACGGATTCAGCGCCTGAGAGCGACCCGACGCCGGACGTGCCGCCTGGCATATTCTCCGCACTGTGCGGACAGTTCCCGCAGTACGCCGTCGAGTGCGTCTGCTACGACCTGCACTATCCCGATTCATTCGCCGAAAGGGCGGACGCCGCTCGCATACCGCGCATCCCTCCGTTCGCCGCCGAAGACGGCGGAGTCGTGCGGGCATATTACCTGAGGACGCTCGTGGCGGAAGCCGGCAACGAAAAGTATAAAACGTCCGTCACGCTCAGTATGCGCGTAAAAAAATCGCCGTCCGGCGCGATATCCGTCCGCGCCGCCGGTGTTGCCGAATAAGAAAACTCCGCGCCGCCGCGCGCGGCTCTTGCAATAGCGGCGGAAACGATATAGGATAGTAACAGTTTTGTATAAAATGGGGGATAGTCATGAAAATATCTCTTATACAGCTCCAGATACTGCCGGGCGAGGAAAGCGGCGGCGAAGCGCTCACCGAGCGCGTAATGGGGCTTATAGATTCGTGCGCCGGCTCCGACCTCATAGTCCTGCCGGAGCTGTGGAACGTCGGCCTGCTCAGCTACAGGACGATATGGAATTTCGCCGAAGAAAAGGACGGCCCGCTCATGCGCCGCATGTCTGAGAAGGCTAAAGAACTGAACGCTTTCATCCACTGCGGCAGCTTCGCTGAAAAATGCGGAGACAAACTCTACAACGCCTGCATACTATTCGACCGCAAAGGCACCGACCTCGCAGAATATCGTAAGATACATCTCTTTTCCTGCTACGGACACGAGGCCGGCACATTCACGCACGGCGACAAAGCCGTCGTCGTCGACACCGGCGACTTCGGAAGGGTAGGGCTCTCGATATGCTACGATATACGCTTCCCGGAGCTTTTCCGCCGTATGACCGTCGGCCTCGGCGCAGAGATCTTTATCGCGCCGACCGCGTGGCCCTATCCGCGCAAGGACGCATTCACGATGTGCGCCCGCGTTCGCGCGCTCGAAAACTCTGTGCACGTCTTCGTCTGCAACTTAGCTGGGCCGTATAAACACCTCCGTATGCTCGGCAACAGCGCGATGATAGACACATGGGGCGACCCCGTCTACCAGCTCGGAGAAGAGCCATGCATACTGCACTGTGAATTCGACATCGAAACGACGAGGCGGCAGCGCCGCGACTTCCCGACGCTGAACGACCTGCGCATAGGGAAGTTCGACTAGCAAAAAGCGAAACCGGACGAACGAGCAGCGCGGCTTGAATTACAGCCGCGCTCCGTAGCTTTGCGGAGGCGGATAAACGCGCTGGCGCGCCTCGTAAATCACGGCGCGCCAGCGAAATTTATAACAATACGCAAACATCTGCGCGAACGCGTTGATTTCACGCCGCGGCGCAGAATCGCCGAAATCCCGCAGAACATACAAAAAGCGAGTAGCTCTTTGGGGCGGCGCGCCGCGTTTACTTTTCCAGCTCAGAATCGCCGGACTTCCCCGAATTTATTCCGCGAGCGCCCACTTCAACAGCTCTTCCGAAATTTTATCCTTGACCGCGTGCTCTATGCCGCGCGCGCCGTTCTCGCCGTCAAGCTCGTCGGCGAGCGAAGCGGCTATCGCCTCTTCGTCGATATGTTTTCTCTCTTCATCGGACAACGCAGCGGCGGCTTCTTTTATCCTCTTTTTCAGTATTTCGGCCTGGGGCTGCTTCGACAGCGGCTTAAACTCTATCACGGAGTCGAATCGCGCGAAAATCGGAGCGCCGAGCTTCTCGCGAGCCTCTTCCTCCGAGGCGTAGTTAGATGTGCAGATTATCAGCGCGCGGCGTACGTCGGCGCAGTAGTTCCTGTCCTCGTAAATCCCTTCGTCGAATACCTGATAGAAGGCGCTGTGGAAGACCGGGTTCGGCTTGTCGAATTCGTCGAAAAGAATCACATTCGACTCGCGCTCCATGAGATCCTTAGCAAGGCAATCGCCCGTGTGCCGTCCTCCGAAAAGGTAAGACGAGAACTCGTTGCTGTGGAACATAGAGAACTGTCTGCGCAACAGCGTCTGTCCCATAACGTTGCTGAGGTATTTCGCAGTCTCGGACTTCCCGACGCCGGTCGGCCCGTAAAAGAGAAGCACCGTCGGCTTATCTGACGATCCGGATGCGAGCGGGTAGAGCGCCTTCAGAAGCTTCTCCTTGACCTCAGGCTGTCCGATGATCACTCCGTCGTATTCTCTGTTTATCCTGCGCAGACAGTCGAAATCGAGCGAGCGGTAGTCGTAGCGTATCGTCTTGATTCGGCTGTGCAGGCTTTCAAACTGAGCCGCGACGTGGACTGGCGGATTCTGAAGATATATCGAGCCTATGTCGAACTGTCCGATAAAGCTCAAGAAGGAGTTTATCGCGCTCTCGCTGATCGCCGCGTATTGCTCGGAAAATGCAACGAGGCAGGGCACCTGGAGCCGCTCAGCCTCCTTCTCCTGATTCTCACAGCCCTTGCGTGCGCTCTGAATTTTAAAGGTATGCTCACGCATTTTCTTGTCGCTGTATATCGCGAGCTCGCTTATCGTCGTTATCGGCAGACGCCTCGGAATGTGGCGTCTGAAACCTGATTTCGGCCCGTAATAAAAAACAATTTTTTGAGTCATGGCTTATAACACTCCAAATATAAATTTTACTTTTTTACAGCATAGTTAGCTTTTTACTATGATTAAGCGTCAAATTTCAGGCAACTTTCTTTTAGCTCGTTTTATGAATAAAAGCTCAGCCGACTGCGCCAAAACGCCGAAAGATGCCGATATGGCCTCGTTTAAGTTTAATGTGCAGCCTTGCCGACGAAATATGAGAGTCCGCACCCATAGTCGTTTCTGCGTCACTTTGCTTAGGTATCTAAAAAACCGTCATAAAATTTTCCTCGCCTGTAAAATAAAATATTGATTTTCTCAGTGTTGGCGCGGATTTCCGCAGTTTTACCCTTTTGGATTTGTCAGAAAATTACATTGACATTATCACTAGTTAGTGTTATTCTACAGCCAACAGGGCATAAGTCAATCTGTTGCAAGATAAATGGGTTAAGGACTTTGAAATGAATTCTAGGGAACGTTTAAATGGAAAGCTAATTATAGCTTTGGGACGTACCTATAGAAACGCCCATCGAAAATCAAGTGAATTGTTTCGCGAGAAAGGATTGACGCTGGCCCAGTTCACCGTACTGGAACTTCTCTACAACAGAGGAGAACAGACTGTGCAGAGTATAATCGACAAGGTTCTTTCAAGCAGCGGTAATATTACTGTAGTTGTCAGGAATCTTGAGCAGATGAGGCTGGTTAGTCGGCGTGACAATCCTGAAGATGGTCGTTCGTATCTGATTGGTATAACGCCTAAAGGTAAAACGATAATGGATGAAATTTTCGTCGTGCATATGGCGAATCTGGAAGAGGCTTTCTCGAAGTTGTCGACCGAAGAAAAAGAGACGGTTGTGACGCTTCTGAAAAAGCTGAAGTAATCAGAAAAGAAAAACATCCATTTTATATTTTTTTGGAGAAATATCACTAGCTGATGGATATTTCAACTGTTGTTGTATTGTATATAGAAACGTTAGGGAGAGTGGTGCGCTGTCGGTGAAGTATCGGTTACGTTTAGTGTTTAACGCCATCAACGGCTAAAACAAATTCCAGACTCACATAAAACTGAAAGGAATGATCTTATGCTGGAACATTGGACGCCTTATCGCCCGGAGCTCGCGAAGGAGTATGAAGAAAAGGGATACTGGAAGAAGGAAGTATTCTCTCAGGTATTCGACAATATCGCAGAGCGCTTCTGGGATCGCGAAGCTCTTGTCAGTGGCGATCAGAGGTACACCTACGGCGAACTGAAGAAGGGGAGTGACCGCCTCGCGCTTCATTTCGTGAAGATGGGGCTGAAACACCAAGATCGGGTTGTGGTGCAGCTCATAAACATTCCGGAGTTTGTCTTCATCTACCTCGCGCTTCAGAAAATCGGAGTTATACCGGTAATGTGCCTACCGCAGCACAGATACACGGAGATATCTCAGATCGCAGCTAAAGCGGAGGCGGTCGGATACATTGTACCAGGTTTTGTTAAGAAGTACAATTATGTTGAGCTCGTTGAGCAGGTTGCAGCAGACCTTCCCTCGATGAAGTTCAAGATGATCGCCGGCGTAAACCAGGAAATTCCCGAAGGTTACTGCTACATCAACGAACTTCTTAAGACGCCCATCGAAGGCGAGGATAATGCCGAACTCCTTAAGAGCTATCTGCCCGACCCGCACGATGTCTGCATCATCCTTCTCTCCGGCGGTACGACCGGCATTCCGAAACTTATCGCACGCGAATACAACGCCTACCGCTACGTTGCGGAAGAATCCAGCCGCGAGCTTGGATACAATATGTACACCGTCCAGCTTGCAGTCGCTCCTGTCGCGCACAACATGGTGCTCGCAGCCCCCGGAATCCAGGGCGCGTTCTCGTTCGGCGGCAAGGTCGTAATGTCGACCTCCCCCAAGACCGAGGATATATGCAAGCTCATTGAAAAAGAGCACATCACCCACGTCCCGATGGTTCCCGCTATGATCATCAACATGCTGAACTTCGAAGACCGTTCCAAGTATGACCTTTCCTCCTGGAAGATAGTCGTCAACGGCGGCTCTAAGATTGAGCCCGTCGTCGCGGCTCGCGTCTATCCAGAGCTCGGCTGCCGCCTTATCTCTCAGTTCGGTATGTCCGAAGGCACCATTACGCAGACGAGCCTCTTCGACAGCGAAGAAGTCACCTATAACACGATAGGCCTGCCGGTGTCGCCCGCCGACGAATGGAAGATCTTAGACAAAGACGACGGACACGTCATCGCCGAAAGCGTACACGACGGTACGGCTCGCTGGAAAGGCGAAGCTGGTAAGCCCGGAGAAATCATCTTCCGTGGCCCGTACACGATTCGCGGCTACTACAACGCCCCCGACCACAACAAGAAAGCCTTCACTGAAGACGGATTCTATCGCTCCGGCGACCTCGCGGCCGTGCATGAAAGCGGAAAGGGCTTCGTAATCATGGGACGTATCAAGGACGCTATCAACCGCGGCGGCGAGAAGTTCAGCTGCGAAGAAGTCGAGAACCTCGTCCTTAAGAATGAGAAGATTCACAACGCTGCGCTTGTCCCGATGCCTGATCCGGTGCTTGGCGAGAAGGCCTGCCTCTTCGTATCGCTCAGAGATCCCAAGGAGACGATAACGCTCGAAGAGATAGTCGCCTTCCTTGATGGCAAGCTTGCGAAGTTCAAGCTCCCCGAGCGTCTTGAAATTCGTCCCGAGCTGCCGCACACCAATATAGGCAAGGTCAAGAAAGAAGAACTCCGCCAGGAAATCTACGCTATCATGGCGGAAGAGGCGAAAAACAAGTAAATAACGCAGTCTCGACGACTGTACGGCCACGGTGCGGAGACCGGGTGTTCTCCGCACCGATTATACAAATTGGAGGTAGTTTTTATGCAGATATTAGAGCCTGTAAAATTTAGAAACCTTGAACTCAGAAATCGCCTTGTATGGCTGCCTGCTGTCACCTGCATGGCTGATGAGGTCGGCTTTGTCACCGACGAGCTCATCGAGCGCCACGTTGCGCGCGCCAAGGGCGGCTTCGGACTTATCGACGTAGAAGCCTGCGGCGTCCTTGACAGAAAGAGTCCGCATCTTCTCCGCATCTGCGACGACAAGTTCATCCCCGGACTGAAAGAGATGACCGACGCCGTCCACGCAGAAGGCTGCAAAATGACCGTCCAGCTCATCCACTACGTCAAGCAGTCCGTCCGCACCGGCTGGAAGCAGGCTATCGAAGACCTCAGCTATGAGGAAATCGACGAAATCAAAAAGCAGTTCGTAGACAGCACAGTCAGAGCCCGCAAGGCCGGCTTCGACGGAGTAGAGCTCCACGTCGCCCACGGCTATACGCTTTCTTCTTTCATTTCGCTCCTCAATAAGCGCACTGATAAGTACGGACGCAACACCGAGGGCCGCTGCCGCATCGTCACGGAGATAATGGACGACATCCGCAAGGAAGTCGGCTATGACTACTGCGTCGGCTGCCGCATCTCCGGCGAAGAATTTGTCATGGGCGGCAACACGCTGAAGCAGACGACCGAAATCGCGAAGATATTCGCGCAGGCCAGCATGGACTTCATCAGCGTCTCCGCCGGCGGCAAGACCGAGGACGGCCCGTGGTACACCGGATACAGCGGAAGCCGCTGCATGGCGACTGCGAACCTCCCATACGGCTGCCACGTTTATCTTTCGAGAGGCATTAAGAACGCCCTCCGTGAGATCAACTCCGACGTTCCCGTCATCGTCTCCGGCAAGGTCAAGGACCTTCAGCACGGCGAAGAGATATTCCAGGCCGGCGACGCGGATCTCATCGGAGTCTGCCGTCCGGCGCTCGCCGACCCCGACTGGATCAAGAAGCAGGTCGAGGGCCGCGAGAAAGAGATGATCAAGTGCGTCTACTGCAACGGCTGCCTTGAGCGCGACCAGAGACACGAAAAAGTCAACTGCGTCATCGCTGACAAGATAGCAGAGCGCAAGGCGGCGCAGCAGAACTAGTTATAATTTATCCGTCGCTGCGCTGGACGCGCTATTTGCGCGTCCAGCGCAGCGACGCACAGCGAACAGCTGAACGCTCTCGCAGCGCCAGACTGGGAGGTATGCCAATGGATATTCTGGGTAAGGTAAACAAAGTCCCCGGCGGTATCATGGTCGTTCCGATGATCATAACCGCAATCATAAACACATTCGCGCCCGGCGCGCTCAAGATAGGCGGGCCAGTGACCGGTGCCTTCAGCGGCTACGGCGCAATGGCTTTTATCGGAGCGCTTCTCTTTACTGCGGGAAGCCAGGCGAAATACAGCGACCTCCGCCTGATTTGCTCGCGCGGCGGCGTGCTCGTCGTAGTCCGTCTTCTCGTCGCCTACATCGGTTCATGGCTGACGATCAAATTTTTTGGCCTCGACGGTTTCTGCGGAGTCTCCGCGATGGCGATAACGATTCTCTTGGCTAACTGCAATCCCGGCGTCTATATGGGGCTTATGCAGTCCTACGGGGACGGAGTCGATAAGGCAGCGATGGGCATCATTAACCTTATCGCCGTTCCGGCGACGCCGCTCGTCATCCTCGGTATCGCAGACGGTACTGGCTTCGACTATATGAGCGCGGTGTCCACGCTCGTTCCTTTTACGCTCGGCTTGGTGCTTGCCAACGCTGATGAAAAGATCAGGAAAATGTTCTCGACAGCGACGCCTGTCGTTCTTTTTTTCGTCGGCGCGTGCCTTGGCGCAAGCATAAACATGAAGGCGATAGCCAACGTCGGCATAACAGAAGTTATCTTGATAGCGATACATATGTTTATATTCCTGCCTATCATGATAGCGGCTGACAAAATTATACTGAAACGTCCGGGCTACGCCGCTGTCGCTGCGACCTGCCTCGGCGGCTTCGCCGTCGTCGCGCCGCGCGTTATCGGTGAGAGCCTGCCTCAGTACGCTCCTTACGTTGAACCGGTCACAGCTCAGATGGCCGTCGTGCTCGTAGTTTCGATAATAGTCTACCCGTATATTACGAAGTGGGTTGTTTCGAAGTTCGGGAGCGGAGCGCAGGCAGCGAAATAAGAAATAAGTTTTTCGCCTCACGCGATTAGTGGTTTATCTTCCCGCCGTTTTCTTTTATACTAAACGGCGGGACTTGTGGAAACAGGAGGATCGTTATGAGCAAAGTGATTTCTTCTTCATCTGCGATATCACTAATTAGAGATAATTCTGTGATCGGTATCGGCGGGTTCGGAGGCTGCTCCGCGCCTGACGATATACTGCGCGAGATGGCGAAGTCGTACCTTGCTCACGGCACGCCTAAGGGGCTTTGCGCCGTCTGCGGCGTCTCCCCTGGCGATCTCACGGAGGACGGCTGGGGACTCAGCATAATCAAAGCCCCGGGGCTGATCACGTCGATATATGCGTCTCACGTCGGCATGCCGCCTGCGATAGGGCGCGCGGTCAGTTCAAACCAAATCGCAGGCTATACTGTGCCGCTCGGCGTTTATGGTCATCTGCTGCGCGCGATTGCGTCGCGCACGCCAGGCGTGATAACAAAGATAGGGCTTCATACCTTCTGCGACCCAAGGCTTGAAGGCTGCAAGGTCAATGAGCTTGCGAAAAATTCAGGCCGCGAGGTCGTATCTCTTATCAATATAGACGGGACGGAGTATCTGCACTATAAGCCGTTCCGTCTCGACGTCTGCATAATCCGCGGAAGCTACGCCGACGAATACGGCAACATATCGCTTGAAGAAGAGGCGATTTATAGCGAGCAGGCCGCTATGGCTGCCGCGGTTCATAACTGCGGCGGTAAAGTCATCGTGCAGGTCAAGGGAATATTCAAGCGCGGAGTTCTTGACCCGCGTCACGTTGCCATCCCGGGCGCGCTCGTTGACTACATAGTCGTCGCGAAGCCGGAGAACCACCCGCAGTGCTACGACGGCACGCCGTTCCGTCCCGAGTTAATCGGCGATGTACGCGCCCGTCTTGACTCTATAAAGCCGATGGCGCTTACGCCTCGCAAAATCTGCGGGCGTCGCGCCGCTTTCGAAATAAGGGGCAACTCCGTCGTCAACCTCGGCATAGGGATGCCGGACAGCGTCGCGAGCGTGGTGAACGAAGAGGGCATAAGCCATCAAGTTACCTTTTCGATTGAGACAGGCGTTTTCGGAGGTCTCCCGATTCTCGGCGTCGCCTTTGGCGCCGCGGTCAACCCGGAGGCGCTGATGTCTATTACAGACAATCTCGACATGTACGAAGGCGGAATGCTCGACGCCGCGATACTCGGCCTCGGAGAAGTCGATGAAGAAGGGAACGTCAATGTGTCGAAGTTCGGCTCACGCTGTACGGGGCCAGGAGGTTTCATCGACATCACGCAGAGTACAAAAAAAGTTTGCTTCATTGGGACCTTACTTGCGGGGCAGATGAAATATAAAACTGGCGACGGGAAGTTTGCGATACTAAAAGACGCGGAAAAGACGAAGTTTCGCAAAAGAGTCCAGCAGGTGACTTTCTCAGCACGTTTTGCGCGTGAAATGGGGCAGGATATACTTTATATAACGGAGCGCGCGGTCTTCCGCCTCACACCAGAAGGAGTAACGCTTATCGAAAAGGCGCCGGGCGTTGATGTGGAGCGCGACATCATAGCGAAGATGGATTTCGTTCCCAAAATATCTCCCAATCTCAAGCTCATGGACGAACGGATATTTGCCGACAAAAAAATGCGAATCAGCTTCATCGGAGAATGAGGCACGAATATATAAAAAGCGCAGAAAGGGGAAAATTTCAATGGCGGAAGAAAGAAAACATACGACGCTCTCAGGTTACGAGCTGAAGCGCGTATACACCGAAGAAGATATAAAGGGCGAGGATCTCAAGGCCCAGCTCGGCGAACCCGGCCACTATCCGTTCACACGCGGCATCCGTGAGGAGATGTACCGCGATGGCAAGCTCTGGACGATGGGGCAGTACGCGGGGTTCGCCTCCGCGGAGGAAGCCAACCGTCGTTTCCGTTACATCATAGAGCAGGGCGGCACGGGCTTCTCTGTCGCGCTCGACCTGCCGACGCAGATGGGCTACGACTCCGACGCCCCGATGTCCGAAGGCGAAGTCGGAAAGGTCGGAGTCGCGATAGACTCGCTCGCAGACATTGAAGCGCTCTTCAAGGGCATCCCATTCGAAAAGGTGCGCCAGATACGCACGACGGCGAACGCGAACTCCATAATCATGCTCGCCTTCTACGTCGCCTTCGCGAAGAAGAACAACATCGACCCGAACTCGATAGGCTTCTTCCTCCAGAACGACATTCTAAAAGAATACATGTGCCGCGGCACGTACATCTTCCCGCCGGCGGCCGGCGTCAAGCTCTCCGTCGACGTGCTCGAATACTGCGGCAAACATCTGCCGCACTGGACGCCGATAGCGGTATCCGGCTACCACATCCGCGATGCAGGCGCGACGGCGGTGCAGGAGCTCGCCTTCACGCTCGCCGACATGATCGAATACTACGACGCGGCCGTAGCGCGCGGCGTCGACATAGCTGCGGCGACAGCGAACAGCTACTTCTTCCTCGGCGCTCAGCTCGACTTCCTCGAAGAAGTCGCGAAATACCGCGCGGCGCGCCGCCTCCATGCGCGCATCATGAAGGAACGTTACCACATCACGGACGAAGAGCCGCAGCGCCTCAAGATATTCGCCTTCACGAGCGGCTCGGCCCTCACCGCGGAGCAGCCAATCAACAACATCGTCCGCGTCACAATCCAGACTATGGCGGCCGCTGCGGGCGGAATCCAGACGTTCCACGCCTCCTCCTACGACGAAGCCATATCGCTCCCGACGCAGCAGGCGGTCACGGTATCGCTCCGTACACAGCAGATAGTCGGCTACGAGTCCGGCCTTACCGAGACGGTAGACCCGCTCGGAGGTTCATACGCAGTCGAGGCTCTCACCAACGCCATCGAAAAGGAAGTCCTCGAGCTCCTTGACGTAATAGAGAAAAAAGGCGGCGCGCTCAAATGCATCGAAGAGGGCTTCCAGCAGAGAATGCTCGCCGACAACGCATACAAGTATCAGAAGGCGATTGACAACAAAGAGCGCATCGTAGTTGGCGTCAACGAGTTCAAAGACGGCAAGCCCATCGAGCCCGCGCAGTTCACCGTGCCGGAAGATGTCGCCATCAAGCAGACAGAGAAGCTCAACAAGCTCAAGGCGTCGCGCGACAACGATCGCGTGGCGAGAGCCCTCGCCGCCGTCAAGAAAGCCGCGCAGAATGACGAGAACCTCGGCGACTACATGATCGAAGCCGTCGAAGCCTACGCCACCATCGGAGAAATCTGCGGCGTGCTCAAAGAAGTTTACGGCAAATACACGCCGATGAAGATTTACTAAAGGAGGAACCGTCATTATGGTAAAAGTTTTGATAGCAAAACCCGGACTTGACGGCCACGACCGCGGGGCGAAGGTAGTCGCCCGCGCATTCGAAGAGGCAGGAGCCGAAGTCATCTACACCGGCCTTCAGGCGACGCCGGACGAGATAGCTGACATCGCTGAAAAAGAACATGTCGACGCCGTCGGCGTAAGTCTTCTCTCCGGCGCGCACAACACGCTCATGCCGAAGGTCATCGATAAGGTAAAGGCCAAAGAAGGTATGGACAAGACAGTGTTCTTCCTCGGCGGCATCATCCCGCAGCAGGACATCCCCGCGCTCATGGAAAAGGGCGTAAGCGGAGTCTTTGGTCCTGGAACGCCGCTCGACGAAGTAGTCGACTTCACCTTCGAACAGATAGCGATGGCGAAGGCAGAAGACCTTGCGGAGAACGCCGCGCAGGACATGACAAACAAGGCGTCAAACATCTAGACAAATAAATAGAAAAGCAATAAGGGAGGAAACTACATGAAAGGAATTCTTGACGGTGTAAAGGTTCTCGGGCTTGAACAGCAGGTTGCAGGACCGACCTGCACCATGATGCTGGCCGACCACGGCGCGGAAGTGCTCAAGGTCGAGCGCCCCGGGACTGGAGATACTGCCCGCGAGATGGCGCCGCTTCTGAAAAGCGAAGACGGCGGCGTGCAGAGCGGATACTTCGCGCGTTTCAACCGCGGCAAGAAGAGCATCACAGTCGACATGCAGTCGGCGGACGGACAGTCCGTACTCTGGGATCTCATCAAAGAGGCCGACATCGTAATCGAAAACCTGAAGCCAGGGCTTATGGACAAGCTCGGTTTCACATATGAGAAAATCAAAGAGGTCAATCCCGGTCTCATTTACGTCGCGATAAGCGGCTTCGGGCGCTCTAAGAAATATGAAGGCCCCTACGCCAAGCGCCTCGCTTACGACATCATCGCGCAGGCTATGGCCGGCCTTATGTACACTTGCGGAAGCGACCCGCAGGGACCGCCGACATGGCTCGGTTTCGCGCTCGGCGACTCCGGCACCGGCGTATACGCCGCATACGCCGCTATGCTAGGCTACGTCAACAAACTCCGCACAGGCAAGGGCGAATACTTCGACGTTTCGATGTACGACTGCATGGTCGCGCTCGCCGAGCGTTCGCACAACGTCTATGCCTTCACCGGAAACGTCGTCACGAGAGGCCCGGACAAACTCATCGCGCCGTGGGGACCGTTCAAGTGCAAGGACGGCTATGTCGCCATCATCGTCCCGACCGAGTCGATGTGGAAGAAATTCCTTTCAGCCATCGATCATCTTGAGCTTCTTGAGAACCCGGAAATCCAGTCCGGCCCGGGACGCGGCAAATATATGGAGACGCTCATCCGCCCGATAATCAACGAGTGGCTCGCCGACAAGACGAAGGTCGAGGCCTGCGAGATATTCATGTCCCACGGACTGCCGTGCGGCCCGGTTCAGAACTCCGAGGATGTCGCGCATGACGAGCACACCAAGAAACGTCAGATGATAGTCACGCTTCCCGACCCGATCATCGGCAAGATTTCGATGGTGGGCTGTCCGATAAAGATGGAAGAGCACGAGCCGACATACAAGCCGCTTCCGAACCTCGGCGCGGACACCGACGAGGTTCTCAAGAAGATCGGCTACAGCGACGAAAAAATCAAAGAGCTCCACGAGAAGAAAGCCATATAACTGAGGCTATTTAATATAAGAGGGGATATTGAAAATGGAAAACGTAGTCATCGTATCCGCAGTCCGCACCCCGTTCGATAAATTCGGCGGAGTGTTGAAAGGCGAAAACACAGTAAAGCTCGGCTCCTTCGTAGTCAAAGAGGCTATGGAGCGCGCCGCGGTAGATCCCGCAGACGTTGAGGAGACCTACATAGGCATCAACATGCCGACGGCGAACCGCTCGATAGCGCGCCAGATTTCTCTCGCTTCCGGAATGCCGCCTGAGGCCAACTCGACCACGGTAGACCGCGCCTGCTGCTCCTCGATGGTCGCCATAGCGATGGCGAAGCGCGCCATCGAACTCGGCGAGGCGAAGATCACCGTAGGCGGCGGCTCCGAGAACATGAGCAACGTCCCCTACTTCCTCGAAGACCTCCGCTGGGGCAAGCGCATGGGCGACGTCGTCCTCAAAGACATCATGGTCGTCTCCTGCCCCTACACCGGCGAGCCGCGTGCGAAGCAGGCCGGTGAAGTCGGACTCCAGTACGGGATCACCCGTGAAATGCAGGACGAGTGGGCCTACCGCAGCCAGATGTACTACCAGGAGGCTTTCAAGGCAGGCAAGTTCAAGGATGAAATAAAGCCCTACACCATCCAGACTAGGAAGGGCGACGTCGTCATCACCGACGACCAGCAGCCGCGTCCCGACACGACGCTCGAGGGGCTCGCGAAGCTTAAGACCGTCAACGGAAGCCCGACCGTAACCGCTGGCAACGCGCCTGGACTCAACACTGGGGCGAGCGCCCTCGTCCTCATGGCTGAGAGCGAAGCCAAGCGCCGCGGCGTCAAGCCGCTTGCGACGATAGTCGCCCACGCGCAAGCCTCTGGACACCCGAAGTACATCGCGACTATCCCCGCCTTCGCCGCACAGAAGGCTCTCGCTAAAGCCGGAATGACCATCGATCAGATGGATGTCATCGAAATCAACGAAGCCTTCGCAGTCATGCCGCTCGCATCGACGATACTCCTCGGCGACAACGACCCAGCCAAGGTTGAAGCCATCCGCGCGAAGACCAACATCAACGGCGGAGCGATAGCGATAGGACATCCGACCGGAGCCACCGGCGGACGCCTCGTTATGACGATGGCTTACGAACTCCAGCGCCGCGGCGGCGGATACGGCATATGCACCATCTGCGGCGGAGTCGGCGAAAGCGAAGCGTTCATAATCAGAGTGTAGTTTCTGCACCATCTCCACACATCCTGTGCGCCGGCCTACCTCCCGGCGCACAGCTTAACAGGAGGGAAATTGAAATGGAATTCAAAGATATAATCTACGAGAAGTACAACGGCAGAGCCAGGATAACAATCAACCGTCCCGACGCAATGAATATGTTCACCCAGCGCACTCTCGTCGAGATGATAACGGCCCTCCAGAGCGCGTGGAGCGATAAAGAAGTCGGCGCTATTATACTTACCGGAGCTGGAAACCGTGCCTTTACGATAGGCGGTACGCCCGCCGAGGTCGCAGAGGACGCCGCTCCCGTCGAGAAGCTTCCAATGGTCAGCCTCTTCGCACAGCTTCTCACAACGGTACGCAACATCCCGAAACCGGTAATAGCCGCAGTCAACGGCTACGCGATAGGCGGAGGCCACGTGCTCCAGGTCGTCTGCGACCTCACGATAGCCTCGTCCACGGCGAAATTCGGCCAGGTAGGGCCTAAGGTCGGCACCTTCGACGCCGGATACGGCAGCGCTTATCTCGCGCGCATTGTCGGAGAGAAAAAAGCCCGCGAGATGTGGTATCTCTGCCGCAAGTACAGCGCAGACGACTGCCTTAAAATGGGGCTCGTCAACGCCGTCGTAGAGCCCGACAAACTGCTTGAAGAGACCGATAAATGGGTCGATGAGATAGTAAATAACAGCCCGACAGCGCTCGCGGCGCTCAAAGCGTCGTTCAACGCCGACACCGACGCGCTCTGGGGAGTGCAGTCGATGGCCGGCGTCGCGCTCGGCGTCTACTACGGCACCGAAGAGGCGAAGGAAGTCGGCGCGGCCTTCCGCGAGAAGAGGACGCCGGATGTCGCGAAATACCGTTAAAATTCTGACGGCACACAAATTTTGAAAGGGGAGTATGATTTATGGCTATAGCAGCTGGAGACAGAACACCTAAAACTCCTGAAGAAAGAGGATTCCAGATAATAGACATACACGCGCATCCGTTCATACGCGGAGGATATCCGCCGGCAATGAACGCGATGCTCGCTTCGAGAAAGTACACACAGCCCAACTGGCGCGGCAAGTCCGGCAACGCGACGCTTGAGGATCTCAAGGCCGAGTTCGACGAGACTGGGCCGGAGGTAATGGCGAACGACGCTAAAACCAACGGCGTCAAGATGCAGCCCGTTGCGTGGGATGCGACGAGCGGAATGGGCGAGCCGCCGACAAGCAACGAGTTTGTCCAAGGCCTCTGGCAGCAGTTCCCTGATTCGTTCTTCGGCGCATGGGGCTCTGTAGACCCGTGGCAGGGGCAGCAGGCTCTTCATGCGGCTGAGCATGCGCTCGTAGACCTCAAGCTCATAGGCCTTAAGTTCCAGCAGTGCACTCAGAAGTTCCGCGTCAACGATCGCCGCTTCTTCCCGCTCTGGGATCTCTGCCAGCAGCTTGGCGCGCCTGTTCAGTTTCACATCGGCTACACCGGAATGGGCAGCGGGGCGCCCGGAGGCGACGGCCTCTACAGTATGACCTATTGCCAGCCTCTCGACGTCGATGAAGTGGCGGCGGAGTTCCCGCGCCTCAAGATAATCGCGCTCCACGTCGGCGAGCCGTGGCCCGAAGTCATCAACCATGTCGCGATGCACAAGACGAACGTAATGCGCGAAACCTCCGGCATGTGGCCGAAGTACTTCCCGCAGTGCATGCTTTACGATATGAACCGCCGTCTCCAGGACAAGTTCATCTTTGGCTCAGAGTGGGGCGTCTTCAAGCTCAGCGAGATACTCAAGGAGTGGGAAGAGCTCGACCTGAGACCGGGCATAATGGAGAAGGTCATGTATAAGAATGCGCTCAACTTCCTCGGCGAGCGCTTCGAGAAGTGCGGACTTGACCTTAGCCCGTGGAAAGGGTTAATGTAGTAAACAAAGCGAAAGCTTTAAGCGCCGCGCGCAGCCGTAACGTGCGCGGCGCGTTTTGGCAGTACGGCGCAGCTTTTCGGCGTTTTTCACTTTTTATAAAAGTTATCAAGATTTTTGCGGCGCGGAGCGCGGAACCTCTCTTCCCGTTCGCGTCCCGCCTATAGGGAGAATGGTCAAATGAATCAAAGTCTTCAGACTATGCTTGATCTGAAAGCGCATATCATGCTTCAGGGCGGGCAGGAGAGGATCAATAAGCAGCATTCCAAAGGCAAGCTGACCGCTAGAGAGCGCGTCGATCTGCTCTTCGACCCCGGCACCTTCGTCGAGTACAATATGTTCGTCAAACCGCGCGCGACCCGCTTCGGCATGGATAAGGTCGACGCGCCCGCCGACGGCATCGTCACAGGGCACGGCCTCATCAATGGAAGAAAAGCTTTCGTCTACTCGCAGGACGCGACGGTTCTCGGCGGCTCGATGGGCGAGATGCACGGCCTGAAGCTCGCGAGAATGCAGGAACTCGCGCTCGAAGCCGGCGTCCCGATCATAGGGCTCAACGACTCGGGCGGAGGCCGCCTCCAGGAGGGGCCTGGCGCGTCGGTCTACGGCACCGTCTTTTACAACAACGTCAACTCGTCTGGCGTCATCCCGCAGATTTCCGCTATCATGGGAAGCTGCGCAGGCGGAGCTTGCTACTCGCCGGCGCTCACAGACTTCGTTATAATGGTGGACAAGACCAGTAAAGCGTTCATAACGGGGCCGAAAGTCATTCAGCAGGTGACTGGCGAGATCGTCGATCTCGAGACGCTCGGCGGAGCCGCGACGCACAGCGCGAAGTCCGGCCTCTGCCAGCTCGTAGCGCGCGACGACTACGACTGCATCGCGCAGATTAAGTGCCTGCTCGGCTTCTTCCCCGACAACTGCACGCAGATGCCGCCGGTCTACCAGTGCGACGACGATGTGAACCGCAGGATAGAGGAACTCAGCGACATCATCCCTGACAACAAGCGCAAGTCATACGACATGAAGAGCATCATCACGAAGATCGCAGACGATAATTTCTTCTTCGAGATCTCGCCGATGTATGCGCGCAACATAATAATAGGCTTCGTCCGTATGGGCGGAATGCCGGTCGGCGTCGTCGCCAACCAGACAGGCTGCATGGCTGGATGCCTCGACATCAACGCCTCGTGCAAAGCGGCGCGCTTCATCCGCACCTGCGACGCCTTCAACATCCCGCTCCTTTCGATAGTGGACGTCCCCGGCTATCTGCCCGGCGTCCAGCAGGAACACGACGGCATCATCCGTCACGGCGCTAAGATGCTCTACGCTTGGGCCGAAGCTACTGTGCCGAAGATCATCATGCCGATACGCAAATCCTACGGCGGCGCCACGCCCGCGATGTGCAGCATAGATATGCACGCTGATTTCGTAATGGCATGGCCGACTTGCGAGCGCGCCGTCGTCGGAGCCGACGCGGCGGTAGCGGTGCTGTACAAGAACGAGATAGAGCAGGCGGCCGACCCGGCAGCGGCGAGGGAAATGTACAAGAAAATGTACGAGGACGAGTTCCTCAACCCCTACCGCTCCGCGGAGCTCGGAAAGTTCGAGGACGTTATAGAGCCCGCGGAATCGAGGAAAAAGATAATCCAGACGCTCCGCATGTTCTGGGGAAGGAAAAAGCAGCGCCCTGCGCGTAAGCACGGCAACATTCCGCTCTAAGCCGAGCGCGTCTTAAACACAGTCAATAGAATAACTTCTTCACCCACCCCACCTTACTGTGCACCGGCCTTGCGCCGGTGCACAAATTCATATAAATTTCTGACGACCCTTTAAGGAGGTTATTTTTACGATGCATATGCTGTTGTTAACGGGAATAGTCGGAGGCTTGGCGCTGTGCTACGC
>CAVEUD010000021.1:0-42690 GCA_963618995.1 bacterium
GGTTAAGTCTATATAATGGTGTAAATTGAAAAATTGAAAAGAGCCAGAGGCTCATCTCTTAGGTATAATGAAGATCTACCAAAACCAACATAATACCGAGGAGGACGAACACGAAGGCTCAGCTCAATATTACATGGTTCGATTTTGTGTGTACAGGATTTGTTGACTAGTGCGAAAATACTTTCCGTCACACAATAGCCATAGGAGGCGTTTGTGCAGCGTTTTTTATGTCCGGCGATAAAAAAGGGGAGTATTCGGAGATGGATCAGACTTTCATGAAGGAGAGGGCCGTGCTGCCGCTCGTGCTCTCGATGGCGCTGCCGATGATGCTTTCGATGATGGTGCTTTCGCTTTACAACATCGTGGACAGCTATTTCGTCGCGAAGATAAGCGAGGAGGCTATGACGGCGCTGTCGCTCGTCTTTCCCATACAGAATTTCGTCGGCGCGATAACTATAGGCTTCGGCGTCGGAATCAACGCCGCCGTCTCGTTCCACCTCGGCGCTGAGGAATTCGACCGCGCGGACGCCGCGGCGACGCAAGGCGTCGTGCTGAGCGCCGTCCACGGCGTTTTGCTGACCGCCGTCTGCATCGCGGCGATGCCCTCGTTTCTCGGAATGTTCACGGACGACGCCGGGGTGGCGGCTCTCGGCCTGCGCTACTCGAATATTATTTTCTCCTTCTCTGTGATAATCGCTATAGGGCTCGCATACGAGAAGATCTTCCAGTCGGCAGGGCGCATGGCCTCGACGATGTTCTGCATGATGTGCGGCTGCGTCGCGAACATCATCCTCGACCCGATTATGATTTTCGGCTTCGGTCCGGCGCCCGCGATGGGAATCGAGGGCGCGGCGTGGGCGACCGGCATAGGGCAGGTGCTGACGCTCGCGATGTACCTTCTGCTGGCGCGGCTGAACCCGCTGGCGGTGCATGTGGCAGCGAAGTACGCGCGCGTCACGCGCGGGACGGCGCGCCGCCTCTACTCCGTCGGCGTACCCGCGGCTCTGAACCTCGCGCTGCCGTCGCTGCTCATTTCGTCGCTGAATATTATCCTCTCGCAGTATTCGCAGATTTACGTCGTCGTCCTCGGCGTTTACTATAAGCTGCAGACTTTTCTCTATCTTCCCGCCAACGGCATCGTGCAGGGCATGAGGCCGCTGGTCGGCTACAATTTCGGCGCGCGGGAGTACGCGCGCGTCAGGAGCATATGCCTGACGGCCTTCGCGCTGGCGGCGGGAATAATGGCTGTCGGGACGCTGCTCTGCCAGACTGTGCCGGAGGCGCTGATAGGCCCGTTCACCCGGAACGCCGAGACGGTTCGCGCTGGCGCTCAGGCGCTGCGCATCATCAGCTTCGGCTTCGTCGTATCGACGGTTTCGGTTATCGCCTCCGGCGCGCTTGAAGGGCTCGGCATGGGCGCGCCGTCGTTCGTCATTTCGCTGCTGCGCTACGCAGTCATAACGATTCCCGCCGCACTCATCCTGAGCCGCTTCCTCGGGGCCGCCGGCGTCTGGCACGCCTTCTGGCTCGCGGAACTCTGCACCGCTGTGGCGGCGTATCTCATATACCGCCGCGAGACTGAGGGACGGCGCTAGGGGGCAATTTTAATCAGGAATGTCAATCATGGAACAACGATAAATAAATCCACACACTCGTTATTGCGCGGAAGTTCCGATTTTCTGCGCAACTGTCTTAAACGTCTCTATAACTGGGTTCTTGTCTTCGACTCGATAAATTGCTCCAAGCGTAAAATATGGTCTTTCTCCATCAAGGGAACGATAGACGACGTGAGGATGCCGGAACTGCTGCTGTTTTGAAGCTATAAATCCGATTCCCTGCCCCGTCGCGGCGAAAGCGATAATCGCCTGCGCTGGACCTACCTCTATGATATTACGTGGACTGAAGCCATTTTGTAAGCATAAAGATAATATATTGTCGTACTGAGAGGGGGCCATTTGTCTCGGAAACAGTATGAACGTTTCGCTCTTTAAGTCTCGCACCGACAGTGATACCTTTTCTGCCAGAGGGTTTTCTTTTGCCATGACGACATCGAACGGAATCTTTGCAATGTCGTAACTGCCCAGCGTTTTGTCCTGGAACGGGGAATGTCCTATTCCTATGTCAATATGGTTCTTCTTTAACTCTTCTTCCTGCACTGCCGTGTCCATTTCGTGCAATGTTATATTGACGTTGGGGATCGCTTTTTTCATTTCCCTAACTATATCAGGCAGCAAAATATATATAGCCGGCGTAGTTGCGCCTATCACGATGTTGCCGCTGACGCCTTTTGCGATTTGGCGCACTACGTCGCATGCTTCTTTCATTTGCTTCGTAAGCGCCAGCGCGCTTGCAAGAAACGCTTCTCCTGCAGGTGTTAATCTGACTTGTCTGTTTGTCCGCGCGAAGAGAGTTACTTGCAGCTCCTGCTCCATCTGGCGCAGCTGCTGGCTGAGGGCCGGCTGCGTAAGCATCGTTCTTTCCGCCGCTCTCCTGAAATTAAGCTCTTCAGCTAAAACGATGAAGCTTTCCAGTTGTCTGGTGTTCATGGTCTCAAACCTCAAGATATAATAACTTATTTTTATTATACAATTTAAAATAATAATTGGACAGAATCATTCGTTAAATTTATCCTTATCATGCAAATAACAAATTTGAAAGCTATCAGGCCTCATGTAAAAGGAGTTGAAGGTATATGACATCGAACTTAGCAGATAGCGACTCGTTAAAAATTACACGAGTTGAAACTATTGTAGTTAATGCAGAGATGCGCAACTGGATTTTTGTCAAAGTCTATACCAGCGATGACGGGCTGTACGGATGGGGCGAGGCCAGCCTCAACTGGAAAACCAACGCGGCGGTCAACGCCATTCGCGACATGTCGAGGATGGTTATAGGCAAAGACCCGCGAGATATTGAATACTGCCTCGAATGCATGAAGAAGCAGAGCTATTACAAGCTCGGCATCATTGGAGCTACCGCGATAAGCGGAATCGAACAGGCGCTTTGGGACATCTGCGGAAAATATTATTCAGTGCCTGTCTGGCGTCTCTTAGGCGGCAAGGTCAGAGATAAGGTTCGTGTATATACGCATCTCGGGCTCGGCGATATGCGCTCCGTTTATGAAACTTTCGAGACAACCCGTCTTGTCGAGAAGACGCAAGCCGTCGTCGCTATGGGATACGGTGCATTAAAGGTTGTTTTTATACCATACAGCGGCTATGTCGCTGGCAACGCACAGAGACGTCAGGTCGGCAGGTTGATGGGGGCTTTGCGCGAGGCTGTAGGGCCTGATATTGATATTATGATAGATTTCCACGGGCGTCCTGCCTCTACGGCATGTGCCCTCGATTATATCAAAGAGCTTGTCCCATACAACCCGATGTTCTGTGAGGAGCCGGTGCAGCCGGGCGATACAGAATCGCTGAAGTTCGTCACTGAACATGCCGGCTGTGCCATTGCAGGCGGCGAGAGGCTGGTCGGCTTTGATTCGTTTATTCCTGTGTTTGCTGAAAAAGCACTCCATATAGCGCAGCCCGACCTCAGCCACACGGGCGGAATCCTCGAAGGCAAGAGGATTGCGGCGCTTGCGGCGGCCCACATGATAGGCATCGCTCCGCATAATCCTAACGGCCCGATAGCTGGAGCCGTTGCCCTGCATTACGACATTTCTGTACCCAACTTTGTGATACAAGAAGAGATGAGCAAGGCGGTTCCCTGGTATGAAGATGTCGTAATTTCTTCTCCGATACGTAGGAACGGTGCATTCTGGGAGATTCCGACAGAACCCGGCCTTGGCGTCGAAGTCAACGAAAAAGAGGCCGCGAAGCATCCGTATAAAGACGAAGTGCTGCATTCTGCGTCAGCCGTTTTGGATGATGGCACTATAACAAATTGGTAATATTCTTACAGAGGTGTTAAATATTATGATACATTTTGAATGTCCGGGCGGTGTCTTCAACGCCATTCCCCCAAGAGTTATTTTCGGCAACGGATCGTTGTCGCGCGTAGGGGAAGAAGTAAAGATGTTCGGCGCAAAAAGAGCATTGGTCGTCTGCACGCCTGGCAGAAAGAAAATGGCGGAAAAGACGGCGGAGATTATCGGAGAAAACTGCATCGGCATTCTGCCGGAAGCTATTTCGCAAGTTCCTATCGAGCTTGCGGAAATGGGAAGAGAAAGAACGCGCCAGCTTGGTGCTGACTGCCTCGTCGCAGTCGGCGGCGGAGCCTCCGTCGGCCTTGCGAAGGGGATAGCCTATGAAGTGAAACTCCCTATCATTGATATCGCCACGACATATTCCGGTTCGGAAGTCACCGGATTCTGCGGCATGACCATTAACGGTGTCAAGAGAATGCACCAGAGCCTCTGTATGCTTGCCTCTACGCTGATATACGATCCCGGACTGACTCTTAGCCTCCCGACGAAGGTCAGCGCCGCCTCGGCTATGAACGCGCTTGCTCATTGCGTTGATGCAGTTTATGTCCCTACGGTCAATCCAGTCGTAGCTATCGCTGCAGCGGAAGGTGCAAAATGGGTTGCGGCCGGGGCTCCTGAAGTCGTTAGAAAGCCGGACGACATAGACGCAAGGGCGAAGATGCTTTACGGAGCGTATCTCTCCGGCATAGCCCTTACCGGCGGCTTCGCGCTCCAGCACGGACTTGCCCATGTGCTTGGCGGAACTTTCCATGTGGAACACGGGCTTGCCCACTCGGCTGTGCTGCCGTATGTCGCGGCATACAACGCAAAATTCGCGTCCGAAGCGCTGAGGCCGGTCGCTGCATCCTTGGGCGTTGACGTGACGGAGCTTGGCGGGGCGATATACGATTTGCGCGCGAAGATGGGGCTTCCGGCGAGTCTCCAGGAAATGGGTTTTGTAAAAGATAACCTCACCACACTTGTAAACATTACCGTGGACACAGACAACGGCTATAATCCGGCTCCAGTGACAAAAGAAGCGGTTACAGCCATCGTTGAGCAGATGTGGTCTGGGGAACGTCCGTAAACTCCCGCTTGCAAAGGTTTTAGAAGGTACTTTGAGTATGAAAGTCGTCATGATAGGAGAAGCGGCAAAACACAAGGACGAGCTGACAGCCCAATCCGAACACCGGCTTGAAGTTGTTGCACTTCCCTCGGAGGCAGCTTTTTCTTCAGAATACGACGGCATAATTTCGGAAGACGATGTCGTCGTAACGTTGAAATTCAGCCGCCCGCAGCCGCATAATCTAAAATTTAGGCTTCTGCATGTGCCTGGCGCCGGCCTTGACGGGATAGATATGTCTGCCGTGCCGCCGGATGCCATTGTATGTAACGTTTACGAACATCAAATTCCGATAGCGGAATATGTAATGCTCGCCATGCTAGAATGGGAAATCCGTCTCTTGGCAATGAGAAAGAACTTCTCGTTCGAGAAGTGGAGCGGCGAATATCTGTCGCGTGTGCCGCATGGAGAACTATTCGGCAAGCATCTTGTGCTTGTGGGGTTCGGCAGTATAGGCCGTGAAATTGCCAGAAGGGCGAGGGCGTTCGGTATGCACATCGCGGCGGTTGACAAATACGCGACAGATAAAGAGGGATTGTCAGAAATATTATTGAAAAATGAAGAGATTGATAAGGTATTGGGGAAGGCGGATTTTCTTGTCGTTACGTGTCCGTTGACGCCCGAGACAAAGTCAATGATTAATTGCGACGTATTCGACGCAATGAAAAAGGATGCCGTATTGGTCAATGTGTCGCGCGGGCCTATCGTAGCTGAAAAAGACCTGTACGAGGCGCTCTCCGCCGGAAAGATTGCCGGGGCCGTGCTTGACGTATGGTGGTGCTATCCAAAGACATCGGATGACAAAGTGGCTCCTGCGGACTATCCATTCGAATCAATGCCTAATGTGATATGCACGCCGCACTCGTGCGCTTGGACTAAAGAGCTCACGCGGCGCAGGTACGGCGTGATAGCGCACAATATCGACAACCTTATCGAAGGGAAAGCGTTAAAGAACGTAGTCGCCTGTAAATAAATTTTGCTGGCGCTACTTATAAAACAATCAGGATGTAGGGAATATGTTTAAGAAGTTAGTCTGCGCAACAATGGTGGCGGCGCTGCTTGGAGTCGCCGGTTCTGCCTCTGCAGCGGAGCAGTTTAAGGCAGAATACAAGATGAGCACGAACGTCTCTGAGATAACGCCTCCAGGCAAGGCGGTTGCTTACTTTGCTGAACAGGTAAAGAAAAAGACCGGCGGAAAGGTAAACATCAAAGTTTACTGGAACGGCTCGCTTTTTGCCGGTAAGGCATCCAATGAATTTATGCTTATGAGGAACGGAGTGGGCGACTTTTCAATATCGACCTTCATGAACTGGGCTCCGCAGTTCCCCGCCGGCAACTTGTTCCTTCTGCCGTGGTTCGTCTCTTCCGAGCCCAACAAATACAAGGCGCTTGACGCGATAGAAAACGGCAAAACCGGGGCTGAGCTTAAAGCGCGTCTCAGTAAGATGGGCATCGAGGTAATTGGATGGGGCGAACAGGGGGCTCGTGAGCTTACCAACAACGTCCGCCCGATCAAAACGCCGGAAGACCTTCAGAACTTGAAAATACGTGTAGTTGGCAGCCCAATCCTGCTCGATGTGTTCAAAGCACTCGGAGCAAACCCCGTCAACATCAACTGGAACGAGACGGTGACCTCTTTGCAGCAGAACGTAGTTGACGGGCATGAAAACCCATATTCATACATCATTTCGTACAAAGTTTATGAATTCCAGAAGTATGTTACAGAATGGAGCTACTGGATAGATCCTATCGTATATACGGTGAACAAGAAAATCTGGAATTCTTTCCCCGCAGACATTCAGAAAATCATAGCTGAATGTGCTGAAGAGGCCGGTATGTACAATAGATGCCTCAGCCGCCTCAACCTTGACGACGGCACGGCAGAAAAATGGCTGACCGAGAAAGGTCTCATGCCCGCGGATAACTCCGAAGGTGCCATCGACCCGAGAGCGTATTTGACAGAGCACGGAACGCAGCTGAATATTCTTTCCGCCGACAATATAAAACCCTTCAGAGAAAAGGTAAACAGCGTCTACGAAAAGTGGACTGAGATAATAGGCGAAGATTTGATTAAGCTTGCCCAAGAGGACATGGCTTCCGTCAGATAAGCAACACATGATGAATACAGTCGGCGCATGCAGCTACGCTGGCTGTATTCAACTGGAGGGATTATTATGAAATACTGGCTTGACCATATGGAAGAACTTTTAGGGGCAATCTTTCTTGCTCTTATGGCTACGATAAGTTTTATCAACGTTATAACGAGATATTTTTTCCATTTCTCAATAGCGTTCACAGAAGAGCTTACGCTGTATATGTTCGTATGGGCTACACTTCTTGGCGTTTCAAGCGCGTTTAAACATGGCAGTAATATGTGCGTCTCGCTGTTGTACGAGCGTTTTCCAAAATCCGTCAGAAAATATCTGTATATTTTTATCATGCTGGTGAGCATGCTGTTCTTTGTGGCATTAATGTACTACGGATACCTTGAGGTCTGCGACGAGATGCTGATGGGGGTTACAACTGAGGCGACAGGGCTTCCCGTGTGGTACTTCACAGTCTCGATGCCTTTGATTTCAATATTGACTATGGTGCGAATCCTGGTTCGTTTATATTCAGATTTAAAGACTGACAACTATTAGAAGGGTGCAAGCTTATGGATATTTTTTATGATCCGGCGTTTTGGACTGTAATAATTTTTTTGACGCTGTTGATAACCAAGGTTCCTATTGCGATTGCAATCGGAACGGCGTCGCTAGTGGTCGCGTGGAAGTGCGATCTCGGCCTGCCGATGACCAGCTATAACTTTTTTGCGAATATAGCGAAGTTCCCTCTGCTTGCGATTCCGTTCTTTATACTGGCGGGTAACATAATGAGCAGAGCAGGAATCGCTACAAGGATAATCAACCTGATTCGTCTCAGCTTCGGCCATCTGACCGGCGGTCTTGCAATTGCAACGGTTATCGTCTCGGCCTTCTGGGGGGCCGTCAGCGGGTCTTCTGCGGCTACTGTAGCGGCGCTAGGCGTAATACTGATTCCTGGAATGGTGGAGTCCGGCTACAATAAACCTTTCGCTACGGCAGTCGTATCTGTGGCATCCGGCCTGTCGTCGATCATCCCGCCGAGCATCGCCTTCATAATGTACGGGGTCATCACTGGCGTATCGATAGGCGCGATATTCGCAGCGGGATTCCTGCCGGGATTTTTAATTGCGTTTTGTCTTATAATTTCCGTCTACCTCAGTTCCAGAAAACACGGCTACCACGGCGACACAATTGTAAGAGAAAAAGGCGATTTGTTCCGTGCGTTTAAAGACGCGTTCTTTGCGCTGATGGTGCCTGTCATAATTCTCGGCGGTATATACGGTGGAATCTTCACTCCTACGGAAGCGGCGGCCGTGGCCTGTTTCTACGGTTTGTTTGTGGGTGCGGTAGTCTACCGCTCGCTCTCGATTAAGGTGATATATGAGATACTGGTCGATGCGCTTATGGGATCGGCGACAGTCATGTTCATAACCGCCTGTGCAGGCCTCTATTCGTGGGTCAGCGACAGCGTCGGTCTAGTTGAAAAGACCTCTGCGCTGCTGCTCGGCATTTCCAGCAACGAATATGTCACGCTTCTGATGATTTACTTTATCCTCTTCCTAGGCGGCATGCTGCTGGACGCGATTTCGCTGATGTACGTGTTCCTTCCGCTCATTATGCCGATAATGGCGAACTTCGGATGGGATCCGATTTGGTTTGGCGTAATGCTGGCGATAATGGTCGCGATTGGGTGCGTCACGCCTCCTGTTGCAGTCAGTTTGTACGTCGGTTGTAAAATCAGCGATTTAAGCATAGAAGAACTGACTCCTCCTGTCATGCCTATGCTGTTGGCTATGCTGGTCGGGCTGGTTATTCTATCGATTTTCCCTCAGTTTACGCTTTTCCTGCCTAAATTTATGGGATTGATGTAGTCAGTCTTGGCATACATAAAGAGGCCCAGGAGGAATCTCTTATGGCCTCTTATTTGTCACATTCTAAGCGTAGATCTCTGTTCATGCGGCAAGGCGGCCCCTTATGAGGCCGCCTTGCCTTGGAGGATTGCGTTGAGGTGGGCAGGTTGTTAGTCTGCACCAGATCCCAGACCTGTTTGATGATGGCTTCCGTGTCTTTGCTCAGGGCGATCAGACCGAATTTCTTGTAGTCGTTGATGGTGTCGCGGAGGGTCTGCTTCGTGAGTTCGTCGCTGATGCTGAAGTCGTAGGTCTTGAATATCTCAAGCACGAGGTCGTAGGGGCCGGAAGCCCAATTGTTGGCCTGAAGGATTTTGACGGCTTCTTCGCGGTTGTTCATTATCCATTCGCTGGCTTTTTCGTGCGCGCGCGACAGCTTCGTACGACGTGCAGAGCTCTTCGAGCCTCGCCATCTTTATGAGCTTATCGACCTTTTCACGCATGCCTTCGGTATGGTACATCATGCGGAGGCTGAATGAAACGTTGTCCTCAACGGCGAGCCACGGGAAGAGCGTCGGTTTCCGGAAGACCATGCCGCGCTCCGGCGACGGCTTCGTTATCGGCCTTCCGTCGAGCGTTATCGTCCCCGTCGTCGGCGCAATCAACCCCGCTATGAGGCGCAGAATCGTCGATTTGCCGCAGCCGGACGCGCCGACGATGCGGATGAACTCGCCGATACACACCTCGAGGCTGACGTCTTGCAGCGCGTTCGTAACGTCCGCCGCGTCGGCGCGCGCGAAGCTCTTCGAGACGTGTTCGAGCTTTAAGATGTTTTCACTCATTCGTGGACCGCTCCTTCCAGCCAGCGCAGGCCCCTTCTCTTGACGAAAGAGAGCAGCGCGTTGACTACGACGAATATCATGCATATCAGGACGATGGCTGCGTACATCTTGCCGTACTGCGCCCAGCTCTTCTGCCACGTTATGTGCCAGCCGAGGCCGGACTCGACGCCTATCGTCTCGGCGACGAGCGGCGCCGTGCAGGCGGAGCTCATGCCCTGCGTCAGCCCCGGGAAGATGTTCGGTATGACGAAGGGTATCGCTATGCGGAAGACGAGCTGCGAGCCCTTCGCGCTGAGCGCGCGCGCCGCCTCGAAGAACGATTTCTCGATGTCGTTGATGCCCGTCTGCGTCGCGATCGTGACGCAGAACCACACGCCGAGGGCTGTGATGAAGACGCTGCCCTTGAAGAGCGTCGAGGCGAGCGCCATGACGACCGGCAGCCATGTCGTCGAGGAGATGGCTCCAAACAGCTTCATGCAGGGCGCTATCCAGTAGCCGACGCGCCTGTTGCAGCCGCAGGCAACGCCGGTCACAAGGCCGAGCCCCGCGCCCGTGAAGTAGCCAGTGAAGAGCAGTATCAGTGAGTTGACCGTGCATTCCGCCATGTAGGCGCGGTCGGAGATGAAGGCCCGTAGCACCTGGTCGACCCACGGGAAGTATGGAAGGACGAGGAGCCCAGTCTTGAGCGTCATCCAGTCGCAGGCGAGGAACATCAGGAAAATGAAGGAATAGAACGGCGCTTTGTAACGCAGCGTGTAAAGGACCTTCTTGTTGGCGGAAGATACGATGAAGACCGCCACCATCAGCGCGCAGATGAAATATGTGTAGACGTACGCGCTCTCGTTGCCCTTCATGCCTGCGAACAAACGATACACCGCATGGCGCTCGTAGCGCAAACTTTTCATCAGAGAGACAAAATCAAAACGTTTAAGGGAAAGTCAAAAAAATCAGGCGGCGCGTGAATGCGCCGCCTGTCCGCCGTCGTATCGCCAAAGTTACGGCTGCTTACCGATGTAGGCTAAAATGCCGCCGTCGACGTAAAGAATGTGTCCGTTGACAAAATTCGAGGCGTCGGAGGCTAGGAAGACGGCGGGGCCTTTCAGATCCTCCGGCGTTCCCCAGCGGCCCGCGGGAGTCTTCGAGACGATGAAGCTGTCGAACGGGTGGCGGCTGCCGTCTGCCCGGCGCTCGCGCAGCGGCGCGGTCTGCGGCGTCGCTATGTAGCCGGGGCCGATGCCGTTGCACTGGATGTTGGCCGCGCCGTATTCCGCGCAGATGTTGCGCGTCAGCATTTTCAGCCCGCCCTTGGCCGCCGCGTAGGCCGAGACGGTTTCGCGCCCGAGCTCGCTCATCATCGAGCAGACGTTGATTATCTTGCCGCGCCCCTTCTTTATCATTCCGGGTATCACGGCCTTCGCGCAGATGAAGGGGCCGACGAGGTCGATGTCGACGACTTGGCGGAAATCTTCCGCGCTCATCTCGGTCATGGGTATGCGCTTTATAATTCCGGCGTTGTTGACGAGTATGTCTATCGCGCCGAGGTCGCCCTCAATCTGCGCGACTAGCCCGCGCACGGCGGCTTCGTCCGTTACGTCGGCGATGTATCCGCGCGCCTCTATGCCCTTGGCGCGGTAGGCCTCCATCGCCGCGCCGAGGTTTTCGCGGCTGCGGCAGTTGAAGGCCACGCGCGCGCCCGCCTCAGCGAGAGCCTCCGCGATGGCGAAGCCTATGCCGTAAGCCCCGCCCGTCACCAGCGCCGTTCGTCCTTCGAGTGAAAACATGTCGTTCGGCATTATTTGCGCTCCTTTTCAATTTTATATATCAAAACGCCGCGCTCCGTCGGGGCGCGGCGCTGCGGTCGTCGGGCGAAGAGTTATTTCGCGCTCCTGCCTCTGCTCATTAAGAGCTTTTTGATTTGTCCGCCGAAGAGGCTCACCGCTATAAGCGCTATGAAGAACCAGCAGATTACCGAGTCGAAGAAGACGCCCGGGTCTCCGCCGGATTTCAGCAGCGCGGTGCGGAAGTTCTTCTCCGCCATCGGCCCGAGGATGAGGCCGAGTATCGCTGGGCTTGTCGGGACCTTCACCTTGCCGAGGAAATATCCGACGATGCCCGCGACGAGCATGACCCATACGTCGAAGAGGCTGTTCTTCATCGCGAAGGAGCCGATTATGCAGAGCACGAATATCGCGGGCGTCAGTATCCCCTTCGGCACGCTGAGAACCTTCGTGAAGAGCCTGATGCCGGCGAAGCCGAATATGCACATCAGCGTGTTCGCTATGAACATTCCGAGGAATATGGAGTAGACGAGGGCTTCGTTGGTCTCGAAGAGCATCGGCCCGGGGGCGAGTCCCTGTATGGTAAGCGCTCCTATCATAATCGCCGTCACAGCGTCGCCCGGGACGCCGAGCGTGAGCATCGGTATCATCGCTCCGCCCGTTACGCCGTTGTTGCCGCCCTCCGGGCCGGAGACCGCCTCGATTGAGCCCTTGCCGAAGAGCTCCGGCTCTTTGGCGATGCTGCGCGCCGTGTTGTAGCCGACGAACGCGCCGATGTCCGCGCCCGCGCCGGGGATTATTCCTATGATAGTTCCTATGAGTCCCGTGACGGGCGCGATGCGGAAGATTTTCTTCAGGTCTTCTTTCTTGGGCAGAATGTTCGTAAGCTCGACCTCTATCTCGTCCTTTGAGAAGATGCTCTCGATATTTTCAAAGGCCTGGCTCATCGCGAAAAGCCCTATCATTATCGGGATGTAGTTGATGCCGCCCATAAAGTTGAAGTTGCCCTCGGGCGAGAAGCGTATGTAGCTCGTGACGCTGTCTATGCCTATCGTCGCGACGAGTATGCCGAAGCAGCCGCATATGAGCCCCTTCTCTATGTCCTCGCCGGAGATGTTGCCTATTATGCAGAGGCCGAAGACCGCTAGAAGGAAGAACTCCGCCGAGCTGAACTGCAGCGCGAGCTTCGCGAGCTGCGGGCTGATGAGCCAGAGGCAGAGCACGGAGACGATGCCGCCGATGTAGCTCGCGAGCGTCGCCGCGCCGAGCGCGCGCCCCGCCTCGCCCTTCTTAGCCATAGCGTAGCCGTCGATGGCGGTCGCCGCAGACGCGGGCGTGCCGGGAGTGTGCAGCAGGACGGCGGATATCGAGCCGCCGTAGATAGCGCCGCAGTAAATGCCTATCAGCATAAGTATGCCCTGCGCCGCGTCCATGCCGAAGGTCATCGGCAGCAGCAGAGCGACGCCCATCGTTGCGGTCAGCCCGGGCAGAGCGCCGATGCATATCCCGCAGAGCACGCCCGCCGCCATATAGAGGAAGACTATCGGAGTCAGACAGGTACTGAATATTTCAGCAAGCAAATCCATGATTCAAAGCCTCCTGTCACATCTTGATGAGCCCGAACGAACCGACCGGCACGTTCAGCACGAACTGGAATATGCCGAAGACGACGGCCGTGATCGCCGCCGCTATGAGGAACGACACGACATAGCTTTTCTTTGAGAACCATCTGATGAATATAAATTCGAGGATAGTTGTGGCGATGATAAAACCCAGAGTCTCCAAGACGAGAACGTACACGATCAGTATCGCCATCGAGATGTAGGCGCGCTTCGTACCGGAGCTGGAAAGGTCTACCGGCGTGTTCTTCTCCGGCGGCAGCTTCCATGTGCGGTAGAGCAGGACGGCGGCGCACCCCAGCATTACGATGGATATCGCCATAGGCCACAGCCCGGGGCCGGGAACACCGGTGCCGTAGCTCTTGGCGGTTGGGTAGGTGGAGGAGACGGCGATGATGCCGATACCCAACAGTATGCACAAAGCAGCCAAAACGAGGTTGCCTTTTTTCATAGGTTATTCCCCCTGTATTCAGCGTTAAAGCGCGACAGGGAGCGTGCCGCGTAAGCCGCTCCCCCGCGCTGCGTACTGCGTCTCTGACGGACGGAAGCCGTTATTTCACCTTGAGTCCGAGCGAATCGACGAGCTCCTTATAGAGCGCGAGCTGGTCGGCGATGGTCTTCTCGAAGGTCTTGCCGTCCTGGATTTCGATGACGTTGTTGGTGTTCGCCATGAACTGCTTGAACTGGTCGGAGGCCGCCGCTTCGGAGAAGATGCGGTAGAGCTCGTTCACGACCTCGTCCGGGGTCGCCGCGGGGACGCCGAGGCCGCGCCACGTACCGAGCACCGCGTTGTAGCCGCACTCCTTGAAGGTCGGAACGTCGGGCTGTGCCGCGAGGCGCTCGTTCGACATGACGGCGAGGACCTTGAGCTTGCCGGAGCGCACGAAGGAGTCGACCTCGGCGTAAGAGACAGACACCGCGTCGATGTGTCCGCCGAGCAGGTCCGTTATGGCTCCGTTCGCCCCGTCGTAGCCGACGTGCTTAAACTTCGAGCCGGTTTCCTTCGCGAGTCCGGCCGCCGCGAGATGCCAGATGGCTCCGATTCCGGAGTTGCCGACCTGAACTTCGTTCTGCTTTGAGTATTCGATAAAGTCCTGGATATTATTGAAGCGTTTGTCGTCGGCCTTGACCGTTATCGCGGAGGCCGCGGAGTTGATCATGAGGATGGGCTTGAACATCGTGTAGGTGAGTCCCGCGTTGTTGCCCATCGCCTCCAGCGTCGCGAGCTCGACGGTGATCATCGTGATGATGGAGCCGTCCTTGGGCGCGTTGGCTCCGTAGAGCATGCCGATGGCTCCGCCCGCGCCGGAGCGGTTTTCGACCGCGATGTTCTTGAACGAGCCCTTAGCCGCGTCCGCAAGTCCGCGCATAACCGCGTCCGTGCCGCCGCCCGCGTCGTAGGGGACGACGCACGTTACGCTCATCTTCGAGAAGTCCGGGGCCGCAGCCTCCGCCTCCCTCTGCGCCGCGCCCATAAAGACGACGGCGAACACCGCTGCAACAACCACTAATTTCTTCAACATAACCGCTGTACCTCTTTCTTCAAAGATTCCGGAGCGGCTTTGCTCCGCGGCTCCGGTTTATTTTTGACGCCTTGTCGGGCGCTCAAAACCCTGCTTTAAAAAACGCGCTTTGTCTGAAACCTACGGCGCGGCGCTATTTGCGGAACGCAGCGACGGCCGCCGTCAGCGCGCGCGCCGCCTCCGTGATTCTGCCGAACTCGCCGTCCTCTATCCACGCGCGGTTCGCGAGGTTGCCTCCCACGCCCGCGCCTATCGCGCCGGCCGCGAGGAAATCCGCGACGTTCTTTTCGTTGACGCCGCCGACGGCCATGAGCTTGATATGGTTCAGCGGAGCGCGCACAGCCTTCAGATAGCCCGGCCCCATGTCCGCGGCGGGGAAGAGCTTCACAAAATCCGCGCCCGCGCGGTGCGCCGTCATAATCTCGCTCGGCGTCAGCGCGCCCGGCATCGAGACGAGCCCGAGCTCGCGCGTGCGCTTTATTACGTCTGTGTCGGTGTCTGGTGAAATTATGAAAAGTCCGCCGGCCTCGCGCGTCAGATCGACGAGCGAAGGTTCGGTCACAGTCCCCGCGCCGGCGAGCATTTTGCCCTCGAAGGCGCGCACGATGTCTCCTATCGCCCTTGCGGTCGCGCTCCAGCTCTCGGGGCGGCTCTGGTCGTAGGTGACCTCCATGAGCCTTATGCCTCCGTCGTAAAGCGCTTTGGCGACCTTCATGCACTGCTCGCTGCCAACTCCGCGCACGATTGCGATTATCTTCTCCCGCGACACACGTTCAATGACCTCTTCCCGCATAGCGGCGCCTCCAGTTTATATGGAATAGAAAAACGTCATATGTTATGGCTTCCCCGGCTTTCAAGAGCAGGAGCAAAAAGTATTCGCAAAAAACAAATCGGCAGAAATACATATATGCCGTTCCTATTTTACCACAATGTATAAATTCTCACTACGTTGGCCCGCAGTTCCGCTTATTTTACGGCGTTTTCCCCCGCCGCGCGGCGTCTCGTATCGCTTCGCGCGGCGGCGCGGGATTGCCCGCCGCTGCTTACTGAAAAAATTATTATTTTTTGAATTGGCCGCAGCGTGGCGAAATTAAGGCGGCGGAGCGGCGGCGGTTTGCGTTTTTGCGCTTCTCGCGAAATTTGCGCGTTTTTGCGGAAGCGCGGAGACGAAAGAACATTTTATCGGCAATATTGCAAATTGAAAGTCTTTAAGGTAATATGCACGTTGGCCTTTTGGCCCGGATTTCTTTCGGCGGCGGTGGTGTAATGGCTGATTTCTCATATCTTGCCGAAGCGTCGGACATCTGGAGCGAGTGGCGCTTCACGCCGTGGAGCAGCGGCTCCGCCTCTGGACTTTACCGGCGCGTCTCAATGGTGAAGTCCGGCCTCATGGGCGAGATCGCGCGCTATTACGCCGACGACTATCTCGTCTGGCGATACGACGCCGAGGAGGAGGCGGAGCGGCTGCGCAAGGGCGCGAAATCCGAAAGCGATCTGCTCGTCCAACGCTTCGTCTTCCTTCGTGAAGCCGGGAGATATCATATGAAGAAAAGCTCCATTATGTTCGGCCTGCGCGGCTTCGTGGAGCTGCATTTCCTACCGGTATCCGGCGAAGTCCCGAAGACCGTCGAGGACGTGGGCTATTTGGTACACGCAGCCATGCGGAAACTCGGCAGAGAGAAGCCCGCGCGCGTCGGATAAAGGCGCGGATGGTGGTAGATTAAAATTGTCCGGGCAGCACCGGCTTTTTTATAAAAATTTATGGAGGTGGAACGTTTATGTTCTTCATGATGTTCGCAGTATCAATCATCTGCTTGGTACTCGGCTACATTTTTTACGGACGTTTTATGGCGAAGGTCTACAACCTCGACAACCATAACGTCACGCCCGCTGAGCGTCTCAACGACGGTATGGACTACTGCCCGACGCACCCCGCGGTCGTGCTGGGCCATCATTTCTCGTCGATTGCCGGCGCGGGCCCGATCGTCGGGCCTATAACGGCGGCTTCGATGTTCGGCTGGCTCCCGACTATAATATGGTGTATATTCGGCTCTATATTCCTCGGCGGCCCGCATGACTTCGGCGCCGTCATGGCCTCGATGCGCCACGACGGAAAGTCGATCGGCGAGGTCATCGACCGCTGGATAGGCCACAAGGCGAAGAAACTCTTCCTTATATTTACGATACTCTCGCTCTTCCTCGTCGTCGCGGTCTTCACAGTCCTTACGACGGCGACCTTCGTGCTCGACCCCGTCGTCGCCTTCGTCAGCTGCATGTACATCGTGCTCGCGGTCGTCTCGGGGCTGCTCATCTACCGCTTCAACATGAACCTCAAGCTTGTCACCGTCGTCATGCTCGCGATAATAGCCTTCTGCTCCATCAAGGGCGGCGACTGGCCCATCATCGCGAAGATATTCACTCACAGCTCAGACTGGTGGAACTTCTTCATCGCTATCTACATCCTCTGCGCCTCCGTCCTTCCCGTCTGGCTGCTGCTCCAGCCGCGCGACTACCTCGCCTCGTACTTCCTGTACTTCGCCGCCGCGATAGGCGCGATAGGAATGATATTCGGCGGCTCGATGGACAGCGGCGCGGTGCCGATGTTCGCGCCCGAGATGAACTGGTTCGGCCTTACGAAGGCCGACATGTGGCCGATGCTCTTTGTCATCGTCGCCTGCGGCGCTATATCGGGCTTCCACTCGCTCGTCGGCTCCGGCACGACCTCGAAGCAGCTCTCGCATGAGCGCGACGCCCTGCCCGTCGGCTACGCCGCTATGCTCCTCGAAGGGCTCGTCGCCGTCATCGCGCTCGGCACGATGATGGTCGCGGGCGGAATCCAGAAGGGCGGCCCGGTCGGCACCTTCGCCGCGGGCTTCGGCCAGTTCTGCGCGATAATCGGCATCGACCCCGTGCTCGGCACGCGCCTCGGAGCGATAGCGGTCAACACCTTCCTGCTCACCTCGCTCGACACCGCGACGCGCCTCGCCCGCTACCAGATTCAGGAGATAACGAACTACAAGGTCAACAAGTACCTCGCGACGATAATCGCCGTCGCAATCGCGCTCGTCCTCGTCTACGTCAAGGCCAAGGGCCCCGACGGAAATCCGATACCGGCGTGGCAGGTCATCTGGCCCGTCTTCGGCGCGTCGAACCAGCTCGTCGCGGCGCTCGCGATACTCGGCATAGCGATGTGGATAATCCGCGGCCTCAAGAAGAAGGCGACCTTCCTTCTCATCCCGTTCTGGTTCATGCTCGTCACCAGCATGGCGGGAATCGTGATAGAAATCAAGGCGACGCTCATGAGCGGACACCCGAACTACATCCTTGCCCTCATCAGCGTTCTGCTCCTCATCCTCGCGCTGCTCATGACGAAGGAGGGCTTCGCGGCGCTCAACCGCGAGAAGCGCGGAGAGTTCATCGAACAGTAACGAAACGCGCGAAAGCGCAAAAATATGCGAACAAAGGGGCCGCCTCCGCGGCCCCTTTTTAATGCAAGCGCGGCGTTTGCGGAGTATTATTGTACAAACATGCGGCGCGGAATTCTCACGCTGTAATTTGCCAGTTTGACGGAGGGGTTAAGCATGTGGCCCGTTTACGCTTTATGTTCCGCGTTTTTTGCGGCTTTGACTTCGATACTTGCGAAGGTCGGGATTGAGGGCGTCAATTCTAATCTTGCTACTGCGGTGCGCACGGCGGTCGTGCTCGTCATGGCCTGGCTCGTCGTATTCGCGACGGGGACTGAGGGCGGACTGTGGAGCATAGGGAGGAAAAGCTGGGTATTCCTCGTCCTCTCTGGCCTTGCGACGGGCGCGTCGTGGCTCTTTTATTTCAAAGCGCTCCAGATCGGCGAAGCGTCGAAAGTCATACCTGTGGACAAATTCAGCGTCGTTCTCGGCATCATCATGGCCTTCGTCCTCCTCCACGAAGCCGTTACGGCAAAGACCATCATCGGCGGCGCACTGATAGCTATAGGGACGTTCGTGCTGATTCTATAGACGTGAGGTTCAGATAAATCCATTACCGTTGTCCCTGCAAACGGATGCGGCGTTCAATGCGGCTATAATATATTGGCTTTTATCTATATGGATAATTATAACCCTCGCATAGATGATTATCTATACGAAGAGGCACTATGAACACGATAGACGTCGCTCTTATTTGCCGTGCTTTGGGAGATAGGGGAGATAGCAACAGGCTTCAGATAATACAGATGTTGGCAGAAGGCGAGAAATGTGCCTGCAAGCCGCTTGAGCGTTTTGAAATAACGCAGCCGACTCTTTCGCGCCATATGAAAATATTGTGCGAATGCGGCCTTGCAGATGCGCGGAAAGAGGGCAAATGGCAGCATTATTCTCTTAATCTCGAAACGTTTCTTGCGTTCAAGCAGTACATCGTCGCCATTATCCGCAACGGAGCGGAAGGGGGCGTTTCCAGTTGATTTGGGATTTTGTGCAGAATCAGCTGCTAGGAATGAAATGGCTGAATTCGCTCGTTTCCGCCGCGCTGGCATCCGCGGGCGTCGACGTTTCGTCGCGTTGGGGCGGGGAGCCTGAATTTCTTCATCTACGACGTGATAAAGATTACGGTGCTGCTGTGCGCGCTGATTTTCATCATTTCGTATATTCAGAGCTATTTCCCGCCTGAGCGCAGCCGCAGGATATTGGGGCGCTTTCACGGCGTCTGGGCGAACGGCGCGGCCGCGTTGCTCGGCACGGTCACTCCCTTCTGCTCCTGCTCGTCCATCCCGCTTTTTATCGGATTCACCAGCGCTGGGCTGCCGCTCGGCGTAACCTTCTCTTTCTTGATTTCATCGCCGATGGCAGATTTGGGAAGCCTCGTAATATTGACCGGGATATTCGGGCTTAAAGTCGCGGCCGCATATGCGGTGCTCGGCCTGATTATCGCCGTCGCCGGGGGAACGCTTATCGAGCGGATGCGCATGGAATCATACGTTGAAGATTTCACACGCGGCATAAAAGCGGCGGAGGGAGGCGCAGCCGAGCCGTCGAGACGCGAGCGGCTGCTTTACGCCCGCGGGCAGACGGCGTTCACCTTGAAGAAGGTCTTCCCATACGTCGTAATAGGCGTGGGCGTAGGCGCGTTTATCCATAACTGGCTTCCGCAGAATTGGATTGAAAGCGCGCTCGGTGGCGGCAATCCTTTCGGCGTCGTGCTGGCGGCGCTTGTCGGCATCCCGATGTACGGAGACATTTTCGGCACTATCCCGGTCGCGGAAGCGCTGTTATATAAGGGCGCGCGCCTCGGCACTGCGCTGAGCTTCATGATGGCGGTGACGACGCTTTCTCTGCCATCTCTCGTTATGCTGCGAAAAGCGATAAAGCCGCGCCTGTTGTGGACTTTCGTCGCCGTATGCGCGGCGGGCATAATCGCAGTCGGCTATATATTCAACGCGGCGCAGCCGTTATTTATCAGATAAAAAAAAGGAAATGATGACCAATGGGATTATTCAGCGGAAAAAAATACAGCATCTAACGCAGGAGATTCCGGCGCAGCGGTGAAGGTGCTTGGCACCGGTTGCGCGAGATGCAGGGAGCTTGACGCGTCTGTAAGGTCTGTGATCGAGGAGCTGGGGCTGCCTGTTTCTGTTGAACACGTAACGGATTTTCCAAGCATAGCGGCCTACGGCGTGATGTCGACGCCGACGCTCGTCGTAAACGGCAAGGTTGTCGTGTGCGGGCGCGTGCCAGACAGGAACGAGCTGAAGAAACTGCTCTCCGGCGTTTCGAAACAGCGCCTTTAATATCAGACCTGCGGAGCGTCCCTCGTCGCATTTTTTTGCAGACTGGGGCGCTCCGCCGTGTCTTTCAGTACGCCATTCAATATATACGCGTTCCCTTTTATTTTATAAGAACATCGCCAGCCCGTTCGGCAGCAGCTCCAAGCCGTAGAAGATTATCGCCGCGCCGCATATCGCGTTTATCACGCGCAGCGGCTTTGTGCCTATTTTGCCGCAAAAGCAGAAGAACGCGAACGCTACGTTGCAAAAGGCGGCTATTAGCGCCGTCAGAAGCGCGCGACGCCTTTCCTGCGCCGCAGCCGCGTTTATATTGCGTTCACTTTATAACAGAAACAGCCGTTTTGTTATGCCGGGCTGGCCCCGGCCATCCGGCGCCGTTAAATATGTACCGTGGCGGAGTCTGAAAACGCCGTATGCCGCGCTGGGGAGTCTCATAACCGCGCCTGTTTTCTTATATTTGTGGGTTATTATCAAAAAAGCCGGGCTCATTATCGAACCCGGCGTTTTGCCGTTAGCGGACGGCTGCACGGAATTACAGACGTGTTTTTAGTCTTTGAAGACCGGCAGCTTTTCGAGATAAATCAGATCCTTACCGTCGTAGCCGCCCTCTTCGAGCAGCACGGCGACTTTGCTGACGACGGTGCAGCCGGTATGCGCAAGCGCCGCTTCGAGAGAATGCAGCGAGCCGCCGGTCGATACTACGTCGTCTACGACGCAGACGCGCTTGCCGTCGAGCTTCGCAGCGTCCATCTCGTCAATGACTATTATCTGTTTCTCCGAGGTCGTTATCGACTTCGTCTCTTCTATAATCGGGTGCTCCATGTAGGCTTTGACCGACTTGCGCGCGACTACGTAGTCGACTCCAATGCGCGCCGCTATAGCGTGCGTCAGGGGGATGCCCTTAGCCTCGGGGCATACGAGCATGTCTATCTGCCCGAGCCCGCGGATTTTCTCAAGAAGCGCGTCTGCGCTCTTTTCTATCAGCTGCGTGTCGCCGAGCATGACGAACGACGCGATCGTAAGATGCGGCGCGACGCGTACCTTCTTAAGCTCGCGAGTGAGGCCGCAGAGGTGAAGCGTGTAGAATTCAGCCATTTTTGAAATCCTCCGTTAAAGTCCGAAAATAACCTTGATTGCGACGCCCGCGAGAAGCCCGTAGAAGGGATTCCAGCGCGCCGTCGCGATTACCGTTGCGCCTATCACCATGCCCCACGGAGAGAAGCCGAAAGGCCCCAGCGCCGCGGGAGCGCTCGCGATAGCCGCCTGAATGTTGGAAATGAATGTTACGAATACGCCGAGGACGAAGAGGAAGCCCGCGATTGACGAGCTGTGCAGGTAGCGGCCGATGACGGGAAGCAGCTTGAGGAAAAGTATCGCCGCCATCATCAGCATCATAAGCACGGAGGAGCCGACGGGGTGCGGAGCGGTCGCCGTGCCGGAAATTATAGCCTCGACTGGGCCGCCGCCGAAGAAGGACGAGAACATGTCCGCGAGCGACGAGTATATCGCGAGGTGGTCGATGTTCGCGTCCACGCCAGCGATGCTGCCCGTGACCTTGCCGAAGCTGATGTTGGCGCCGACGTTGAGGCACAAGAGGCCGAGCGCGCCCGCGATGATTTTCGGATGCTCCCATATTTTCCACTCGATGTTGCTTGTCGTGAGCTTTTCGTTGGACATATCGACGTCGATGTGCTGCTGCGTGACTTTGCCCATGTTTTTCAGAATGTTGAAGGCTATCGTCGCGATGATGACGGAGGCGATGACCGTCTTGGCGAGGTCGCCCGTTATGAACCACACGGCTAGCGCTGAGACCATCGAAACGCCGCCGGAATACTTCTCCGACTCGAAAAGGTCTATGGAGAGATATGCGAGCATAACGCCGACGCCCGCCATCATCGAGGTGACGACAGTCGGGCCGACGAGCTCGACTATCTTTTCGTTGAGGCCGAGCAGCGAGGGAATAAGCACGAAGACGCCGCCCCAGAAGACGGTGCTGAGCCTCTCGCGGCGCGACTGCGCCATTTTCCCCGTGACCGCGATCGTCTCCGCCTGGAACGAAACCGTCGCGACCGAGTCGAAGGCGAAAGAGCCCGCCGCGCCGACGAGAAATGCGAGCGCCGTCGGGAAAGCGGCGAAGCCGAGCGAGAGCGCGAGGAGTCCCTGCGGAACGCCGTTAAGCACGACCGCAATCGCGGCGAGCAGGTCTGTCATATAAGCATCCATGAAAAAATTCCTCCTGCAAGAAGATGTTAAAACAACTCTGCGAAGTTACTCCACGCGTGCGCTTTTGTCAATAACGCGGCGAAATAAAAAAGGCTGCTTTTGCTATTTGTAAGCCAGAAGGAAATACTTCCGATGCTCCGCCCTCGCTGTATGAATATACGTGATGATATAATCTGACTATGTCGAAAGGTCAGCGGTCAACGCAGTACAAATCGAATTTATCGAGGAGGAAGGAATCAATGCCGGCATTGAAGGAATTTCTGCGCAGCGAAGTAAAACCGGCGCTAGGATGTACCGAGCCGGGGGCTGTGGCGCTAGCGGTGGCGCGCGCGTGCGCCGAGCTCCCGGATCGGAGCAATGTCGCGGCCGTGCGCGTCACGGTCAGCGCGAATATTTATAAAAACGGGATGGCCGTCGGTATCCCGGGCGCGGGCGGCGCGCGCGGCAACGCGATAGCGGCGGCGCTCGGCGCGATTTGCGGAGACGCCTCACGCGGCCTCGAAGTGCTCGCCGACACTACTCCAGAGGACGTGAAAAAGGCCGAGGCATGGGTGGAGGAGAAGCGCGCGACCATCTACTGCGACCAGGACAGAGGCGGCGTCTACGTGCTCGCATCGGTATTCACGCCCGAGCACAAGGCCATGTGCTTGATAGAAGGCAGCCATTCAAACATCGTCAAGGTCACTGCAGACGGAGTGGCGGTGTTCGAGAAGGCGCGCCCTGCCGGCTCATCGTCCGGTTTTGCGGACGACGGTTTTCCGACGCGCTTCGCCGAAGTCCTCAAAATGGCCGACGAAATGGACGACGAGGACGAGGATTTCATATGGGAAGGCGTAGAGATGAACGACCGCATAGCGGCGGAGGGCATTAAACCGTCCGGAGCGGGAAGCCTTCAGAGCAGCAATTTCGGACTTATTCTAAAAAACAATGAAAAGGTGGGCGACGTCGTACCAGTGGCGCTCGAAATACGCACGACCGCGTCGGCGGCGGCCGAGGCCCGTATGTCAGGCGTGCAGATGCCGGTTATGAGCAGCGCGGGCAGCGGCAACCACGGCATCACGGCGATAATCCCTATCGCGGTGCTGGGCCGCCGCACTGGCAAGAGCCGCCGCGAAATCGCAAAAGCGATAGCGGTCAGCCACCTTGCTACGAGCTTCGTCAAACGCAACCTCGGACGCCTCTCGCCGGTCTGCGGCTGCTCGGTAGCGGCCGGAACCGGCGCCGCCGCCGGTATGACCTGCCTTATGGGCGGCAATTACGACCAGATATGCAGCGCTATGAGCTTGCTGCTTTCAAATATAGCGGGGATGCTCTGCGACGGCGCGAAAGAGAGCTGCGCGCTGAAAGTCGGTTCTGCGTCGTCCGAGGCGTACTGTGCGATGGAATGGGCGCTTGCAGGGCAGCGCCTGACAGTGCCGCAGGGCGTTTTCGGAGCCTCGATAGAAGAGACGGTCGCGAACGTCGGCCGCGTCTCACGCGAGGGCATGAAGACGGTCGACCGCGTCATGATAGATATACTCGACGAACGCCACAGACCGAACGAAGAGGCCTTCTAACGTTACGCCGGTAAAAAATAAACCTCAGAGGACGGCGCAAGCCGTCCTTTTTTCGCGCCTGCGTAAAATTTGCACAGCCGTAAATTCTCCGGAACGGCGCCCCAACGGCAGGACGACGTTTTTTCTTTTTACAAAACACAAGCGGATAGAGCTTGTACGCTCTTCAATAATCGTGTAATCGTTGGTATAATGTTCTTGGCAGCTAAATCAGAGACGTTACGCGGAGACCACGTCGCAGCCGCGCAATGACATAAGAATTAAATAATTTTTACAACAACATGCAACACGTGTAAAGACGTGCCGGTTTCGTGTACCGGCAGGATATACAAAAATAATTGCCTACGAGGTAAAACAGCCATGACGCAAGTAAGCGAAGCTCTGGGACGCAAAATCAGAGAGATAAGAAAAAACAGGCGCTGCACGCTTGAAGAGCTCGGGCGGGCCGTGCATAAGAGCAAGGCGACGCTCTCTAAGTACGAGACGGGCGACATCGTAATAGACGTCGAAACCCTCTACGAGATTGCACGCGCGCTGCGCGTATCAGTCTTCAGCCTAATGAACCTGCCTGTTGAGGAGTGCTCCGCAGAGTCGTCCGTATCGGACATGCGCGGGTGCGACGTATTCGCCTCGCCGCTGCTCTACTTATACTACTATGGCGGCGAAGAGCGCGCGATCCACAGAAGCGTCATAGAACGCGACGCCGAGGGATGCGGCGCAAAGCTCTACCATGAAGTGTCGTCCCTCGACGACTACTGCCTATGCGCGAAAGTCTACAAGGGGCGGGTACAGGAATATTCATTCTACACGCGGCTGCCATTCGAAAACGAATTCTGCCGCCTCGATAGGATTATGATGATCTTCCCGTCGATGTTCAACGGACAGAATTTCCTGCTAGGCCACCTTCTTATGATGAACCTGGCTAACCAGCCCGTCAGCGTGAAGGCGCTCGTCGCGAATCACGTAATGACGGAGGACAAGCGCTTCCGCGCCTTGCTCCAGGTCTCGCGCGAGGAGATACGCCGCGTACGCCGCACGAACTACTTCACTATAGACCGCGTCTCAGAGGCCGAGGCTTAACGCGCCGGCTGGCACGTTGATAAACCGTTTGACAATAGGACCGGCAGTTTCGTTAAAATCAATCGAAGCCTGTCATATGCGCAGAAAAAGACGTGGAATTACTGGTTGCTTCGTTAAATTATCTGTTTTGTCTATTGTTATGAAAAATACGCGAAGATATGTTTCTTAAGATGAAATTCTGCGAAGTTGCGGCGGCGGCGCGCTTCGCTTATAGTTTAAGCGTGATGCGGGAATCCGACGAGCGTCGGTATATGCTGTCGCCGCTGATTCCAGCATTCATGTACATACGGGATGCGCTCTTCCTCCGCTGAATGCGGACATCCACAATACTCTTCTCCCTGAGGGGATATACTCCTCCATGTGCCGGGCGGCCTTCGGGCCGCCCTTTTCGCAAGCTGGGACGGAACCGCGCGAAAGCGTACGCTTGCCATTTAGTGTATAATTTCTTCAGCGGCGCCGAAGGCGGGGAACCTCCGGCCCATTCATACGAAAAACGAAAGGACAGTGTTATAAAGATGAAAAGGAACGTCAAAAACGCGGCTGCGGCTTTCGTGATATGCGCGACATTCGCCCTGGCGGTCCCTTCGGCGCGCGCCCTCGACCTTGGCGACGTACTTAAAAAAGGCGCGATCGGCATCGCGGGCGGCTGGCTCGTTACAGCGATATCGCCGCAGATGAACGATTTTATCAACACAATAACCTTCAACAAAGGCGTGGCCTACGAAGGTTACACCAAAGTAGTCCCGATAGTCTCGATAGGCGACGGCGCGCGCATCGGAGCCGCGCAGGTCGGCGCGAACACGCAGAGCGCGATAGACCGCACCGAGGCCGTCGCGCAGCTTGAAGGCGAATTTAGCAGCGTCCGCGCCACGGCGCTCATCCCGATAGACTCGCTCAACCCGCTCAAACAGTTCCGCCGCGTCAAAGGCGTCGGCGTAACCGCTATAATAAACGTAAAATTGTAGGTGTACGACAATGTCCGACTATCGTCCGCAGCTCCATGACATACAGAAAGCCAAACAGCGCATCAGCGGAGTCGTCGTCAACACGCCGCTCACGCTCAACGTCCCCCTGTCAGAGCGTTACGGAGCAAACATCTGGCTCAAGCGCGAAGACATGCAGATAGTGCGTTCCTACAAAATCCGAGGCGCGTACAACAAAATAGCGAGCCTCTCGCCAGAAGAGCTCGCGCGCGGCGTAGTATGCGCCTCCGCGGGCAACCACGCACAGGGCGTCGCCCTCGCGTGCAGCAAGCTCGGCATAATGGGCACCATATTTATGCCAAAGCCGACGCCGAACCAGAAAATACACCAGGTAAAGATGTTCGGCAAAGACAACGTCAACATCGTCCTAACCGGCGACACCTACGACGATTCTTGCTCCGAGGCTCTCGCATGGTGCCGCGAGCACGACGGAACCTTTATCCACCCATTCAACGACCCGCAGATAATTGAAGGGCAGGCGACGCTCGGCCTCGACATACTCAACGAGGCCTGCTGCGACTTCCACTACATCCTGCTCCCGATAGGCGGCGGCGGGCTCATGTCCGGCGTCGGCAGCGTATTCAAAAACCTCAGCCCCGAGACACGCGTCGTCGGCGTCGAAGCTGCGGGAGCCGCTTCGATGAAGGCCGCCTTTGACAAGGGCGAGCCGGTCGCGCTGGCAGAGATAGACAATTTTGCAGACGGCATAGCCGTCCGCAAAGTCGGCGACATAACCTTCGACATCTGCCGCGAAGTCGTAGATAAACTCGTCGCCGTCCCCGAAGGCCAGATATGCACGACGATACTGCGCCTCTACAACGAAAGCGCGATAGTGGTCGAGCCAGCCGGAGCCGTCTCCGTAGCCGCGCTCGAAAACGTCAAAGACGAAATCCGCGGCAAAAACGTCGTCTGCGTCATAAGCGGCAGCAACAACGACATAACCCGCATGGAAGAGATAAAAGAACGCTCGCAGCTCCACGAAGGGCTCCAGCACTACTTCATAGTCCGCTTCCCGCAGCGCGCCGGGGCGCTTCGCGAATTTCTCGAGCGCGTGCTCGGCCCCGACGACGACATAACGTTCTTCGAATACTCGAAGAAAAACTCGCGCGAACGCGGCCCCGCGGTAGTCGGCATAGAACTCCAGCGCGCGAGCGACTACGCCCCGCTCATCAAACGCATGAACGAACACAACATCGTCTACGAATACCTGAACGACAAGCCGGATCTGTTCCAGTTCTTGGTGTAGGGTAAAAAATAACTCGTTCGCCGAAGCCGTCCCCCGCCTGACTTTCCCGCGGGGGGCGGCTTTTGCCGCGCGTTGCGGAAAAAGCGGGATACGGAGCCTGTCGCGGCGTCCATCCCATCAGGACTCCATATGCAAGTATAGGGTGAAGGGCTTGTCGCGGCTGTCTGAGGCGCGACGTGGAACTGCGCGGCAGCCGCATTTTTCGCGGAAGCGGCTCGATCGTTTGCTGTGCCGGCCCATGTCGGCGAAGTGGGTGCGCGCAAGCGCTTTCATATAAAGAAGCGCCCCTTTCGGGGCGCTTGCGCTTCTGTTTATCTTTCTCTGTCTTTTGCCGCTTCGTGTCGCGGCTCCTGGCTTTCTTCCATGTGTTTGTATTTTCTGTAGCGTTTGGCGGCTTCGCGCGTACCTTCCGCGAAGTATTTCGCGGCGTTTTCTGGGAAGGTGCGTTTGAGCGCCGAGTAGCGCACTTCGCCGTCGAGGAAGTCTTCGTAGGCCATCGTCGGGGCTTTGGAGTCTATAGTGAGCGGCTTTTCTTTGCGCGGGTCATAGCGGTAGAGTATCCAGTAGCCAGCGTCGACCGCGCGCTTCATCTCGGCCTGCGCCGCGCCCATGCCGCATTTGAGGCCGTGCGCGAGGCAGGGCGTGTAGGCTATAACGACGGAGGGACCTTCGTATTCCTCGGCTTCTCGCAGGGCTTTGACAAGCTGGTTCATGTCCGCACCCATGGCGACCTGCGCGACGTAGATGTTGCCATAGGTCATGAGCATCGCGCCGAGGTCTTTTTTCGCGACGCGCTTGCCGCTTATGCAGAACTGCGCGACCGCGCCTATCGGCGTAGCCTTCGAGGACTGCCCGCCGGTGTTGGAGTAGACTTCGGTGTCCACGATCAGCGCGTTGACGTTCTCGCCCATCGCGAGCACGTGGTCTAGGCCGCCGAAGCCGATATCGTAAGCCCAGCCGTCGCCGCCGTACATCCAAAAGGTTTTTTTCGAGAGGTGGTCCCTGTTGGCGAGAAGTTCGCGCGCAGTCTCCGCCGCTTCGCCTTCAAGCCGCGCCGATTCTAACGCGGAGACGAGCGCCGCTCCGGCTTTCGGAGATTCGTCGAAGTCGTCGAAGTCGTCGAGCCACTTTTTCAGCGCCGCGGCGAGGTTTGCTGGGATTTCCATGCCGAGTAGCTTTTCGGCGCGGAGTTTCTCCGCCTCGCGCTGCTGCCTGACGGAGAGGAACATTCCGAGACTGAACTCCGCGTTGTTTTCAAAGAGCGAGTTCGACCACGCCGGACCTTTTCCGGCCTTGTTCTTCGTGTAGGGGATTCCTGGCATCGCGCCGCCCCACGCCTGAGAGCAGCCTGTCGCGTTGGCCCAGTAGACGCGGTCGCCGAAGAGCTGCGTCATGAGCTTCGCGTAGGGCGTCTCGCCGCAGCCCGCGCATGCCGCCGAGAATTCGAGGAGCGGCTGGCGGAACTGGCTGCCTTTCACCGTCCACGGGTCGAAGGCTCCTTCCTTGCCGCTGATCGTCAGCCCGTAGGCCCACTGTACGGGCAGCGACTTCGATTCCTCTATCGGGATCATTTTTATAGCCTTTTCCTTCGCGGGACAGATTGAGACGCAGCTCGCGCATCCCGTGCAGTCGTCGCGGCTGATCTGCATCGAGAAATAGAGATCTTTGTTCCCTATTGCGGGCATCGTGAGGAAGCCCTGCGGTGCGGCGGCTTTTTCCTCTTCGGTGAGCAGGTAGGGACGGATTACCGCGTGCGGGCAGACGTATGAGCAGCGGTTGCACTGTATGCAGCGCGTTGGGTCCCACTCAGGCACGTGCGTCGCTATCGCGCGTTTCTCGAAGGCGGTGAGGCCGAGCTCGACCGTGCCGTCTTCGTAGCCCTTGAAGGCGCTGACCGGGAGAGCGTCGCCCTGCTGGCGGTTTATCGGCTCAAGCAGTTTTTCGATGATTGCAGGCTCTCCCGCCGGGCGCGGCGCTTTCGGTTCGTCCTTTGCTTCGAGCCAGCTGTCGGGGATGTCTATCTTGACGAGCATCGCGCCGCCGTCTTCTATCGCCGCGATGTTGTTGTTGACGACTTCGTCGCCCTTGGCGAAAAAGGTCTTGCGTACCGCGTCTTCCATGTAGCGCTTCGCGTCTTCTATCGGGATGAGGTCTACGAGGTGGAAGAAGGCCGACTGGAGCGGGATGTTGACGTGACTGCCGAGGTGGTGTTTCTCGGCTATCTTAGTCGCGTTTATCGTATATAGCTTCGCATGCTTCTGCGCAAGCTTGCGGCGTATGTCAGCTGGGATTTTTTCTTCAAGTTCTTCAGGCTCCCACGGGCAGTTGAGCAGCAGCGTGCCGCCGTCTTTCAGTTCGCTGACTATGTCGTAATGCTGGATGTAGGTCGGGTTGTGCGCCGCGGCGAAGTCAGCGAGCTTGACGAGGTACGACGAGCGTATCGGCGTGTCGGAGAAGCGCAGGTGCGAGATAGTGACGCCGAAAGATTTCTTCGCGTCGTATTCAAAGTACGCCTGTCCGTATTTGCCCGTGTAGCTGTTGATGATGTCTATAGTATTCTTGTTCGCGCCGACAGTGCCGTCGCCGCCGAGCCCCCAGAATTTGAAGGAGAGCTGACGCGCGCCGTCCGGGTTGACGCGCGGGCCGAGCTGCAGCGAGAGGTGCGTCACGTCGTCGTTTATGCCTATCGTGAAGTTGTTCTTCGGCGTTTCCTGCGCGAGGTTGTCGAATACGGCTATCAGCTGCGTCGGGTCGGTGTCTTTAGAAGAGAGGCCGTAGCGCCCGCCTACTATGACGGGGCTCATGCCGCTGCCTGAGAAGGCCGTGCATATATCCTGATATAGCGGCCCGCCGTTCGAACCCATTTCCTTGCAGCGGTCGAGCACTGCGATTTTGCGCACGCTCTTCGGTATCGCGCGGAAGAGGTGCTCTACGGAGAAGGGACGGAAGAGATGCACCTGTACGTAGCCCGTCTTGCGCCCGCGCGCGTTGAGCCAGTCCACGGCTTCCTCGGCCGCGCCGCTGACTGAGCCCATCGCTATGACTATTTCCTCCGCGTCGGGCGCGCCGTAGTAGTTGAAGAGGTGGTATTCGCGGCCCGTTATTTCGCTTATCTTCGCCATGTAGTCTTCGACTATGCCGGGGAGCGCGTCGTAGAAGCCGTTGTTCGCCTCGCGTATCTGGAAGTAGATGTCGGGATTCTGCACGGTGCTGCGCATCATCGGGCGCTCCGGGTTCAGCGCCTCGGCACGGAACGCGGCGAGCGCCTCGCGGTCGAGAAGCGAAGCGAGCGTCTCGTACGGCATCTCCTCGACTTTGTTTATTTCGTGCGACGTGCGGAATCCGTCGAAAAAGTGCATGAAGGGAATGCGCCCCTTTATCGCCGCGAGGTGCGCTACGCCGCCGATGTCCATGATCTCCTGCACGCTGCCCGTTGAGAGCTGTGCGAGACCGCACTGGCGGCAGTTCATCACGTCGGAGTGGTCGCCGAATATCGAAAAGGCGTGCGTTCCGACTGTGCGTGAGGCAACGTGAAGCACGCCTGGATGCCTCTGACCCGAGAGCCTGTGCAGCACGGGGATCATGAGCATGAGCCCCTGCGACGACGTGAAGGACGAGGCGAGCGCGCCTGTTTCGAGCGCGCCGTGAACCGCGGCGGCGGCCCCGGCCTCCGACTGCATTTCTATCAAGGTGACGGGCTGGCCGAAGATGTTCTTCTTCCCCTTGGCCGACCAGGCGTCGGTCTTTTCAGCCATCGGCGAGGAGGGCGTTATCGGGTATATCGCCGCGACTTCGGTGAAGGCGTAGGCGATGTAGGCCGCGGCCTCGTTGCCGTCCATCGTTACCAGATGTCTTTCGTTCAAATCCATGAAACCCCTTTCGGTATCGGTGTGCTTTTTGTCAAACTTCGGTGTTTCTTCCTCAATCGGATAAATTGTATCACCGGTAAGGAAAAGCGCGGAATGACGTGTATCACGCAGCGCGATAAAAAATGCGCCCTTCACACTGCCAAGTCGTTCCAATACGGGTTTTCCTTCTCAATGAGCGCTATTTTCCACGCGCGCCGCCATTTTTTCAGTTTTTTCTCGGCGGCTATGGCTTCGAGCATCGTCGGCAGGCACTCGTAGCAGACCGGCGTATGCACGCCGTACTTTTTGGTGAAGCCGTCGACTATTCCCGCTTTGTGCTGGGGCTATCCTCTGCGGCAGATTCGACGTGACGCCGACGTAAAGCGTCCCGTTTCTTTTGCTCGCGAGGATGTAGACGGCGGGCTCCACCTTTGTCGCTCCGATTTACGCCGTCTTCACCGCCGCGGCCTTTTGTAGGCCGTATTTCTCGACGGCGTTCTCACGCATCTTGTATTTGAGGATTTTGCCGGCTGCGTTCATAGGGAAGGCGTCGACGAAATCTATGTACTTCGGGCATTTGTGGCGCGCCATGTGCGAGAGGAAGTATTCTTTGATCTCTGCCTCTGTCGCCGTCTCGCCGTCCTTGAGGACGATGCAGGCGCATATTTCCTCGCCGAGCGCCTCGTCCGGCACTCCTATGACCTGCACGTCCTTGACTTTCGGGTGCGTGTAGAGGAACTCTTCAAGCTCCTTCGGGTATATGTTCTCGCCGCCGCGGATTATCATGTCCTTGAGGCGGCCCGTTATCTTGTAGCTGCCGTCCGGCGTGCGGCAGGCGAGATCTCCAGTGTGGAGCCAGCCGTCCGCGTCTATCGCCGCCGCGGTCGCTTCGGGCATCTTGTAGTAACCCTTCATGATATTGTAGCCGCGCGCGACGAATTCGCCGTTCACATTGTCGGGCACTTCCTCGTTAGTCTCGGGGTCTACGACGCGGCACTCGATTTCCGGCAGCGCGTGGCCGACGGTCTCGACGCGTACTTCGAGCGAGTCGCCCGTGTCGCTCATCGTGCAGCCCGGCGAGGCCTCCGTCTGACCGTAAACTATGACTATTTCCTTCATGTTCATTTTGTCTACGACGTCGCGCATCTTGGAAATCGGGCAGGGGCTTCCCGCCATGATGCCGGTGCGCATATACGAGAAATCTGTCTTTTCAAAGTCCTCATGTTCCATCATAGCTATGAACATCGTCGGCACTCCGTGGAAGCAGGTGATGTGCTCCTGGTTGATGCAGGCGAGCGACGCCTTCGTTGAGAAGTAGGGCAGCGGCGAGAGCGTCGTGCCGTGCGTCATAGCCGCGGTCATCGCGAGCACCATGCCGAAGCAGTGGAACATCGGGACCTGTATCATCATGCGATCCTCGGTCGAGAGATCCATGCGGTCGCCGATGCATTTGCCGTTGTTGACGACGTTGTAGTGCGTGAGCATGACGCCCTTCGGGAATCCGGTCGTGCCGCTTGTGTACTGCATGTTGCATACGTCGTGGATGTTGACGGCGGCGGCGAGGCGGTGGATTTCTTCGAGCGGCGTCATGTGCGCGCGCGCGACGGCCTCGTCCCACGTGAGGCAGCCTTTCATGCGGAAATCCACGGTGATTATGTTGCGCAGGAAGGGCAGGCGGCGGCAGGCGAGCGGCTTGCCGGGCGTCGCGGTCTCAAGCTCGGGGCAGAGCTCTTTCATAATCTCGTCGTAGTGCGAGTCGCGGTAGCCCTTTATCATCACGAGCGTATGAGTGTCGGACTGGCGCAGCTGGTATTCCGCCTCGTGGATTTTGTATGCGGTGTTGACCGTGACGAGCACCGCGCCGATTTTCGTCGTCGCCCAGAAGGTCAGGTACCACTGCGGAAGGTTCGTCGCCCATATCGCGACGTGGCTGCCTGGCCTGACGCCGAGTGAGATCAGCGCGCGCGCAAACTCGTCCACGTCGTCGCGGAACTCGGAATAGGTGCGCGTATAGTTCAGAGTCGTGTACTTAAACGCGTACTGGTCTGGGAATTCCTCTACTATGCGGTCGAGCACCTGCGGGAAGGTCCTGTCGATGAGTTTGTCCTTCTGCCACGGGTAGAGCCCTTTGCCGCGCTTGCTCTCGTAGAGGCGCTTTGACTTCACCATGCGCGCGGGGCTGCCGAAGCGGCTCATCGTGTTCACGAAGTGCAGTGAGATCAGTTCGAGGTTCGCGATGTCGGGCATCCATTCGGGGTTCCATTCGAGCGAGATGAATCCGTCATAGTTCAGCGAGTAGAGCGAGCGCATCATCGCGTCGATGGGCAGGCTGCCCTCGCAGACCAGGCGGTATTCGACCGCGCAGTTTACTATTTCGGAGTCTTTCAGATGCACGTGCTTGATATACGCGCCGAGGTTCTTGACCGTCTTTTCCGGCGCTTCGCCAGCGTCGCGGAAGGTGTGCTGCAAATCCCAAAGCGCCGCGAGGTTGTCGCAGGCGTAGGAGTTGAGTACTTCGCAGAGCCTGTCGGTGTCGGAGAATATCCCGATAGTCTCTATCAGCAGCGTGACGCCCGCCTCCTGCGCGAGCGGCAGAGTCGCGTCCACGACCGCTTTCACAGCGGCGCGCTCGTCTTCGTAGCTCGTCCCTGCGTCTTTCGCGCCCATGCGCACGTAGGGTATACGGAGGTTTTTCGCCGTCTCTATATATTCCTTTATCTCTGCGCAGTTCTGTTCGAAGAGCGATGCGTCCGCTATATTGTGCCACGTGTCGATGCACGGTATCGAAAGCCCGGCTTCCGTCATCTCGCGGTGCGCCGCGTTCGCCATCGCGGGGTCTAAGATGCTCGTCTTTTCAGAGAGCTTCGGTTCGCGGATGTTGTGCACCTCTATACCAGCGAAGCCGCCGTCCTTTGCGACCCCGCAGAAGTCCTGCCATGTATAATCATGCCACCCGAAGGTGGAAAATGAGAGCTTCATTATCTGTGATTCTCCTCGTATGAAATCTTATTCAGAGCGTTGAAATACGCCATGATGCTGGAGCCGATTATGTCCGTCGAAATTCCGTTGCCAGCGTAGAGCTTGCCGTTGGAGCGGAGTTTTACAAGCGTCGAGCCCATAGCCTCGCGCCCCTCGGTTACGGCCTGTATCTGGAAGTCGTCGAGCTCGTAGTGGCGTCCCGCTATCTGCTCGATGGCGAGGAAGGCGGCGTCTATCGGGCCGTCGCCGATCGCGAGGCCGAAATGGTTCTCGCCGTTCTTGCGGCAGTGGATGTTCGCCGTCGCGCTGATTATGTTGCCGCTGTTTATAACGTAGCTTTCGAGCTCGTATGTCGGCGGCACCTGGAGGGCTGTCGTCGCAATTATCGCTTCGAGCTCCTTCGTGCCGACGGATTTTTTGCGCGCCACGCTCACGAAGGTCTCGTAAACCTTGGTCATGTCCTCGTCGCCGAGGTCGTAGCCGAGACGTACGACGGCCTTGGAAAGCACGTCGATGTCATCGTTCGCGTCGAGACGCACGTCCGAGCCGTCCGAGATAGCCATGCCTGTTTCAAAGGCGCTCGTGCGGCTGCGGTCCTTGCGCGTTATCCAGTTCATCTGCGCGACTGAGCGGTGCAGTTCCGTGTATTTCAATCCGCATGAATAGCCGTAGTCGTCGCCGCGCAGCCTGATTATCTGCGCCGCGGCCTCAAGCGCCGGCGCGCAGCCGCCTCCGACCGTTACATCCACCTCGGAAGCCCCTGCGCGTACTGCGGAAACTGCGCAGGCCGCCGCCATTGAAAGCTCGTCCGAGCATTTAACTCCGAGCGTAACGTTCTCAAGCTCCGGCACGTTCGCGTACAGATCTTTGATGAAGCTGCTGAACTCGTAGGGCATCATCATGCCGGCGGAATCGCATACCGTAACGGTGGAGGCCCCGGCGGCTATCGCCGTGCGTATCGCCTGATAGAGAAATTCCGGTTCACTGCGCGTCGCGTCTACCGCGGCGAATTCCACGTCGGCGCAGAGCGCGCGGCTCTTCGTCACAAGCGTCTCTATCGTCTTGATGATTCCTTCAGGCTTCTTGTTGCATACGAACTCCATCTGCACCGCCGAGATCGGCGCTTCCACATAAAGTCGCGGATGCGCGGCCTCCGCGACTGCGTTCCAAGCCGTCTCGACGCCGGATTCGTCAAAACCGACGGGGATAGAAAGCGCGCTGCGCTTTACCGCCGCCGCGACAGTGCGTACGAGCAGCGAATCGATCTTCTCGTTTACAATCGGGGCGAGGCTGATGACGTCGAGGTTGAGTCTGTCGAGAATCTTCGCCGCCTCTATAATCTCCTTGAACGAAAGTGCGCCTTCGCCGCCGCGTGATGCTTCGCGCAGCGTAATGTCCGTAAACCTAATCTGTCTCATCTTGAAATCTCTCCTTCTGCATCTTCCGGAATCCCGCCCCGGACGGCTATAAAAAAGCCCCCGAGGCACATACATGCCTCAGGGGCGAAAAGTTCACTCCGCGGTACCACCCTGATTGCCGCGCGAACGCGGCCGCTCATTAGAGTCTCTGACGCAACCACCCGTAGCTCCTTAAAAACGGCCCGCGCCGCCTTAGGGAACTCCGCTCGGGAGCGAGACCGCATCATTATCCTTCGGTTCCGGCTTTCACCTGCGCGCCGACTCTCTGTAAACCTACCTATAATGACCGTAACTCCGTCATTGCGTTTACCGCTATTTGCTTTTTCAACATCCTGCGCAAAGCGCCGAGTGTACAATCTCAATAATATTACCGCCGCCGTATAATTGTCAAGCCTTATGCGCGTAAAAAAAGATTCCGCCAAAAAATCCAAGATGCCGGGCCACGCTTGAAAACGGCCAGAAACAAGGCTATCATAATTCAGATTTCAAAGTTAAGGGAGCGACACCGTTGACCGCAGAACGCGACTCGTCGATGCAGAATCAAGCGTACCAATTCATCCGCAAAAAAATAGAGAGCTGCGAATATGCTCCGAACGACATGCTGAGCGAATCGCTTCTCCGCGAAGAGCTCGGGTTTTCACGCACTCCGGTGCGCGAGGCCATCGGCAGGCTCGCCCAAGAGGGCCTCGTACGCGTTTACCCTAAGCGCGGCATAATGGTCTCTTCTATCTCGATCGGCGATATACATCAAATATTTGAAGTCCGCTCGCTCGTTGAGCCCTACGCGCTCTCCGCGTACCACGACAAGCTCAACTTATCCGAGATAGAGCGTTTTTCCGAAGCGTTTCACGCCTACGCCGGAGGCGAGGACGACATCTACGGAATCGACGACCGCTTCCACGAAACGCTGATATCGGCGATGGAGAACGACTACCTGCTTGAGCTTTACGACAGAATACACGTCCAGAGCGTGCGGCTTCGCGTGCTGAGCGGGCGGCTCATCGAAAGCCGCATCCGCGACACGATGGCGGAGCACATGCGCATAGCCGACGCCTGCCTCGCGCGCGACTGGCAGGCCGCGGCGCTCGCGATGACGGAGCATCTTCGCTGCTCGAAGGAGTCTTCGCTCGCGGCGATACTGAAAAATGCCGGGCAGGAGATATAACGGGTCATGAACGCACGCGGCGAGGCGGAATGCTACACGCGCTACCGCGCGACGGCTCGGCGCTTTGAACTGGCCGGCGCGGCGCTGCTTGCGGCTGGGGTTCTCTGTTGCATGGCTTTCAGCGATTCTGTAAAATGGCCCGGCGTCGCGCTCGGCGGCTTCGGGCTCTGCGCCTTCGCGCTCGGCGCGGCGAGCCTGCGCCCGCACAACGTCGTCAAGTCCTTTGCGCTCCAGTGTATGCAGAACCCGAACGAAGAATACGCCAGCGGCCTGCTCGACGCCATAACAGCAGAGCGCAGAATCCGCCTTACGATGCGCTCTATCCGTATGGTCGAAGGCGCCGTCATAACCTACGCACACACCGAAAACGCAGACAAAGAACTGGCTGAACGTCTAGCCGCCGCCATGCACGAGCACTTAGTGAAAAAGACGATTTAAAAGAATCAAAAAGAGCGGCGGTATGCCGGGGATTTTCATAGAAAATACGTAAAACATGACGGCGGCGTGCCTAAGGCTCGCCGCTGTTTCGCTGCGTGCGATATAATTTATCTAATCTAAAAAATTATTAACGAAAGCAACGAAAGCGTGGATCGCGGATGGAGAGCGTGCTCAGGATTGCGAAGAAGTTTCTGCCGTTCGTAGGAGCCGCGATATTTTTGCTTGCCGTGTACGCAATACACGAGGAGCTGCGGGAGCGCGCCTTTCCGAACTTCGCGGGCTTTCGCGCAGATAGGCGCGCGGAGCGGAGAATGAATTGTTATTTTGACCGAAGTTTAGCGGCGAAATATAAAAGCGTATCGCAGCAGGCCAGAGTGATGACCGAAGCGTGGGTGACTGCAAATATCACCTGTCCGCGCTGCTGGGGTTCCAAGCTCGCCCATCTTCCGCAGAACACGCCGCTCGGCGATTTTGGGTGCCCGCCGTGCGGCGGCCAGTATGAGCTGAAAAGCAAGCGCGGCAAAGTTGGACGTAAAATCGTAGGCGGCTCATACGATAAATGCATCGAACGTATAACGAGCGACAACAATCCAGACTGGCTCGTGATGAGCTACGACGCGGCGGAGCTCTGTGTGGAAGATCTGTGGTTCGTGCCGCAGCATTTCTTCGTGCCGTAAATCGTTGAAAGACGCAAGCCGCTTTCTGAACACGCAAAGCGTAAAGGTCGGATCGGCTGCAATATCCTGTTCGACGAAATTCCGGCGCAGGGGCGCATCGCGCTGGCCATCGGGCGCACGCATGTGGCAAGGTCGGACGTCGAGCAGCGCGTCAGACTTGCGGAACTGCTATACACCGGCGATCTCGGCTCACGCTGCTGGCTCATGGATGCGCTGGTCTGCGTCAATAAAATACGCGACGAACGTTTCACGCTCGGAGAGATGTACGCATTCGAGCGGGGGAACTTCAGGGCAGGCATCCCGGCAACAACAACGTACGCGCTAAGATACGCCAGCAGCTTCAGATGCTGAGATGCAGGGAATTGCTGGAATTTGAGGAACGCGGCGTATATGTTAAAAAGACGCGCGATCAGCATACATCCGTTATTTAATCCGCGGCGTCTCTTTTAATGCGGCTTCGCCGAACGCTTTGCGGTTTTGGAGCGTCAGGTGCAGTTTGTCCGCACTTTCTGCGGCGAAACTAGCGGGATTCCCGGTACGGCGAATTTAGTGCGGCGCTCGGACTGAATTTAAGGCCGGAGGTTTTCGCACCCCCGACATGCCATGCGTTATGGAGCGCTCGTATTACTCCGCGGCTTGTTTGGTGTGCGCAGAGAGCGGCAGGCCTCCGGCGCCTATGTTGTCCGGGGCGTTTTCCTTGAGAAAGACGGAGATTATCTCTTTGGGCAGCCCCAGTATTTTCGACGTGCGTCGGTCAGCTCGGCGATGAGCTGCGTTTTCTGTTCCCTCGTGAGCTTCGAGCCCTCTACCGTAATCGTTGGCATTTTGTAAAATTCTCCTTTCGCCCTTTTATTTTGCCGGTTGTGCTCCGAGCCTGTAGCAGAGTTCAAGCGGCGTGACGCGGATGACTTTCTTCGAGACCGCCATGTCTTTTGTCGTTTCTATGTATTTTTTGAAGTGCGGAGTATCGCGGTGTTTTTGATATGCTTCGTCATCCGCGTATATTTCAAAGAACGTGAGCTTGTTCTCGTTATTTTCGTCGGCGACCATGTAGAGCGCGACTACGCCGGGCTCTACGCGCAGCGACTCGCGCACGGCGGCGAGGAGCGCCTCGCGGCATTCTGGTTTGAGCGTTATCTCCGCCATGTTGACGCGCGGGGTTTTTTCTTCGGCAAGCGCCGTACCCGCGAACGGAAGCGCGAGCGCCGCGGCGCAGAGCAGGACTAAAATCGATGTTTTCTTAAAAATCTTCCTACTTGAATTTTCAGCGGGCCGCGTGAATCATACGCGCTGTGATAATAAGCCGGACGCTCTCGCGTCCGGCCGTTTTACGTCGTTTTGCTAGTCGAGCGAAACCAGCCGGTATTCGCCCGTTCCCATGCCTAGCTCCTTCATGTATGAAAGCTGGCGCAGGCCGTGGCGGCTCTCTATACGCTCTCGCAGCCCGCCGTCCTTGTTCTCGGGCAGCTTGTAAATCATGTCGATTGCAGCTTGGTCTACTGCGAGCAGGCTCGTAGAGCCGAGTATGCCGATGTCGGCGAGTGCCGGGGCCGCCGCTCCCGCTCCCGCGCAGTCGCAGTCTACGGACATGTTTTTCATTACGTTGATGAATGTGATGCGCTTGCCGAAGTGGTCGACGACAGCTTTAGCGGACTCAGTCATGGCTTCCATGAATTCGTCCTGCCTTCGTCCCCACTGCTGTCCGTTCTTCGAGTGAATCATCGCTTTTCCTATCTTGCCGTCGGCGCATCCAATGCCGATGTTTTTCAACGAACCGCCGTAGCCGCCCATCGTGTGTCCCTTGAAGTGCGTGTAGACGACCATAGAGTCGTAGCCTGTGATGCTCCCGCCCATCGACATTTCCTTGAAATGTCTGCCGCCCTTGACTGGGAGCATGACGGCGCCGAACTCGTCCATGATGTCCACCTTGCAGAAGTCGAAGCCGTTGGTCTTGAGCGTCTCGCGGTGTCCTTCGGTGGTCTGGCGCGGGCTCGCGTAGTAGACGTTTGTCTCGACTATGTTGCTGTCCGGGATGTGCGCGACGAGCGCCTTCGCCATCGGCAGGGGCAGGAGGTTCGGCCCGTTCGGCTCGCCGGTGTGCAGCTTGACGGCGACCTTGCCCGTTATGTCCGCGCTGATTTTGTCGTAAATTTTGAGCAGCCCCGCTGGGCTGATATCCTTCGTGAAGTAGACGACCGGCACGTCCGCGTCCGCGCCGAAGGCCGCGCCGCCGGCGAGCGCAACCGCTGCCGCCGCCGTGAGGCCGAGCAGCCTTTTGATGAATTTTTTCATGCAACGTCCTCCTTTAGGATTTTTCGTGAAATCTGTCCGGTTATGATAAAGTTTGAAGCGGACTCCAAGTCAATAGGGGAAATGGGCTGTTTGTCCTTTTTACAGATTTCGCGGCGCTTGCCGATTATTTCGCCCGTGCGCAGATAGGAGTACGTCGGCATCTCGAAGAGCACGGGCTTCAGCTTTGCGTAGTCGATTTTGCCGTTTTCGCCGAGGACGGACTCTTCCGCGTAGGTGTTGACGATTTTGCATATAAAGTTGTCGAAGGTCTACGTCTCGTAATTATCGACGACTGCACATTCCATCGTGAGCGGGCTGTCGTCGATTATTGGAGTCCCGGCCTCGCCCTCGCGCCACGCAAAGACGCCGGACTTATTCGCCGCCGCGGCGCTCACAATGCCGACGTAGTCCGCGCGCGAAAGCATGACCTCGTCTACGATGTTGGCGGAGAGCTTTTTCTCGACGATCGTGCAGGCTGCCGACCACTCCGCCGTGTACTCGTACATCGCGAACGGCGGCGTCTCAATTATCTTCTCCGGATGCGGCGCGGGGCGGTGCGGATGGATTATTATCACGGCGCCGCGCTCGTCGAGAACCTCCATAAGCGGGTTCAGCGCCTCGCCGCCAAGGCACTGCCCGCGACTGTTGCTCGCTCGCCGTCCGCGCCGAGCACGTCAAGCGCGTAGACCGCCTCGTCTATAACCCCCTGCACATCGGGCAAAGGCGGAGCCGCGCAGTAGAGGAAACGCCCCGGATGAGCGTGCTTCACCGCCGCGGCGGCTTCGTTTATCTTTCGCACGACGGTACGGCTCTCCTCCTCCTCGCCGTAATAGGGCTGCGGCGCTTGCATCGTGAGAACCTCGGTCTCAATTCCCGCTTCGTCCATGAATTTCAGATGCTCTTCAACGCTCCACGACGGAAGCGGAAACGTCTCTTCCAGCTCCGCGCCGTGCTTCGGGAGCAAATCCGTATGCTCGCGGAGTATGATATGGCTGTGTCTGTCGAAGGCCCGAGCCCCGCTGTCCGCGGCGAAACATCCGTGCGCGGACAGCGGCAGCACTGCGGCGGTAAAGGCCAGTAATTTCAACAGCATCGGGTTCGCTACTTCTCTGTAGTCCCGCCATGCGTCGACACGTTCTGCGCCATGCGCCCAGGCGGAAAATCCGCCGCCTTTGGACTTTCTGACTGGCGGCGGATTTTTGCGGCGTTTTCGTTATTTTTTTAGCTGGGACATGATTTCGGCGACGCAGCCGAGCGCGTTGAGCGTCCGCGGGAAGCCCATGTAGGGGAGGCACTGCGTTATCGCTTCGATCATCACCGTCTCGTCGTTGCCGACGTTGAGGTTCGCCTGCACGTGGCTTTTGACCTGGCTCTCGCATCCGCCCTGCGCCGAGATTATGCAGAGCGTCAGAATTTCGCGCATTTTCACGTCGAGCGCTCCGCGCGTGTAAAAGTCGCCGAAGCACATCGAGGCAAGGTATTCCGCGACGTGTTTGCGATTCTCCGGCGAGTTCTGGTACATCCCGTCAAGCCCGGCCGGGAAGATTGATTTCTGCGTGAGGAAGCCCTTTTCGCCGCGGTCGGCCTCCGTCACCGCAGCCATGCTCTTGGGCGGCGCGACCTTCTTTTCACGAAGCGCTTCGTTCATCTTATCCGCCGCCGCGAGTGCTTTTGAGAATCCTATATATGGAGCGCACTGGTAGACGGCCTCCTGTATCTCTTCCGGCGTCAGCCCCGCGTTGACGGCGGCCTTGACCTGCGCTTTAAGCTCGTCGAGCGTCTGGTTCACCGTCAGCACCGAGAGCGTGATGAGCGCGCGCTGCTTGTCGGTCAGCACGCCGCGTCGGTAGATGTCGCCGTAGATGAAGTTCGTCGCCATTTCGCCGAGCTCGCCGCCGTTTCTGTAGAAATCGCCGTCGCCGCCCTTGAAAAGCTCGCCGAACTTCGCCTCCGCCGCAGCGGCGCGATTCCGCGTCCCTATCTCCTTCGCCCACCGCGGAGCCTCCTCCGCGAAGCACGCGCCCGCGCACATGGCTATCGCGGCGAGCGCCGCCGCCAGCATAATGAAAATTTTCGCCTGCATCGTGAATTCCTCCTTAAAGATGTCGCTTATGCAAAAATCCTAAAATCTGGAGGCGGCTCCATGTCAAGCGCGGCGCGCGGTGAATCCGTAAAAAATACGCGCCCGCGTGGGGACTCTGTAGCGGTTCCCGCGGGGGCGCGTTTATTGGGAGGGTGGATGCGCTAGAGCGTTACGCCGTCTTTGAAGATGGCGATTTCGCGGAAGCCCATCTGTTC
>CAVEUD010000022.1:0-40244 GCA_963618995.1 bacterium
AGCTGCCGCAGCAACGGTGGGCTGGGATAACTTACAGAAAGATTTTCACAGGCTCAGATTCTTCGCTCCGCGCGCCGCTGTTTTATGCAGTTTCATTCGCGTTTAGAAAATCTTGCTCTGCTGCGATTTTTCTTCGCCGGGGGGCGAAAATTCTTCGCCATCTTCGAGCGGGAGCTGCTGGACGTTCTTGAGCACGCGGTTTATCGCTCGCGTGCGCACGCCAGCGTTGTCGAGTTCCTTGCCCGCCGCCTCTATTTTTTCGCGCGTCTTTTCGAGTACGACTCCGAATTTTTCAAACTCCGTCTTTACCTTGCCGAGGAGTACCCATACCTCGCTCGACCGCTTCTCTATCGCGAGCGTGCGGAAGCCCATCTGTAAGCTGTTCAAGAGCGCGCATATCGTCGTCGGCCCTGCAGGGACTACGCGGTACTCGCGTGATATGCGCTCGCACAGGCCGTCGAGCCGCAGCACTTCGGCGTAAAGCCCTTCTACGGGCAGGTAGAGTATGCCGAAGTCTGTGGTGTGCGGCGGCTCGATGTATTTATCGTGTATCGCCTTCGCCTCGTCGAGCACGCGCTGGCGCAGTGCCTTCTGAGCTCCGGCCAGCGCAGCGGCGTCGCCCCGCTCGGATGCCGCCGTTATACGCTGGTAGTCCTCCATCGGGAACTTAGAGTCTATCGGCAGATAGACCGTCGCTCCGCCCTCGCCGCGGCCGGGAAGGACAACGGCGAACTCGACCCGCTGCCCGCTGCCCGGGCGAGTCTCGACGTTCTCGGCGTACTGCTCCTTCGTCAGCATCTGCTCCAGCAGAGCTCGGAGCTGCATTTCGCCCCACGTGCCGCGCGCCTTGACGTTCGCAAGGACTTTTTTCAAATCGCCGACGTCTGAGGTCAGGGCGCGCATCTCTCCGAGCCCCTTATGTACCTGCTCGAGCCGTTCTGAAACTGAGGCGAAGGCCTCGCCGAGCCGCTTTTCAAGCGTCGCGTGAAGTTGTTCGTCAACAGTCGAACGCATCTTTTCGAGCTTCTCTTCATTGCCTTTCTGCATTTCGCGAAGCTTTTCCTCGACGGTCGAGCGCATAGCCTCGAGCTTGTCCTCGTTTAGGCGGCTGATGTTCGCGAGCTGGTTCGAGAAAGCCGCGAGGCTTTCCGACTGGCTCTCGCTTATCTCCTTTATGCGCGCCGCCTGCGCGTCGCCGAGCGCAGCGAGCTGCTTTGCAAAGTTCTGGAAGCTTTCGCGCTGCACGCTGCCTATCTCCATCACGCGTTTCGCCTGAGCGTCGCCGAGCGCCGCTATGCTGCGAGACTGCTCCGCGCGTCCCGCCGCCGCCGTCTCGTTCTGCTCTCGACGCATCGAAGCCAGGCTCTTTGCCACAGTCTCCTCCGTCTCGTCAAGCCTCGCCTCGACGCTTTGCAGCCGCGTCAGCAGCTCGCGCGCCGTCTGCTCCATCGCGGCGGCGCTTTCGCGAAAACGCGACATGGAGAACGCCACGTAGACGACAGCCAGAATAACAGCCGTTCCGGCTACTATCAAAATAGGCATAAAACGAAACACCTCCGTTCAGATGCCAATATTATATAGTCAAACTTTATGAAAAATAAAACAGGATGGATATATACAAATAAAAATTCCTGACGAGGCTCTTTCTGATGCAAAAAATATGCCGGTTCACTGGCAGGACGAAAGCTGTGCCGCCGCGGGAACGATTCCGTTAGCCGCCGGTCTGGAAGATTTACGGCAAAGGGCTGTTTCTGCTATGGCGCCGCAGCATTCATCTAACGATTTTGAGAAAAAGGCCACGCGCAGCGTCAATTTTGCGCATCACGTGACAAACCGTCAGCGAAGCAGAAGCGCGAAAAGCCCCGCAGGCCGCCAGCGCATGATGAAGAGAAAACGGCCACACCGGCGGTGTTCTGCCGACGGCGCAGGCGGTCTCTTGTCTCCGTACCCGTATATAACGATGACTGATGCAGCGCCAAGCGCGGAATGGCGAATCGTACGCCGTACGCTTCGAGTTTGCAGCGGCGCCGTCCCTCGCTTCACGCGCTTAGTCCAGCGTCAGGAAGCCTTCGCGTATAGCGTAGCGTGTGAGCTCCGCCATGCTGTCGCAACCCAGTTTATCCATTATGCGGCGGCGGTGGGTGTCCACCGTGTTCTTGCTTATCGAGAGCGCGTCGGCTATCTGTTTCGCGTTGCGTCCTTTTACTAGCAGCGCAAGTACTTCGCGCTCTCGCTCCGAAAGCGGGTTTGCGCCGTCGGCGCTCTCTCCGCCGAGCAGGCGCAGGTAGTCCTCTACGAGCACAGTACAGGCCTTCGGCGGCAGATAAACGTCTCCGCCGCGCACTGTCCGTATCGCCTCGAGCATAACCTCGGGCGAGCACTCCTTGAGCACGTAGCCGCGCGCTCCGGCCTTGAGCCCCTCGGCGATGAATCTGCGGTCGTTGTGCATAGAAAGTATGATGACCGCTACGCCGTCAACCGCCTCGCATATTCTCTCAGTCGCGGCTATCCCGTTCATGCCCGGCATCGTAACGTCCATCAGAACGACGTCCGGGCGCAGATCGATCACAGCCCGTACCGCCTCGGCACCGTCCGCCGCAGTGCCGGCTATCATAAAATCCTTTTCTTTCGACAAAAGGCTGCGCATACCTTCACGGAACAGCTCGTGGTCGTCCGCGAGAAAAATCTTTATCATTCCGCCTCGCCGCCTTCCTCTTCGTCCTTCGCTCGCAGCTTGAGCGGCGCGAGCATGGAAACCGTCGTCCCCGATTCGTTGGAAATTATGCGCAGCTCGCCGCCGATATGCAGCAGCCGCTCCCTTATGCTGAACAGGCCGAGGCCGCCTTTCTTTCTTCCGCGCTTTTCGGCAAGCGACGGGTTCATGCCTACGCCGTCGTCCTCAATAACGACCTGTATCTTGTTCGGCCCTCGATTGACGTTTATATGCACGGACTTGGCCTTTGCATGCTTTATAACGTTTATGAGCACCTCGCGCGACATACGATAAAGGATTATACCGACCGCGTCGTCTACGGGATAATGACGGGGATCTCCGCGTGTCGTTACGTACCACTTTATGCCGCGCGGTATCAGCAGTTTGTCGGCTAGCGCCTCGAGAGCCGGAGTAATACCGACTTCGAGAAGTATCGGCGGGCTGAGCTCAAATATCAGCGCGCGGCTCTCGGTGATCATCTCATCTGTAGCCTTGATCGAGTTATCTATTATCGCGCCAGCCTCGCCGTTGCCCTTGTATATTTCTTTAAGCCTCCGAAGGTCGAGCATAAGCGCAAGCAGCGAATGACCGATGCTGTCGTGCAGGTCAGTCGCTATCTCGCGCCGTGTCGTCTCCTCGCTTATCGTCAGCTGGGTTGCGAGCTCGCGCAGCTTCGAGCGGTATTCGATCAGTTTTTTCTGCTTTTTCTTAAGCTCTTCCTCGGACTTCTTGAGCTCCGTCCTGTCGAGAAATATCGTAGCCGCTCTGCCGTGCGGCAACGGAAAGGCTATGGCTTCAAGGTATTTGTCGGTGTATACGCTCTCGCTTTCGCAGTGGACCGCGCGGTTCTCCCGGACGCAGCGCTCGATTATCTCCGACCAGCACGGCTCGACATGGGGCCATACCTCGCCGAAAGTCCTGCCTGCCACATCCTCACGGCGCACCTTGTGGACGACTTCGTAGGCGTGGTTAACATCTATGTAGCGTATCGCCCCGGAGCCCCGATCGCCGATATCCGGCTCTATCTCGTAGAGCGCTATCGGGTTAAATTCCTGCTCGTAAAAAAATTTTTCAAATAAGCCGTCCAGATTGACGATTCCATCCATAACCTTTGTAAAAACCTTCTTTTCTACTTATAATCTGCCCTATTTGCCATAGGGGCATGCGCCGAGGCAGAGCCCGCAGATACCGACGCCGTAGACGGCCTCCATTTTGTCAAAAAATTCGTAACATTCCTGTACATCAAAGCGAGCAGAGAGCGGTTCGTCCGGGTCGAAGCCTCGCCCCTGGAGCGCGCGCGCCGGGCATGCATTTATACAGCTGCGGCATGAGCCGCAGCGATTCTCTATAGGGGCGTCCGGCTCGAAGGGCGCGTCGGTCAGCACCGTGCCGAGACGCAGCCGCGGCCCGACCTCCGGGTTGATTATGCTGCAACTCTTGCCTATCCATCCGAGCCCGGCGTGCGCTGCGGCGAGCCTGTGGCTGAATACGTCGATTATCTCGAAGCCTATCTTCGGCAGCCTTTCTCCAGCCTCGTCCGCGGCGGCGACGGCGTAATGCAGCTTTGCCGGGTGCGGCGCGGGGCGGTAATCCGTCGCGTCAAGCGGATAAGCGCCGTACCCGGCGCGCTGGAGTTTTATTGCGACCGCTGTGCTGATGCGCTCTATCTCGCGGTTCAGCATCATGTAGATCGTCTCGTAATTCCTCGTCGGGGCGTCTAACTGTTCGTTGACGACCTCTTTCGGAAAGAAGAGCGCGAACGATACAGCGCGCGGATATTTCAAGAACTTTTCGCCGTAGTTTGCGCGCACAAAATCCGCCGCGACGGTCAGGTCGGCTATGCCGCAGACGTCGGCTCCCTTAGCGCGCGAAAAATCAAGAATCTCTACCTTCGTTACGCTCTTATCCATTATTTTCCCCCCCCTGCTAGAAACGTTCAAAAATAAGCGGTTTTTCCATGATTATAACATCCAGCAACAACTCTCTTTAAAAACCAATCGCTTTGCGTCGGCATGTCCGAATAAAAAAATTTCAGCCCGCGTCGGAGCGCAGGCTGAACGTATCGGCGTTATATGTTTTCGTCGGCGCGGACGATATGCACAGTATCTTCGCCGAACCAGTCGTAGTAGTTCGCCTTCGGCTTGCGCATACGGCGCAGACGCTCAACGCTTGTGCCAATGACGTACATGGGCATCGCAGGTTCGATGAGGTTCTGTCCGTCCGTAGCGTAGCGCTCGACGACTTCCTCAAGCTCAGCCTCGGTGTCGGCAACGAGCACGACCATCGTCCAGTTCTCCTGGTCCATCGAGTCGTCGTCAGCATAGCCGGGTATGTAGACGCGCCGCTGATTGAGCATGAAGAGATGCAGGCCGCCTATCACATCGTATATCTCCTCCGGCGTCTTGTCTAAGGTGCGCAGGAAAAAGAACCTATCTGCGTCCTTTAGATGGAATATATCGTCGGGCAGCCGTTCGAGCTGGCGGTAAGCATCGAAGTCGTAGCGCCCGCGCAGCACAAGGTTGAAGTTCACCGTGCCGGTCTGAGCTCCGCTCGCGGCACGCCACTCGTCCATTGCCGCCTGCCCCGGCGCGGGCTTACCGCGCGAGGCCATACCCCAGTCTGGGAAGCGTTCGAGGAACGACTTGACAAGCTTATGTTCCGGCCAGATGTAGCGCGTCTTTCCTCCTTCGCGCGTCCAAAGTTCATTGCGCGTAAGCGCAGGTGCGAAAGCCAGAGTTTCGTCTACAGTGTACTCTTTGAGCCCCATGGGGAAGAGACCAGTGAAAGCGCGGCAGTCCATAAGATGATAAAAGCGGTTGTTCCACAGCGCCTGTTCCGCATTGAACTCACCTATATGAGATACGGGAAGGGACGACTCTCGCGCAAGCTTGACGCGCATTTTCTCTCCCTCAGCGGTAAGGACGTAACCGTTTCCCGCTTCGGCCAGCAGTCCACGTTCTTCGAGCTCACAGAGCGAAGCGGCGTCTCCATCGGCAAGCGCAACCGTCTCTTCATCCCAGCATGGAAATTTTTCGTCGAATAAAAGCAGCGTCTGTTCCATCTCATGTCATTCCTTCTTGTTTAGTACTTTCCGTTTTTTGCTGAGTCTTCCTCTTCTTGCGTCAGAGCTTTCCAAAAAGCGGCGCAAGAGCATAGCATAATTAGCGAAAACGGCAGCGCAGCAGCAAGGGATATAGTCTGCAAATTGTTCAAACCGCCTGTCAGCAACATAACTACAGCTACTGCGGACATAAGCGCTCCCCACATCAGCATCTTACTTTTCGGAGGGTTCAAATTGCCATGCGAAGTAAACATTCCCAGTACGAACATACCGGAGCTGGCCCCAGCTACGAAGAACGTCACGACTAGCACCAATAAAACGACTGATAACACGGAACCGAAAGGATAATTTGAATACACTGCAAAAGCGCCGGCAGATATGTCGCCTATTACGCTTTGTGCGACATCAATATCTCTTACGAGTTCAAGATATAATCCGGAGGCTCCAGATACTGAAAACCACGTAAAACTTCCAAGAGCTGGAATAATAAGGACGCAACAAATAAATTCGCGTATAGTGCGCCCTTTAGAAATCCTAGCGATAAAAGAACCGACAAAAGGAGCCCATGATATCCACCATGCCCAATAATAGAAGGTCCAGTTCTCAAGAAACTTTTCATAATCGCCTCCATAAGGGGCAAGCGTGAGGCTTTCTGAAATCAACCCGCTGAGATAATCAGATACGCCGGTAATCATAGCCTCGATAATAGGAAGTGTCGGTCCGATGATAAACATGGCTACCGTTAACGCTGAGAAAATCACGACATTGAAATCCGAAATCTTTTTTATGCCTTTATCTATGCCCAGTGCAGATGCTGAGGTGTAAAGTATTCCCAGCAATGCGATGATACACATCTGTACGCGGATTCCTTTATCTATTCCGAATACGTCTGCGAGTCCGCTGTTCAACATCATTGCGCCAAGTCCAAGGGACGTCGTGATACCAGCTAGAGTGGCAAAAACGGCCAAGATATCTACTATTTTACCTAAAATGCCGTGAGTTCTTTCTTCGCCGACCAGAGGCACGAATATCGAACTAATGAGACACGGCAGACCGCGGCGAAACTGGAGGTAAGCAAGCGGCAAAGCCACGACTATGTAGCCGGCCCATGGATGAAGTCCCCAATGGAAGAATGAAATTCTTATGGCGTCGCGGGCTGCCTGTACAGAATTCGGTTCCGCTCCCAACGGGGTGGTCGCGAAATGGTAGAGTGGTTCTGACGCCCCGTAAAATACGAGCCCGATGCCCATCCCGGCGGAGAATAGCATAGCAAGCCATGATATTGTTTTGTATTCAGGACGCGCGTTATCCGCTCCAAGACGGACGTGGCCGAAGCGGCTGAAAGCGACGACTATACAGAAAACGACAAAAAGGCTCATCAGCAACATGTATCCCCAGCCATAGAGCCCCGTCAGCACACTTTTCAACGATGCGCAAAATTCGCCGAACTGTTGTGGGAAAATTACGCCGCACGCAATCACTGCAAAAGTTATACCGATGGAAGTCACGAACACCGTGTTTACCTCAGATTTGTTGGCGCTGTTCATATCGTAGCACGCTCCTTTCACAAATAATTTAATTTGGTTGAATTAAAGCAGCCTTTAAACTGCCACGATCAACGTTTCCATAAAGACATGCAAAAAACCTCCGGAGAAGGGAGGAATGCGTCGCTCTCCGGAGGATGTACCGTTATATTTTGAATACAGTCGGTCCTTCGACTTCTTTCGTGAGGGCGTCGAGCGCCGCCTCTACACGGTGTGTGCGGAGATTCCACTCTTCTTCCTTCGAAAGGTTTGGATCGCCTAGCGGATAGGGGACGGAAACCGTCGGGACTATCCTGTTGGAGCCGACCGTCTTCGCAACGTCGATGAGGTTCGCCATAACGACCACCGGGATTCCTGTACGCTCGATTTCTCTGGCCATCGTTGCACCGCAACGAGTACAGGTTCCTCAGGTGGCTGTCAGGATCACGGCGTCGACTCCGGCCTGATGAAGCTCTGCCGCTATCTCTTTGCCGAACTTGGCGGCGAAGTTCTGCGTGGTTCCTGTCCCGACCGTCACATAGTAGTAGTCGTAGAGTTTCTTAAACTTGCCCTGTTTCTCGAAGCAGCGCATCGCGTCCACTGGAACTCCGCGGTCAGGGACGGCGCACATGGCCGCAGGGTCGAATCCGGCGTGGATCGTCTTAAATTCGCTGGCATGCAGACAGTCCTTTCCCGCAATATTGTACTTGCCCCACTTCTGAGCCGAAGCGCTCTGGATATGGTCGGGGTTGTCGATCGGGACGACGCCGCTCGAAGAAACGAGCGCTATCGTGCACTGGCTGAGATCCTTGATAGCCGCTGCCGGCGGAACCTTGTCTGTTTTTGGAATGACGAGTTCGGTCTGGAAGGGTTTGCCGTTAAGTTTCTTAACAAGCATGTCTATGACGCGGTCAGCCGCCATGACGTTTTCTGGGGCCGGGATCTCGCTGCGGATTCCGCGCGGGAAGTAGCCTTCGTCAGCTACGGGAAGGAGCTGCTCGCCCTTCGCGATTTTTTCAGCGTACTTTGCCATCGCCGTGATGTCGTTCTTCATGAAGGTCGCCTTACGTCCGCCTTTGAATATAGGGAACTCGGCTTTGTACTCGGCGACTCCGGGGTTCTCTTCGTTCATCGAGCTGAATACTGGAACGTTGTAGCGCTCCTTGACGGCCTTGCAGATGATGCCGCAGCCTACGCCGTAGCGTCCGGCCATGAATGCGGGGCCGGCGAAAAACATATCGAACTCTTTGCCGTCGAGCCACGCGAAGATTTCCTTCAGCGCCTCGTCGGTGTGGTTGGTGATGTAGTTGTCGCCGCAAACGATGGTGTTCGTGACTTCGATGTCCGGCATCATGCCGTTGAGCATCATCGAGCAGCCGATTATACCGTCGTGGAATATCGGCTTCGCGTCCGCAGCGTCTTCACCGCCGACCTGTCCGAAGAACTGGTTGATATAATGTATAGCCTTCATTATTCCGTCCTCCTTAGAAATCGGCGCAGCTTCTGCGCGAGTAGCCGCTGATGTGGTTGGCGCAGAACATTCCGTTGTTTTCCATTACGCAGCTGCCGTCGGGGTTGATGCAGCCCTCCCAGCCGCCGGAGTTTCCGTCGCGCGCGAGCGCTTCAAGCTCTCCTATGACCTCCATAGCCGGCATCTCGTAGAACTGCGAGACGTTTCCGGTGGTGACGAGGGCGTCTGTGGCTGGGTTCATCGAGACGAGCGGCTGCGAAGCGCCGTCGCGTCCTGTGGCCTCGTCGGAGAGTCCGATGGTCTTGATGCCGAGGCGCTCAAGCTCGACGAGCATCGCGGTGTAATCGACGTCTGGGTTGCCGTAGCCCTCTTCGGCGACGACCGCGCCCTGAGCGCCTATCGCTACCGCTATCTGGCCTGCGATCTGTACGCAGCGCTGCTTCTCTTCCATCTTCGGGTTCAGCGTCGACATGATGACGCCGAGGAAGTTGATGGTCTTGCCGTGCTCGGCGTAGAGGCGCTTGAGCATCGGGTTCGTCGAGAATTCGTAAGTGGAAATCTTCGAGGAGCTCGGCATAAAGCTTCCTGAGACGAGGCATCCGTCGAGGAGTTCGTTCGGGTGCATGAGAGTCGGAAGCATTCTGTTGCCGTCCCATCCGTAGATAAGCGTGTTGTAGCCGAGAGCCTCCATCTGAGTCTGCGGCTGGAGCACGTAGACGACGCCGGGGAGCTTTTTGATCTCTTCGCTGCGGTCGGCAAGCGGCGGAAGATCGTAGACGTCGATCTTTTCCGGCTCCATGTCGCGCACGCACTCTGCTATGTGCTCGGCGAGACGGAGCGTCGCCCAGCGTATCGCATGGTTGCGCTTCTGCTGCTCCCGCTGCTCGTCAAGCTCGTCGGTGTCGGCGATGAGGACTAGGTTCGGCATGTCGCCCCAGATTGTGTAGTGCTGGTAAGGGCCGCCCATATCGAGAAGTCCGTCCTGGAATCCGCCCCAGTGCTTGCCGACCGAGAGGAGCGAGACGCCGTCGAGGACGTGCGTCCTTCCCATACCCGCCTGTCCGAGAGGCGATGTTACTCCAGGATAGGCTCCTTCTCCGCCGCTGACCTTGCAGCGGAACTCGACAGAATCCTTAACGGGGCAAAGCCTCACCATCTCGCCTGGATGCACGATCCTGAGCTCAGCGTCTGTGATGTGCTTGTCCTCGCGGACGCACGCGAGAGCGTCGTCCTTATCTACGGTAAGAACGCCGTCCGCGTAAGCCGTCTTGTCGCCAAAGACTATGTCCTTGACTATGAATTTTCCAATTTCCAGCTTCATAGTTTTCCTCCTTTTTCTGCCAGAAATATAAAACTCAACTGCTGCGCGGAGTTTAGCAAAATAGTGAATGACGTAACAATGACGAAATAAGTGACGGCCATGTAACGTTTTGCGTGACACGGGACGTAAAATCGCGCAAATCGAAATTTTAAGCTATCATAGACGCAGCAATGAAACATATAAAACCGACAGGGGGACATCTGATGGAAAAACGTCCTGAAATCAATATTCCGAGGCTCATGACGGCTTACTATACGGAGCACCCGGACGCGGCTGAGAAAGATCAGCGCGTCGCGTTCGGCACGTCCGGCCACCGCGGCACGTCGCTGAAGCGCAGTTTCAACGAGGATCACATAGCGGCGATATCGCAGGCGATATGCGAGTACCGCGCGGGAAAGGGCATAGCCGGGCCGCTCTTTATGGGCATGGACACGCACGCGCTCTCCGAGGCCGCGCTGCGCACGGCGGCGGAGGTTTTCGCTGCGAACGGCGTGGAGCTGCGCATGCAGGAGGGCTTCACCTACACGCCGACGCCGGTAATATCGCACGCTATACTGACGTGGAACACTGCCAAGCACGGCACGACGGCAGACGGAGTCGTCATCACGCCGTCGCACAACCCGCCGAGCGACGGCGGCTTCAAATATAACCCGCCGAGCGGCGGACCGGCTGGAACCGACGTGACGAAATGGATAGAAAACCGCGCCAACGAGATACTCGCAAACGGCCTGAAAGACGTGAAGCGCGTGCCATTCGAGCGCGCCGTCAAAGCGCCGAACGTCGGCTTCGTCGACTACGTGCGCGGCTACGCGGACGGCCTCGGCGAGATTATAAAGATGGAGGCAATCGCCGCCTCCGGCCTCAAGATAGGCGCAGACCCGCTCGGCGGCTCTGGCATATATTTCTGGGAGCCGATTGCAGAAAAGTACGGCCTTAACATCGAAGTCGTCAACAATACGGTCGACCCGACTTTTTCGTTCATGCCGCTCGACCACGACGGCAAGGTGCGCATGGACTGCTCCTCGCCGTGGGCGATGGCGAAGCTCGTAGCGCTCAAGGATAAATACGACGTTGCATTCGGCAATGACCCCGACTACGACCGGCACGGCATCGTAACGAAAGCCGGACTGATGAAGCCTAACGCCTATCTCGCCGTAGCCGTCGAATATCTCTTCACGCACAGGCCGCTCTGGAGCGCGGAGGCGATGACCGGAAAGACTCTTGTGTCAAGCTCCATTATCGACCGCGCCGCCGCAGGCGTCGGACGTAAAATCTACGAAGTCCCAGTCGGCTTCAAATGGTTCGTCGACGGCCTGCTCGCAGGCTCGCTTGCATTCGGAGGCGAAGAGAGCGCGGGAGCGTCTTTCCTGCGCATGGACGGCAGCGTCTGGAGCACCGACAAGGACGGCTTCATAATGAGCCTGCTCGCCGCCGAAATCACCGCAGTGACTGGTAAAAACCCGTCGGAGCTCTATGACGCGATGACGGAGCGCTACGGTCGCCCCTGCTACTCGCGCAAGGACGCGCCCGCGACGCGCGAGGAAAAGGAGAAGCTCAAGAAGCTCTCCCCCGCCGACGTGACAGCCGAAACGCTCGCCGGAGAGAAGATCACGGCGAAACTGACGAACGCGCCAGGCAACGGAGCGCCGATAGACGGGCTCAAGGTGACTACGGCAAACGGCTGGTTCGCAGCGCGCCCCTCAGGCACCGAGGATATCTACAAGATCTATGCGGAAAGCTTCAAGGGCGAGGAACATCTCGAAAAGATAAACGAAGAGGCGCGTGCGATTGTCGCGAAAGCGATAGCGTAGCGCGCACCCAAGCCACGAAACGACGGGAGCCATCGGCTTTCCGTCGTTTTTTTGCTCTTTCCCACCCCAGCTAACATATACCTTAAAAGCATAGCGCACCTATAAATATAAGGTATTTACCATTCATCGGCCGCTGGATTAGACTTGGGTTTGCCGCGCCGGCGCTTTCGCGCTTGGAATTGCGGCGAAATGGCACAGCGGCATGAGAAAAGAAAAAACGGACGTGCGGAAACGCGCGTCCGTTTTTACACGTTCAGTCTTAATCTTCTTCGCTCGGGCATTCGATCTCGAACATCGCGTCGATGGTACGGTGAAGAAGCCGCGCCTTGTCGCTTGCGGCTAGAGTATAATAGATCTCCTTGCCGCTGCGCTTCGCGCTCACAAGCCCGTCTGCGCGCAGAACGCGCAGATGATGCGACACGGCTGAGTCGCTCATGCCGACCGCCCGCGCAATAGCGCCGACGCTGGCCGTCGTGTGGCAGAGAAGCCACAAAATCCGCAGCCGCGTGCAGTCGGAAATCTGCTGAAAAACCGAAGCCACCTGCCCAAAGGAATCCTCCTTCGGCATATCCGCCGCAAGCTCTTCAATCGAAGCAGTTTTATGATGTTCGTGCGCCGTTTCACCGCTCACGCCAGCCACCCCCTTTTCGCAGCATCAGCCTAAATTCCGCGTTAAAAGATAACAGTTTCGTTTTTCGCTGTCAAACTACCAGGACGCCGAAGCTTAAGCCCGTCCTTCGCATTTTGACGCGCGTTCGCCGCCGCTGATTATAGATATTAGTATATCGATATTTGTATAACGATATTCCTTTTCCGTATCTTCTGCTTCCGCTCTTTCTCCTGTATCATTCTCTTAGTGAGTTTGAGATTTTTTTCACTTAAACGCGCGGCGAAATTTCGTCCGGGCACGAAAGGACGGGAGTTTAATATGGAGCAGGACAACAGGAACATGACTGTCGACAGCCTTGAAACGCTTGAGACTCGGATGTCAGAAGTACGCAAGGCGCAAAAGCAGTTCGCGTCGTACACGCAGGAGCAGGTAGACAAGATTTTTCTCGCAGCGGCGGTCGCGGCGAATAAGGCTCGCATTCCGCTCGCGCGCGCAGCGTTTGAAGAGACGGGCATGGGAGTGCTAGAGGACAAGATCTTCAAAAACCACTTCGCCGCCGAGTACATCTACAACTATTACAAAAACGTCAAAACCTGCGGCGTAATCGAAGAGGATAAGGAGTTCGGCACGCAGAAGACAGCCGAGCCGGTCGGCGTGATAGCCGCGGTAATCCCGACGACGAACCCGACTTCGACGGCGATTTTCAAGACATTGCTCGCGCTCAAGACGCGTAACGGAATGATAATCAGCCCGCACCCACGCGCAAAGAACTCGACGATTCTCGCGGCGAAGACCATTCTGGACGCGGCGGTCGCGGCCGGCGCGCCGGAAGGCATAATCGGCTGGATAGACGTTCCTTCGCTCGAGCTGACGAACGCCGTCATGCGCGGCGCGGACCTGATACTCGCGACGGGCGGCCCCGGCATGGTTAAAGCTGCGTATTCGAGCGGGAAGCCGGCGCTCGGCGTCGGCCCCGGCAACACGCCCGCAGTCGTCGACGAGAGCGCTGACGTGCTGCTCTCCGTCAATTCAATCATTCATTCAAAAACCTTCGACAACGGCATGATATGCGCATCCGAGCAGTCAGTCATCGCAGTCGGTTCAATTTACGACAAGGTCAAAGCAGAGTTCGCAGCGCGCGGCTGTTACTTCCTCGATAAAGAAGAGACGGAGCGCGTGCGCAAGACGATAATCGTTAACGGCGGCGTCAACGCGGCGATAGTCGGACAGAAGGCGCACAAGATAGCGGCGATGGCCGGCGTCGAGGTCCCCGAGAGCACGAAGATACTCATCGGAGAAGTAGAGAGCGTCGAGATAAGCGAGGAGTTCGCGCATGAAAAGCTCTCGCCGGTGCTCGCGATGTACCGCGCAGCGGATTTCAAGGACGCGGTCGCGAAAGCGGAGCGCCTCGTCGCAGACGGAGGTTTCGGCCACACCTCGGCGGTCTACCTCAACGCCGTGACGGAGCGCGAAAAGCTCGACTACTTCAAATCGCGCATGAAGACGGGGCGCGTCCTCGTCAACACGCCCTCGTCGCAGGGCGGTATAGGCGACGTCTACAACTTCAACACGACGCCTTCGCTCACGCTCGGCTGCGGCTCGTGGGGCGGCAACTCCGTCTCTGAAAACGTCGGCGTGAAGCACCTGCTCAACATCAAGACAGTCGCCGAAAGGAGAGAGAACATGCTCTGGTTCCGTACGCCGCAGAAAACGTACATAAAGAAGGGCTGCCTGCCGGTCGCGCTGCGCGAGCTCAAGGAGGTTCTCGGCAAAAAGAAGGTATTCATAGTAACCGACAGCTTCCTCTACAACAACGGCTACACGAAGGTAATAACCGACCGCCTCGACGAGATGGGCATAAAGCACGCGACCTTCTTTGACGTGGCTCCCGACCCGACGCTCGCCTGCGCGCGCGAAGGCGCGAAGGCGATGACCGACTTCGGCCCCGACTGCATAATCGCGGTAGGCGGCGGCTCCGCGATGGACGCGGGCAAAATCATGTGGGTGCTCTACGAGCATCCCGAGGCGGACTTTATGGACATGGCGATGCGCTTCGCCGACATCAGAAAGCGCGTCTACACCTTCCCGGGGATGGGCGAAAAGGCGTACTTCATCGCCGTACCGACCTCGGCGGGAACTGGCTCCGAGGTCACGCCCTTCGCGGTAATCACGGACGAAAAGAGCGGCGTCAAGTACCCGCTCGCAGACTACGAGCTGATGCCCAACATGGCGATAGTCGACGCCGACATGATGATGAACGCGCCGAAGGGACTGACCGCAGCATCCGGCATCGACGCCGTAACGCACGCGCTCGAAGCATACGCCTCGCTGATGGCGACGGAGTTCACCGACGCTATGGCGCTGCGCTCGCTGCGCTCGATATTCGACTACCTGCCGCGTGCCTACGACGACGGCGCGAACGACCCCGTCGCGCGCGAAAAAATGGCCCACGCCGCGACGATGGCGGGCATGGCCTTCGCCAACGCCTTCCTCGGCGTATGCCATTCGATGGCGCACAAGCTCGGAGCCTTCCACCATCTGCCGCACGGCGTCGCGAACGCGCTGATGATAGAATACGTGCTGAGATACAACGCCGCCGAAGTCCCGGCGAAGATGGGGACCTTCCCACAGTACGCCTACCCGTACACACTTGCGCGCTACGCGGAAATTGCCGACTGCCTAGGCCTCGCGGGAAGCACCGACGAAGAAAAGCTCGAAAGCCTCATCGCCGCGGTACACGCGCTTAAAGAGCGCGTCGGCATAAAGAACGCGATAAAAGACTACGGCATAGCGGAAGAGGACTTCCTCGCAACGCTCGACGAAATGACCGGGCAGGCCTTCGACGACCAGTGCACGGGCGCGAACCCGCGCTATCCGCTGATGTCCGAGATAAAAGAAATGTATCTCAAAGCCTATTACGGTAAATAGGAGAGAGAGGCAATGAAGCTCGAAAGGATAATAGCGGTCCGCACATCAAAGACCGTCTACCGCGACGGAGAGTTCTGCATCAAGGTATTCGGGGACGACTACGCAAAAAGCAGAATCCTCGCGGAAGCCGCGACCCACGCGAAAATCGAGGAGACGGGGCTCAACGTTCCGAAAATACTCGAAGTAACCAAGACCGAGGGCAAATGGGCGATAGTCTCCGAATTTATAGCCGGAAAGACGATCGAACGCCTCATGGACGAAGAGCCCGAAAAGCGCGGCGAATACATGAGCCGCTTCGTCGACGCGCAGATCCGCATAAATTCGACGAAGGCGCGCGGCCTCGCCAAGCTCAAAGAACGCATAGAAGAAAGCCTCTTCGAAGCAGGCCTCTCCTCCGCGACGCTCTACGACCTCCACATGAAGCTCGAATCGCTGCCGCAGGGCGACAAGGTCTGCCACGGCGACTTCGCGCCGAGCAACCTCATAGCCCGCGGCGACGGCAGAGACTGCGCCGTGGACTGGTCGCGCGCCGCGCAGGGCTCCCCCGAGGCCGACGCCGCGCGCACATATCTGCTCTTCTGGCTGAACGGCGAGATTGACGGCGCGGAAGAATACCTCAAGCTCTACTGCGCCAAGAGCGGCCTGCCGAAATCCGCGGTTCAGGCGTGGATACCGCTGCGCGCCGCCGAGCGCCTCGCCGCAGGACGCGCCGAAGAGACCGAATTCCTGCGCCACTGGACCAACGTCGCCGATTACGAATAACGAGTCGAAGGAAGGTAAATGAAATGATAAAAATCAAAGTCTGCATAGGAAGCGCCTGCCACGTAAAAGGCTCGCGCCGCGTAGTCGAAGGGCTCCAGTACCAGATAGCAGAACGCAAGCTTAAAGACAAAATCAACCTCGGCGGCGTCTTCTGCATGGGCCGCTGCCAGGAGGGCGTCTGCGTAACCGTTGACGATAAATTCTACTCCGTCTCACCGGACAAGGTAACGGAATTTTTTGAAAAAGAAGTCATGCCGATGGTGAAGTAACGCAGGGAAACAAAGAGACGCAAAAAGCCGCGAAACGCGAACATCACGCGCTTCGCGGCTTTCTTGTTTGTCGGCGCCATGTTGTATGCGCGAGAGGAGCGCGCGTCCTATCTGCCCTTCCCCATCGAGTTGTACCGCTCGTACACGGCTTCGAGCACTTCGCGCCACTGGCCGTAGAAGCCGCGCTCGCGCAGGAGTTTCAGGCCAAGTTCGTTGACTCCGCCGGGAGTGGAATTTTCGGTTAGGAACGATTCGACGTCCTCGCCGCAGTCGGTGCGCATGAAGGACGAGAGCGTTTCGTTCATTATCGACGAGTAGTCGAGCGCGGTACGGAAAGAGAGCCCCTTGTCCATGCCCCAGCGGACGCTTTCGCCGAGAAGCGCGTAATAGGGCGCCATCATGCCGGTGACAGGGCCGAGTATCTCAAGCTCGCTCTCGCTCTTTACGCGCACGAGAGCGCCTATCAGAGACATAAGCTGCGCCAGCATATCATCCTCGCCGTAAAAGAGCAGCGGCCCCGTGCGCCGCGCCGCGAATGGCAGCGGTATCGCTCGCGCCGCGCTTTTCGCCGGGGCGTAGAGCGCTAGCGAGTCCGCAAGCTTCACCCCGCCGGTTATGTGCATTACTCGCTGGTCTGCGCGGAAGCTCAGCGCGCGCACCGCGGCTTCGTGCTGCTGCGGCAGAACGCATATAAAAACAACGTTCGAGCCGTCGGCTGCGGCTTGGTTCGATTCGTATATGGAAACTCTTTCCGGGAATAGCGCTTTCAGCGCCTCCGCCTTTTCTCGATGTTTATGCACGGAGAGGTTGATTTTACCCGTGAACTCGGGCGATACACAGAAGCCGCGCACCATCGCCGAGGCTATGCCGCCAGTGCCTATGAAGCCCAATGTGAGATCTGTCACAAACAACACCGCCGTTCCGTAAATTTACAGCGATTATACAATAAGCGGCGTGCGGACAGAATAGGTTCTGCGCGTGGCGCGCGTGGATATAAGAAAGGCGCGCCGCTCGGGCGCGCCTCTTTGAGGAAATGGAAAGGTAGGCGAAAATGTCTATTTTGCGAATGCTTTTTTGATGCCTTCGACTGCTTTGTCTATCTGCTCGTAGGTGATGACGATCGGCGGCGCGAAGCGTATCGTGCGTTCGTGCGTCTCCTTCGCGAGGACGCCGTTCGCGATGAGCTTCTTGACGTATGGCGCGGCGTTGACGGTGAACTCTACTCCGATGAGGAGCCCCGAGCCGCGGACTTCCATAATCTCGGGGTTATCTATCTCGCGAAGCTTCTGCATGAAGTAGTTACCCTTCTCTTCCGCCTGCTTCGGATAGTTGTCGCGAACAAGTATCTCCATAGCCTTGATGGAGACGGCGCAGGCGAGCGGGTTGCCGCCGAAGGTCGAGCCGTGCGTGCCGGGCGTGTAGACGCCGAGGACGTCCTTGTTGGCCGCGACCGCCGATATGGGCATGACGCCGCCGCCGAGAGCTTTGCCGAGTATGAATATGTCCGGCTCTACATCTTCGAAGTTGCATGCGAACATGCGGCCCGTGCGCGCGAAGCCGGTCTGGACTTCGTCGGCGATGAAGAGGATGTTGTGCTTCATGCAGATTTCGCGGACTTCCTTGAGGTAGCCCTTGGGCGGAACGATTATTCCGGCTTCGCCCTGTATCGGCTCGGCGAGGAACGCCACGGTGTTCGGCGTGATGGCCTCTTCGAGGGCCTTCGCGTCGCCGTACTTGATGATTTTAAATCCGGGGCAGTATGGGCCGTAGTTGATGCGCGCGTCCGGATCGGTCGAAAAGCTGATGATGGCGATGGTGCGTCCGTGGAAGTTGTTCTCGCAGACTATTATCTCCTGCTTGCCGTTCTCGACGCCCTTTTTCTCGACGCCCCAGCGGCGCGCGGTCTTGAGCGCCGTTTCGACGGCTTCGGCTCCGGTGTTCATCGGGAGGATCATTTCTTTGCCGGTCAGCTTGCAGAGCTTCTCGTAGAAGTCGCAGAGCACCGAGTTGTGGAATGCGCGCGAGGTAAGCGTCACTTTGTCGAGCTGCCGCTTCGCGGCTTCTATTATCTCGGGGTGGCGGTGTCCGAAGTTCAGCGCCGAGTAGGCTGAGAGCATGTCGAAGTATTCGCGTCCCTCGGGATCGCGAACCATTACGCCGTCGGCTTCGACTATAACGACATCCTTCGGATGATAGTTGTGAGCGCCGAGTTCGTTTGTTTTGTCGATGATCTGCTGAGTGCTGAGCATTGAGTCGTCCTCCTCATATTTATATTTATTTTGAACTTTATAACCTTAGATGTTTATTTTTATTATTGACATGATTACTCTATCATTAAATCGCGGTTTTGAAAAGGGGTGAGTTTTTTAAGCGCCACGACGCTACGTACGCTGTTTTGACGCCGCGTGCTTCGTGGCGTATATAAGGGAACAGAAATATTTACAAAGTTTACAAAAAAAAATCCGACCGCGGCGCGCGGAGAAATATTTTCCGCTCGCCATTCGTTACGCCCGCTCTCAATAAAGCTCTTCGTATATCTTCAGTACGCGCGCTTCGTCGAGCGGGACGAAGTTGCTGTTCGTAAGCCGCTGCTGCGCCGTCATGACAGCATCCGTGAAGCGCGGCAGATCCTCGGGCTTTACTCCGTAGGCGCGCAGCGGCTTCTTAGGCAGTATCGTGTCGAGCAGCTTTTCGAGCTCTTCCCAGACGCACGATTTTTCGCAGGAAAGCAGCGCGGCTATGAAGTCCATCATCTTCGATATCTCTCCGTCCGTTTTAATTTCGAGGTAACTTTTCATGACGCCGGTGAATACGGTGTAATTGCTCTCGCCGTGAGGAACGTGATACGCGCCGCCGAGCGGGTACGAGAGCGCGTGTACTGCGGCGCAGTCGGCTGTGCCGAAGGCTACGCCGGCGTAGTTCGAGGCGAGCAGGAAGTCGCCGAGCAGCGCCGTCCGCGCCTCGCGCCCCTAGCGCGCTATCGTTTTATAGTCTCTTATTATCATCTCCCGTGAGCTTACGACAATTATAATACGCGTGCGGCGCACGGCGGGCTTGACACGGACGGCGCGCGCCGTGTAAAATTCTTCCGTGTTTTGCGGCGGTCAGCCGATATTCAGGGAATGGAGGAAACATCATGACTTATACGAACTTTACGATGATAATGTGCATGATGATGCGCGGCTGCGGCGGCTCCTCTCCTGAATTGACCGACGCTTAAAGCTCGCGTCGTCGATTAGGGACCGGATCCGCTGGTGCGGGTCCGGTCTTTTTTATTTTCGCGGTTTTAAGGGGGAGTGAAGGAAAGTTCTGCGGTTCGTGCGACGCTTTCGGCGCATATGCGGCCTTTAGGCCATCGGCAAAAATTTTACGGAGGTATGATGAATGAAAAAACTTGTTTCTGTTTTTTGCGCTCTGCTGTTTTTCACTTCGGCGGCACAGGCCGCCGAGAAGATAGTTCTCGGCGTTACACCCTTCCCTGCGCAGGAAATCGCCGCCGTCGCGGCGAAAGTCCTCGAAAAGCAGGGCTACGAGGTCGAGATTCGCGAATTCACCGACTTTATCCAGCCGAACCTCGCGCTTGAGGACGGCAGTCTCGACGCGAATTTCTTCCAGCATATTCCGTTTCTTGAGAACATGAGGGCAGAAAAGAATCTCGACATCGTAGCGATCACGAAAGTCCACCTTCTCCCCATCGGCATCTATTCACATAAGGTGAAGTCGATAGCCGAAGTCTGCGACCGCGCCGTAGTCGCCGTGCCAAGCGACCCTACGAACGGCTTCCGCGCCTACAAGCTGCTGGAGCGCGAAGGACTGCTCAAGATGAAGGACGGCGTGAACCTGACAGCGCACGACATTCTAGAAAACCCAAAGAATCTCAAGATAATCGAGCTTGAAGCGCCGCAGCTTCCGCGCACGCTGCAAGACACGACTATTTCCGTCATCAACATGAACTTCGCCGTCGACGCCGGACTTGACCCGACGAAGGAGGCGCTCGCGCTCGAGGACAAAGACTCGCCATACGCGGTCGTACTCGCATGCCGCGGAGAAGACAAGGATAAGCCAGAGATAAAGGCGCTCGCCGCGGCGCTTAATTCTCCTGAGGTGAAGAAGTTTATCACCGAGAAGCTCGCGAGCAAAGGCGTGCTCCCGGCATTCTAAACGCGCCCTTCACGTGGAATTTAGCGGCCTCCGAGCGCCCCGCGCGGGCGCGTGAGGCCGCGTTTTTTTGCTATAATTTCAGCGTACAGGCGAAATTTACGGAAGGAGCGCGGCGCGATGTCCCTGAACTTTTCTTTTTTCGGCGAACCGCTAATAAGCAAAGACGGCGAAGCCGTGCAGCTTCCTTTCAAGAAGGCTGAGGCGCTGCTGTTTTTTCTCGCCTCAGAGGGCTGCGCGCCGAAGGAAAAAATCGCCTTCCTGCTGTGGGGCGACAAGAACGAAAAACAGGCGGCGGGCAGCCTGCGCAACGCGCTCTGCGTCCTTCGCAAGAACTTTCCGGAAAATATAATCTCGAATAAAAAAGATATACGCCTAGCCGATTTCACGCGCGACGCCGACGTCGTAGACAAGATAGCCTCGCGATCCGCCCCCCTGCCCGAGTCGATATTCAGCGAGCCGCTGAGCGGCCTCGACATGCTCGACAGGCCGGAGTTCGCCGAGTGGCTCGGCGAGACGCGCGCGAAGCTGCGCGAGAAGACCGTCTCGGCGCTGCGCGACCGCATCACGGCCTGCTACGACGCGCGCGACATGGAGGGCGCGGCGGAGTCGCTCTCGGCTCTGCTCTTCTTCGAGCCGTACGAGGAAGATTCCGTCCTCGAACTTATGGAAATTTACCGCGACGAGGGCGCGCAGTCGAAGGCCGTATCCGTCTACAACACGTACCGCGAAAAGCTGCGCGCCGACCTCGGAATAGAGCCGAGCGCGCGCGCGAAGGACTTCCTGTTCACAATAGGCAGGCCCTCCGAGGCGGCGAAGTCGCCAGGAGAATTTTTCTGCGGGCGCGAGGGCGAGATACGGAAAATCCTCGACCTCGCGCAGAGCGGCGGCGGCCTCGACGTAATATTCATCCACGGCGAGGGCGGCGTCGGCAAGACGGCCCTCGTCGAGCAGACGCTGCGCTCGGCCTTCGGCGGCGCGCGCGTCTTCCGCGCCTCCCCGCTCTCGGTCGGAGAAAAATTCCCCTACTCGTCGTGGGACGGTATAGCCTCCGCTATGGGCGCGATCTGCGCAGGACGCGGCGCAGAGCCTTCGCCTGCCGCGCGCGCGATGCTCTCGTCCGTATTCTACGGCTTCATGGGCGGACAGAGCCCGATGAGCGCCGCTTTCACGCCCGAGCGCTCTCCGCTCGCCGTAGGGCGCGCGCTCGCGTCGCTCGCGGCCCGGATATGCGACCGCGGCAAACCCGTATTTATATTCGAGGACCTTCACTGGTTCGACGACAAATCCCTAGCGACGCTGCGCGTATTCCTCTCCGAGCTGAAAATATCCGCCGTCGTGTTCATGACCGCACGCCCGGAAAGCGCCGCCGCGACGGCGGCGATGCTGCGCAACATAAAGCCGCAGCTGCGCCTGCGCGCCCTCGAAATAGCGCTCGCGCCGTTCCGCGGGCCGGAGATAATAAAATACTGCCGTTCGTTCCTGCCAGACGACGTGATTAAAAGCCGAGGCGAGGAATATTTTATCCGCGAGAGCGAAGGAATGCCGCTGCTGCTCGCCGAAATGATACGTATTCTGATGGAAAACGCGGAAGCCGACTGCCGCGACGGGCTCAAAGGCCTCATAATGAGCCGCCTCGAAGGTATGTCGGAGCGAGAGCGCGCGCTGATACTCGCGCTCTCGGCCTTCGGCGGCGGCGCGCAGCCAGACGAACTCGCCGCCGTGCTCGGCGAAGAGCCCGAGGCGGCGGAAAAGACGCTAGATTCCCTGCTGCGCAGGAAAATGATACGCGAGACCGGCGACGGCGGGCGCGAGGCGATAGATTTCCTCCACGCCAACGTGCGGGAATGCCTATACGAATCCATGTCGGCCTTCCGCAGAAAACAGCTCCACGCTAAGATAGCGGACGTGCTCTCCAAGGGCTGGTCGCCCCACGTATGGAACCCCGCGCTCAGCGCGAAGCTCTGCCACCACTACACTGAGGCGGGGATGAAAATGCAGCTGCTGCGGCAGAACGTCTCCGAAATGCTCTTCCACATCAACCTGAACCACATACTATTCCCGATGATAGAGGACGGAGTGCTCCTCCGTTGCTCCGTGCCGTACAGCAGCCGCGAGGAGACGGAGGAAAAATTCGAGAGGATACGCCGCACGCTCGACGAGCTCCGCGCCGCGGGGCCGGAGGGAGAACGCGAGCTGACGGCGCTCGAGGCGTCGTACTTCGAAATGTACGGCGGCTACCTGATAAACTGGGGCGACTACGACAAAGGCATGACACTTTTATCAGGCGCGCTGCGTATATCTAAAGAAAACAGCGTCGGAGAGACGTACATACACGCCCTTGAAGACATAGCGCACTTCTACCTGCAAACCGACGAGGGCGAGAAACTGCGCGCCGTCGGCGAAAAGCTGCTCGCCCTCTCGCGCGAGCTCGGCAAGGAAAACCACGTCGGCCTCGCGCTGCGCTTCCTCGGCATGGCGAAACAGATAGAGGGCGACTTCGACGCCGCGGAAAAGGTGTTCCTGCAATCGGTGAAGGTATTCGAGGACCTCGCGCTCACGGGACGCCGCTACACGCTCAACGCGCTCGCGCCGAAATGCTACATCGGCGAGATGCGCCAGCGGCGCGGAGATGCGGCTGAGGCGCTGCGCCTTTTCGAGGAATGCGTGACGGAGTGCGAGAAACGCGGCCTCTTCTGGGGGCGCAGCCACTTCCACGCGCACGCCGCGGACGCGGCCTTCGACCTCGGCGACCGGGCGCTTTTTGAATCGCACGTGCGCAAGGGCGCAGAACTTTTCGAAAGCTCGAAGGGCGGGCACTGCACTTCTCTGCTGTACAGCCTCAAAGCGGTGCGCGACGCGGAGGCGGGAGACGGAGCCGCGGCGCTCGACTCGCTCGAGAAAGCTGATTTCCTATCCGCGATAGGCAAGAAGAGCTGGCACGCCGCGCAGTACATGGCGAAGGCTTGGACCGCAGCCGCTGTCCAAGAAGGCCGCCTCGAAGGCGCGCCGTTCGCAGCCGCACTCGGCTTCCCAGCCGCGCGCTACGCGGCGGAGGCCGCTAGCGCCTATCGCGAGATAGGCGCGGAGGGGCGCGCGGCGTTCATAGAGAAAAAATTCATGAAACGCTGAGAGCCGACAGCGCGCGCAAATTGCCGGGCGCCGCTAAAGACTCCGCACCAAACGCGCGAGGAGCGCTCCTTTACACAAAATTTCTTTGCAATATCAGGTCAGAAAGGCTACAATACTGATACGGACATAAATAAAAAAAACATCATTAGGAGGAGATTCCAATGGATGTAAAGAGTAAAGCCTACCAGGAACTTCTAAAAAAGCGCCCCCTCAACGTGCAGGCGCGCTTCGCGAACGACGAGATGGGACTCGTCAGCGGACGCGACATAGCCGCAGCGGCTAAGAAATGCGATTCCATCGTTCTCGCGGCCAACGCTCGCCATCCGCTCGTCGTCAAGGGAGTGCTCCGCGCGGCGAAGAAGAAAAACGCCGCCGTGCTCATCGAGCTTGCAAAGTCGGAGTCGACCTATTGCGGTTCGACCTACGACAACCTCGCGGACTACGCGCTGAAGTACTCGACTGAGCTCGGACACGGAGCGGTCTTCGGGCTTCACGTCGACCACTACGCGATAAAAAGCGAAGCGGACGTTCTAAAGGGAGTAGGCCACCTCACAAAGATACTGAACAGCGGCTTCACCTCCGTTGCAATCGACGCCTCGCACCTCGACGACTACGACAACTTCGCCGCAACCCGCGCGCTTGCCGGCTGGCTGCCGCCAGAGCTAGGCCTTGAAGTCGAGGTCGGAGAGATAAAGGGCCCCGGCGAACTCTCGACCGTAGAAGAGGCAGCCTACTACATCGGCGGTCTCAACGCCTGGCAGATCTTCCCGGACTACCTCGCCATCTCAAACGGAAGCCTCCACGGCACCTACGACCCGACTGCCGGACAGATGGAGGGCATCGATCTCGCGCGCACGAAGGAAATAGCCGACGCGATAGCCCCCTACGGCGTAGCTATAGCGCAGCACGGCATCTCCGGCACCCCGCTCGACAAGGTCTCGACATTCCGCAAGTACGGCATTCGCAAGGGCAACGTAGCGACGCTCTTCCAGAACGTCTACTTCGGGATCAAGATGGACCCCGACACCGGCAACGCAGTCACAGAGGGCGGCACCTATACGAAGGAAACAGACCGCGGAATCTCCGTCGAGCTCTGGGAGAAGATCGTAGCCGCGGCCGACGAAAAGGGCATGAGCCGCAAGAGCGGAGACTACAAGAAGCTCAACCTGCCTTTCGCTGAAATGATCCTCAACGAGCCGCAGCCGATCATCGACAGAATAGTCGACGAGGTTGAGTGGTGGGCCGGACGCTTCATAGACGCCTTCGGAGCCGAAGGCACGGCCGACGCCGTCGCCGAAGTCATGGCGGCCCGCCCCGACCACAACGCCGCGCCGGACCGCAAGGTCCTCTGCGAGCGCAAGGACTTCAGAAAAGACAACGCCCCCGGCCAAGGCGGCAACGACGGCAAGAACTACGACGACTAAGAATTTCTAATACGAATGTTGTGTGATGAACTCCGTGCCTAAAGGCACGGAGTTCGATCTCGATGCGGCGCTCATCCGTCGCCCACAACTGTTGCTCGTAGACGAGCTTGCGCACAGCGACGCGACAGGATGCCGACGCGCCAAAAGGTATCAAGATGTCAAAGACCTGCTGCGAGCGGGAATAGACGTACATACGACGGTCAATGTGCAACACATATCGATCTCGTTATCATAAAATTCGGTTACATGAACGCCGCCATATTTTAGCGCGCAGGTTGTATTGTCCTCAAAGGTGAATCTTAAAAAGTTCTATCCTAGAAATCATCTAACAGTCATGTCTATTTATAAATTCGTGTTCTATCTCATAACACTCCGTATCCAATACGAATTTCATAACGCATATAACTTCCGAATTTATCGTTTTTTATCTCTCTTATGCCGCTTGGCGGGCTTCGCATCTACTTTGATACTGCCACACCGAGCGCGCTGCTATACTAGCTACAAAAGAAACTTCTGTGATAGCGGCACGACGAACCTGTTCGCCACCTTCACAATTATGCCTACGAAAAGCGCGGCGGCGACGGTGCCCTCGCGCACCCCCTCCACTTTTCCGATAAAGGCAAACGAAAGTATAAGAGCGACGGTCACGAGACTCACGTCGAAAACTACCTTGGTGCGCGGGAAATTCACATGGAACACCCTGCATACCGCGACGACAAGTCCCTCGCCGGCCAGAGGCACGGCGCCGGACGCAACGGCGAACGCGACGCCCGTCCCTACGAATACTATCCCCGCGGCGACGATCAGGCAGAGTTGCCAGTACTCCGAGCAGTCCACTCCGCCCATCATCCAGAGACCGGCGTCTATCATGTAGCCGAACATTATGCCGATTGGAAGCTGGGCCAGCTGTATCGGCTCAAACCGCCGTCTGAGCAGCGCGACCTCCGCGGCTATGAAAAGGCAGTGCAGGGCTATGGTGGCCTGCCCCAGCGTAAGCGAAGAGAACAGGCTGACGACGTAAGGCACGCTCGATATCGGCGAAGTCCCCAGCTTACCTTTGACCGACAGGCCGATGCCTATGGCCATAAGCGCAAGGCCGAAGCAGAGAAACGTGTAGCGCTTGACGAGAATCACACAGTCGCGGCGTTTCATCTTGCGCCCTCCTCGGCCGCCGCCATCGCGCGGCGCACCGCTGCGAGCGCTGATTTCAGCCTTTCTTCCTCGCCGGCCGAAATCAGCGACGCAGCGCGGCGGTCGGCGCGCGCGAAGACCTCTTCCATGCCGCGCGCGGCCTCTTCGCCCTTCGGCGTCAGCGAGACGTAGAGCGAGCGGCGGTTGCCGTCCCTGCGGCGGCGCGCGATGAGCCCCGCCTCTTCCATGCGCAGCAGGATTCCGCCCACCGTCGCCTGTTCGACCTCGCATTCGGCGGCGATCGTCTTCTGGTCGCATTCGCCGCGCTTTGTAAGGAATTCCAAAATTTTCGGCTGCCCCGACGTCAGGCCGAGCTTCGCCGCCCCGTCGAGCACCTCGCGGTTGACCGCGTTGTGCGCCCTCATCAAAAGATAGTGCAGTGATTCCATAGCCGCCTCCAAAAACTAAGCATGCTTAATATAACGAAGCTTAATTATACGCGCGCGCGGCGCGCCGTCAATATCCCGCAGCGGCGCGAAATTATGAAAACGGTGCCGTTTTGCTATAATATCGTAAAATTTCCGCAGCAGCGCACGACGCGGCGCGGGAACGCCGCGTGAAGGGAGGAACGGCAGCTTGAGCCGCGCATTTGTAAAAGAGGACGACGGCGAACGCGGAAACGCAGTAGCCGACATTCAGTTCCGCGAGGCGAAGCTCGAGTGGCTTCGCATACAGGAGAAAAAACTCGACACTTTGCTGAACGACCCGAAGTCGAAGAAGGTGAAGCCCGAGACGCTCGCACGCTGGATAAAGGAGACCGAGGCCGACATTGCGAAGACGAAGCGCGAGCTCGGCTACGAAGCGTAGCCGCGGCATTTTTGTTTCCTTTACGCAAAAGTATTTAACAGCTTCTTGCAATCCCAGGCCAAAACTATTACACTAACGGCGTTTATGGCGTTACACGGAAGGGACGTGAGACGAAAATTGAAAAAAATCACTGGTGTCTGGTGTGACAGACACGAAACGCAGCTTTCCAACGCGCGTCGGTCGCGGCGTGTTTTCACGGCGGCCTCCATTCTTCCCGCGTATATAGCGGTTCTTCCGGCTCATGCGATATGCGGCGAATACCTCCGAATATGACGGCCCTTTTGAAATTTCAGCCACACAAAATAAATTTCAAGGGGGTACGGATATGAACACCATCAATAAACCGCTAATAGTAATAGAACACCTCTCTAAAAGCTTTGAGGACGGGGCCGTCCTTAAAGACATCAGCTTTACGATACGCGAGGGAGACCTCGCCACGATTATAGGCCCCTCCGGCTGCGGGAAGTCCACATTCCTGCGCTGCATCAACTGCCTCGAACTGATGGACTCCGGCTCCGTCACGGTCGCCGGAGTCACCGTCTCGCGCAAACCCGGCGAGAAGCCGACGGACGAGATGCTCGCCAAGGTTCACGCGCTTCGCACCGAGGTCGGAATGGTATTCCAGAGCTACAACCTGTTCCCGAACAAGGACCTGCTCCACAACATCATGCTCGCGCCTATGGTCGTGAAGAATATGAAGGAGGACGAAGCGCGCGACCTCGGCATGAGGATGCTCGACAAAGTCGGCCTCGCTGGCTTCGCCAACAGGTACCCCTCGACGCTCTCCGGCGGGCAGAGCCAGCGCGCCGCGATCGCGCGCGCACTCGCAATGAACCCGCGCGTGATGCTCTACGATGAGCCAACGTCGGCGCTCGACCCCGAGCTCGTCGGCGAAGTCCTCCACGTCATGAAGGAGCTCGACGCTGAGGGCATGACGCAGATAATCGTCACGCACGAGATGAAGTTCGCCAAGGACGCCTCGGACTACATCATTTTCATGGACAAGGGCGAGATAGTCGAGTACGAAGACGGGGACATACTCTTCGCGAATCCGAAGAATGAACGCACCCGCGCCTTCCTCCGCCACTTTGTAAACGCAGGGGTGACATGCTGATGAAAAAGCTCATTGCAATTTTTACTCTTATATTTATGCTCTGCGCGCCGACAGCGCTCCACGCTGAAGAGGCGGGCTCTCCGTCTCCCGACTCCGCTGCGCCAGCCGTCGGCGAAAAGGTGCTGCGCTGGGGCGGAGACTCCGAGGGCGGGTTTCCGTACATGTTCCCAGACCCGAAGGACCCCAAGAAGCTCATCGGCTTCGAGGTCGACATCGTCGACGCGCTTGCTAAAGAAATGGGCCGCACGCCGGTCTATGTCAACAACGCGTGGGACAACCTCATTCCCGGCCTCGACCGCAACCTCTACGACATCGCGATAAACGGCCTCGAGGTCACGCCGGAACATGAAGGCGAAGTAAACTTCTCTATTCCATACTACAAGACCTTCCTGCAGCTGGCGGTGCGCCGCGCCGACAACTCGATAAAGGGGCTGCAGGACCTCAAGGGCAAGATCGCGGGCACGCTTAAAGAGAGCTATGCGCAGATGGTGCTTGAGGAGGTCGGCGACGTAGAGATACGCACCTACATAGTCGAGGCAAACACATACGAGGACCTGGCAAACGGACGCCTCGACGCGGCGCTATTCGACCAGCCGATAGCGCTATACTCCGCCGGCTTCAACCCCGAAATAAAATTCGTCGGCCCACCGATCGGCGAGATAATCTACGCGATAGCAATGCGCAAGAGCGACACGGAGCTCACAAGCGAAGTCAACCGCGCGCTCGTCGCTCTGCGCGATAAAGGCGTGCTGCGTGAGATATACGACCGCTGGAACCTCTGGACGCCCGTCATGGCGGAAACTTTCAACGACTACGACCCGCCTAAGGTCGAGCCGTCGCGCTACAACGAATGGGCCGAGGCCCACAGGCCGCAGCTGACGCTTCAGAAGCGCCTTGAAAGATACTGGGAGGCTGCGCCGCTCTTCGCGCGCGGAGCCGTCGTAACGATAGAGGTCTCGATAGTTTCGATGATCATAGCGATGGCGCTCGGCCTCGCGCTCGCCGTCACGCGCGTTTTCGCGCCTAAATGGCTCGCGGTGCTGGCGACCGCATATGTCGAGATAATACGTGGCACGCCGCTGCTGATACAGCTCTTCTTCATTTTCTACGGCCTGCCGTCTGTCGGGATAAAGCTCTCGCCGTTCTGGGCGGGAGCGATCGGGCTCGGCCTCAACTACGCGGCTTACGAAGCCGAAGTCTACAGGACTGGGCTTTTCGCGATCCCCCGCACGCAGTGGGAGGCGGCGCTCGCGCTAGGCATGACGCGCTGGCAGGCGATGCGCGAAGTCATACTCCCGCAGGCCATCCGCGTCGTAATTCCTCCGATAAACAACGACTTCATATCGTTGCTTAAAGACTCCTCGCTTGTCTCTATCATAACGATGGTGGACCTTACGAAGGTCTACGGTCAGGTCTCCGCGACCTACTACGACTACTTCGGGCCCGGAATCCTCGTCGCGATAATCTACCTCGTCATCGGCCTGCCTTTCGTGCGATTCTCACGCTACACGGAAAGACGCCTCGCCGCCTCAGAAAAGGACGGGCAGGAAGGGCACAGGGAGAACATCTACAGAAGCAGCACGCGATATTTCTAAAAGCAAAAAACGGCACGAGCGCCATTCCGCGACGGGAGGGCGCTCGCTTTATATCGCGCGGCGCGGCGATGGGCCGCCATGACGCCGATTATTCAACAATCAAAGTATACGCCGGCATAAATTTGCGGTATGCATGCCGCTCACAAGGCAATGCAGTGCCCCTTTAGCCGCTGGCCAGCAACTGCATATCAATTCAGCGAAAAGCAGAGCATGACATATATCAAGCCTGTGGCCGGTGAGGCGAACGGCAACAACTTCCCTGAACACATCATGGCTGCGTCCGCCTAAAAAAGAAGCGGGGCAGCCCGACGAAGGCCGTCCCGCTTGATTTCCGCTTCTGCGTGCAACGCGCGGCGCGGTTAGTATGCTTTCGCGAAGATCGCCTTTCTCGCGTTTTCCTTGCCGGTGTAGAAGCACTTGCCACGCTCCTCGGAGCGGGCGAATGGGAAGCAGCGCGGCGTCGCTCCGGTCGCTTCCTTGATGGCCTTCTCGTCCTCTTTGCTTCCGGCGAAGAAGACTTCGATGAAGCCGCCCTTCTCTTCAAGTAGTTTCTTGAATTCCTCGAAATTCTCAGCCTTGTGCGTGTTCGCGAGGCGGAATTCAAGCGCGCGGTTGTAGAGGTTCCGCTGTATCTCGTCGAGCAGCGCGGGGATTGCAGTCGCGGCTTCGCTCCACGCTATGTCAAGTTTCTCGCCCGTGTCGCGGCGCACGACGCGCAGCTTTTCAGCGGCGTACTCCTTTTCGCCGAGTTCAAGGCGGAGCGGCACTCCTTTCTGTAGATGCGAGAAGAAGCGGTCGCCGGGGCGCATATGGAACTGTTTGTCTATGTTTACGTAACGCCCTCCGAGCGCCGCGTTGAGCTGCGCCCGGAGCTCCTCGGCCTTCGGCAGCAGCGCGTTTTCGATTTTTGCGTCGTCGGCCGAAATAGGCACGATGACGGCCTTGACGGGCGCTATGCGCGGCGGCAGGACGAGGCCGTCGTTGTCGGAGTGGGTCATGATTATCGCGCCGATGAGCCGCGTCGAGACGCCCCAGCTCGTCGTGTAGGCGTACCGCATGGCGCCGTCTTTGTCCTGGAACTGTATGTCGAAGGCTTTAGCGAAGTTCTGCCCAAGGAAGTGGCTAGTACCAGCCTGGAGCGCCTTTTTGTCGCTCATCATAGCCTCGCAGGTATATGTGTTGTCCGCACCTGGGAAGCGCTCACCTTCGGTCTTCTCGCCTTCGAGAACCGGAAGCGCCAAGTACTCGGTCATGACGCGGCGATAGACCTCAAGCATTTTCAGCGTTTCTTCGACGGCTTCTTCTTTCGTCGCGTGGGCGGTGTGCCCCTCCTGCCAGAGGAACTCTGATGTGCGGAGGAAAAGGCGCGGGCGTTTCTCCCAGCGCATGACGTTCGCCCACTGGTTGATGAGGATGGGCAGGTCGCGCCACGACTGCACCCATTTGCTGTACATATGGCCGATGACGGTCTCGGAGGTCGGGCGCACTATAAGCGGCTCTTCAAGCTCCTCGCCGCCCGCGTGCGTGACGACGGCGCACTCGGGCGCAAAACCCTCTACGTGTTCCGCCTCCTTAGCGAGGAAAGACTGCGGTATAAGCAACGGAAAGGCTGCGTTGACGTGGCCCGTCTCCTTAAAAGCGTCGTCGAAGTAATGCTGTATCATCTCCCATATCGCGTAGCCCGTCGGGCGCACAACCATGCAGCCGCGCACTGGCGCATAGTCTGCCATCTCCGCGACACGGATGACGTCAAGGTACCACTGCGAATAATCTTTTTCTCTCGGCGTTATGTTCTTTGCCATTCCTTCATCCTCCGGTAAAAATCTATATTGGTTCTCCGTTGCGGAAAATCCGTTCTATTGTTGCTACATATACGCGCCAACGCGAGGCTGCGCCAGTGTCTTATTCTATCACTTTACGCGCGCCTTTTGAACTTCCGCGGCGCACTCCGGCTCGTCCGCACTTGACTTTTCGGCCGATGCCGCTATTATTTCAATATAGTCGCAAACTAAAGCACTGAGCAAAACAGACCGGAGGCACAGCCATGTCAAACCAGTGGAAAGACGATTTTACCGACCAGCTATGCGATGCAATCGTCGCCATCACCGACAGAGACGAAGCATACCGCTTTCTCGAAGATTTAGCAACCTTCTCCGAAATTAAAGCCTTCTCGCAGCGTTTGCAAGTTGCTGGACTTCTCATAAAAGGCTTCTCGTATCCGCAGATAGTGCAGGCGACGGGCGCAAGCACGGCGACGATAAGCCGCGTCAAGAAGTTCGTAGAGTACGGCACAGACGGCTACCGCGACGTGCTGCGCAAGCTCGAAAGCAAAGCCGCAGAAGAGGCCGCGCCTAAAAAGAAAAGCTTGAAAAAGTAATGCGCTGCGTTTTCTTCCCGCTCGCGCACGACGGGCCGCTTCCAGCCGGGATGGCGGCGTTGTTCTGCGGGTCGTCGGTCTGGCTGACGGCGCGCTCCGAAGACGCAATTTCGCGCCTTTCCGAAACGCTGCCGCATGACGCTGAATTTGCGGGCGGCACAGCCGCCGACGGGACAGCGCTCACCGACATCGCGCCCGCCGCAGTGGCGTGCGCGGAGGCGCTCGGCGGCATAGACGCCGTAGTTTTCGCTCCGGCGCTTTCGTCTAAAGAGCCGCTCTTCCTCGACATTTCTCCAGAGGATTTCACGGCGCACGCCGCGGCGTTGAACGCTTTCTTTGAAATCTGCAAATGCGCTCTGCCATACATGATGGGGCGCGAAGCCCCCGTCGTCGCCGCGCGGCTGCCCGCCGCGCCTGCGAACCTCACGGAGCGAATGTACCGCGCCGCTATGGAGTCAATGCTCGGCGACTTGGCCGCGGAGCTCGGCGCGTGGGGCGTGTCTGTCGAAAAGTTTTACGATTAAAGGATTTTTTTTGATTCGGCGGCCTCTGCCCCTCGCAGCAGTATCGCGTAGGCGGCGAGGTCGTCGACGTTTCTCGGCGGCGTACGCAGCGACGTCGGCACAAGCCTCATGAGGCCGCGCGGCGCGTGCAGCCGCCAGTATATTTCCCGCGCTTCGAGCGTCGTTCCGTATTCCTCGACGACTTTGTGAGGAAACGGCAGGGCGGCGCGGAATTCAGCGGACGAGGTGCCGCCTCCTACGTAGACGGCTTCGGGCGCGCCTTCCGGCAATTCATCCGCGCTTCCCTCCCGTCGCCATTCGGAGAGCGTCTTCCATTTTCCGCTCTCGATTGTTTCAATCAGGATTTCCTTCTTATCCGAGGGGATAATCGCCGAAAAGAGCAGTCGCCCGCCCTCGGCGAGCGCAAAACCCGTTTTCCAGCGCCCGGGGTCAATCCCCGCGATCATTGAAAATACCACGCTCTACCGACTCCCAGCGCGGGTACATCCACATCCATTGCTCAGGGTGGGCCTTTATGTCCTCGGATATGACTGCGTTGAGGTCGTCGGTGCTCGTCTGGATGTTCTTGCCAAACGGCTCGCCGCCGCGTCCCTTCATCGGCGGGTAAAATTTCATCGAGAAGGTCACGCCGTCGGGATTGCGCACGCATATGCCAGGAATTACGTCGCAGCCGAGCTTGGCCGCGAGCTTCGCGGGGCCGAGCGGCGTGCTGGCGGGGAAACCGAGGAAGGGCGAAACGACGCCGGCTTCCTTCGCGTCCTGGTCTACTGGGACGGCTATGACCTCGCCGCGCTGAAGCGCCTTTATCATCGACTTCAGGTCGTTAGCCTTGCCAAGCGCCTGCGCGCCGCCGGAACGGCGCAGCTCTTTTATCAGCTCGGTTATCCGTTCGTCGCGCTGGTCCGCTCCGAGCGAATTTATCGGCAGGCCGTGGTGGGCGAGCCAGCAGGCGGAATATTCCCAGTTGCCTATGTGCGCCGTCGCAAGCATCGCGCCGCGCCCGGACTTCACCGCGTCGAAGAGGTACTCGTGGCCTTCGCTGCTGACGAGCGAGTCTATCTTATCCGCCATCAGCGGCATACGCGCGAACTCCGCGGCGGCGCGGCCGAAGTGCTCGTAAGCGCCGCGCACTATCTCCTCGGCGCGCTCGTGTGGAACTCCGAGTATCTTCATGCAGCGTTCGACGGCCTCTGCGACTTTTTTACGCGAGAAGCACGCGACGAGGGCGCCGAGCTTTCCCCCTAACGCAACGGCGCGCTCGTGCTCCATGCGGCAGCAGAGCGCGCGGAACATATTCAGAGAATACCATATAAGAGGCTGACTGTTTTCCGGCATGAGAACTCCCCTCAGGCGGCGCGGTCGTCCCGCGCCGACGTCATATATTTAAGATTATACTATACGCGGGCCGAAGGCACAGAAAAAGCGCGGCGTCCGCAGAGGGCGCCGCGCCGGTTTGTTTTCGCCGCGCCGTAAATTTAGGCGGCGGCGACGCTGTTTTTCGTTTTTCTGAAATAAAGTATGAAGAGCACGATTCCGACGATCGCCGCGACGCTCGCCAGAATGTTGTAATGTATGGAGATAATCGCAATCATACCGAAAGCGACGCGCTCCCACTTCCGCAGGTTCCTGTAATACCAACCTTCGAAAGCCCCTGCGAGAGCTATAACTCCTAGCACGGCGGATACGACGAGTACCGTGAGTTCGACGGGACGCACGTCCTGGAGCAGCAGCATCGTGTTGTAGACAAAGCAATAGGGCAGCAGGTAAGACGCAAGCGCTATCTTCGTCGCCGCGAAGCCGGTCTTGGCTGGGCTCGCTCCTGCTATGCCAGCGCCGGTGAAGGCCGCGAGGCAGACGGGCGGCGTTAGGTCGGCCATGATGCCGAAGTAGAAGACGAAAAGGTGCGCCGAAAGCGGCAGCACGTCCATGCCGATGAGCGCCGGAGCGATTATCGTGCTGCATACTATGTAGTTCGCCGTCGTCGGCAACCCCATGCCGAGGACTAGGCAGGCGACCATAGCCATGATGAGGGTCAGCAGCAGGTTGCCTCCCGAAATCTCTATGATGTTGTTCGATATCGTAAGGCCGAGCGACGTCAGCGACGAGGTTCCGACGATGAAGCCGACGAGCGCGCAGGCGAGGGCGACACCGAGAGCGCCGCGCGCTCCTTCTACGAGCGCATCAAGGATATCTTTCGGCGACATGCGCGTGTTCTTTTTGAGCGCGCTTATGAATATCACGGAGACGACGCCGATGAAGCCTGCGCGCAGCGGCGTATATTTCATAAGCAGCGTGACGACTATGACGACGACGGGGATCAGAAGGTGGCCGTCGCGTTTCATTACATCGAGCGCGTCGGGCAGGTCTTCTTTTCGGATTCCTTCGAGTCCGTCGCGGCGCGCGCGAACGTGTACGTTCGTAAATATCGCCGTGTAGTAGATAAGCGCAGGGACCACGGCAGCCGCGGCTATCGAGAGATAAGGAATGTTAAGGAATTCGCTCATGATGAAGGCACCGGCCCCCATAATGGGCGGCATCAGCTGGCCTCCGGTCGAGGCGCAGGCCTCGACAGCGCCGGCGTAATGCGGCGCGTAGCCGACCTTTTTCATCAACGGTATCGTGAAGGTCCCCGTCGTAGCGACGTTTGCTACCGACGAACCGTTTATCGTGCCCAGCAGTCCCGATGCGACGACCGCGACCTTGGCGGGGCCGCCCGGGCGGCTGCCGGCGAGCGCAAGCGCCAGTTCATTGAAGAGTTTAGCGCCACCGCTCTTGCCGAGGAATGCTCCGAAAATTATGAAAACTATGACGAAGGTCGCAGAGACGCCGAGCGCGAGGCCGAAGATGCCTTCGGAGGTCAGGTACATATGCTGTATTATCCTGTTCAGCGAATATCCTCGAATCTGGAACATCCAGGGCACGTAGTTCCCGAAGTAGCAGTAAAGCAGAAAGAGCACGCTGAGGCACGGGAGCACGTTGCCGACGACGCGGCGGCCCGCCTCCACGACGAGCGCTATCGCCGCGATGCCGAGATAGATTTCATAACCCATCGGCTCGGCCCCGCGCCGCGCTATGTCGTTGAAGAACACAGCTATGTATCCTACGACGCAGGCCGAGGCCGCTGCGAGCAGCCAGTCGTACCACGGCGCGCTCACCCTCGACGACTTCCGCGTTCCAGGATAGAGCACGTAGACGGCGACGATTGCGAAGGTCAGATGAACCGCGCGCTGAATCGTTATCGGTATTGTGGCGACGCCGGCTGTGTAGAGGTGGAACAGCGACATCGCAGCAAGCCAGCACGTTATGAAAACGCCCTGCCAGCCGAAGAGTTTCCTGTAACGGCTCTCCTGGTCGTACTTTTCAACCAGGTTATGGATCTCTGCTGCGTCCATGCTCACGTTGTCGAGCAGGGAGGCGGAGTTTTTCTTTTCTTCCATAAAGTCACATCCTCCTAAAAGCCTTCGGCGCTGCGTTTCGTTTCGCGCCTGACGCTACTTAGCGCTTCCAGCCTCTTCGTAATATCTCTGCGCTCCATCATGGAGCGGTATCTGAATGACGCCGAGATTCTCCCGCGACATAGACGACAGCCTCGGTGAGACGTTAAGGAGGTCGCCTTTCCGTTCATACAGCGCCTTTGTCATCAAGTAGGCCGTCTCACCGTCAAGCTTGTCGCTGGCGACTAAGACGTTCCAGCTCGCCATCGACTTCACTGGCTTTTCCTGCCCCTTGTAAGTATCAGCCGGTATTTCGAAAGGAAGATAATAAGGCAGCCGCTTACAAAGTGAATCTACAGCCTCCGGTTCGGAATCTATCAGGTCGGCGGTTCCTACAGTCGTTATCTCGACGATTCCTGCGATGCCGAGCGCTCCGACGACGAGCCCAGCGTCTATCTGCTTGTCGGAAAATGCGGCAGCGGTTTCGGAAAGGCCGAGATTCTCCGCGCGTATGTCCTTGTCCGGGTCAATGCCGTTCGCCAGCAGAAGCGTTCGGGCCGTTATCTCTGTTCCGCTGCCGACCGCGCCGACGGAGACGCGCTTGCCTTTCAGATCTTTAATGCTTTTTATGCCGCTGCCCTTGGCTACCATGAAATGTATCGGCTCAGCGTAAAGAGGCGCAATCGCGCGCAGCTCCTTCATAGGCTTGCCCTCGAACATACCTTTGCCGTCGTAGGCGAAATAATAAAGCCCGTCCGCGAAGATGACCTCAGCCTCGCCTTTCGACAGCAGCGAAAGATTCTGCGCCGTTCCGCCCGTCGACTGCGCGTTCGCGCGCATGTCAGGGATCGTGTCGTTCCACACCTTCGCCATCGCCGCGCCAACGGGATAATAAGTTCCACCGGTGGAACCGGTCGCTATGTTGACGAAGGTCACAGCCTCCGACGAGGCCGCGCATACGCAAAGCGCTGCGGCCGCCAATACCGCTCCGACAAAATTTTTCATATTACGACACCCTCCAGCTCTCAAATTTCAAGCTTCCCCTCATAATGTGAAATTTTCACAATAGATTCGTTCCACTTGCAATAGAATGAGAGTACTATAACATTAAGCGGGTGTATATAGTTCTAGAGTCACATTGTTCAGACAAATTGTGAAATTTTTATATTATTGACGTCGTTTCGTAAACGCGACCGGCCTCGCATCAAAGCCGGCCGCGCATATACCGCCTGTAAAGGTTATTTGATTGCGCCGATTTCCTTATAATACTTCTCCGCGCCGGGATGGAGCGGTATTTTGATGTCGCCTACGTACTTGGGGGCCATTTCCGACATTCTCGCGCTGATGACTACAAGGTCGGCCTTGTGGTCGAAGAGCGCCTTCGTCATGAGATAGACGGTATCCTCCGAGAGCTTCTCGTGGACGGCGAGGATGTTCGGGCTGCAGAAGGTCTTGACGTCGCGCGTCTGTCCTTTGTAGCTGTCCTTCGGTATCGTGAGCGGCGCGTAGTACGGCGTTATCTCTATCATCTTCGCGACAACGTCGTCGGGAATGTCTATCAGGTCTACGATGCCGAGAGTCATCGGCTCGACGACGCTCGCTATACCGATGGCACCGACCGTGACAGCCGCGTCGATCTGCTTATCTTGGAGAGCCGCGACGGATTCGCTGTGGCCGAGTTACTCTTTCCTGATTCCGGCAGGGTCGATGCCGACGCACTTGAAGAGGTTCTCCGCTGTCAGTTCGACGCTGCCGCCGACCGCTCCGACCGACACGCGCTTGCCAGCGAGGTCGGCGAGCGTCTTGATGCCGCTGTCCTTATGCGCGACGATGTGGATCGCCTCGGGATAAAGCGGGACCATAGCGCGCATGAAGGTCTTAGCCTGTCCGTCGTAGCTGTCGCGTCCGTTGTAGGCGTCGTAGTGGAGGCCGTCGGCGAATATGACCTGCGCTTCGTCGGACTCCATGAGCTGGATGTTGTTGCGCGTGCCGCCGCTCGCCTGGGCGTTGGCCTTCATGTCCTTCACGTTGTCGCTCCATATTTTGGCTATTCCGGCGCCGACGGGGTAATACGTCCCTCCGGTCGGGCCCGTCCCGATGGTGACGAACTCGACGGCTTCAGCCGCTACGACGGCGGAGGCGACGGCGAATGCCGCCGCTACTGCGAAAAACTTTCTGAATGACTTATTCATAACGTTCCTCATGTTGTCTCAATACATAATATACTCGCTCAACTTTATAACAAAACATATGCAACTCTGGCAATTTTTAGCCCCCGATAAAGCGGGGCAGGCTCGCCAGAGCCTCCGCCACAAAACGCTAGAGACAGCAAGAAGCTATATGCACATAATTTCATCTCTAAAGATTAGAGCAGGAGGTGCCAGCCAGAAAATTGATGGCGCGACATAGTTTTTATGAAAAGTTGAATGAGTATAAAATTGCTGACGGAAGTGAACACGCGCCGCACAGCGCGAGAAAACGTTCTTGCGTCTGTCTGAGAGCAGGAGCCGGGAATGCGGTTGCTTATGGCCGCTTAGGGATGAAAAAGTGGCGAGGCGCAGCCTCCATCCCCCAACGCCGCTCTATCGGAACGCACGCCGTGCGCAGAAACCCGACAAACGCGTCAGAGATGTAACGGAAGATAGCCTCACCGCCTTTCTTCCCAAAAAAAAGAACCGTCAAATTACTTTGTACAGATAGCACTCTATGTAATGTAAAGTCTATATTCAAAGTTACAAAGAAGTTACGGAATCAGCTTCCGCGCCTCTTCCAGCAAAGCAAGCGTATTCAGGCATTACTGGCGGTATTTTACGTCGATGCTTTCCAGATCGCGGCTGCACGTGAGTTTGCCTTCCGTCATCCGGTGGTGTTTCTCGCAGAGCCAGAGGCCGTTCGTCAGTTTGTCGCTTCCGCCATTGCTGTGCGGTTTGATGTGCGCGGCCTGCACGACGCCGCTGCATTCCGCGTCGAGTATCTCCTGCGGAGACCCCTGAATGGAGCGGAATTCGCATTTGCGCTCTACCTTCTGCATACTGCGGTAGAGCGAAGCGTCGCGTTAAAACAACGGCTTGCTTGGATAGAGCCACATAAATAAGTCCCATGTTTTATCAATAATGCCTGGGATATCCTCAATTAAAATCCCTTGGGCTAGATCAACATAAAACGTGTTTCCTAAATTGTGTTTACTGGAATTTTTAGCTGATAATAAAGTTTTTACAAAGCCATATTTCTCTTCTATTGCATCTAATTCCTTTATGAAGTCATCAATGTTGTCCCTGTCAACTTGAAAAAATTCCCTATCTTTTCTATTTTTATCACATAGAACATAAGTTAAATAGTTAATGCATCTATATTTTACGATTCCTTTTATTATATCTTTAAATCCATCATAGTCGAATTGTCGTGAAAGAATGAAAACATGATAGGAGAATGCACTAATATAAATTGCAGTAAATTCTCTGTAAATTTTGGGGGATTCCTATAAAAGCAGTAACCCGCTCTATAACCTACTTGACGATTCCTATCAGCTTTCTGAAAATAAGAAAAATGCGTTGTCTATAATGAAATACGAGTTTTTATTTTTTACTTTACGGAGTATATCGCAATAAAAAGTTATTTCATGATATTGTAAAATACACAAGATATAACGTTTTATTCAAATATACTAACACTATATATAGAACTGCTTTCTAATGTCTTTTGGTATCTTTAAGCGACTTTTAGCAGATTTAAGCGACAAATAAGCGACAAATTTTAGCCGTCCGTGAGGGCGGTTTTCTTTGTTCCTATGCCGCTTTACTCTGCCTTTCTGAACAACGCCATGTCAATGGCTTGCATTGTCTTTGCTTCACTTTCTGCAAATACATGACTGTATGTGTCAAGCGTGGTTTTCGTCGTGCTGTGTCCTAACCTGTCGACAATGACCCGCGCCGCAACGTCGGAGTTAATCAGCAATGAAGCGTGTGTGTGACGCATGGAATGCAGGTGCAAATCCTGCGGCAGGTCCGTTCCCGCAATAA
>CAVEUD010000023.1:0-39450 GCA_963618995.1 bacterium
AAGCGCACAGGCATCGCCGCTGCGCTGTGCTTAGGGAAAATCATAGAGCCCGTGCAGTACGGCGGGACAATGGACGGAGAAACGTTTGCAGAAAATAATGCATTCTGTGAAAACGTTGGGTGAAGCAATCATGTTAAGTCTGTAAGTTAATCAAGTATATGCCATAAGCCTCTGCTGCTTCATAACGGGTCTTCGTCCCGTCGTATATCTTTTTGCCTGCTTCAAGACGTTCTTCCCTTGAACACTTCATTCCAAACCTCCGTACGCTCAAAACAATGGCCGTGTCCCGAAAACCGATTGCTCTGGCCGGGATGGCGTTGGGGGTGTCTATGTTTTACCCCCTTTGTGTACGGGATTAGTTTAGCAGTGCACATTTCGTCAAAATTCACCTTTCGTGTCTGTTGCAAGGGAGTTTTCTACTCTCGCCGCGCCCTCCGCGTTTCTGCGTTCGAGCCGCCTTGCCGCAAGAAGCCCGAGCTCGAAGAGCAGCCACGCAGGCACCGCCATAATGAGCTGGCTTATCACGTTGGTTGGCGTCAGTATCCCGGCGGCGACGAGTATAAGCGTCGTCACGTAGGGGCGCTTGCGCGCGAGGCCGTAAGCCGAGACAATGCCGAGGCGCACCGCGGACAGCGCTATCACCGGCGTCTGGAACATCAGGCCGAATGCGAGAGTGAGCCAGCCCGCGAGGCTTACGAAATTTGCGAGGCCGATGCCCGCTTCGACTCTTCGGCTTCCGCCGCTCCTTCGGCTGCGTCCATCAGGCCGCGGCTCTCCGCTTCGAGGTCGGCCTTCGCCTTCCTGAATTCGTAGGAGGCGCGCCCCATCGCTCGCGCGAGCTCCGGTATGCGTTTCGCGCCGAAGACTATAAGGATGAAGAGCGCTATAAGAAGCATTTCAGTGAATCCGAGAGACATTGCCGTCTTGCTCCTTTCGGGATTTTTATATATTTCTGCCGATGCGGCAGGCCTCGTCCATGAAGCGCGAGCCGTTGACCGCGCCCGCGGGCCAAAGCCCCGTGCCGACGACGTGTCGTCCCGCGTACTCCCAGCCGAGATAGTCGTAGAGCCCTTTGCGGAAGTAGTCTATTATCGGCTGTACGCGCTCCATATCGCTGTTGGCGAGCGTAAGGATGAAGGCCGAGCGCTTGCGGGCGCGGACCGTACTGTTGATTGCATAGAAGCGGTCGATGACCGCCTTGATCTGCGCGGAAATCGTGTAATAGTAGACGGGAGAGACGAAGAGCACGGCCTGCGCTGCAGCGATGTGCTCGCGCACGAATGGGAAATCGTCGTCGTCGAGTATGCACGGTCCATGCATCCCGCAGTGGTTGCATGCCGTGCAGGGGCGGACGTTCTTCAGCCCGGCATCGAACCGCACTGCCTCATGCCCCGCCTCCCGCGCGCCGCGCGTGAATTCGTCAGCGAGCGTGTTGGAGTTGCCGTGCGCGCGCGGGCCCGCCCCGCTTCATCGGGTGCAGAAGATGGCTGACCGACAAAGTTTTTATGAGAAGTTGAATGATTATATGTCTGATGCTTTGATTTTATCGCTTTTCAATGCCCGGGAAGCATTTTGCGAACTCTATGAACTTCGTCGCTGCGGGGGAGAAGGGCTGCTGCCGTTTCCACGCCAGCACGGATGTCGATACGAGACCTTCAAGAGGGCGCACCGCCAACTCCGACTGGTCGTAGTACGGAAGGCTGCCGGATACGGTGAGCGCGTAGCCGAAGCCATGCTTTGCCATAATCGCTGAATTCGTGCTCATGTTGCTGACGCACATGATGTCGTCCGCGTCGTATGTGTCGCCGAGCCAGTTGATAAGCTCGCTTTGAACGTTCTGACGGGAGGGGATTATCAGCCGCCTGCCGCGCAGGTCAGGTGGGCGTATCGTCTCAAGAGCGGCGAGCGGGTCGTCGGGCTGCATTATGGCCGCCCAGCGCTCCTTGACGCCGAGACGGACGAACTCGTATTTCGATATGTCCGCAGGTTCGAGAAGCAGGCCGAGGTCGAGCAGGCCGCGATCCATCTGCGCCTTTGTGTGGTCTGCGTTCGCGCTGTAAAGGCGGTAGCGCACGAGCGGATATTTTTCGCTGAAGGCGCGCAGAATCGAGGCGACGAATTTTACCGACTCCAGCTCGCCCCAGCCTATCGAGACCGTGCCGTCGACGAGCTCCTCCTGCTCGGCGAGCTCGCGCTCCGTCTTGTCCATCAATTCTATTATCTCTTCCGCGCGGCGGCGCAGAAGCAGCCCCTCGCTCGTCAGCGTCGTGCGCCGCGCGCCGCGCTCGAAGAGGTGTACGCCCAAATCTTCCTCGAGCTGCGCGAGCTGGCGCGAAAGAGTCGGCTGCGTGATGTGCAGCAGCTCGGCCGCTTTCGTTATGTTCTCTTCGCGCGCGACGGCGAGAAAATATCTCAGCACCCGCGTTTCCATAAAGCCGCCCCCTTTTATGCGTTCGTCCGAACGTCTGTGGATGCATCCGACTTTATTATAACGGCGCGCCGCCTCGCAATCCATACGCCGAAGGCATGAAAGAATAATTCAAAGCAGGTATTAGACATTGCGGCGCGCCTCAAAATAGAATACGCGCATGGAAGCCGCGCGGCGAAAAGCGGCAGGTACGTGGAAGGAGCGAATGAGGATGAAATTTTTGACTGCGGCGTGCGTTCTTGCTCTGCTTCTCACGGCGGGCTCCGCGTGGGCGGACGGGCCGAAGCGGGTCAGATTTACGTGGAGCGGCGGAGAGGCGGTCGCGGAGCTCAACGCGAGCCCCTCGACGGAAAGCCTGTGGGCTATGCTGCCCGTGACTGTGGATTTCAAAGACTTCAACGGCGTCGAGCGCATCGGCTGCACCAAAGAAAAATTATTTGCTGAAGGCGCGCCGGAGAGCTTTGCGCCTAAGGCCGGAGATCTCGCGATATACGCGCCGTGGGGCAACCTTTCGGTATTCTACAAGCCCTTCCGCGAATCGCGCGGCCTAGCGCCGCTCGGGCGCTTCGTTGAAGGCGCGGACAAAATCTCGACGCTAGGCGCCGGCGTGCGCATTGAAGCCGTGAAATAGCGGCGGAGATTGACTTAAAGCGCGCTTGACGGATCAGGCTGATCGCGCCTGCGGGCTGAGCCGATTCGCAGCCCAGCGGCGATCTGGAAATCTCAAAGGGAGACGGAAACTATGAAAAATGTGATGAAGAAGATGACGGCGGCTGCTGCAGCGGCGGCGGTGTCCGCGGCAGGTGCGGCCCTGGCCGCGAACGACGACAAGTATCTCGGTCGGACGCAGGATATAATCCGCGCCGGGAGCTGCAAGTCGGTCGAGGGGCCTGCGCAGTACTTCACCGGCAAGGCGCGCATAGACAACATATTCCCAGAGAAAGGATCGGCGAAGTTCAGCGGCGCTTACGTGACCTTCGAGCCGGGCGCGCGCTCCAACTGGCACACTCACCAGGTCGGACAGACTCTCGTCGTGACGATGGGCGTCTGCCTCACGGGGACGTGGGGCGGAGAAGTGACGCGCGCCTACCCCGGCGACGTAATTCAATGCCCGCCGGACGTGAAGCACTGGCACGGCGCGACGCCGGACGCTGCGATGACTCACGTTTCTATATGCCAGTCTGACGGCGACGGAAACGTCGTCGATTGGATGGAGCCCGTCACAGACGAGCAATACATGAAAGGGACGCAGGGCGGCGGCAAAATGCAGCCGCGCGCGTAAACTTTGCCGCGCGGCACGGCCTGCGCAGAATGTACACAGATTGAACGGAGGAAGAACGACAATGAAACTGATGCTTGGCATATTCAAGGCGGGGATGCTTCCCGCGCTTGCGCTCATGCTTTTGCTTGCCTGCGGACGGAGCGAGGCCGCGGAAGGCAAGGCTCTCGTCGTCTATTTTTCGGGGGGCGGCAATACAGAAGCGCTCGCGAATGAGATACAGGCGCAGACCGACGCGGACATCTTCCGCATAGAGACTGTGGAGCCTTACCCGCAGGACTACAACGCGACCGTGGACAAAGGGCGCGAAGAACAGCGCGAGAACGCGCGCCCCGCTCTGAAGCAGGCGAAGATTGAGGGGCTCGCGGACTACGGCACGGTGTTAATCGGCGCGCCGAACTGGTGGAGCTCGATACCGATGCCCGTCGCGACGTTCCTGGAAGCTAACGATTTCAGCGGGAAAACGGTCGCGCAGTTCCTGACGCACGGGGGCGGAGGAGTCGCCAACTGCGATCGCGACCTGCAAGCGCTCTGCCATGGCGCGAAATTTACGGAAGTCCTGTCCATCGGCGGCAGCTCCGCGCGCAACGCGAAAGAAAACGTAGCCGGATGGCTCGCCGCTATAGGCTTCGCGAAGTAACGGCGCGGCGGCAAATCAAAATTTTGTAATACGTCTGACGCACAAAGGCCGGAGCGCGCAAACTCCGGCCTGTTTCGTGCGTTTCAGCGCCGCGGCGTGAAACAGCGGCGCGCCGCACAGGTGCGGACAGAGATGAAACAAGCCGCCGACGCTTCGCGTCCCGGCGGCTTGTCTTTTTATTTCTTTCTTCGCGATATGAACGGAAGGCCGGCCAGCGCTAGCAGCGCGGAGGCGGCGAAGCCGGCGGAGCAGCCGCCGCCTCCGCCGCCGTGAGCCTCAGACTTTTTGAAGGAGACTATGGCGGTCGGGTCGACGATGGTTCCTGCCGCGCCGTCGAGGTCGTAGTCGCCGTTGTCTGCTATGAAGAGCGTGATTATATAGTTTTTGCCTGCGTTGAATGGGCCGGAGAGCGTTTCGCCGTCTTCTTCGGTCACCCAAAAGGTCCCGTCTTCCGGGGACGCGCCCGCCTCTTTGTATTCGAGCGCCGTGCCGTCGGGAAACAGCTTGCATACCGCGATGTCGGCAAACGTGTTGCCGGAGCCGAACGCTTCGCCCCCTACTCTGAAAGCGACCGCGCCCAGACGGCCGCCGGTGAGTTCTTCGCTTTGCGCGGTAAAGATCGGGAAGAGCGCGGTGTCCTCGACGGCTCTGCCCGCGCGGATGTTTTCGACGGCTTTGCCGGCGATTTCGGCGTCGAGGTAGAGCATGCCGTCCCTCTCCTCGAGCGCGTCTTCATCAAAGAATTCGGCTGCGTCGGCTTTTGTCAATTCGATGTCCGCAAGCATCGCGACGACGCCTTCTGTTTCTTCCGGCTGTACGGGAGTCGTATCTTCGGCGTAAGCGCCCTGCTTCCATGCGCCGTAAGCGTCGAGCGCGCCGCAGCGCGAGTAGCCGTCCTTAGCGACGCCGCCGTCCGCCCCGTCAAGTATCATCTTCTTTATGCCGGCGGCGTTCTGTTCGGGCATGATAGAGGCGAGCAGCGCGGCCGCGCCTGCGACGTGCGGGGCCGCCATCGACGTGCCGCTCGCGGAAATGTAGCCTGAAGCGTCGAACGTCTGCCTGTTTAACAGCTTGACGGTTCGGCACGCGGAATATATCGCCGTGCCAGGGGCGAAGACGTCGACCCATTCGCCGCTCGTGCTGTAGTCGCTGTAGCCCTGCCCGCCGTTGCCGGGCGTGTCCGGCGCGACTGTGCCGTCCGCGTTCTGCATCAGCGCGCCGACTGAGATTGTGTTTTCGTGGCGGAAGGCGGCGGGGTAGAACCGTTTGCCGTGCGCCGCAGAGGCCGTAGGAGCGTCGATATCCTGCCCGTCGTTGCCGGCGGCGAGGGACGTGGCTATTCCGGCGTCGCTCAGCTCTTTTATCTTATAGTCGTATGCGCTGCCCTCCATCTCGGACGGCTTGAACCAGCTGCCGAGCGAGAGGTTCGCCGCGCGTATGTTTACGCCGGCGTTCTTCGCCGCGATGATGAAGTCTATGCCGCGTATGATGTCGCTCGTCTCCGCTGAGCTGCCGAATATTCCGGCTGAAAATACGTTGACCGCCATGATGCGCACGCGCCAGTTTATCCCGGCTATGCCGAGCGCGTTGTCGCCGACTGCGCCTATTATGCCCGCGACGTGCGTGCCGTGTCCCTCGACGTCGCCTATCCGGCTCATATCCTCCGCCGTGCCGGAGTCTATGTACCACTGCTCGTCCTCGTCGCCCTGAATCGTCGGCAGCGGGCCGACCGGCACGCCGTCGTGCGGCGTACTCGAACCTAACAGGCTGGTTTTGCTGTGGAACCATGCGCCGTGGCTTCCCGCGAGCGGGACTGCGTCCGTTACGATTCCGGGATTTTCGGCGAGTATCTTGTCAGCCGTCGCTTCGTCGAAGGCGTACATATTAGCGGCGAGGTCCGGATGGTCGTATATCACGCCGCTGTCTATCACGGCGACGACGACTTCCTCAGAACCGGCGCCGCGCTCCCATAGTTCCGGCGCGTGTATCGCCGAAGGCCCCCACTGACGGCTCCAATCCGTGTCGTTTGGCTCTACTGTGGCGTGCGTCCGCATTATGTAGTTCGGCATGGCGCTGACGACCTCCGGCTCTGCGCGTAGTTTTTCTATAAATTCCTCCGTCGTCATTCCCTCCGGCGCGCGCAGATGCGCGACGGTCATCGTCCCGCTTTTTGAGGAAGCGGCGCGGGATGCGGCTCCGGCCTGCGTTTTATTTTCTTTTATCGGATTGAAGTACTGTATGACGGAGCCGCCTGCCAAGCCAGAGTTCCCGGCGAAGGCGTTTTTTGCCGACGCCGCCTCCGACGCTGAAGCGCCGCCGCGCATTACGACTATGGCTTCGCCTGGTACATATTGCTGGAGCTCTTCGGCGCTGCATGTGACGGCGAACACCGAGAATGCAAGCGTCAGAACGGCGAGAAAAAACTTAAATTTCATGCGTTTAGCCTCCGGCTGATAAACTAAGCGGCCCGCGCGCGTCTGCGGGGCCGTTGCATAAGCTAGCATTATTTTTGAACTTATGTCAAGCTGTTTGCGGCGCGCTATTCGCCGACGAAAAGCTCTGGGTGGAAGGCCGCGGCGAAGCGTTCCACGGCGTAGGCCATGCGGCTTCCGGGGAGGACGCATTCGAGCGCTATCGTGACGAAGCGGTTGTTTTTGACGCATTCGAGCTGCGAGAGCGCGCTGTTGGCCTTTATCTCCGCTATTTTCGCTTCGACGGAGGGCGAGTCGTAGTCGTGTATCACTATGACCTGCGGCTCGCGCAGGACGGCTTCCTCGTAGCTGACAGTGACCCACTGCTTGCCGCCTAAGCCGCCGAAGACATTCTCCCCGCCCGCGCGCTCGATGAGCAGGCTTTCGAAATTATCGCCGGAGCAAGTGAAGACGCCGCTGCTGCCGCTGTCGTAGACGAGGACGCGCAGAGGCTCGCGGCCTTTGATTTTGTCCGAGACGGCCTTCATGCGCCGCTCCTGCTCCTTTACAAACTCTTCGGCGCGCGCCTCGATCCCGAAGATTTTGCCGAGGTCGCGTATTTCCTTGTACGCCTCGTCGAAGTTCGCGGCGCGCTCGACGTAGACGTTCATGCCGTTTTCTTCGAGCTCGGCTATGTCGAGGCCGCCCCCGCCGAACTCCCAGTCTATGCCGAATACGAAGTCCGCGCCGCTCGTCAGCACAGCCTCTCGCGTCGCGCTGCCGTAGTTGAGCTCTGGCACTTTAGCGTACTCTGCGGCGTATTCGGGCAGGGGGCCGCGGCTGTGGTTGTCGAGCGTGTTGCCGGCGATTTTGTCCCCAAGGCCGAGCGCGATAAGCAGCTCGGTGCAGTTGGGGCCGAAAGCCAGCGTCCGCCGCGGCGTCCATGCCACCGTGACTTCGCGCCCGTAATTGTCTACCGTGACTGGCGCGCCGCCCCTGGCATGCGCCGCCGGCTGCGCGGAGAAGAGTATGGAGAGCGCCGCGAGCCCGGCGAATATCTGCTTTTTCATTGAAATATCCTCCGTTTAGGGAAATTATTCATTTTTATCAAGCGCCCATTCGGGCAGGTATGTGACTGCGGGCCTTCGCGTCGTGGGGTGAAGCTCCGTCTCCGCTGTCACGCCGTAGACTTCGCGTATCAGCCCGGGCGTCAGTATCTCCGCGGGCGTCCCCTCGCGGAACAGGCGTCCGGCCTTCATTACGTAGAGGCGGTCGCAGTAAAGCGAGGCCATGTTGAGGTCGTGTATCGCGGCTATGACGGTGAGGTTCAGCCGCTTTATAAAGTCGAAGATGTCGAGCTGGCAGCTCACGTCAAGGTGGTTCGTCGGCTCGTCTAGCATCAGAAATTCCGTCTGCTGGGCTATCGCGCGCGCTATCATGACGCGCTGTTTCTCGCCGCCCGAGAGACAGGAATAGCGGCGGTGCGCCTCGCCCGCCATGCCGACGTGCTCCAGCGCGTGAATGACTATGCGTTCATCCTCGGCGGTGTCCCTGTCGAAAAATCTCTTGTACGGGCTGCGCCCCATCGCGACGATGTCGTGCACGCTGAACTCGAAGAGTACGTCGTTCTCCTGGCCGACGACCGCCGTGCGCAGCGCCGTCTCGCGGTAGCTCATCTTCGACATGTCCTCGCCGTCGAAGAATATTTCGCCTTTCATCGGCTTTATGGCGCGGTACAGGCATTTGAGCAGGGTCGACTTGCCGCTGCCGTTCGGCCCTATCACGCCGACGAACTCGCCGCGCTCCGCATAGAGAGAAACGTCTTCGAGCGCCTGCCCGCGCCCGTAGGAGTAGCAGAGACCGCGCGCCTCGACGCGCTTCATCTCACGCGCCCTCCGCCGCGCCGCTTCAGCATCCATATAAAGACTGGGCCGCCGGCGACCGCCGTCAGTATGCCTGCGGGCAGCTCTTCGGGCGCGATGACCATGCGCGCCGCGACGTCCGTCCAGACGACCAGCACGCCGCCGAGCAGCGCCGCCGCTGGCAGCACCTTTTTATGGTCCGAGCCGACGAGCATCCGCGTGAAGTGCGGCACCATGAGGCCGACGAAGCCTATCGTGCCGCTGACCGCGATGGTGGTGCCTGCCATCAGCGATGCGAGCAGTACGAGCAGTTTGTGCGTCCGACGCACGTCTACGCCGAGCGTCGCTGCGCTCTCCTCTCCGAGCAGCAGCAGGTTCAGCTCCCTGTGGTTCAGCATCAGCGCCGCCATGCAGAGCAGCAGTACGGCGCATGGCAGAGTCAGGTAGCTCCAGCGCGCGCCCGCGAGGCTGCCCGCCATCCAGAAAGAGGCGTTGTGCAGGCTGAGCGCGTTCGGCGCGCTGAGCGTGATTATGCGCGTCACCCCGTCCATAATCATAGAGACGGCGACGCCCGAAAGCAGAAGCTGAGGAATGTTGATGCGACCGTTGACGCGCGATAGCGCGTAGACTGCCGTGATGGTCGCAGCCGAGCCGAGGAATGCGCTTATCGAGAGCGAGTATGGGCCGAGGAACGAGAAAACGCCGAAGAGCATCCCGAGCGTCGCCGCCGCCGCCGCGCCCGACGAAACGCCGAGGATGAACGGGTCGGCTAGCTGGTTGCGCACAAGCGCCTGCATCGTCACGCCGGTTACTGCGAGCGACGCGCCTACTGTCATGCCGAGCAGTACGCGCGGCAGGCGCAGGTTCATCACGATGCGCTCGTTCGTCGCGTTCCACGTCCGTTCGATTAAATCCCCCGCGAATGGCAGTCGCGAGAGCAGTATCTTAACAGTCTCGTCCGGAGCTATCGAAACGGGGCCGAGCCCCGAAGCGAGCGCGACGGACAGGACGGCCGCCGCCGCGAGGAACGCAAACAGCAGCGGCGCCGCGCGCCCGTCTATCAGAAAACTTTTACCGTCGTCCATATTTGCCGCCTTTCAATGTATTCCGGCGTCCGCCGGACAAAAAAATCACGAAGAACTCTTCGTGAGAAAACCGGAGACCTTCGTGATCCATTCTTTCTTTTCGTAAATTTCCCGCGTCCAGCGGCGTTCGGGCAGATGCTCCGCCCTTTCCGCGCCTTCGTGGCACGGAGACGTTTTCGCCGACGCAAGTTAAAAATAGCGCACGCCGCCTCATTTGTCAACGCGGCGCGGAGCGCGCGCCCACGCCGCGTTTCGGCGTAAGAATTCTAACTCATAGAGCCGGCTCGAAGTCAACTGCTCCGGGCAGCGCCGCGCACATGGATGAAAAACGCCGCCCTGCGCGTCTGCGGAGCGGCGACGGCTTGAAGCTGAGAAGCGGCGCGGAATTCATCGCCGCGCAGCCGGGTACGCTAGCACGGCTCGCCGTCTACTTCGTCTTCCTTTTCATGTCCCTTTATAACGGAGACGCAGGCTTTTTCAATTCTGTGGTCCGTTATCTCCGCGACGCTTATGCGGAGGCCTTCGGCTTCTATCTCGAATGTCGTGCCGTCGTCCGGGACGGAGCCGTAGCTCGCGAACACGAAGCCTCCGAATGTGTCGTATTCGTCCACAGGCAGAGTCACGCCTAGCTCCTCGGCAACCTCTTCGAGCGGGGCGCTGCCTTTTATCTCCCATTTGTTTTCGTCTATTTTTTCAATCTCGGGCGTCTCCTGCGGTTGTGCGTTCTCGTCGTCCAAGTCGCCGACGAGCTGTTCGAGCAGGTCGTTCATCGTCACGATGCCGGCCACGCCGCCCTGTTCGTCGAGTACGATCGCGAAATGGTCGCGCGTCTGCTTCATGCGTTTGAAGAGCACGTCGGCGCGCACACCCTCGGGGACGAAGCACGGCGGCACGACGGCGTTTTTCATAACGTTCTCGCGCGCCTTGTCGCGCAGTCGGAAATATTCTTTAGCCTTCAGCACGCCGATGACGTTGTCGACGCTCTCGTCGCATATCGGGTAGTTCGAAAAGCGCGTCTCGTTTATTGTCTTCTTCCACGCCTCGGCGCTGTCCTCCATCCAGAGCATCGCCACGTCTCGGCGGTGCGTTGCGAACTCGCCTACTGGAAGGTCGTCGAACTCGAAGATGTTTTGAATCATCTCTTTGTCCTCTTCGTCAATCGTGCCGCTGCGGCTGCCGGCGTCGACCATGAGGCGGATGTCTTCCTCACCGACCTCCTCGTCTTCGGCTTTGGGGTCGATGCCGATTAGGCGCAGCACGCCGTTCGTCGAGGCGGTAAGCAGCCAGACGAGCGGTGCGCAGAGTTTTGCGATAAACGATATCATTGAAGACATCGCGAGCGCGAGCTGTTCGGCCTTCTTCATAGCGACGCGCTTCGGGACGAGCTCGCCGAAGATCAGCGTGATGTATGAAAGGATCAGCGTAATTATGACGACGGATATCGTCCCCAGCGTCTTCTTAGGGAGCGGGACGCCGAGCGCGACGAATACTTCGACTAGGCGGCTGGAGAAATTGTCCGCCGCGAAAGCGCTCGCCAGAAAGCCGGAGAGCGTTATCGCGACCTGTATCGTCGCGAGGAAGGTCGCGGGATTGTCTGTGAGCTTCTTGAGCCGCCCCGCGCGCTTGTCTCCCTGCGACGTGAGCTGTTCGAGCTTCGCGCCGTTGACCGAGATTACCGCTATCTCCGCGCAGGCGAAAATCGCGTTCGACGTGATGAGCACTATCTGTAAAACTATCTGCCACAATATACTTTCTTCCAAAATGATTCCTCCCAAAGATTAGGCCTCGCGCCGCGGCAAACAAAAAGACAAAAAAAGAGACACGCCCCTACCGTCGAAGTGCAGGCACAGGCTTGTCCCGTCTGTTCTTATTTATCGTTATTAATCGTTCACATGATCGGCTGCTGTCAGAGCAACTGTCCGCGTCGTCCATACGGCGTATTCTTCCCCTTTATAAAAACTCCGCTTATTGTAGGATAAAATCTGATTTTTGTATATATGGCGAAAAATGCCGATTAGCGCCGTAAAGCGCGGAGATTTAGCGGACGCCGAGAGAAGCCAGCAAAAAGCGCGCGCTTTCGGCGGCTTGAGGAGAAAGCCGCAACGCAACGGCGTTTTTGTGATTTTCGCGGCGGACTGTCAGCGCGCGGGCGCGAAAAGAAATTCCGGCAGGGTTTCGCAGCTCAAAGCGCGCCCGTCCGCGCCGCACTCGAGCACGTAGACGCCGCCGTTCGGTATTTTCCAGTCCCCGTGGCTTACAGACGGGTCGGCGAAGCGGTGCAGCGCCGCGCGCATAACGTCGCCGTGCATCACCGCCGCGGCGCTCTGCGCCCCGCGTTCGCGGCAGGTTTCTAAAATTCTGAGGAAGCCGAGCTCCGCGCGGCGGCGGAAGGCTCCGAAGCTCTCGCCCTTCCACGGCGGCGTCTCCTCCGGCTTTCCTATCCACGCAAAATAGTTCGGGTCGTCGTCGAGGCTGGTGTACGGCACGCCGGCGAGCTCGCCCATGTCGCATTCGGCGAGCTCGGCAAGCTCGAAGTCCGCGGCGCGGCCGTAGATTATCTTCATAGATTCCGTGCAGCGGCGCAGAGGCGACGAAAAGTACAAATCGCAGCGCGGGTAGGCGAAGCGCGCGCATATCGCGCGCAGCGCCGCGGCCCCCTCGTCCGAGAGCCCGGCGTTCGTCTGCCCCGTCCAGACTTTCATTAAGTTCGCCGTCGATTGGGCGTGGCGTATCATATATATCTTCATCGTCATACCTCCGTGCCGCCTCCGCAGAAGCGCGGAAGCTTTAAAATCATAGCGTCGGCGGCAGCCTTTGTCTATCTCGCGGCGCGCGCGGCTGTTAAAATAATTTCGGGGTGATTCGACATGTTAAAAATAAGCGTGCTAGCAGACAACAACGCGCTGATCGGGCGTTATTTTCTTGCGGAGCCTGGTTTTTCTTTGTGGATAGAGTGCGGCGGCAAAAAGATCCTTTTTGACGCGGGGTTCTCGGGGATTTTCCTGGACAACGCGCGGCTGATGGGGATAGACGCCGCCGCGCCGGATTTGCTGGTGCTGTCGCACGGTCACAGCGACCACACGTGGGGGCTTTCCGCGCTGATTCGTGAGCGCTCGGCGCGCGGCATGAGGGACAGGCCAGCGTTCGTCTGCCATCCCGGAGCGCTGGGGCGTAAGAAGCTTCGCGGCGCGGACGCTGGGATGATCATCGCGCCCGAGGTTATCGGAAGCTTCTTTGATTTGCGCCCGTCGCGCAAAGTCGAGGAGGTCGCCGAGAATTTATACTGGCTAGGCGAAATTGAGCCGAGCGTCACGCCGCGCGGAACTCTGGGCGAAGTTCAGGACGAATGCGGCGGATGGCGCGCCGACCAGTGCTCCGACGACTCTGCGCTTGTCTATGACGGAGCGGACGGGCTTGTGATAATCACCGGCTGCTCGCATTCTGGAATATGCAACATCGTCGAGCAGGCGAAGCGCGTCACCGGGCGCGGAAATATCGCCGATATTATAGGCGGCTTTCATCTGCGCAGCGGCTCGGACGAAGAAATGCGGCCCGTCCTCTCATATTTTGAGAAGGCCGCGCCGCATAAGATCCACGCCTGCCATTGCACCTGCTTCGCCGCGCGCGCCGCGCTCGCCGCGAGGTTCGGGGCGGACGAGCTCGGCGTGAGCTCCGTCTTGGAATTTAAGTAGCTTCGCGCGTTACAGCCCGGCCTGCATGTGGCAGCCGCCGAGCTGATAGTAAAGGCACTTTTTGCCCGCGCAGGGCTTGCAGGGCTCCGACTTGAAGACCTCCTCGTGCTCTGCGGAGCCGAGCGCGATGAAGGAGCACTGTGATTTTCTTGGGCGCAGCAGCGAAAGGCCGCTGGCGCCCACGCCTATTATTTTCTCCGTTTCGCCGAGCGTCACGACCTTCTCCATCAGGTCCTGTCTCATGCTGCCCATGCCGGGGTAAAATTCGCCGTTGACGAATTTACCAAGCTCCGCGGCGGGATGCGCCTTGAGCCAACCGTCGAGCGCCGCGTGCATATCGTACAGCGCCACCGAGCCCGCTACGTCGAGCAGGAAGCCGGTCATGAGGCTGCCGCGCGAGTTCATCATCTCGGTACATTCGCGCTCGAGCTCAGGCCCTATAGTCCAGACGGTCATCACTACCTCGCTGACGGAGTCGTTGACGCGAAGCAGCTCGGCGCCGAAGTTATCTTCCGCGACGGCGACAGGCATAGTCAAGACGCGCGCCGCCGGATTGAAGAGCTTCTCGAAGCCCTCTGTCTCCCAGTATGCGACGAATTTGTCGAATTGTTTTTTATGGCGCTCGCCCATATCGTTGTAGAATCTTTCGAGCGCGGTAAGATCAACGCCGACTGGCGCGCTCTCGCGTTCTTTCACGTGCGAAAGCCCCGCGCCGTATTCCGAATAGAATATTTTTATTTTCTTTTCCATACCGTCAGCCCGCTAAAAGGCCATCGCCTTTACGAAACGCTTCTGAAAGTCCGGAAGCGACGAAAGCTCGACGTACTGCATCTTCTTCGAAACGGCCTTCGTCAGCTCATAGAAGTCCGCCGAGACGAGCGCGAGGCTCGCTCCGAGGCCGGAGGAGTTTTTGACGCCGCGTATCTTCGCGCGGTCGATGTCGGGGATGAGCCCCACCGCTATCGCGCTCTCTATGTCGATGTTGTTGCCGAAAGCGCCCGCAAGGTATACTTCGGAGATTTCATCCTTCGTTATCCCGACGCGCTCAAGCATTACTTCTGTGCCTACCTTGACGGCTCCCGCCGCAAGCTGAACCTCGCGTATATCTTTCTGCGTGAGGTATATAGGGTTCTCGTCGTCTGTGAGCAAGAGCTGCGCCATGCCGTTCGCGTTCCTGCAAAGGCGGCGTCTGAAGCGCGGGGCTTCGCACTTCTCGGGAGCGGTGAAGCGCCCGTTCGGCTCGACGACGCCCTCGCGCAGGACGACCATGATCGCGTCGATGAGCCCAGAGCCGCATAGGCCGACTGGCTTCGCGTCCCCGATGGCTTTGTACCTGAGCTCGCCGCCGTCCATATAAATTTTCTCTATCGCGCCGACGCCCGCGCGCATCCCGTACTGTATGCGCGCGCCTTCGAAGGCCGGCCCCGCCGCGGTCGCGCAGCAGAAAAGGCCGTCGCGGCTGCCGGCGACTATTTCGTTGTTCGTGCCGATGTCGACGAGCAGCTTCACGCACTCGGCCTTCTCCATGGAAAGCGCGGCGACGCCCGCTGCGATGTCCGCGCCGACGTAGCCCGCGACGTTCGGCAGCATTTTTATAACGCCTTTTTCGTTTATGCGGATTCCAATATCATAGGCGGGGAAGGGAGGATAGAGCAGGAACTGCGGATTGTATGGGCTGCGCCCTATGCTCTCGGGCGAGACGCCCGCGAAGAGATGTTCCATGACGGTGTTGCCTGCGATGACTATTTCGGCGATGTCAGTCTTTTTGATTCCGTTGCGTTCGGCGAGCGTGCCGAGGCTCTTGTCCATCTCTTCCGTAAGTACGCTCTGGATTTTCTTTAGAGCCTCCGGCGAGGCCGAAGAATAGGCGATGCGCGAAATTACGTCGTCGCCGTACGTCACCTGCGGATTCAGGAAAGATATCTTGTCGAGCTCACGGCGCGCTTCAAGGTCGAAGAGATAGCAGACGACAGTAGTCGTGCCGATGTCCGCCGAAACTCCGTAGCCGGCCGCGTCGGGCGCCCAGTCGGATATTTCGTCGGAGAAGCCTTCGAGTATGCTGTGCCCCTTCGATTCCACGCGGTCGACGACCGTTACGGAGCCGTCGCGCACGACGCGCGCGCAGCACGAGAGGCGCATACCGGCCTTCACGTCCGCCTCGCTGAGCACGTTCTTCTCCGTTTCGCCGATGGGTGAGAGCGGGCCGTCAGCGCCAGTCCTGACGCGGCATTTGCCGCAGACGCCCGCACCGCCGCAGTGGCGGCTTATCCTCACGTCGGCTGCGTCGGCGGCTTCCGTGAGCGGCGTCCCAGCCGCGACGCGCACGGTCACGCCGTCGGGCAGGAATTTCAACTCGCAGATTCTTTCGTCCATTATGCCCATCCTCTCGCAAATTCAAGAACTTCGTCGCCTATCAGGCCGTTTCTGCAGTCTTCTATAGATTCGCGCAGTATCGCGAGCGCGCACTCAATCTCATCGTCCGTGATTACAAGCGGCGGCTGTATCCTCAGCACGTTGTCGCTGAGGAAGGTGATTATCAGCCCGCGCTCCCAGCATCGGTAGCATATCTTCGCGCAGGCTCCGCGGTCCGGCGCGCCGTTTTCATCGACGATTTCCTGCGCTATAGTTAGGCCGAGGCCGCGCGTCTCGCCGAGAAGCGGCAGAGTTTTTTTCATCTCCGCGAGCTTCGCCTTTATATTTTCGCCCGTGCGGACGCTTTTTTCAATTAAATTTTCTTCTTCGATTATTTTTATCGTTTCCAGCGCCGCGCGGCAGCAGACCGCGTTGGACGCGAGCGTTATGCAGTGGCCTGGGGCGCGCAGCGAGTCCGCTATCTCCGCGCGCATGGCGACAGCGGAGAGCGGCATGCCGGAGGCGAGCGACTTGGCTATCGCTATTATGTCGGGGACGACGCCGAAATGCTCTATCGCGAACCATTTGCCCGTGCGCCCCATACCCTGCTGCACCTCGTCTGAGACGAAGAGGATTCCGTGCTCGCGGCAGAAAGCGGCGAGGGCGCGTACCCGGCGCGCGGGCGGTACGACGAGGCCGATGTCCCCGCCTGTAGGCTCTATAATGGCCGCTGCGACCTCGTCGGGCGGAAGGTAGAGCGAAAACGCCGTCTTTATCTCTTCGAGGCACGCGAGCGAGCAGCCCTCCGGCTTCTCATGCCGCGCGCGCGGCTAGAAGCATTCGTAGAAGTTCCGCAGAGTCCAGTAGAAGATGTTCGGCTGTTCGAGGTACGAGGTCTGCGAGGCGTCCGGGATTATCGCCATGCGCGAGCCTGGGATAAGCGAGCGGTAGTACTCGCAGGTCGGCTGGCGTACCTGGTCGAACTCGCCGCAGATGAAGAGAACGGCTATCCTAACGCCGCGCACTTGGCCGGTTATGTCGAGGTCCTTCAGTGTTCCGTCGCAGGTAAATTCGCTCGGCCCCCACATGTGGCGGTAGACGTTCATACCTGAGACGCTCTTAGGCTTCAGCGGCGTCGACACGTGTCCCGGCCTCTCGACTGTCTTGAGGCGGTAACGGTAGTTTGCGTCGTACTCCTTCATGATCTCGCTGTAGCGATAGCCGTCGAAATAGTGCTCCCGCTCGCAGCGCTCGACTTCTTCGAGGCAGCCTTCGCCGAGCTCGGCGAGCCTCAGCTTCGCATCCGCTATCCATATCTTTGTGCTGAAGAGCGGGCTTATCATCGTCGCTGAGATTGCGGGGCTTTGCGATGTCTCGAGCAGATGGCGCGCGGCGAGGTACGCGCCCCACGAGCGGCCGATGAGATGTAGCTTGGGCGCTCCGATCGCCGCGATGACTGCGTTCAATTCCTCTACGAACCTATCAGGGACCCACAGCGATTCTTCGCCGGTGTGCGTCTGGTCGTCGCACCCGGTCTGGTCGTAAAGATAGACCGTCCTGTCATCGGCGATACGCTCAGCCATCGGCTGGAAAGATTTCTTATTGCCGCCTGGGCCGCCGTGGATGTAAAGCGCCGGTATACCGCCCGCGCCCTCTTGTCCGTAAACGTCGAGCGTGACGAAGCCTCCCGGCACGTTTATCAAATGATGCTTCGTTATCTTCTTCGTCATTGTCCTCGCCTCCTTATTTATTTTTGTTATAATTAGTAGAATAATTATATCATATTGTAGCGTATCGTTTATTTTTTAACAGATTATTCTCTGATGTTTTACGTACGGGGCGCGGCATACGAAAAGGCCGGGGCTTTTCGCCTCCGGCCCGATTGCGCCGCTTTATTGAATTTTACAGATCTCTTACTTCACAGCCTCTTCGACTGCGACGGCGACTGCGACGGAGGCGCCGACCATCGGGTTGTTGCCCATGCCTATGAGGCCCATCATGTCGACGTGCGCGGGGACCGAGGAACTTCCCGCGAACTGCGCGTCGCTGTGCATGCGGCCCATCGTGTCGGTCATTCCGTAGCTCGCGGGGCCGGCGGCCATGTTGTCGGGGTGCAGCGTGCGGCCCGTGCCGCCGCCCGAGGCGACGGAGAAGTATTTCTTGCCGTGCTCGTTCGCCCACTTTTTGTAGGTTCCGGCTACAGGGTGCTGGAAGCGCGTCGGGTTCGTCGAGTTGCCCGTGATGGAGACGTCGACGCCCTCGTGGATCATTATCGCGACGCCTTCGCTGACGTCGTCCGCACCGTAGCATTTGACCTTCGCCTTGTCGCCGTCGGAGAAGGCGCGCTCGCTGACTATGTTGAGCTTGCCCGTGAAATAGTCGTACTTCGTCTCTACGGAGGTGAAGCCGTTTATGCGCGAGATGATGTAGGCCGCGTCCTTGCCGAGGCCGTTGAGGATGACGCGCAGCGGCTCTTTGCGCACTTTGTTAGCGGTGCGCGCGATGCCTATCGCGCCCTCCGCCGCCGCGAAGGACTCATGGCCCGCGAGGAAGCAGAAGCATTTCGTCTCCTCGCGCAGAAGCATCGCAGCGAGGTTGCCGTGGCCGAGGCCGACTTTGCGCTGGTCAGCGACGGAACCTGGGACGCAGAAGGCTTGCAGCCCTTCTCCTATCTTCTCTGCGGCTTCGGCGGCGGTTTTGACGCCGCTTTTTATTGCGTTCGCCGCGCCTAACGTGTAGGCCCAGACGGCGTTCTCAAACGCGATGGGCTGTATGCCGCGCACTATCGCCGCGACGTCGACGCCTTTGGCGAGGCAGATGTCGCGCGCCTCGTCGAGGTCTTTGATGCCCTTTTCGGCGAGGAATGCGTTTATCTTGTCTATCCTGCGTTCGTAACCTTCAAAGTTTGCCATTGCGTTTCCCTCCTACTGCCTGCGCGGGTCGATGATCTGCGCCGCTTCGGCGTAGCGTCCATATGTGCCGACGTTTTTCTCGAAGGCTTCCTTCGGGTCTACGCCCTTGCGTATCGCCTCCATCATCTTGCCGAGAGAGACGTAGCGGTAGCCGATTATCTCGCCGTTCGCGTCGAGCGCCTGGTCGAGCACGTAGCCCTCGGCCATCTCGAGGTAGCGCGGCCCCTTCGGCAGAGTGCCGTACATCGTGCCTATTTGCGAGCGCAGCCCTTTGCCGAGGTCCTCGAGCCCCGCGCCGACGGGCAGGCCGTTCTCGGAGAATGCGCTCTGCGTGCGTCCATAGGCTATCTGAAGGAACAGCTCGCGCATCGCGGTGTTGATCGCGTCGCATACAAGGTCGGTGTTGAGCGCCTCAAGCAGCGTCTTGCCGGGCAGTATCTCCGCCGCCATCGCCGCCGAGTGCGTCATGCCCGAGCAGCCTATAGTCTCGACGAGCGCCTCCTGTATCACGCCGTCCTTAACGTTGAGCGAAAGCTTGCACGCGCCCTGCTGCGGCGCGCACCAGCCCACTCCGTGAGTAAATCCCGAAATGTCTCCTATCTGTTTGGACTCTACCCATTTTCCCTCTTCCGGTATCGGCGCGGGGCCGTGGTGCACGCCCTTTGCCACGCATACCATTTCTTCAACTTCGCGGGAACACTGCATAATACTTCCTCCTTGCCCCTTTCGGTTTTCAACCAGCTAATTATAAACCAATAAACGCGCTAATAGCCCCATTCAAAATCCGGGCTTCCGGCGTCGAGAAGGCGTTTTTTCATATCTTTTACGATTTCGTCGAGCGCCTCCTGCGTGCGCCCCTCGCAGCGCGCGACGAGCACAGGCTGCGTGTTCGACGCGCGCACCAGCCCCCAGCCGCTTGGGGAGATTATACGCACGCCGTCCACCGTTATCGTATTGAGGTGTTCCGCGAGCGCGCGTTCTTTTACGCGCTCGACGACCGTGAATTTCAGTTCGTCGGGGCAGTCGTAGCGCGTCTCTATCGTCGAAGGGTAAATCGGTATCTCTTCCATTATCCCGGAGAGCTTGCGGCTGTCGTTCGAGAATATGCGCGCGAGCCGTCCCGCGGCGTAGAACGAGTCGTCGTAGCCGTAATACTCGTCCGCGAAGAACATGTGCCCTGAGACCTCGCCAGAGAAGAGCGCATGCTCCTCGCGCATCTTCGCCTTGACGAGCGAATGGCCCGCCTTCCACCAGAGCGGCCTGCCTCCGTACTTTTCTATAGTCTCTGGCAAAGCCATCGAACTCTTGACCTCGCATATCGCGACGGCTCCGGGGTGTTTCGGCAGTATTTCGGTCCAGAAGAGCGCCATCAGCCTGTCGCCCCATATCACTTCTCCGCGCTCGTCGACGACGCCTATCCTGTCGGCGTCGCCGTCGAAGCCGACGCCGAAATCTGCGCCGGCTCCGCGCACCGTTTCGATGAGCTTCGAAAGGTTCTCGCGTTTCGTCGGGTCCGGATGGTGGTTCGGGAAATTACCGTCAGGCTCGCTGTAGAGCTCAGTCACTGTGCAGCCTATGCGGCGCAGGAACTCCGGCGCGTAGAGGCCGCCCGCGCCGTTGCCGCAGTCGCAGACGATTTTCGACTTTCTCGGCCCGAGCGTTATCTTTGAGACGAGCATGTCGAGGTACTCCGCGTTGATGTCCGCGCGCGAGAGCGTCCCTTCGTGCGGCGCGTCGGCGAATTTGCCGTCCTCGATGATTTTAAGTATTTCCTGAATCTCTTCGCCCCATATCGTCGCCTTGTCGTAGGCGAGCTTGAGGCCGTTGAACTCCTTAGGGTTATGGCTGCCAGTCACCATTATGCCGCCGCCGACCGGCAGGCGGTAAAGGCTCCAATAGAACGTAGGCGTGGAGACCATGCCGATGTCGGTCACGTCTATGCCCGCGGCGTTGAGTCCGCGCGCCGCCGCCGCCTTTATGCGCGGCGTAGAAAGCCGCGCGTCGCCGCCGAGCGAGGCCGCCGTTACGCCGCGCGCGGCGAGCCACGAGCCGTATGCGCGCCCGATTAGATAGACGTTTTCGTCGGTCAGCTCGCGCTCTGCGATGCCCCTTATGTCGTATTCGCGGAAAATATGCGCCGGAACCTGACTCATCCCTATACACCCCCAGCCTTTCGGTCAAAGACTTGTTTTTTCTGGAAAGGATATTGCTTTTTCGCAGTTTTTGCAATTACAGACGAGCGCCGCGGCCTACTGCCGTCCGACTGCGAGCACGCCTGTGACGTTCATCACGGGTCCGAGGTTCAGCGTTTCCTCAATGGCGGAGCGGTTGAATGAAGTCGTGAAGCGCGCGTCGAGGCCGAGGGCCTGCGCTGCGAGCGCCGCGTTCTGCGACATCGCGCCGGTCGCGAGCTCCGCGAGGCCGTTCATGTTTATCACGCCGCGGTCGACGAAAATCAGCAGGCAGGGGGCGCTCTTCGCGTAATCCTCGTTTACAGTGCGGCGCAGCGCGCGCTTGTCTTTGTTGATTTCCATCAGCGCGTTCTTCTCCCAGTTGTATAGATAGCCGCCGTCCTTGAGCATCACGTAAACGCTGACGTTCGGGTTGCGACCCACGATCACAGGCACGGTCCAGTCCTCAGTTCCGTTCCGCCCCGTCGCGGCCCAGAGTATCGTCGAAAGCTCGTCAAGCGTTAGCTCTTCCTTTGTGAAATCATGCTCCGGGGCGGAAACGCGCGCCGCGATCGTTTCAAAAACGCTTGGGCCGCCGGTTTTTTGCGGCTCTGTAAGCACAATGGGGAGCGCGAAAGCGCGGGACGACGCGGCGAGCGCGAGAACCGCCGTGAGAACGAGAATCTTTTTCATTGAAAATTCCTCCTTGATGGATTTTATAAATTTTGCCATGCAGCCCCGGAATTTTTCCGTCCGTGGCCTCAGTCGCAAACGTCAGGTGCAGCCGCATGTTCAGATCGTAAGCTAAACCGCCCACGGCCACGGAACCGCGAAGCCGAAGTATTCCGTGAGCTTCCCTCCGAAAAGCATAGCTGCGGCGCAGCCGGCACATAGGAACGGCCCGAGCGGCACCGCAGATTTGCGCGTCACCTTCTTCGCCGCGAGCAGCGTGACTGCGATTACACCGCCGGCCATGAAGCCTATGTAGAGCGCCGCGGCGGTGAACTTCAATCCCATGAAAGAGCCAATGCCGAGCATAAGCACCGCGTCGCCGCTCCCCATGCGCCCGCGGCTAAGAAAAATAATCGTGTAGATAAGGGCGAAGCCGACCGCTGCGCCAGCCGCGCCGTCAAGCACGGCGGAGAGACCGCCAGCGGTACGCAGCAGCAGCGCCGCGCCCGCCATGGCGAAGGCCCACGAGTCGTAGATATAGCCGGTGTCGGCGTCAGTAATCGTGTGAAAGGCGAGGAAGGGCAGCGAGGCTGACGAAAAAATAAAGGAGTACGACGCGCCGAAGCGCCAGAGAAAAATCGCGCAGAGAGCGCCGCATATGAGTTCAGTCGCGAAACAGCGGCGAGGTATGCGGGCGCCGCAGACGCGGCAGCGTCCGCGGAGAATCAGGAACGAGAGCGCCGGCACGAGGTCGCGCGGCGCGAGCGTCGCTCCGCACACGTCGCAGCGCGAGCGCTCGCGCCCCCACCATTTCGCGCCGACCTCAGCGCGCGATGCCGCGGCGCAGGCGAACGAGCCGAATGAAGCTCCGAGAAAAAAGGCTAAAACAAAGAAAAGCGAGCCGAGCTCAACCATGTAGACACCTCGCAGCACGAAAGGCTAGAATACAGCCTAGTTATATTTTACACGAATAATGAAAATTTAAGGAGAGAGCGAAATGCCTATAGTGACTGTCAATATAAAGGAAGGCCGGACGGTGGAGCAGAAACGCGAGATGGCGAAGCGCGTGACTCAGGCAATATGCGAGACTATGGCGGTCAGACCCGCCGCCGTGCGTATAATCATCAACGAGATGAAGAGCGAGAACTTTGCGATAGGCGGCACGCTCGTCTGCGACGACCCCGCTATGCAGACAAAGCCGGGGGCATAAGGCCGCATCACACGAAGGAGGGCAGCTCGCGCTATGCGTCCGCCGCGGCGAAAGCGCTGAATATACGCAGCCCTATGCTGGCGCGTCGCCGGGAAATTTACAAGATACGGCTGCAAATTCGGCCGCTGGCGCAACCTCGTCCGTCTGGAAAAAATCATCGGGGAACACGATACGCACCACGCGCCCTTCGTCCCTTTCAATGAGCTCGGCGCGGAGGCCATGCGGAGAATTGGTATAGAGTAAAAACGTGCGCGTATAAAACAAGCGGAGCGGGGAAAACTTTTCCCCGCTCCGCTTCGTTACGGCTGTTTGCGAAATTAAACGACGTTCGGCTCGACGATTCTTTCGCCGCGATCGAAACGGCGGTAGTCCATAATCGTCGGGTCGATGGGCGGCTTGTCTCCGTTGAGGAGCGCCGTCATGATCTGTCCGGCGACGGGGCCGAGCATGAAGCCGTGCCCCGAGAAACCGGTGGCGTGCCAGAAGTGCTTGACGTCGGTCTCGCCGAGGATCGGCGCGGCATCGGGCGTCATGTCATAGTGACCGGCCCATTGGCGGACGACGCGGATGTTCTTGGCGCGCGGCAGAAGTTTCAGCACCGTGCGCGCGATGCTCGCGATGGAGTGTACCGTCGAGGTGTAGCCGACGAGCGGCTCGTGCGACGGGCTTTCGCCGGCGATTATCGAACCGTGCGGGCGCTGCTGGATGTAGTAGTTGCCGCTGAAGCTCATAAGCATCGGCGGGCAGACGCCCGGATCGACCGGTTCTGTGATGAGTATTTCGTGGCGCTCCGCCCAGTTCGGAAGCTTGATGCCTGCCATTGCGGCGACGTCCTGCGCCCACGAGCCGGCGCAGTTGACGACTTCGCCGCACTCTATGGTTCCTTTATTCGTCTCGACGGCCTTTATCTCGCTGTTCTCGACGCGAAGGCCGGTGACTTCGGTGAACTTGCAGAATTTAACCCCCAGGCGCTTCGCCGCCTCCTGGAAAGCGAATGTCGTGAGGAACGGGTCGGCGTGTCCGTCGCGGTGGTAGTAGGTGAAGCCGAGCGCGTCGTCGACTGCGACGCCGGGGCAGATTTCCTGCGCGCGCTTCACGTCGGTGAATATCTCGGTCTTGATTCCGAGGCTGTGCTGGAGCTCGACGTTCTTCTTGAACTGCTCCCACTCTTTCTCCTTATAGGCGATGAGCAGGTAGCCGCCCTGGTTGAGCCCAGTCGGGAGGCCTAGCTCTTCATCGAGCTGCTCGAAAGTGTCGAGGCAGGCGAGCGCCATACGGCAGTTGAGCTCGAGTCCCCACTGTGCGCGGATGCCTGCGCCGCAGCGTCCGGTCGAGCCGGAGCAGACAGTGTTCTTTTCAACGAGCACGACGTTCTTGCGGCCCGACTTGGCGAGGTAATAGGCAGTAGCCGCTCCGACGACGCCTCCTCCTATTACGACTATATCGGCTGTTTTCGGGAAATCCATACTTCGCACCTCCTAATCGCAGTCCTCGGCAAGGAGGCTGATCTTTATCGGCTTCACGGGCGGCCTGATGGTGCCTGGCGCTATGTCGGCGACGTTGCGCCCCGTCGCCTTAGCGAGCTCGCGGAGTATGATGTCGCGGCATCCGCGTCCCTGGCAGGGACCCATTCCGACGCGGAGCATCCTCTTCAATTCGTCGAATTCCGTGTAGCCCGCGGCGATCCACTTGCGTATTTCGTCTATTTCAATTTCTTCGCAGCGGCATATTACGTTTGCCTTCGCCATTTCAGCACACCACCTTTATAGCGCGTATGTCGTCGTACTTCTCCTTAGGGATTACGACGCTTACGACGTATGTCTTATCCTTCGACGGCTCTGCCACTGCAAGCACTTCGCCGTCTGCGATCACCGAGCCGTCGCGCCCGAGGCACTTGACCGTCTGTCCTTTTTCAGGGAGAGGCAGAAGCTCATACGGAAGTTTTATAACGGCTTTGTCGTCAGCGTATGTCATGTCGATGACGAAGCATGCGAGGCCCGGGCATCTTGATACGCATATGCCGCAGCCGGTGCATTTCGCGTAATCTATCTTCGGCGTGTCGTTGATGTCCTCAAAGGGAAGCACCGCGCCAGTCGGGCAGCTTGTGTAGCACGGGTTGCACGGTATGCGCTTCGGGCATTCGATTACGACGTAGCCGCCTTTTTTCTTTTCCCACTGCTCCCTCGGGGGGAGTACGGCCCCTTCACAGTGTTCTACGAGTATTCCGCTGTTGAAAAGTTTGTCCTTATCGCAGCAGCCCATCGTCTACGCCTCCCATCCGTTTACCATTACCTGGCCGATGCCGGCGAGTATCTTTTCGCCTACTTCGCCCGCGCGGAGGTGGTCGAGCCTCGTCCAGTATTCGGAGAATTTGTTGTCGTCTACTTTAAGGCCGAGCGCCTTCGCGGCTCCGTGGCCCGCAATGCGTCCTTCCACCATCGCGGCGGAGGCTTCTTCTATTCCGGAGGCGTCGCCCGCGACCCAGATGTCGGGGTTGCTGGTGCGCATATTCTTGTCTCTGAACGGGACGTAGCCGCAGAGCTGCGGCACGAAGCGCATTTTGCATCCGGCCTGCCAGAAGAGCTCAGTCGTCGGCGTGAGGCCGACTGCCATGCAGATTATGTCGCAGTCTACCTTCTGCGGCTCGCCTACAAGCTGGAACTTGTCGTCGAGCTGCTGTATCATCGCCCCCTCCAGTACTCTGTCGCCTAACGCTTCGGTGACCGTATGCTGAAGAAGGATGGGAATGCCGAGCCTGCGTATCTTCGCGGCGTGTACCCAGTAGCCGCCGACCTTTGGCATAGCCTCTACCACGGCGGCGACTTCGACTCCGGCCTGCGCGAGCTGGTAGCTGACGATGAGCCCTATGTTGCCCGCTCCGACCATGAGGACGCGCTTGCCGGGAACTACGCCGTAAACGTTCATGAGAGTCTGGACCGCTCCAGCGCCGTAAACGCCTGGGAGGTCGTTGTTCGGGAATGGGATCATGCGCTCCTGCGCGCCGGTCGCTACGACGGCTTTCTTCGCCTTGACCCTGTAATAATTTTCTTCGCCTTCCATTACTGTATAGACGCCGTCTTCTGGATAGAAGCCGGTGACCGTCGAATTGCAGCGGATGTCTACCTTGTCTCCGAGCGACGCTATCTCGTCGAGGAGGATTCCGGCTATCTTGTAGCCTCTCGTACCCGCGTATTCGTCGCGCGAACCGAAAAATTTGTGCGTCTGCTTGACGAGCTGCCCGCCTGGGTGGAGGTCGCTTTCTATGACGGTGACTTTCGCTCCAGCTCCCGCGGCTTCCGCTGCGGCGCAGAGCCCTGCGGCTCCTCCGCCTACCACAAGGAGGTCGGTCTCATATACTTTCTTCATAATCTCTTCCTCCTCCTAAACTTCCATAGGCACGCGGCCCTTGTCCTTCTGCGTCTCGACCTTCATTCCTTCGGCGAGAGGCGTGACGCAGGTGCGGACGTTGGGAACTCCGTCGACGACCATGAAGCACGAGCTGCACTTGCCTATGGCGCAGAAAAATCCCCTCGTCCTCTTCATCTCCGGCGTGACTCTGTAAACCTGTACGCCGTTAGCATGAAGCGCCATTGCTATGGGCTCTCCCTCGAAGCCCTTCAGCTCCTTACCGTCGAAAGTGAACGTCACCTCGCGCCCGTGACTGAATTCCAGTATCGGGTGTCTCTCGATTAGCTCCATACCACTGCTCCCTCCTTGCGGATACGCACGGCGCGTTGGCCGGGCGGTTGGATATTGACGAATTGCTGCGAATTTGCGGTGAGCGCACATATCAAAAAAATGATTAAATTTATCAATTTTTTGTTATCCACATAGAATATTTTGAGCTATTTATGAAACTTTGTCAAGCGTCAGGGCGATAATTTATACATAGGGCACAACTTCACAAGCTTTGCTGCACGGTGGCGTTTGAACTGCAAAGCTGTGATTTAAAGGGTAAGGCGAGGGCTAGCCCTTTTTTTGTGTCTCTCTTATGTAGGAATAGATTGTAAATTTAGTATTGCCCATCTCGGCGGCGAGTATGTCGACCGAACCCTTGAGCAGGAAAAAGCCTTTGTCGCGCAACTCGCGGACGACCTCTTTTTTCTCGGGCTTAGTGAGATATTTGAAGGGCTTGCCGATGCGGCGCTTGACCTGTGCGAGCGAGTCTCCGACGACCTCGTCGATGTCCTGCGCGAAGGACTCGCGCACTGGCTCAGGGAAGCGCACGCCGGGCTCTTCGGTAGGTTCGGCTCCAGCCCCGCCCATCTCGACGCGCAGCAGGTTCTCGATAATTTCCTGCGCCGCTACGGCTTTTTTGAGGTCGTAATTGATGCAGAGGAAGCCGATGATTTTGTCGTTCTCGTCGCGGATGAAGATGCAGCTGCATTTTATAAGTTCGCCGCGGTTGTTCTTCGCGAGGTAGTTGAATACGCCCTCGCGGCTCTGGTATTCCTCGGATTGGAGCATGAGCAGGCCGAAGTCCGTCATCGGGCCGCCTTCGCTGCGCCCCGTGACGTAGCCGTTTTCGCAGAGCACGAGCGAACGCTCGGGAATCGAGACGTCGTGGAGGTTTACCTCGTAATCCTTGCCGAGTATCCTGGCGAGGCCGCGGACGACGGGAATCAGTATCTTCAGCTTGGGGTTCATATTAGGGGCTGCTGTCATGTTTTGCACCTCCGGCGTTTCCTATTGTACACGAAATTGCGGCGGCGGACAAAATTTTGACGCGTGCGAAACTTCGTTGGTGCAGCGGTGGTTTTGCGCGTTCCTTAAATGTCAGTCGTATTCACAGCGCGTACAGGAAACTTGCTCGTGCTGGAGCCGCCGTCAAACGTCATGGCCTCGCATTGCGCTTCGCCGCCGGTGGCACGAAAAAGCCCCGCGCTTTGCGGCGCGGGGCGTGCGGTTTTTGAATTTTTCGCCGTTTGTTAACGCTCGCGGCTCGCCATCGCTTCTTTGATGACTTCGCCAAGGCGCCTGATTCCTTCGCGAAGCACTTCATCGGTCGAGTTCGTATAGTTGAGGCGGAAGGTGTTGACGTCGCTCTTGCCGACGTAGAACGGGTCGCCGGGTACGAAGGCGACCTTCTTCTCCATAGCCTTGTGGAAGAGCTTGAGCGCCGACATCCCCTCGGGAAGAGTGACCCAGATGAACATACCGCCGTCCGGCTCAGTATATTTGACGTTGGCGGGGAAGTATTCCTTTATCGCGGCGAGCATCGCGTCCGACTGCTCCTTGTAGAGCGCTACTATCTTGTCGACGTGCTGCTGGTACTCGTTGTGCGCAAGGTAGTCGCAGATCATGTACTGCGAGAAGATGTTAGTGTGCAGGTCGCTGGACTGCTTCGCCGTGATGAGGTGCTGCATTAGCTCGTCGTCCTGCGTGATCATGAAGCCGAGGCGCATGCCGGGCGTTACGGTCTTGGAGAATGAGCCGTGGATAACGCTGTGAGCGAGCCTGCCCGCGCCTATGTAGGGCAGCTTGCTCCCCTTGAAGCGCAGCTCGCCGTACGGGTCGTCTTCGATGAGCACGGTGTCGTACTTGTCGAAGAGTTGGTATATCGCGTCGCGGCGTTCCTGCGTGTATGTAAGGCCGGTCGGGTTCTGGAAGTTCGGCACGGTGTAGGCGAACTTGACGCCCTTCTTGAGCGCGGCTTCGAGCTCATCGAGCTTAAGCCCGTCGCGCTCGAGCGTGACGGGGTAGAATGTCGGCTCGAACATCATGAATGCCTGTATCGCGCCGAGGTAGCCGGGTTCCTCTATGATTACTCCGTCGCCCTTGTTGAGCAGGATTTTCGCCATGAGGTCGAGCGCCTGCTGCGAGCCGGTTGTGATGAGGACGTTTTCAGGCTTCAAGCTGAGGCCGTAGTTGCGGTTGTGCTTGTCTGCAATGTACTGGCGCAGCGGCGCATAGCCGTTAGTCGTCGAGTACTGGAAGACTTTGCCGTGGAACTCGTCTATTATCCTGCACGCCGACTCCTTGAGGGCCTCCTGCGGGAACGATATCGGGTTTGGAAGCCCGCCGGCGAACGAGATGACAGACGGGTCTTCCGTGACCTTGAGTATGTCCCTGATGAAGGACGAGGGCGTCTTCAAAATTCTGTCCGAATAGCGCATTGTTGCATCACTCCTGATTTAATTTCCTTTTTATATAAGGCTTGTAACGGGCGCGGCCTATCGCGCGGCGTTAATTTTTGCTTTTGGCTTCGTTCTGCATCTCTTCGACAAGCTCGGCGAAGACGGTAAGCGCCTCCTTGAAGTCGAGACGTCCGAGACCGAGGCGGAAGTTGTTTGTGTCGAGGCCGAAAGCGCGCTCTCCTATTATAAGAAGCTGTTTCTCGGCCATCGCGCGCTCGCACATCTCCGTAACGTCGTAAGGCGGCAAGAGCCTCGGGAAGGCGGTCGCGCCGCCGTTTGGCTGTATCCACTGGAAGGCGTCGCGGTGCTTGCGGAAGAACGCCTCCGCTATCGCGAGGTTTTCGAGCACAATCTTGTGATTGCGTTCGAGCAGATCCGGCGCATTGCGCATAGCTATCGTCGCGAGCACTTCGCCGGGCGCGTTGTTGCAGAGCGTAGTGTAATCCTTGAATGCGGCGCAGTCGTTGAGTATCTGGCGGTTCTTTGTAGCGAGCCAGCCGATACGCGTGCCTGGAAGTCCGTATTTATTGAGGCCGCCGACGACCGTCGCGCGCGGATATAGGTCTGCGAGCGACGGAAGCGCCGCGCCCGGATCGTGCTCCATGCCGCGGTAGGTCTCTTCGTTGAATATCCACGTCCCGTTGCGGTCGGCGATGTTGAGTATCCTGTCTATCTCGGCGCGGACGGGTATGAAGCCGGTCGGGTTGTTAGGTACGTTCATTATAAGCAGCTTCGTCTTCGGCGATATATGTTCGACGAGGAAGTTGACGTCAAGCCGCCAGCCCCAGCTAGTCACTTCGAGCGGCCACTTTATGACTGTGCAGCCGAGCGCCCGCGGAAGCTCGTAAAGCGAGGGAAGCGTCGGGTGCATGACGATGACCTCGTCGCCCGGCTCGAGCATATTGTTCATAAAGACGAAGATGCCCTCTTCGGGCGCAAGCTCAAGTATGTCGGAGGGGCGTATTGAAGAATAGCGGGCGGAGACCGCCTCGCACAGGGGGAGAAATCCTTCGGGCTTTGTGTAGCCGAGGCTCAGGTTGTCCCACAGCTGCCGACATTCGGCGTCGGCCATGTCGAGGATCTCCTGCATCGAGCATCCTTCGCACGAAGTCTGGCTCAGCATGTACTTGGCCTTTGCCTTGTAGAGCGCGAACTGTCTTTCGAGTTTGAACGTCTGTATTCTCATAGGAATTCCCCTTTCGCGGTGTTTCGGTCGACGTTCCGGTGTGGAAACGGAATTTTCCCCGATTTGTAAAGTATAACCTTTTTTCGCAAAGCTGTAATCCCTTTCTTTATGATGCTTCCGCGTCTCCGCTATTAGAATTATAATAAGCGCACAGAAACGGTGTCGATTTACAAAGGGCGTTGATAATTATTAGAAAAATATCACGGCGCGGAGGACGTAACAGCTAAAAAATGCTTGATATTACAGAATTAAGGAAAGTCAATGAGCGAAATCGTTGCAAAAAATTGAGGATAGATTGGCAAACTGATATATCTGTGCTACAATTACGATGCAAGAGGGGAAGAATTTTATGACGTGCGATTTGCACTTCACGCTAAAATCGTTGAAGGAACAGGTCTACGATTATCTCCGCGTACAAATGAACGAAGGCAGGCTGAGGCCCGGGGCTTTTCTAAACCTCAACGACATCAGCCGAGAGCTTGGAATGAGCCGCACGCCGCTGCGCGACGCTCTCTTTCAGCTTGAGTCCGAAGGGTTTGTGACGATTTATCCGCGCAGGGGCGTCGTAGTGAACGTACTAACGCTGGAGAAGATCCGCAATATTTACGAAATCCTCGGCGCTCTGGAGTCGGCGGCGCTTCTGCTTGTAGCCGTGAGGCTGCGCGACGCGGACGCCGACGCGATGGAGAAATACAACCAGCAGATGAGGAAGGCTCTGAACCACAACAACTTCTCCGTCTTCTACGAGGCGAACCTGCGGTTTCACAACGTCTACCTCGACATGTTGGACAACACGGAGATGCTGCACGCTATAAAGATCCGCAAGGAGCGCCTCTATGACTTCCCTAGGAACAAGGCCTTCGTGAAGGAGTGGGAGGTGCATTCGCTCGACGAGCACGCCGCGATGATAAAGCTGCTACGCGAGCACGACGTTAATGGAGCTGCGGACTACGTCCGCGACGTACACTGGTCTTTCTCGGTGCAGGAACGCTTCATACGCAAATACTACTTCGCGAAGCATGTGGAGCTGGACATTTCGGAGGAGGGTAACGTGAGCTTTGAGTAAACGCGGAATTATATTCGATATTAAGAAATATTCTATCCACGACGGGCCCGGGACGCGCACGACTGTGCATCTGAAGGGGTGTCCGCTCGCCTGCTGGTGGTGTCACAACCCTGAGAGCCAATCTGTAAGTCCGACGGTACTTTTCCGTTCGGAGAAATGCATAGGCTGCGGTTCCTGCATCAGGGTCTGCCCGAATGGGGCGATATCGGTCCGCGAGGGCGCGCTCGTCACCGATGAGGCGCTCTGCACAGGCTGCGGCGCCTGCTGCGCGGCCTGTCCGCCAGAGGCGCGCGAACTCTGTGGGAAGCCATACTCGGTCGATGAACTTATGGCTGAGCTCAGGAAGGACGAAATTTTCTTCCGCACCGGCGGCGTAACATTCTCCGGCGGAGAGCCGCTCATGCAGCCGGAATTCCTCATCGACGCGCTGGACGCATGCGGTACGCAGGGCTACCACCGCTGCCTCGACACATGCGGCTTCGCGCAGAAGCGCGTAATCATTGACGTAGCGAAACGAACCGACCTCTTCCTCTACGATATAAAGCACATGGATCCGGAACAGCATAAAAAATACACCGGGGTAGACAACATAGTGATACTTGAGAACCTCGCCGCCATTTCCGAGGCGGGTGCGAATATCAACGTCCGCATCCCGTTCATGCCGGGACTCAACAGCGGCGATGAAAATATGCACGCGATAGGCAAATTCGTCGCGCCGCTACGCGGCGTGGTTGGAGTCAACATCTTGCCGTACCACACCGTAGCTAAGGGAAAGCACGAGCGCTGGCACATGAAGTACAAGCTCAACAACCTCATGCCGCCGACGGAGAACCAGACGCATCATGCGGCGGAGATACTTGAGAGCTACGGGCTGAAGGTACACATCGGCGGGTAATCCGTCGGAAGTTCCATAAATTTAGAAACAAATCTGAGATACAAAATCCTGTAAGGAGGTTAACAACAATGGCTGAAAACATCAAAACACCCTGCTGCTGCGGTCAGATGAGCGAAGAAGTACAGAAGGCCGCCGCGCCGTCGAGCGAGCGCGTGAAGAGACTCCGCGACGCCAGCTTCGACCAGCATCCCAGTATTTCAATCGAAAGAGCTCTGCTTGAAACGGAGTTCTATCGTGAGCACGAAGGCAAGCTCCCAATGCCCGTCCTTCGCGGAGCGAATTTCAAGCACCTTTGCGAGAACAAGACGATATACATCGGCAAGGACGAGCTCATTGTCGGCGAGCGCGGCCCATTCCCGAAAGCCGTCTCGACCTTCCCTGAGCTTACCTGTCACTCGCGTCACGACTTTGAAGTCCTCACGACGCGTGCCCAGCAGAACTACACTGTGTCGTCCGCCGATATGGACATATACGAAAAGGAAGTCGAGCCATACTGGCGCGGCCGTTGCATGAGAGACAAGCTTTTCGAGCGTATGCCCGAGGCTTGGAATCTTCTCTACGAGGCCGGTACGTTCACTGAATTCGGAGAACAGCGCGCGCTTGGACATACCTCGCTGGACAACCTTATCTATCAGAAGGGCGCTCTCGACATGAAGAAGGACATCGCCGAAGCCCGCGCGAAGCTCGACTTCATCAACGACCCCGAAGCGACCGCCAAAGACGAGCAGCTTCAGGGAATGGACGTTTCCTGCGACGCAGTCATCATCTTCGCAGAGCGCCATGCCGACCTCGCCGAAAAGCTGGCGGCTGAAGAAAAGGACGAGACGCGCAAGGCCGAGCTCCTCAAGATAGCCGACGTCTGCCGCTGGGTTCCTGCTCACGCGCCGCGCGACTTCTGGGAGGCCGTCCAGATGTACTGGTTCGTCCACCTTGCGACCATCACCGAGCTCAACGGCTGGGACGCCATGAGCCCAGGACATCTCGACCAGCACCTTGGGCCGTTCTACGAGAAGGGTATCGCAGACGGTACTCTTACGCGCGACCAGGCGAAAGAACTCCTCGCCTGCCTCTTCATTAAAGTCAACAACACCCCGGCCCCGCCGAAAGTCGGCGTAACGGCGAAGGAAAGCGGCACCTACAACGACTTCACAAACATCAACCTCGCCGGCCTCAAACGCGATGGCACCGACGGCTCGAATGAAGTCACCTACATATGCCTCGAACTCTTCAACGAGCTGCGCCTGCTCCAGCCGCAGGGCAACATCCAGGTCAGCGAACGCACGCCAGACAACGTCATCCGCGCCGCTGCAAGAGTCTTCCGCAACGGCATGGGCTATCCGTCTGTCTTCAACGCCGACATGGTAATTCAGGAACAGATGCGCGTCGGCAAAACGCTTGAGGACGCGCGCGAAGGCGGCACCAGCGGATGCATCGAGACCGGCTGCTCCGGCAAGGAAGCCTACCTGCTCCACGGCTACCTCAACGTGCCGAAACTCCTTGAGTACGCCCTCTCCAACGGCGTAGACCTCCTCACCGGCAAACAGGTCAGCATCAAGACGGGCGAGCTCTCCGAGTTCAAGACCTTCGACGACCTCTACGCGGCATTTGAAAAGCAGATGGCCTATGTGGTAGATACGAAGATCGGCGTCGACAACTACCTCCGCTACCAGTACGCCACGAACATGGCGGCGACATATCTGTCCTGCGTCATCCGCGACTGTATCCAGAACGGAAAAGACTACTACAACGGCGGGCCGCGCTACAACAGCGACTACATCCAGTGCTGCGGCATAGGCACCATCACCGACAGCCTCTCCGCGATAAAGAAACACGTCTACGACGAAGGCACCTACACGCTTCAGGAACTCGTCGACGCGATGAAGGCCAACTGGGAAGGCCACGAGGCGATGCGTCTGACGCTGTGGAACAAGACGCCGTTCTTCGGCAACGACGACGACTACGCCGACGACATAATGAGAATGGTATACGACAGCCTCTTCCGCAATATCGACGGCAAACACAGCATACTGGGGCCGACCTATCACCTCAACATGCTCTCGACCACCTGCCACAATTACTTCGGTCAGAAGCTCGCCGCGACGCCGAACGGACGCTTCAGCGGAATGCCCGAGTCAGACGGAACCAGCCCGAGCCACGGAGCAGACCGCCACGGCCCGACCGCCGTCGTCAAGTCGCTCGGTAAGATGGACCAAGTCAAGTCAGGCGGAACGCTGCTCAACCAGCGCTTCCTGCCCTCCGTCCTCGCCGGCGAAGAAGGCATCGAAGGCGTCAAGAACCTTATCCGCGCCTACTTCAAGCTCGGCGGGCACCACATTCAGTTCAACGTCGTCGACGAAGCGACGCTGCGCGACGCCCAGGCCCACCCCGACAACTACCGCGGCCTCCTCGTCCGCGTCGCGGGCTACAGCGACTACTTCGTAGACCTCGACAACTACCAGCAGGAAGAGATCATAGCGAGAAACGCGCAGGAAAGCTTCTAACCCTTCCGGCGATTCACGCGGCAAAGCAAAACCAAGTCCCGGGGCGAAAGCCCCGGGGCTTTTTCGTACAACTACGCGCGACGGCTCTGCTGTCATAACGCCATATCAAAAGAGCGGGGGCCGGAAGAACTCGACGACATAATGGCCTTCTACGAAATGATGTGCCACGAGCTCTACGACGCGGCGTTTCTGCCGAACGGCAACAAAGGCGGATTCCCATTGTTGGAAATGGCGACGGAGTTCACAAAAAAATCTTGCCTGTACGTAGGCAAAGAAAATGGCGAAATCGCCGCCGCATACATCATGAACAACGAATGCGGTCCAGCCTACGAAGCCGTGCCGTGGAAGGTGGAAGCGGACAAAGAGCACGCCTCTGTGCTCCACGCCTGCGCGTTGCGCCGAAATACGGCGGCAGAGGATATGCCGGCAGACTCGTCGAGCACGCAGCAGAAACCGCAGAAAACCGGACGGCGGCGGATCTTCAGGATGCTGTTAAAGATCTTCTCGGAGATACCATCAGGGATATGCTTGAAGAGGAAATGAACGAACGCCCGGGGTACGGGAAGTATAAACATTCGAACAACCCCGACAGCCGCAGCGGATACAGGTCAAAAGAAGTCGTCGGCATCGCAGGCAGCATCACCATAGACGTTCCTCAAAATCGACTGCCGAAGCGGCGGCGGTCCGGGATAACTTACAGAAAGAATTTCACTGGCTCGTTCTGCTTTTGTTTGACTCCGTAACATAGTTTTTTATTGTCACAAAATATCATGCAATGCGTTTGCATTTAGAATCTTTATCACTGACGAATCGCACAAGATGATTTCCTGGTCTTGCAGCTTTTTTAGTTCTCTGTGAAGGGACGGCCGTGATACATTCATCAGCATTGCCCACTTTGATACGGAACCGGGAATTCTTACGGTATTTTTCCCGGTTTGACGAGCTTGCATCAAAATCCAGAATGCGGCCTTCTGTGAGATTCCACTGTAGGATAGTAACTCCAGTTTCTGTTGCAGCATATAGGTCGCTGTTGCAATCTCTGTTGTAAGATTTTCTAGGATACGGACATTCTTCTGCATCATCCGCATCAGATCCTCTTTTCGGAACATCATTATAGTAACAGGCGTTAAAGATACCATATCACACGGGTATTTGTGAGTTCTTGAAAAGACCGCAGCCGGACCTATCATTTCTCCCGGTATGCGGACAGATACGTTAATCTGACTTCCGTTGGGAAATAGCTTCTGCGCCTCAACCTTGCCTTCAAGAATAACACCGATTTGTATTGCTTCCTCCAAAAGATGAAAGATGGTTTCGCCTTTATCGTAACACTGGATGTGATGCGGAATTTCTTCCAATAGGCAGCGAAGATCTGCGGCGGATACACCTGTAAATAAATCACTTTTCTTAAGCACGGAATAATCCATAACGATTCTCCCCTCAAAATATTGTCAGTATAGTATGCTACAAATCTTTTTGAATGTGTATCTCTGGATACAGTGTTTCGTATGTATTTGAGATATACTTGAAACAGAAAAAGCAAGGAGGAATCATAATGAGCTACAGCGAATGGAAAGAAAAAGCGGCTGCTTTTAAACAGATCGATGTAAGAGGAGTACGGGGCAACTTTTTTCAGGGCATCAAGAATCAGGTCATGCAGATTCCCGCAGGAAACGGTCTGGAGATTGTTCAGTCTTTCGAACCTATTCCACTCTATGAGGTAATGGAAGGCCTCGGATTTGAGCATCACACTGAGCAGAAAGGTGAAGCGGAGTTCCATGCTTATTTCTACCGAATGGAAGAAAAGCAGGAAGAAAAGGACATTCCGATGCGACCGGCAGCTTTGACCAATATGCCGCTGATTGATGAAAAACTCGGAAATATTGCAGTGAACTTCTGGGATTTGACATGGAATGATGAAAAACGGCATCTTCCGTATGAGATGCGCCTGTTGCTCTCACTTACCAATGCGGTTGGCGCCGGCCGTATGCGTCAGGCGACAAGAGAACTTGTCAAAGCGTATATCCATGGTCTCGACAGCGCGGCGCTGGATGATGTATTTGAACTGCTTGCATGGAATCAAGGCATCGGATATTTCAGCTCGGAAATCGGTCCGTCCACACTGTTCCAGGCGTACAAGATGATCAAAAATATGGAGAAGCAGGGAAAGAACCGCAGTGAGATTTGCACGGCATTGAAGGAAAAGTTCGGGGAAAAGAATCCGGACGTTAAGGTGTAAGGAGTGTGGATACCATGAAAGAAAAGGTCGGAGAGATATTCTCCATTGCAAAGAGTAATCAGCCTGTACCGGGCTGTACTATTTCCAAAGCAGTGCACAGTGGGACGAATGACATCATTTATTTCTCACTTGCAAAGAACACAGATATCAGCGCGGAGATTTATCCGTATTACAAGCTGCTCATCGTGGCAGACGGCAGCGTCGAGGTCTATGGTGCGGAAGGTTTCTCAAAAACCTTGCATATAGGAGATTGCATTATAACCTTAACAGATACTCCGATGGGAATGCGAACATCGGAAAGCGCTGTGTATACAGAAATTTCAATCAGGAGGAACGATATAATGAATGAAGCAATTAAAGCAGGTGAGGTTTTCAAGCTGGCAGAGCTCGTTCCCTATGTTGAGGGTAAAATCGTCAACATGGATGTGGTGCACAATGACAAAATGAAATTTGTGGTCATGGCATTTGATGAGGGTACCGGTCTCTCTGAACACGCTGCTCCCGGCGAGGCCATCATTTTTGCACTGGATGGTGAAGGCGTGATTGGCTATGAAGGGGAAGATCATCCGATTAAGGCGGGAGAAAATTTCCATTTTGCCAAAGCCGGACTGCATAGTGTCAAGGCAACTAAGAAATTCAAGATGGCACTTCTGCTGACATTGGAATAATCAGAGAGAAAGTAAGGTGACAATTATGAAGTATATGGTTAATGACGGATGTATCGGATGCGGACTTTGCGAGGGAACATGTCCAGAGGTATTTTGCATGACGGATGCAGGCGTAGCAAAGGCCATTGAAACAGAAGTACCTTCTGAATGCGAGACCGCCGCAGCAGAAGCCAAGGACGGCTGCCCGGTAGGTGCAATCGAAGAAGAATAAGGAGGCTTGTACTATATGAGGAAGCATGTAAAAGGTAATGTCAGCTGGATTGGCTACATCGATTGGGAGCTTGAGAGCTTTCATGGCGATGACTACTCCATCATGAATGGCTCCAGTCAGAATGCATATTTGCTTGAAGAAGAAAAAACCGTTCTTATTGATACTGTCTGGACGCCGCACCGCTTTGATTTTGTAGAAAATCTGAAGAAAGAAATTGATCTGAATAAGATTGACTTTATTGTGGCCAATCATGGGGAGTGCGACCATTCCGGCTCATTGACCGCATTGATGGATGAGATTCCACATACGCCTATCTATTGCACCGCCAATGCTGTGAAGAGCATTGAGGGACAATACGGCAAGCGCGGATGGGACTTCCGTGTGGTCAAAACCGGAGATACCATTGATATTGGCAATGAGAAGCAGCTCATATTTGTTGAGATGCGTATGCTTCATTGGCCGGACAGCATGGCAACTTATCTTACAGGAGATAATATCCTGTTTTCGAACGACGCCTTCGGTCAGCATTATGCTGTAGAGGAGCTGTTCAATGATAAGGCAGATCAGTGCCTGCTGAACAAAGAGGCGATGAAATACTTCGCTAATATCTTAAACCCCTTTGCGCCTATCCTGACAAAGAAACTTGATGAGATTACCGGATTTAATCTGGCGATTGACATGATTGCTCCGTCACACGGCGCTATTTGGAGGGAAAATCCGCTTCAGATCGTCGAGAAGTATGCAAAGTGGGCTGATGCTTACCAGGAAAACCAGGTGACAATCGCTTACGATACAATGTGGGAAGGAACAACGAAAATTGCTCATAAGATCGCGGAAGAGATTCATCGTCAAAGTCCGGAGACAATCGTTAAGGTATTCAATATTGCAAAAGCGGATAAGAACGAGATCATGACAGAGGTCTTTAAGTCTAAAGCAATCGCTGTAGGATCGCCTACTGTCAGCAACAGCGTCCTGTCTTCTGTAGCCGGATGGATGGAATTTCTGAAACAGTTGAAATTCAGAAATAAGAAAGCGGCAGCTTTCGGATGCTACGGCTGGTCCGGAGAGTCGGTAAAGAAACTTCAGGATCTTTTAAATGATGCAGGATTTGAAGTTATCGAGGAAAGTATCCGGTCGCAGTGGAATCCGGAGGATGAGGATTATGCAGGGATACCTGCTCTTGTAACAAGTCTGATTGGAGCAGCAAATGAGACTGCCGCAGATGAATCAGCCGATTCCGGAAAGCCGGAGAAATATCAGTGTGATCCATGCGGATATGTTTATGATCCGGAGAAAGGAGATCCGGACAGTGGTATTGCGCCGGGGACACCATTTGAAGCTCTGCCTGATGACTGGTGCTGTCCGGTGTGCGGCGTGAGCAAGGCGATGTTCGAAAAGGTTAGCAACGCTTGACCCATCGGACTTGCAAGCACTGACCAGAGAAACATTAAAGTAAAGGAATCGGCACATACCTTGAAAAAGTGCCATTGAACATAGGAATGTGACTTATTCATCATATTCAGGAAAGTAACCATAATATTTAGAGCATCGGTCGTAACAGACTGGTGCTCTTTTTGTATCCGGAGAAATCCGGATTTTTCTATTTTGCGAAAGGAGAACTAATCTATGGCAAGTAAATTGCAGGAATACCGCCGCATGTCGGAGGAGGCACAGCGCCAGCTGACGGGCAGTCTGGAACGCTGGCAGTCCTTCTTAAAGACCGCATCGCGGCTGTATATACTCTCTTAACTTTACATAAGAATATATCTATTTTATAATCATCCCATGAAGAGCTATTCAAACGACCTGAGAGAACGCGCAGTCTAATATCTT
>CAVEUD010000024.1:0-37535 GCA_963618995.1 bacterium
TGCCGTTGGTAAGGGTTATGGTTCCTGTGGATTCCGGCATTGTGTCACCTTCCTTTTATTCTGCGATTGCAACATAGTTGAGCGTACCTTCGGCAAGTTTAGATGAACTCGAAACGGTCCATTGAATAGAATCAAAACGGAGCCAGCACCTTTTCATATCATCAAAAGAATATATCCAAGGTAGGTCAGAAATAGATCCCCCATAGCTCACGTCAGCCGTCAAATAAATATACTGAGCGGTTGGATTACCACCAGCAAGTGTGGTGCTAAAGGTTTTATAGTAACTTGTTGGTTCTGTTGACAAGTCATAGTTTGTTGGCGGCAACGTCGTTGTCATAATTGTGGTAACAGTACCAGCAAAATCCACTTTTACAGTAATCTTTAAACTTTTCGCATAAACGATGTTAACGGAGCCGCCTTGTGCTCCGCCGATATCTTGAGCATAAATTTTGCCAGTAACAACAATATCTTTAGCGTACGCAGGGACAGAATAAGTTGTTGTCTGTACTGTCGTGGGTATATCTTGCTCCATAAAACTAAAATTTACGACCGGCACGGGTAACTGTAAATATGTATTTCCGCCTGCAATCTCTAAATACGCCCTCGGCACAAACGTGACTACGCCGTTGTTATACGTTACCGTATCTGCATAACACCGCAGTTGCTGGTTCTGGTTAGGGTAGCTCGCGTCATAGCATTGCAATGCGTTAGGCGAGACTTGTATCTTAGGCTGTGAAGGCCAGTAGCCCGGCAGTGTTACGGTAACTTCGTTTTTGCCGACTCCGACTTCCATTTTACGCAGAGACTTCATAGGCCGATATGCTCCGCTGAGATATTGATAGGTGACAATATCTCCTGTATCTATGCGTACGTAGTTACCAGTCGTCAAGTTGTTCGGGTCGCGTATTTGCAGCACGCCGTTTTCCGAGTCTATCACTATCGCGCCGCTTCCCATCTGGAAGATGGAGCCGTCGCCCGCAATAAACTGCCCGCCGCTTCCAAGTTGTATCCTGCTATTCGCCGCTATCTTCTCGCCGACTATCCAGCCTGACGAATCCGCGTAACCGCCGTCTTTCAGCGCCTGTACAAAGAGATTGCCGTTTATCAGGACCTTCGAGCCGTCCACGGCGAAAGGCTGCACCTGTTCCCCGTCGACGTCAGAGACAAGATAAAACCTGTTCGCGAGCACGGTTATTTCAGAGCCCGTAGTAGTGTCCGCGAGCAGTCCGATTCCGGCAAGCACCGTTTTCCCGCCCGCCGAGACCTGCGCCTTCAGCCACGCCTGAGCCGTCGCCAGCTCCATAAGCTCCACAAGCTCCTTATCGCGGCACTCCTCCCATTCCGTACCGATCCACCTGTGTATAAGCCCGTCGCTGTCAATCCAGAGGTCTCCAAGCTTCAGGGACCCGGACGGCGCGGAAGGCTGGTTATAAACGTCGGGCTTGCCCGCCGTAACCTTGGACACCTGTTCAATTTGGGCCTGCGTCTCGCCTTGCTTTATGGCCAATAATTCGCGCGCGGATACTTCTTCATTGTGTTTAATCGTAAGAGTGCGCTCCACTATCGCCTGAGATTCGAGCTCCTTGTCCTGTGACAGCGCGTTGAGCGTTATCGCGACGCCGTTCTGCGCGTCCGCGCTCATTTTCTGCTGTATAGCGGCGATGTTCTGTTCGTTCTGCGCGCCCATCGTGGTGATGCGCTGCGCGAGCGCGTTGTCGCCTTCGGCGCGCGCGACCGTCTCTTCCCGCACTGCCGCGGATGTCTCTTCAAGCCGCGCCGTAAGTTTCAGCCGCTCCGACGCTTCCGCTGACAGCCCCTCGACTATCTTCGTGTCCAGTACGCGCTCGGCTTCGGCGCTGTTCTCCATCGTCCGGTCGAGGCTCAGAGCGTTGAGTATCGCGGGGATTGGGATTGCCGCGCGGCTTTCGTCCATCGACTCTATCTTCTGCGAAAGCGACGGCAAAAGCTTGCTCTCGTTGATTGACGCCTCCGGTATTTCCTGTGCCGGAAGCGATTCGCTTGTTACGGAAATAACCGCTGAAAATTCGCTTTCGTTTCCAGCCACATCAACGGCTTTGAGTTTGTACCATGCTGTCTGGAGCACGCCGAGGCCGTTATCTATATATTCCTGCGAAAACCTCGAGGAGACGCCGATTTTTTCATAGTCTGCGGCTATATCCGCCGTAATGGAACGATATACGTCTATATGGTCGAGGTCACCGTCAGACGGGTCAATCCATGTGATATGCGCAAACCTAAATCCTCCTTCGCCCTGCAAGTTCATCGGAGCCGCGGGCGGCACGGTGTCGCCGCGCAGTATACGGCTCGTCGTCTGGCCCGCGCTGCGCACGCCGAGGCGGCTGACTGTGTAGACTCGCACGTACAGCGTGTCGCCGATATTGCCGGTGCAGGGCAAATAATACTCCGTCGAGCCCTTCGGCAGAGTGCCGCCCGCCACCCACGAGACCGCAGAGCTGTAACGATACCAGAGCTCGAGCGTCCGATAGCTCTCAGGCGGCGTCCATGTGATTTTTGCGATGAGGTTGTAGCTGCCGTCCTGGAGCGTCTCGAGCTGCTCCGTGATTGTGAGGTTCTCAACGTCGTCGGGCTTGTAGTTGGTTGTGAGGCTCGTGTCGATATGGACCGGCACCTCCATGATGCTGTCGTCGTATATCTCGGGGATATACTCGGAGCAAGTGACGGTCATCACGTCGTTGCCGTTGTCCTTGACGGAGAATACGCGGAAGGGTTTATTCACCCATCCCGTGAAGTCCTCGAAGGAGACCGTGAGCACCTCCCCGGGCTGTATGTCGCAGTCCTTGAAGCTGACGCCGAAGGAGCAGAAATTCCGCACAAGCATCGAGGACTTGAGCAGGTAATAGCCCATGTGGCCGACCTGGCCGGAGCGCGTGATGCCGAGCAGCGAGACGGACTTCTCGACTACTCCGCGAACGGCGATATCGTCGGAATCTTGAAAAACGTCTGTTATTCGTTCATAACTGTTTTCGGGGTCAATCCAATCTATTATTATTCTGTTGCAAATATCCGTATCTGCCGCCTGCCAGAAGGTGAAGCTGCCTTCGACGATGTTCCCGGGCGTGATGCTGCGGCTGTAGGTCGAGACGGGCGCGTCGATGTATATTTCGAGCTTGTTGGTCTGCACCATGTAGCCGCGGCAGACGGCTAAGAAGTCCGTGAGCACGTCGCGAATCGGGCGGCTCGAGTCCATTACAAAATCAAGCTGGAAGCGCGGCCCGTACTCCACCGTGCCGTCGCAGTAATTCGCCGCCGCGAGCGCGCAGGCGTAATCTATTTTGTCCCAGTTCGGGTGTGTGTATACACCGGAGCTGTCGACCGCGCCCATGCCCATGCCGTAGCGCGGGTGACAGAGGATGTCGAGGATTATCCATATCGGATTGCGGCTGTAGGCGAAGCCGCTCGGCGTCCAGACCTTCATGCCCTCGACGATGCTTGTTATCGTCGGCGTTCCGTTCAAGTTCTCCTGCGCCTTGAGCGTGAGGCAGATGAGCGCCACGTTGTCGGGATAAGGCCGCGCGCCCGACGGGTCGCGGCTGTCGTGCGTCACCGCCGTCGTGTCGGTGTAGGTCGTGACGGAACAGCCTTCGAGCTCGGCGAGGTTTTGGTCGTTCGCCATTACGCCCGTGATGGCGTTGATTCCGCCCTCGCCAACGAGGATATATAAGTCCTGCACTTCCTTCTTGTCGTTGTTGAACGCCTGATAAATTATATTCCCCGCTACGCGGCACTTGCCGTAGATAACGTATATCGGCACGAGCTGCGACATGGTGTTGCTGATCGGGCCGAAGCTATAGTTCGGCGAGCTCGACAGGTCCATGCTGTCGTGCGAGACGAAGAGGCTTCCGAGTGACGCGCCGAGCGCGATTGCGCCGAAGGCCGTTGTGACGAGGCCCATGCCGATAAGGGCGCTCGAGAACGCCCAGCCCGCTAAAGCTCCAATAGCGACCGTTACCATAGCCGCACCTCCTTGATACGATAAATCCCCGCCGTAATACGCCGGTACGGCAGACTGTAGCGCGTTAGTTTGCTCGTACCGCCGCGCGGGATGTGTAAAAATTCCGTCTCGCTGACGAAGGTCCCGAGATGATAGAACGGCGCGAAGCGCATGAGCAGCACCGCGCCGCGCGCAGGGGATTGAATCCGCTCGCCTATCTGCTCCAGCACGGCGGATATGTCGCTCGAGCGCCGTTCGTAGTCCTCCGCGCTGTACGGCCAGCGCTCGAGCGGTACGTCGATGCCGGAAATTGCGCGCTGCGCCATCGCGGCGAGCTTCAGACACTCGACCTCTCCGGGGTCGAAGCCCCACGGAAGGCCGATGAGATTGTTTAAGTTGTTCAAGATATAGCTCTCCTTTTTTGCTTAATACGTATTGACATAATACGTATTATTTGCTAATATAATCATGCAAGGAGGCTATCAGCGATGCCAAAAACTCCAAAGGAAATGGAACGGATAATCTTAGCCGACGGGTGGTTCTTTCAAACGCAGAACGGCTCCCACAGGCAATACAAACATCCGACAAAGCCGGGAAAAGTCACGATTCCATTTCACTGCAAAGATTTAAGCAAGTTCGTTGAGAACTCCATACTGAAACAGGCGGGGTTGAAATAGCCCCGCCTATTGAAAAGGAGGTCTGCAATATGTTGTCTGCGTATCCTGCGTGCTTCTTCAAAGAAGAGAGCGGCTATTCCGTCGTCTTCCCGGATTTAGGCTATCTGGCTACGTGCGGCGAGACCGTCGACGAGGCTTTCGCTATGGCCGTTGACGCGCTCGCCGGGTACCTTTTTACGGCAAAACTCGACAAAGACCCGATACCTGCGCCGTCAGAGATGAAAGCAATCAACGCCGCAGCAGTCGCTAAAGAGCTTGAGGTCGAGCCGGGCGAGTATTTCGTCAATATTGTCACGGTCGACGTGGACGAATACGCGCGCACGCATTTTACAAAATCCGTTAAAAAGACGCTCTCCGTACCTGCGTGGCTCAACGAGATGGCTGCCGCAAAGGGGATAAACTTCTCTCAAGTCTTACAGGAGGGGCTCAAAGCGCGCCTCGGAATATGAAGCCGTGGCGGGGAATCCCCGCCGCTCATGTTCTCAGATTCAGCTCCCTCGGGTCCTTCGCGCTCGGGATATACGGGAACAGCGATGTCCAGCATATTCGGCGCGGGACTTTGTTCATGCTGTCGAAGCCCTGCGAGACTACGGCGTCTATCTGCGTCTGTCCTATTGTGATGCTGCGTATGCGGCCGCAGAACTTGAGCGTCGCGCCCGTGTCGGAGTCGAGCGCGTCCTGGAAGCCGAGATAGACTTCGACATACACGCCGTTGAGCTTGTAATACTGCGCGAGCGCAGTGAAACAGTTGTCCACGTTGTCGAGCGATATGTGGCACTGGTCCGTCGTCTGGTCCTTGCTTCGCTCGGCTTCCTCGACTGTCATGCCGCAGCTGTAATAGGTCTGCGAGTTGCCGAACTCGTCGAACCACGTGACGTTTGTCGTCGCGTCGGTGAGATAGAGATAATCCGTCTCGTGCGTCGCGGGATTGACGGGCGGTATTTCGAGGACGCGCACCAGATAGACGGGACGGACGACATCCTGCCCCGCGGCCTCTTTGAACTCGGCGCTCGCGCTCATAGGATTTCCCTCAGCGTCAGCTCGATTGTGCCGTAGCGCATTCCAGAACGCGTTATTTTCACGTTATCGTCTTTGAAGCGCACCGTCACGACTTCGGTCGAGCCGGGCGGCGTCCACGTAAAAGCCCCGACCGGGCCTTTACGCGCGTTCCAGAAAGCTTCTATCTCGCCTATCTCTGAGTTAAGCCGCGTAAATTTCAGCGCCCATTCGCGCGGCGACGGCCCGCGGTCTGCGCGCTGCTCCGTGCCGTTTTCGAAGGTCGTTATGTTGACGCGCCGCGCGTGCTGCGTCTCCCACGAAAAATCCGGCTCCCATGTAAATTCAGGCGTAGGCATTACGATGTCGCCCCCTTTATCGCGCTGCGCAGCGAGCCGCCGCGCTGTATGCCGTTGACAATGAGATTTTCGAGCGTGCCCTTGCCCTTCTCGAGCATCTTCGCGAAGCTCTGCGAGTCGACGGCCTGTATCGTGATGTTGTACATGTCGCCAGCCGCGGACTCCGTAGCGCCTCTGCGCCGCGCGTCGCGCGGAATGACGACCTCGCCCGCCTCGAGTATCGCGGGCACTTCGTTCGGCGCAAGTCCAGCGACGCCGCCCGAATGGTAGCGCGGCGCGTTTGCGAACACGCTCGGGTCGACCGCGCGGACGCCCGAGAATGCGCCGACCGGGCCGCCTTCGTGCATCGCGCCGAAAATTCCGCCAGGCAGCTCGCCGCTCTCATAGTTCGTCCTCCGGCTCCGTCTCTATCACTTCGGCCACGATACCGACGAAGACGCCGCCGATCAGAACGGCGGCAACGAGAAAATCACCCATTTACCGCGGCCTCCTTGTCCCAGCACTGAGTTGTACACGTCCCTCGGGGGTATAAAAATCGCAGATGCTGCGGCCCGGGCCCCGGGCCTTGCAGGAACTTAATATCCGAAGGGCAAAGCCGGATGCACAGCCACCCTCTAATGATTACGCGCAGCTTCTTTATTTCATCCGCCGTAAGCATTTCGTCGTCGAACCTGATTGCGGTCATAAGCTTTTCAAGATAGGTCACTTCAATCGCTCCTCTCTAAGCGCCCTCTCATAGAGCGCTTTGTCTGTACGCGCCTGCCTGTCGCGGCGCGTACGCCACAGCGCGGAGGCGACCACGATAGACAGGCAAATAGTTACAAACACGATGTACGCAGCTGTTCCCAATGCTCTCTTTCCTCCTTCTCGACATCTATTCCCAGACATTTTTTAAAGAACTTGTCACGTGCCCGCTGCATCGCGTCAGCCCCTTGGGGGTCCTGCTTGCGGTACTCATCCATGCTGACGCAGCTGACCGTGACGTAAAACTCTCGTTTGCCCCGCTTGGGCACTTTTGACACCTCGCTTTCGCTTCATGTTCTCTGTTACCGCTATTCCGTTGTCATGGTGCTTCCCGCGCTTATCCCAGAGCCTTGATTACCAGCTCTACCACCATCGCGTTGAAGCTCTTGTGTTCGCGCCATGCCCGTTCTTTGACGAGCCTGTAAATTTCGGCCGGCCAACGTATTTGGCTGATTATTCGTTCCATGTTTTACGCCTCCCCTTATGGTTGCGTTACAACCATTACGTCTTTGATTATAACTCTTGGCTGTTATACTGTCAATGGTTGCAACTATTGCATGCCTTGCAAGGAGGTGATTTAATGCCGTCTCTCACAATCAGATACGATGATGAAACACACCGAAAATTAAAAATCATAGCGGCTTATCAAGGTATTTCACTTAATGCGCTGATGATGAAATCATTCGAGGCCGTTATTCACTCGTGGGAAGATGAACACGGGCCTCTTGTACTTCCCGAGCAAGAACAGAAATAATCAACTTGTTGAGTGATAAGTCCCTGTCCACTGCAAGAAACTTCAACGACTTATGCAGTGAGGCGGGGAATCTTATTGTGTAAGAAATTTCCTTCTCATTCATCCTTTTTCCTCCCCTTCCGCTTCATGTTCTCTATTCCCGCTATTCAGTTGTCATGGTGCTTCCCGCGCTTATCCCAGCGGCCCCGGTACGCTGCTCAGGCCGTCGAGCATCGTCGCGACGGTCGAGAGCGCGGCTATCGTCTCGGGCGAGGTCTCGCACAGCGAGAGCAGAAGTCGAATGCCGGATAGCGTGCTCTCTTTTACGTCGGCGATAAACCGGCAGGTCTGCGCATCGTCCGCCGCGCCGTTCACACAGTCCGCGACGAGGCCGGCAATTTCCTGCGGTTCGTCGGCCTGCTCATGCGTGGCGTCCATCTTGCCGATGAAGTCCGTCACACAGAGCACGGCGTTCAGACCGCTGTTCTCTCTAGCCCCTGCTCCGGTTTCTGCGTGGGCAGGGGTTGGGTAGGGTTTAGCAAATTATCCGAGCTACAATTAAATATTTTGCACATTGCCAAAATTTTTGTAGTATCTGGCAGACATTTATCTGATTCCCATAGTGATATAGTTGGCCGTGAAGAATTAAGCATTTCGGCTAATTTTTCTTGTGACCATCCAAGTTTTTTCCTCTCAGCTAATATAGCTTCACCTGTAGTCAATTAGCTATACCTCCTTTTTTGTATCTTACAAGCTACATTATAAAGACTAATAATATTTTGTCAAATAAAAAATACAATATTTGGTATGTCAAAAGAGATAGAAAATTTCTGTGTCAAAGTGTAGCCTAAAAGATACAAGGAGGGATGATATATTGGAGACACTCGGTTCTAAAATTCGGGCCGCCAGAAAAGACAAAAAAATGACACAAGAAGAACTGGCTGACAGAATAGGGGCAGCGAGGCCAAGCATATCTTATTGGGAAAATGGCAAAGTGAAACCTGACTCTGAAAGTTTAAGGAAATTAGCCGAGGTTCTGAAAGTGCCAATGTCATACTTATTTAGCGAGAATGACAATATAGTAGATACGTATGAATCTAATTCAGCAGATACAAAAAACATCAAGTCGGCCTTTCAAAATGCACAGATTTTACAAAATACTTCTGCTATTCCTGGGACAGAAGTGTTTGCTACCCTTGGCTTGCTGATAGGCCAGCTTCACAATTCATATCCAGATATGGCGCCGGCAGACCAAAAACTCGTCAAAGAAATGCTGATACGCTGTCTGCGCCTTACTCACGGTGACAAGTGGGTAGATGAGTTTTCAGGGATAGCGACGGAAAAGGTAATCTAAATATTTTACAAAGTCTATTGAACTGGGAAAGGACAGGAAAGCCTTCCAGAGACAATAAGGCGAATATCCGCCGAGGTTAAATAGAGGTTAAAGCAAAAATAAACGAGGTAATCTACCATGCTCACAACAGCTGCCTACATCCGAGTCAGTTCTGAAATGCAGGTCGAGACCGGCGCGTCTCTGCCTTCGCAGCTTGCCGCGATAATGTCGTACGCCGAGAAAGCCGGATACACCGTACCGGAGGACCTTGTCTTCTGCGACGAGGCCGTTTCCGCGAGGAGCGCGGACCGGCCAGAGTTCCAGCGCATGATTTCGATGGCGAAGAAGGACAAAGCCCCGTTCGAAGCTATCATTTGCTACGAAAATTCCCGTTTTGCCCGCTCGCGCGAGGACGCTATCGTGTACAAAACACTGCTGCGTAAGCGCGGCATCAAGCTGCTGTTCACGAAGCAAGAATTTGACGACAGCCCGATGGGGCGTCTCATGGAGGGTATCATCGAGATAGTCGACGAATGGTATTCCGCCAATCTCGCGGTAGAGACGCGCCGCGGCCAGGAGCAGAACGCGAAAGATGGCTATTCTACCGGCGGGCGGCCTCCCTACGGCCTGCGCCGCGTAGAAGTGGCAAACGAGCACGGAGCAGTCAAGGCAAGGTGGGAATCGGACCCGGCAACCGCTCCCGTCGTCCGCAGGATTTACGAGCTGTACACTACTGAGGGTATGGGATATAAGGCCATAGCCGCGAAGCTGAACAGAGAAGGCACGCCGTCGCCCTCCGGCGGAAACTGGAACGCGAACACGCTGCACTATATCCTCCATAAGAACCGCGACGCCTACCTCGGCCGCCAGATATACGGCCGCATGAAAAGCCACAACAGCGAGAACCGGCGCGATACGGATAAATCGAAGTGGGTCGTCCGTGAAAACGCCTGGCAGCCCATCATAACGGAAGAGACTGCGGCAAAAGCGGAGCAGAAGGCCGTCAAGAGGCCGACAGCGCGGCGTGTCCGCGGGGATGAAGAGGCTCGCTTCCTGCTGACGGGGAAAATATTCTGCGGCGAATGCGGCTCCGCCATGATAGGCAGCAACGCGAAGGGGCATTTATATTACCGCTGCAATAAACGCTGCGCGACCGGCGGGACTGCTTGCTCTATGCCGTACTTCCCGGCCGGCGAGCTGGAGCAGATGGTCGTCGAGGCAATCAAGCGCGAGCTGTGCGATAAGGAGCGGCTTAAAATTGTCTACGACGAATATAAGAATATGCCGAGAGAAGATGATTCCGGCAATGCGAAAGAAGCCAACAGAATAGAGAAAGCAATAGAAAAGAGACGGCGCGAAAAAAAACGTGTCCTTGACCTGCTTATCAAAGGCACCATCGAAGAAGAGGACGCGAAGCCGCTGCTCCAGCAAGCCTCTCGCGATATTCAGGTGCTGGAAGGCCAGCTCTCTGATCTCCGCTCGACAATAAGCAGCTCATTCGAGTTCCGCTCCTTTGACGAATTCTATAAAATAGTCAGCGAGACGATGCCGCTGGCAAACTCTGCCAAGAGCCTCATAGACGCCTTCGTGCTGCGCGTGGATGTGTTCAACGACCACTTGCACATCACGCTGGTGATAGAGCAGTCCATAGACATAGAAAAAGACGCGCCCTCTTCGGACACGTCGGTTTGTTGGGTTAAAGATGGTGTCAAGGAGGGGAATTGAACCCCTATGGGCTAATGCCCACTAGATCCTGAATCTAGCGCGTCTACCAGTTCCGCCACCCTGACGCCTTAACGAAAGAAATTCTATCAGCTGCGCGGAGTTTTGGCAAGGCTTTGCCGCGGATGTTTGCGCACGTATGTTGCGAAACACTGTGAAGCCGCGCTCGTTTGTTTTGAACATGTATTTTTGCGCACTTTTGATTAAACAGAATTAAACAAAAACGCGGTGCATAAAGTTTCAGCTCTTACATTTATGCTAAAATTTAGATATTGGGGAAGGCGCGGAGGTTTACTCCGTCGCGCCTTAAAAAATTGAATAAAGCGGAGGGGATTAGTGTGAGAATCATGCAGGTGAACGCCGAAAAGTGCGTTCAGTGCGGAGCGTGCATGGAAGCATGCTCAACCGCATATTTCAAGGAAAATTCACGCGAACTTTCAAGGGTCCAGGTCAACGATTTCGCCGGTTTCCCGAATATCAATATCTGCACGCAGTGCGGCGCGTGCATCGCCGTCTGCCCAACGCAGGCGCTTGAACGCGACGCAAACGGGGTCGTGCAGGTGCGCAAGGACAAGTGTACCTCGTGCCTCATGTGCGTGGGTTTCTGCCCGTCTGCCAGCATGTTCTTCAACGGCGACAAGCAGACGGAGCCGTTCAAGTGCATAGCCTGCGGCATCTGTGCGAGGAAGTGCCCAACCGGGGCGCTCGAAATCATCAACGTGCCGGCGAAGGCATAGAAGGAGGAGATTTTCATGACTAACGCTCCGATGAAGGTTCTTGCTGAATGGCCGTATGAGCCGGCGAAGATTCATCACGGCTATTCCAAAGAGACGCTTTATATAGGGCTCGGCAACAAGGACGGCAATTACAAATTCGAGAAGCGTCCAGTATCCGAGGATATGATCGAGAAATTCACCGGCGGACGCGGCTTCGGGCTCAAGCTTCTCTGGGACGCCGTCACCGAAAATACTAAGTGGAACGATCCGGAGAACGAAATCGTCATAGCGGGCGGCCCCTTCTGCGGCATCACGCAGTATCCGGGCACGGGGAAATGCTATTCCGTATTCCTTTCCCCAGCGACCAAGCAGACCTACAACAGCAACGCCGGCGGATATTTCGCGCCGTTCCTTAAGTTCGCTGGCTTCGACGCTCTGGAGCTCCAGGGCAAGGCCGACCGTCCAGTCGTCATCTTCATCGACGGCGACAACTACAAGATAACGGTTTACGAGTCCACCCTGGAGGATCCGAACGCCTACGCCGTATCGGAAGACCTCCATGAGTACTTCGCGAAGGACGAAGCCGACAAGCGCACGATATCCGTCATTTCAACCGGTATGGCGGCGCGCACGAGCTACTGGTGCGGAATGAACTTCAGCTTCTACGACGTGCGCCGCAAGGCCGTGCGCCTGAAGCAGGCGGGACGCGGCGGCGGCGGGACGGTGCTGTGCGACAAGAACGTCGCGGCGCTGGTCGTGAAACGCACGCACTTCACCGGGCTGGAGAACGACCCCGCAGACGTGAAGACCATCCAGAGCTGCGGAGTGAGCATACACAAGCGCATCCACGACCTCGACGACAAGCAGAGCAAGATGCGCTCCGTCGGAACGGCGCACCTTATGGAGATAATGGACGCTTACGACCTTCTTCCGGTCAACAACTACAAGTTCGGACGCCACAAGGACATCGACAACGTCAGCTCCGACGTCTACAAGAAACTTTTCACACAGGGAATGGCGGACGGATGCTGGTACGGATGTTCAATGGCCTGCGCTAAGGCCGTAGACCACTTCCCGCTCCAGACCGGGCCATGGAAGGGCAGAGAGGTAATCGTCGACGGTCCTGAATACGAGACGGCCGCGGGGCTCGGCTCAAACCTCGGCATCTTCGACCCGTATTGGACGATAGAAGCCAATTTCTACGCCGACCACTACGGACTTGACACGATATCGCTCGGCACCGGTCTCGCCTTCGTATGCGAATGTTTCGAGCTCGGACTCATCAATAAAGAGAACACACACGGGCTCGATCTCAACTTCGGCCGCAAAGCCGATATAATGGAGCTTATCCACCGCATAGCGCGCGGAGAGGACGAATTCGCGATAGCCTGCGGACGCGGCGTCGAAGAGGCGCGCGAGCACTTCGCGAAGGAATACGGAGCAGACATTGAGACCATGATGAAGATAGGCATGGTCTGTCAGGGGCTTGAAGCTTCTGAATACCGCTGCCAGGAATCCATCGCTCAGTGGGGCGGATATTTCCTTACGCTGAAGGGGCCGCAGCACGACGAAGCGTGGCTGATCTTCATGGACATGGTGAACAAACAGCTTCCAACCTACGAGGATAAGGCCGAGGCGCTCTTCTTCTTCCCGAACTTCCGTCTCTGGTTCTCTCTTCAGGGGCTCTGCAAACTTCCGTGGAACGACATCGAACCGGCCGACAACGGCATCAGGTACAAGGGCATCGAGGCCGCGAGGGTGCCGGAGCATCTCCAGAATTATCTCGACATCTACGAGGCGATAACCGGCAAGCACCTTACGCGCGACGGCCTTATAGAGCAGTCGGAAAAGGTGTACAACTTCGAGCGCATCTTCAATCTGCGCATGGGCAAGGGAACGGCAAAGTATCACGAAGCTCCAGACCGCGGCCTCGGCCCCGTCTGGGAAGATGAGTGGAACGCACGTCCCGACTACTTCGACTCAAAGCTCAGAGAGTTCGGCGAAAACACCGACGGCCTCAGCGTCCGCGAGAAGATAGACCTTCTCCAGAAGCACCGCCGCGAACAGTGGGAGATGCTCAAGATGGCCGTCTACAAGCGCCGCGGATGGAATAAGAACGGAATTCCGACGCTCGCCACTGTGAAGCGCCTTGGAATAGACTACTCCGACGTCGTCGAGCTGCTGAAAAAACACCTGAAGCCGGAGGACGAGTTCGAGGCGTAACAAAAAATTAAAAAGGAGCGTATCGCATGATAACAGTCAACGGTGATCCGTTTCTGTGGAGAGAAGGGCTTACCGTCAGCGAATTGCTGAAGGAGAAAAACTATAAGTTCCGACTGATCTCGGTATGGGTCAACGACAACGTTATAGACAAAGACCGCTACGCGGAAGCAAAGATCCCTGACGGAGCGGACGTCCAGGTGATACACAACATCAGCGGCGGCTAAGCCGTGCGGCTGAACGAAAAGAGACAGGCGGGCCGTTTCTTCAACGGCCCGCTTTTTATATGAAAAGCCTTTTATATCTAAGCATAAAATAGGGCGTAAACATTTGCGGCACATTTGTATTGCGGAACAATTCTTTTAATGTTTAAAATTATTCTTTTCACTATGCGCCAAAAATGTGATATTGTAACAATGTTACAAAATTCACATCTGAAGGGTCGTGCTGCAATGGACAACAACAAAGTCAGTTGGGTAAACGTCATCAAGTTCGCTGGCGCATTCATCGCGTTCTTGATCGGCGCCGGTTTCGCCACCGGTCAGGAAGTCCTCCAATATTTTGCGGGGTACGGTTATCAGGGGCTGCTCGTAGGAGCTTTCGTCCTGATCTGCTTCATATATGTAGGAGGAGACTTTATAGTTGCAGGATTCAACGAGCGTTTCGCCAATACCAACGACATCTACCGTTACTACTGCGGCAAGTATATCGGCGGGTTTTACGACTATTTCTCAATCGCGTTCATCTACATGTCATACATCGTCATGCTCGGCGGAGCAGGCGGCACCTTCAACCAGTATTACCAGCTTCCGCCTGCATACGGCGCGATATTTATGCTGGTCGTCTCTGTCGGCGTCGTCATCCTTGGGCTGGGTAAGATAGTCGACATTATCGGCTCCATCGGCCCGCTGATCGTCGTCATCGCGCTTGGGGTAGGGCTCGCCGCCATCCTCCGGAACCCAGCCGGCGTTTCTGAAGGGGTCGCACTCATTGAATCCGGCTCTCTCGATCCCGACAAGTTCATCCGCGTAGGCAGCAACTGGTTCATGGCGGGGACTTCCTATGTCGGATTCTGTATGCTTTGGCTCGCCGCATTCCTCGCCGCGATGGGCACAAAGGCCAACAGCAAGAAAGAAGCAGTTATCGGCACCACGCTGGGCGCCATCGGCTTTGTTGCAGGCGCGTGCATCCTTGCTTTCGGCCTTCTCACCCATTTTAAGGAACTCTATGCTTCCGACATTCCTTCGCTTATTCTTGCGGAATACCTCTGGCCGCCGCTCGCCTCTATATTCTCGGTCGTCATCCTTGCCGGTATTTTCACGACCGCCGTTCCCCTTCTCTGGTCGGTATCTGCGAGATTCGCAGCGGAAAAAACGACGAAGTTCTACGGGCTCACGGTGGCTCTCGGATGCGTCGCCTGCTTCGTCGCCCTCATGCTTCCTTTCCGCAAGATAGTCAACATCATCTACGGAATCAACGGATATGTCGGCATCATCCTGATATTCTTCATGCTCGCCACAACCTTCGGCCTCAAGAAGAAAATCGCGGAATAACATACCCGTTAAATATTCAGTCATCGAACGGCGTCCCTGCAACGGGACGCCGTTCTTTTGTTATGGCAGATACAGCGGGCGTCCCACATCGGCGGCCCAGTAAGTAAGGTTGTGATATAATGCCGCTATATGCTGCAGCTACTTCGGAGGTATAGAAAAGAATGTCCCGAACACGCAAGGACGACAGGGATTTTTCCATTGAAAATAAAAAAAAGAGACGGGGAAAAACATTAACATCCAAACTTTTTGCGTCGTTTATGCTGACCGCGGCCGTGGCTGCGGCTGTGATAGCAGTAATCTGCCTGCTCTTTCTGAGAGAAATCACAGAGTCTTTGCCGACGACGCCGGAAATTCTCGCGCATGAGCCAAGTTTGGCGACGAAGGTCTACGACCGCAACGGCCGTCTGATAACGCAGCTCTTCCAGGAAAACCGCACGTGGGTGAAGCTCCAGAACGTTTCGCCGTGGATGGTGAAGGCCATCCTCGCCGCCGAGGACAACAAATTCTACGAGCACGGCGGCATCCGCCCCGTTTCCATAGCGCGCGCCTTCATGGTGGACGTATTCCACGGCGAGGCGAAGCAGGGCGCGAGCACGATAACGCAGCAGCTCGCGCGCAACCTCTTCCTATCCAACGAAAAGACGATACTCCGCAAGGCGCGCGAAATCGTCCTCGCGATACGGCTCGAGCGCATCTACACCAAGGACCAGCTGCTCGAGATGTACCTCAACACGATATACATGGGCCACGGCACCTACGGCATCGAGGCGGCGTCGCGCGAATATTTCGGCAAAGCGCCCGCGAAGCTCGACATCAACGAATCTGCGGTGCTCGCCGGGCTCGTAGCCGCGCCGGAAAAATATTCGCCCTTCCGACATACGGGCAACTCGCAGGCGCGCAAGTCATACGTCCTGCGCAGGATGCTTGACCTCGACTGGATATCCAAATCCGACTACGACGAGAACATAAACAAAGCGCCGAAGCTCGCGGAGAGCGCGCGGCACGGCAACCCGATAACGCTCGAGGACGCCCCCTATTTCATCTCCTACATACTTTTCAGCCACCTGCTGCCCTCCTACGGAGCCGACAGGATTTACCGCGGCGGCCTCAGCGTACACACGACGATAGACAAAGACCTCCAGACCAAGGCCGAGGAGCTCGTCTACGAGATGAAGCACGAAGGCGCGCTCGTCGCGATAGAGCCGAACACGGGCGAGATACTGGCTCTCGTCGGCGGACGCGACTTCAACAAGAGCAAGTTTAACCGCGCGACGCAGGCTTTCCGCCAGCCAGGGTCTGCTTTTAAGCCGATCGTCTACGCGTCGGCGCTCGAACAGGGCTACCGCAGCGTCGACCATGTACTCGACGCGCCGCTGCACTTCCCCAACGGATGGGCTCCGGGCAATTACACCTCGGACAAGTACGACGGCGAAATAACGCTGATGCGCGCGCTCGCCCGTTCTATAAACACCTCCGCCGTGCGCCTGGCGCAGATAAGCGGGGTGCGCCATATTGCAGACCTCGCGCGGCGCATAGGCATCACCACGCCGCACTTGCCGGACGACTTGTCTGTCGCGCTCGGCACCGCCAGCCTGACGCCGCTGGAGCTCTGCGTCGCCTACTCGGCGTTCGCGAACAACGGCTACCAGGCGAAGCCATATGCGATAAGGGAAATACTCTCCCAGCGCAACGAGACGCTGGAACAAAACGGGCCGCAGCTAACACCCGCGCTTACGTCGGCCGTAGCCGTCACGATGCGCTCGATGCTTCAGCAGGTCACGGCATGGGGCACCGGAGCGCGTGCGAAGATACAGGGCTACGAAACATTCGGAAAGACCGGCACGACTAACGAATGGACCGACGCGTGGTTCGTCGGCGGAGTGCCGGGGCTGGTCGTAGTCGTCTACGTCGGCAACGACGACCACAAGCCGCTCGGCGGCAAATCCACCGGAGCAGTCGCGGCGCTGCCGGTTTGGAAGAATTTCGTTGACTACGCCGTAAAGACACTCAACCTGCCTGCGACGTTCTCCATCCCTGTCGACGCCGAGGTTGAATCCGTCAGCGTATGCAAGGCGACGGGCTTCCTGGCAGCGCCAGGATGCGATGCAGCCGAGCTGCTGCTGCCGCTCGGCCACGCCCCCTCGTCGCTCTGCCCGTGGCACGGCGGCACGATCGAGAGAGCGTTGGCCGATGCGAACGCGCCAGTCCTGCTTCTTGCACCGATAGACGAGGAAACGGACGTTAACCTCTATGCGCTGCACCTAGACGGCAAGCCCGCAGTACAGCCGCAACCGGGCGCAGAAATTACGACGCCTTCCGTGACGACGCCCGTAACTCCGACACAGAAAACAGAAGAACAGGAACCGGCAAAGGTTCCGAGCGCGACGGAAAAACAACCATACGAGGGTAAGAAACAGGAGTCCCCCGACGATATGGAAAAACGCTATCAGGAATTGTTGAAGCAATACGGGATAATATAAACGGCAAAAGGGCGCGAAGCCCTTTTTTATAAAAGTACGATGCACCCCGCCCCGAGAAAGTTTTGTCCGGGGCGGTATTTTTTCGCAATTTCCTGCACCCGATATGGCATGGCGGCGACAAAGACCTCAGCAGCAAACGTTTACGACGGAAGAGGACCTGCCACCACGATACGATATCTGCCGTTATATAATAAAATCTGTTCGCTGTGAGCCAAAAACACCAAGCCCAAAGCTAAAGGGGTATTAAAGCAGCAAATCAGATCCTCCGTGAATAGCGGCCATGCCATTCTCCACACAGCAATCCTCCATTATTTATTGCGGGACCTAAAATCCCGTCACCTTCGGCCACGGACGCGGCACGAAGCTCTTCTGGAACATGTGCAGCGCGAAGCGATCCGTCATGCCCGAAATCATGTCGACCGCCTCGCGCGCCGAACCGCCGTTGTCCTCCATCCGCTTGTTGAAAAGCGACGTAATGACGTGCTCCACGCGCGACTCCTCGATAATCGCGTTCGTCCGCGCGTAGACGTGCTCGTACAAAAAGCTGCGCAGCCGCTCAATCTCGCCGAGCATATCCGCGCTGAAGCCGATCGCCTCCGGCGTGCTGTTCACGACCACGTCGGTAATCATGCCGTCGATGCGGCGCGAATTGTGCATGGTTATCAACCCGCGCATATCCTCCGGCATCTCGTCCGAATCAAGCAGTCCCGCGCGAAGCGCGTCGTCGATATCGTGATTCAGATAGGCGAGCGAGTCCGAAATGCGCACCACCCACGCTTCCATACTCGACGGATTAGTTAGATCATAACCAGAGCGCACGTCAACCTGCCCCTTGGAATGCTGGAGGATGCCCATGCGCACCTCCCACGTGAGATTCAGCCCGCGTCCGTCCTTTTCGAGACAGTCCACGACGCGCAGGCTCTGCGCAGCGTGGCGGAATCCCTGAAGTTCGTTATCGCGCGCGAGCTTGTCAAGCACGCGTTCGCCCATATGGCCGAACGGCGTATGACCGAGGTCGTGCCCCAGAGCTATCGCCTCCGTCAAATCCTCGTTGAGCCGCAGCGCGCGCGAGATAGTCCGCGCAATCTGCGAAACCTCGAGCGTATGCGTCAGCCGCGTCCTGTAATGGTCGCCCTCCGGAAGAAGAAGGACCTGAGTCTTGTATTTGAGCCTGCGGAAAGATTTGCAGTGGATAATCCTGTCCCTGTCGCGCTGGAAGCAGGTGCGTATCGCGCACGGCTCCTCATCCCTTTCGCGCCCGCGGCTGTTTGACGACAGACACGCGGAAGGGGACAAAATCGCGCGCTCGACCTCCTCCCACCGTTCGCGTATATTCATATCACAAGCCTCCCAACAATGAAAAAATTCAGCGCCCGCGTCGGAAGCCGTCCAGCACATGCGAGCTGCTCACGTAAAGCGCGAGCGGCACGCCGATGCCGAAGCATATAGCCGACTGACTCAGCGCTATATAGACGACCGAAAGCCAAACGGGCGTCCCAGTCAAAAACGCGAGATAAACGCCGACGACCGCGGCGTTGACCGCGACCGGAGGGACCGCCGCAAGCCACAAATTCGGCATCCGCGAGGTCAGCCAAGCCGCCGCAAGCGTAGCCGCACTGCCAAGCACGACGTCCGCGACGCCGAAACCGCCGAGAAGATTAGAAAGCACGCAGCCTACGAAAAGCCCCGGCACAGCCTCCGGGATAAAAAACGGAAGCAGCGTCAGCGCCTCGGCTACACGGAACTGCACCGGACCGAAAGAGATAGGCGCGAGCGCCATAGTAAGTCCCGCATAAAGCGCAGCGACCAAAGCCGAAAGCGCAATCTTGTGAGACGGGTTAACAATTATATTTTTCATGGAAATTATTATAGCAGACATACCGCTGCCAGAGCGCGCCTAAAGACGGCGGCATCGGTTTATAAGCTATACTCAGAGTTTTACATTTAAGAAAATAACGGTTCAGGAAGTTGAATTGCAGCCCGATTGATGCTGATAGCGGCGCGCGTACCCCCACACCGCAGTATCACCCATTCCAACGTCTATTTAATCCTCCGTGGATTAATGCTCCTCCAGTACACTGCGGGGAAATCGCTTATGACGCCGTACCAGCGTCTTTTGAGGTTCACAGTCCCGGGACATACGTAAAAAGACATGTGGACGTGCTGCGCCAGCGCGTAATTGAGTTTGTCCCCGTCTGTAACCGACACGTACTCGCGATTCTCCGGCTTCTCGTGGGGAAAGACCTTCCTGCGGCTTTTTTCTTTCAGATTTTCAAGTTCGGGTTCCAGGCGGCCGCAGCATGCGTTTATACGCGTGTCGTCGTTGGAATACATCAGAGAACTTTCGCAGAGCCGTAGATAACATAATTTTGTTTGCGCGTTTATTGTATCCTGCCGTGCAGGATGTTAAAGTATTATAATAATAAGCTCTCGACCAGCTTGTGATTATGGCAGATATAAAAAACCCGGTGAGCTGAATTTTCACCGGGCTGATTGATGTTGGTGGAGACGCGGGGAAATTAACAGATTATATTAAACCTTGATATTACTGGATTTAGTTGATTATTGTATTCTTGTTGTTATCGTTTTTTGATACGCCGTTTTAATTTGTTCTCGGGTTCGATGCCGAACTTATAGGTCTATCAGCTCATTTTTATATATTCTGCCTATCTTGTTGTGAACCGGACCGACATCCTACGAAGCTATTTTATCGCTTGGAAAGCATGGCGTTAAGCGGCTCCTGCCGACATATTGATACTGTTAGAGGACACACGGCTGTTATAAGAATATCAGTCACACGCTCTAAGAAACGTTCCAGGCTGCCGCCTTGAACGTTTCTTATTGGCGCCATTGGCTCTTATTGGTTTGTGCTAATGACAATGAATGAGACATATGTTCAATCCATAAGCCAATGAGCCAATGCGAAGGCCAATAGCGCCAATGCCGCCCCAATGATGAGGCGGCGTTTTTCTTACATCTTATCTGTCCTTAGATACTTCTGAATTTCCTCCACGCGCCGCAGACCCTCGCGCGACATGGCGAGCACATAGGCGTTTATCTGGTCTATCGCCTCGCGCTTCTGCTTCGCCGTCATGTTCGGCGCGACGGTGATACGCTGTATCGCGCGGTTCGCCGCGTTTATGCCGCGGTTGCGGTCGGTCAGCATCTTGTTGGTGTACTGGATGACCGGCTCGAGCTGCAAGTGCCTGATGTCCCGAACGGAAAGCTCTGTGTAACGCCCCTGCTCACAGTGTTCTTTTGCGGAGTTGTAGTCTTCCATTAGGCTGTCTATTTCTTTCCTAAAGGCATCCTGGTCCCGCCCGCCATACTTTGCGTCCGCGAACAGCCGCCGGACGCCCGGCATCACGACAAGCGGATTCTCCGCGGGCCTCGTCTCGCCCTTAAAGAGCCGGGAACCCATGTTGTAAATGTCCGACAAGTCGCGCGCCGCGGAGCCGGTCAAAGCCAACGCTGCATACTCGAGCATTCGCGGAGAGCGCAGTGTTCTTGAGAAAGTTTCCAGTGCCGGAAGCCCCGCAAACTCCGGCAGATACTTTGTAATCTGCGTTATCTGCTTCGCCCATTCCGCTGTGTGTGGGCCGTACTGCAATTCAGGACGCAGCCGCTGCTCTCGCATCGGGACAATTTGCCGCCCGAAGAAGCGTGAGTAATTAGACTGAAGCTCGAACAGCGTCATGAATAACAGCGGGGCAAACTCAGGCGTGAGCGCCGACAGGAGGGAGTTCATAACCCCGTCGAACGCCCGTTTGTCTTTAGCCCACAGATAGTCCATAAACCGCTCCGGCAAACTGCCGAATATCATGCCTGCTTCAAACGGCTTCGGTATGCTGAACACCTCGTCGCCTATGACGAAGTTCCAGAACATATTCTTGCGCCACGGGCGCAGGTTGAGATACTTCTCGCGCCGGTCGTCGTCTCCGTAGTTATACAAGCACGAGACGAGCGAAAGCGTCGTGAGATAGAGCAGCCCGCGCGCCATAGCCTTTTTGTCCCACTTGCCGTCATGGTACATGGTGCGGCATAGTTTATCGACGCCCTGTAGCGAGGCGTTATAGAACGGGACGAACCTGTTGAGGCTCCGCCCGACGTTGCCCGCACGCATGAAGTTCATGTTGTCGCGCGTTTCAAATATGGCGTCTTCTTTCGAGTAGCCCTCGTCGAGCAGCCGCTTGTACTGCCCCAGGCGAGATGCCTGTTCGGAGAATTCCGCGAACGCACCGGACAGCTTGAAGTACAGCGCTATGGGGTTATAGTGCAGCGCCGCGTTGTCTTTCCATGTTTTACGTCCTTTCAGCAACCGTATAAGCTCCTCGCGCTTATTGTCAGACAGCCACGAAGATTCTTGCAAGCCGCCGCTGCGCATGAAGTCTCTGACGAGTTCTTCGTTCGTGATGAGCGCCAGGAAGCCGTTCACTGTGTCTACCACTGGGCGGAAGTCCTTGCCGAGCACCGCGTATGAGAAAGTGTCACGCAAGAGGTTGCCGACGCCGAATGTCAGGCTATGCGTCGTTCCATAACGCAGCGCGCGCGTTGGGACGCTGAGCATCTTCGTAAGGATGTTCGACGTTTGCGGCGCTGCCCCGACAGACCGCACGAGAGCCTCGTAAATATCCTTGTCGGTTTTGAAGAGCCGCTTCTTGCCGTCTTCATAGACATAAAAGATGCTTTCTCCCGGCCCGTGGTGCCTGTCTTCTACCTGCTCCATCAGCCCGTCATACTCGCCTTTGTCATAGCGTTTGACGATTTCGCGCGCTACGCCCTGCCGCGCGGCGACGCTCTCAAAGGCGTAAGTGTTGCGGATTATCTGGTCGAGCGGGTCTATCACGTCGCGTTCGGAACCGCGCAGCCGTTTCAGCGGATTCTGGACGTTCACCAGCCCGCGCCCTTCCACGAACTCATCCAGCCCCTCTTTCGTGTCGAAGTCGCGCTGCAACGGCACATAGTTCGGGTAGCGGTGAACAAGGTCGTAATAGAGGTCGTGGCTGATTATTCCGCTTTCTTCCAGCGTCTTCAAAAGAGCCCGGTTGTACTTAACGAGTTCCTTCTGCGCCTCTATCCACTTCGGATAGGCAGCCTCGATTTTCTTAATGGCCTTTTCGTAGACCTCCGGCGAAGCCATCGTGAACCGCTCGCGCTTTTTCAGCTCCGCAATCTGCGCCTCGATACGCTCGCGGCCTTTCGCGTCGAGTCCGCCTTCATCAAGCTGCTGCTGAAGCCCGGCTATCTGCGCGCGCGTGTCCGCCGTAAGCTTGGCGATGTCGTACAGGTGTTTGAGCACGGCGTAGTACGAGAAGCCGCTGCGGTGTTCCGCCGGAAGCATTTCCCAGATTTGCTTGAGCCCTTTGGCTCCACGGTCCTGGTCTCCGTATAAGAGACGGTACCGCGCCTTGCTTCCAATGCCATACAGAGCGTTGGCCGCGCGGCGGTACATATCCTTCCCGAAGTGCGTGAATATCGGATGCAGGTCGTCCACGTGCGCGGTGTACGCAGCGTCTATCATTTCTCTGAATGTGCGGCGGCGCTTGGGTTTGTCGAGCGGGTCTTTCATACCCTCCGTGCGCTCGCCGTTTTCAGCTGAGGCGACATCTTCCAGCACCTTGCCGACAGTCGCGGGCATGGAGACCTCTTTTTTCGCCTCCTTCATTTCTTCGGAGACCTTTTTTGCGTCTTCGAACACGCGGCCCTGCTCCGGCGCGCTGACTCGATACCGCACATTGCTATCATTGACAGACTCATCGCGCTGTGCCAATATAACATCAAGGCCAGCTCCCATATCAGAACGACTAAATGTAGGTCTGGTATGCGTAGCGCCGGATTGAGCACCAACCTCGCCGGACGCATCTGGCCTGTTTTGATGCCATCCGGTCAATAGCCATGTTTTCCTGTTCCCGTTTTCGTCGAGAGACAAAACAGCCTCATAGCCATTCCATTCTATATGAAGTGTTTTCTTGGCTTCTACGAATTTAACGACATCACCTTCAACTACAGCGCGGATAACGTTGCCGACAACCTCGCCTCCACGTTTTTCACCTATATGAGCAATGCCCTTTTTGCTGTTGCCCCACACCAGAGCGACATCATTAGAGCCGCCATACTGCGATATGTCGTCGCGGGCGTTCTTTATAACGCTTTCGTCTGCACCGTCCATTATGTGTTCGACAGCTTCAACAGCGCGACCATATGCCGCAGCGATGTCCGCCGCCTTACGTGTGTTGCGATACCGTGTTACAGCCTCGTTGCTTTCGATCACCTCGCGGTCCCAAACGCGCCCATCAGCTATGTCGCGGAAGATATCCTCCGAACGCGGCCCGAAGAGTGTGGCGCGGATTCGGTCAAAGCAGTCCTTTATCCGCTGGAAGAAGCGCATAGACCGCACCGTGAGGCGCTTCATGCGGCGGTTGCGGAAATTCAGATAGGCTTCGACACACGCTTTCTCACTGCCAAAGTCTTCCCGCAGTTTGGCTATTTCTTCCGGGCGCAGCACCAGCGCCTCCGCCGAGTGATATAGCTCTTCGTTGAGGTCTTCCAGCGTGGAAACGCCGTTCACAAGGTCGATAAACGCTTTCTTCCCCATGATTACCGTGCGCCCCGTGGCGATGTCGTCAGGCGTCACGTCGCGCCCATACTCCTGTCGGAAAGCCTTGGAGTTGATAGACAGCGGCTCGTCGCGGTTGTCGATGAATATCTTCGCCCCGCCCTTGCCTTCGAGAAGCAGCGCACCGCCGCTGAGACGAATAGCGTGAAGCCCCGGCGCGTTCGCGTTTATGGCCTCCGGCGTTATCTCCGGCAGGCTGTTGACATTTATAACCTTGTTGAGTAAGGTATAGATGTCTCCTTGCTGGGACACATCAGAAGCAGCCAATGACCGATGACCACTTCGTAAGGGACTAGGTTGCTGTGTCCCCCTAGGCGAAGCAGTCTGGGAATCAAGGAGACCTTTTTCTAAAAAGACCTCGTGCAAATAGAAATTCCCATGCGTCCGGTGATGGTTTGTGTCAGATGCTTCATTAACGACCGCCATGGCAAGATAACGCTCTCCTGCTATCTCAATCGGCGCACCTATTACAAATGACCTATATCCGCGCCCCTTCCAGTTTGGCGATATGCGCAGCACCTTTCCTTTTGTAAGAATATTCGGTACTGCGGCAAAGGCAGCGTTCTTCTCCTTCGATGTACCATGAAACACATCTGCCTTCAGACCTTTCTTGAGGAAGAAAATATCGCCTATGCCTTCGCGGTACACCTTGCCTTTGAATTTTGCTTGCAAGTCTGCAAACACTTCGTCCCATATTGCCGGGCTCGCAGCCTGGTATTCATTGCCGGTCAGCCGCGCCACCGGCTTCCCCCGCAGCATCTCATTTTTAAGCGCCGCGTCGCGCTGGCGTATATCGGCTATCCTGTACCGCTCTTCGCCGCCGTTGTTCCGTACCGTTCTTTCCGGGTCAACCGGCGAAAAGGCCAGTATTTTAGTTAAAGTCTGCGGGCGGCCGGTCGGTATGAAGTAGCGCGACTGTGAGTTGATAGTCTCCTTTATCACGCCCCACTTAGTCACCGCGCCTTCCTGCGTGAAGTCCGGCCCTACAAGCTCGACTCTGTTGTCGCCGAGGACGCGCCGTCGCTTGATTCTCCAGCCGTTTTGCAGGCGGTATTCCGTGCCGTTCTCCATAACGTCGTCGATAATGTCCTCCGGCGCAAGCGACGGAGCAGCCCCTTCGTAGCGCGGCGCGGAGTTGTCCGGCATGGCTGCGAGGTTGCGCAGCGTCGGCCCTATGCGCTGGTCGCTCACGGCAAGGCCGAGAACGGAGCGCCCGTCGTCGAGGTTTACTTTGAGCACCGTGCCGCCGCCCTCGCCCATTTCGACGCTGTTGTAAATGGGCAGTATTGCGCCGGAAAGCAGGTGCCGCGTTTCATGCCTCATGCGCGGAAGCTCGCGGCTCTCATCGTTCCACAGCCTTTCGGCGTCAGCCTTGCCCAGCTTCACATATCTGTCGGCGTTGTTCAGCGTCCTCTCGTTTATAGTGCCAGAGAATGACGGATTAACGCCGCGCAGCGAATAGGTTTTGAGTATTTCGCCGGTCCGCGGGTCGGTCTCCGACGCCTTTTCATAGACCTGGACGACGCGCCCCTTGCCGCCGTTGGCGGCTTTCTGGCTGTAATAGCCGATAAAACCGGACTCAGCGCGGCTGTCGAACGCTCGCGGACTCTGTTTATACCCCGCGTCGAGCTTGATATAACGAGTCTCTACGCCGCCGTTTTTGTAGACTACGCTGTCTTCGGCAACCGAAAGAGAATCGGCTCGCAGCGTCCTTGTTCCTGTGTCGAGCGTGCCGTTGGCGCGGGCCTTCTCTATTTCTTCCTGCTGCAAACGGTTAAACCAGTCGAACACCCTGCCCTGAGTGTCAACGTCCAACACAAGCAGACGGTTTAAGAACTGGCTCACCGGGACTTCCTCTGCGCGTCCGCGTTTGTCCATCTTGATTTGAATGCCCATCAGGTCAAGCACGCTCTCGGGCAGCTCGGCAATCAGCCGGTTCACCGCGATCTGCGACTGCCTGCTTTCGAGGTTGTCGCCTTCGTTAAACAGCCCCTTATTCTGCGCGCTCCTGTCGCCCAGAGTGAGAGCGCCGAGCTGTTCGAGGCGGCGCGCTATTGTTGACATAAAACGCTTGTGCCCCGGAACGTTGGTTGTTACAAGGACGACGTGCGGCTTATGCGCCTGATTACTTCTGTTTGTGCGCCCGAGGCCCTGCACCGCTTTCGCCGCGTTCCACCCCGGCTGAAGCATATAGTGGATGCGCTTCTGCTGGTTCTTCTTCGTCTTATCCGCGTGGAACGAGAAGCCCGTCCCGCCTGCGTCAGAGAAAATGAGAATGCGCTTGCGCCCGTCCTGAAACGCTTCCATCTCGGCGCGGTTCGCGTTCTTCCCGCGCGGCACGAGTATCGCGTTTCCTTTGCGCTCATAGTTCGGCGTCTTCGAGCGCCCCGTTACCTCCGCGACATTCTTCACGCCGAAGTGCTTGATAATCATATCCATCGGCGAATCGGGGAACCGGACAGAACGGATGTGCTCTATCAGCTCGTCGCGTGCTTTCACGGCCTTTTTATTAAGCACCGGTTTGCCGTTTGAATCGAGAACCAGGCGCGTCTTCCTGTTTCCGTTATCGTCCTCGTATTCCTCGTACTGCTCGACAGGGAATGATTTTTCAAGGAAAGCGATAACCGAATCGCGCGGCGTAACGTCAAGGTCGTCAACCGTGTCTCCTTCTTCTTTGTTCAGCTTTTCGGCGGCGCGGTTCTGCGCGGCTTCGTTCGTGTTGGTAAGCTGAAGGACGACGGAATTGCCGTTTTTTAAATCCTGCTCAATAGAAGATATGACGCTCGGTATAGACATCGAGGTCAGTATCTGGTTATAGCAAGACTGCATTGCGCCGTAGAGCTGCGAGTATGCGTTTGAGCCCTGCGTCGTCTTTGTTGCTCCTACGGCCTCGCGGACATTTTGCACGACGACAGACCACGCTTTGCAGACTTCGTTGTACTGCGTTTTCTGCGCTTCCGTCAGCCGGTGTTCGAGACGCGAGAACGTCACGTTCTCGTCTCCGCCGTTCGGCCCTGCGCGCATGGAGAGCGAGCGCGCAATGTACAGCCCCATAGCCTTCATGTCGCGCGCGACAAGTTCCAGCGCCGCCATGCCGCCGTTGCCTATCTTCGCCAGAAAGTCGCTCAGCGTCTGGAAAGCCGTCCCCTCGCCCCAGAGATAAAGGCGTTCGAGCATACCGAGGTTCTGTATTTCGGTCGCGCCGGTCGCGGAGACATAGACGACTCGGGCTTTGGGGAATGCAAGTATCAAATCGCGGACCGCGAGCGCGCGCTTCGACGCTTTTGAGTCGCCTCTTTGTCCTTTTTTATCCAGCACGTTGTTGACGATGTGCGCTTCGTCAAGCACAATTACGCCGTCAAAGTCTTCGCCGAGCCAGTCTTTCATCTCCTGCGCCCTGTCGCGGCGCGTTTTTTTATCAAAGAACGTATAAGCTGAAAAGAGAATCCCTTTCTGGTCAGAATTGAGCCGCTTCTTGCCTGTGTATTTGCTGAACTGTATTACGTCTTTTCCATCATTGCCCAGCCCTTCCCAGTCGCGGCGCGCGTCGTTCGCGAGATCGTGCGACTTTGACAGCCAGACTGCCTTCCCGTTGCCGTAGCCTTTTGCGAACTGATCCATTATTATTCCGGCAATCTCGCGCCCCTTGCCGACGCCCGTGCCGTCGCCTATAAAAAATCCCCGACGTGTCCCGTCGGGGTTAGTTGTCTCAAAAGACTGCACGGCTCGCGCGACCGCCTCAATCTGCGGCGCGGAGAGCAAGCCGTCCTTTATTATTTTGTCCGGCAGTTTGAGCTTCACCGTGATTTCCGGAGCCTGCACCGCCGCCATCGCGGCGGGCTCGTCAAGGTCGGCGGGATGCTCTTTACCGGCGACAGACGAGACGTAATGTTCATAAACCATCTCGTCCTCATCTGCGCTGGGTTTAGCTTTCGCCCTTTCCTTTATAATTTCGTCCTTAGACTTAAGCTGTACGGATTCGGACGCTAGTCCCTCGTTATGTCCGTCAGACTGTCCAGCGGGCCGATCTCGTCCAGCGACATCTCCAGGTCCCCGCTGAATATCGCCTGCCCCGCCAGTTCCAGCACCTGCTGCGGGTCTTTCTCCTTCAGGAACTCCTCCGCGTCCAGCGTCCCCCACGGGTAGTCGTCCGCTTCCACCGGCACGTACTTCTCCTCTTCCTCGCTGTACGTTATTCGCGGGCCGTTCACTATCAGGTCTGTCAGATTCGGGCAGCCCCCCAGCGTTTCCTCCGGGTGCATGTCCGCCCTCTCCAGCCATACCGGCACGTTCGTCGGGGACATCTCGTGCAGCCACACCGCCAATGTCAGCAGCGGGTTGTTGTAATGCTCCTCCATCGGTATTTTCAGCTTGCCTATTGCCCACCACGCTTTGTCCTCGACTGCTTTGTTCTGCGCGTCGAGCTTCGCCCGCTCTTCTTTCGAGATTACGTCCATCTTTTGCAACTCCTTCCAAGAGGTCGATAGCTTCGTCAAGGCTCAACGTTTTGCCGTCACCCGTAACCGTCGCATACGCCTTGCGCTCACTACCGGTCGAGGGCGTCGGCCCCGTCTTGTCCACCACGACGATAACGTTGCCGAACGTTGTGCCGTACTTCGCATAGTCTTTGCCGGAGAGTTCAACGTTCGCCCTTACATTATACCGCTCTTTTATGCCGTTCCAGAACTCTTTGAATCGCGGCGCGTCGTCCGCCATGCCCTTGCCGAGAATCATAACCGCGCGACCGCCGTCGGCAAGGCGTTCAAGCGCCTGCTCGATATGCTGCGCTGCGTTCATCGTATCGTTGCGGCTTGTGCGCCCCGCCGACGAAGAAAACGGCGGATTCATAACGATGCGGTTCGGCCTGATGTTGTGCGGCAAAACATTGTCAATCTGCTCCGCGTTCTCCGTGAACACGCCGTCGAAGCCCATGCGGGAAAGCAGAGCGGCGCGCTGAGGGTCAAGCTCGTTGACGTAAACCGCCGCTCCGGCGTTCTTCGCAAAAACGGCAAGGCCGCCGAGTCCGGCGGAAGGCTCCAGCACTACGTCGCCCGCCTTCGTGCCGAGCAGCCAGTTGACGACGGCGGAGTAGTTGGGCGGCGTGGAGAACTGCTGGTACTTCTCCTTGCGCGCGTCGCGGATATTCATCGTCGGCAGCTTGTCCAAAATAGTCTCTTGAAGCGCGGCGACGGTTTTTTTGACGGACTTCGCCGTGGAATACTGAGACGGGGTTATCTTCTTATCTCTGATATACAGATTCACGCCCATTTCCAGCGCATCGTATGCCTGCGTCATGACGTAAGCGCCCTCGCTCTGCGTCCCGCCGAACTCTGCGTCCGCCATACGGGCAAATGCCACGTTGTCTTTTATCGTCTCGCCCTTTTTAAGCATGTCGAAGACGCGCCCGGCGAGACGTATCTGCTTCGCGGCCTCGTTGCTCGGGATTGGGGATTGTGGTATATTGGAGTCGCTAAAAGAGCCTTGCTCTTCGGCAGCGGCTGGTACGGCGGGCCTGACTTTATCTCCGTTAGTACCCTTTTTCGCCGCATCAGCGTCAGGGCTGATTGTTGATAGGGTCGTGCCGCGCCTATCGTAGAGCAAAGGTTCTTTTATTTTTTTGGCTATCTTCCTGTCAGAATACGGGAAAGCGCTGACAATAGTGTAAAACCCATCGTCTCCGTAATCCAGGATAAGCTCTAAGGGCATTACGCCAGATTTTGAACCGCTTCTAACAAGTTGTATTCTATTCGACTTCTTATGTCCATATATTCTGTCATAAGTCCCAATTATATCTGTGATATATTCCTCGGCAGAGTTATAGCCTATTTTTAGCAGCTCTGGCTCTCTTTTCTTGATATGCGCAAGGCCGAAGCCGGTTTCATTGCCTTGCGCGTCAGGCCTCGTATAGCCGACCTGCAAGCGTATAGGCGCAGCCTTCACCCGTCCGCCAGTCGCCGCCTCGACATCTTGTCCAAAAGCGCCGAAAAAGTTGGAACCGTCCGGCCTTATGACAAATTCAAATCTATCGGCTTCGTCAAGCGTGCGCCCAGACTCCGAGCGGTAACCCTCCGCAAACATAACATTGCCAGCTATTTTTGCTTCTTTCTCGCCGCTGCGGCTCGTTGCAGCCGCGCTTTCTTCGCCCTGCAATCTCGCCCTCATCTCCTCTGCCTCGCGCTCGTCAAGGCCGGTCTCCATGATTTCGCGGCGCGTCGCGACAATGACTCCGTTTTCATCTCTTGCGCCGGTGATTTTCGAAACGGAAAAACTGCCGTCGTCCTCCTCGTCGACACGATATTCGATGCTTTCTGTCGTCTCTCCGACGGGGGTGTAGGTTTTGCGCGCGTTTTCTACCGGATACGCCGCGGCGGTTTGCGGCTGCTGTCCTTGCGCCGCGCCCGGCGCGGGCGCGGCCTCGGCGTTCCGGGCCTGCGGCCGGACTGTCGGCTCTGCCGCCTGTGCTTGCGCGGGCGCGGCGGTCGTTTGCGGCCTCTCCTGCGTTGCCTCCGGCGCGTTAAAGTCAATCCGCCCCTGGTCTCCAGCTGTCTGAACAGCTTTCCCGTCAGCCCCTTTGCCCTGGCGCGCCGCCATGCGAGCAAGAAGCTGTGCAGCCGTTTCGTCCTCCGTCTCGAACATATTCGCCTGCCGCGGGTCGCCCTTGTCCTCGACCTCCGCCGCGTAGTCGGCCAGCAGCGTGCGGATCGCCTTCGCGCTGCGCTTGTTCGCATCGAAGAATTGAAGCATAACTTTCGCGGCGTCGGACATCTGTTCGCCGAAAAGCCCCGACTGGTTAAGCGCTTCGTCCACTTTCAGCCCGTTTGCGCGCACATATTCGAGCTGGCGTATCGCTTCGACAAGAGCGTCGCGGATTGACAGATTGCTGTCAAGCGCGCCGCGCGCAATACCGCCCTCCATCTTCGCGATATTCGGCGATACGGAGACAAGCGCGTTGCTGAGATTACGCATATCGTCGTCGGTGGATTCCGATATGCGCTCGAGGAACGAAGAATCGCCGTATGCTTTATAGACGAGCGCGTTCTTCATGCGGCGCAGCGCATCCTGCGAGAGATAGCCGTCCCTCGTGACAAAAGCCCCGCGCTCAGACTGCGCGACGATGCGGTCGAGGTAATTCGACGCAAAATTCCTGTTGAAATTGAGATTGCCGTTCTCGTCCGACTCAATCATGGAGAGAAGCTCGTCGTCAATGTGCCCCGCGTCCTGACGCGCGACTTCCGCCGCGCTCTTCGCAGCAATCGTCGGCGTGTTCGCTAGCTCGGCAAAACGCCGCAGATCTACGCCTTCGTCCATCAGACGCCGCACATAAACGGGATTACGCATCTGAGCGAGCGCCGCCGCGTCGATGCCGAGGTTCGCCGCGTTGTCCGCGAGATACCGGCGATAGCGCGCCGCGCTCGGATTCCCGGCGTCGCCGTATGCGCGGCGGATTGCCATAGTGCGCCCGTTGCCCGATATGACGTTGTTGCGCGCGTCGATAATCGACGCGCCGTTGAATATGTCCATAGTCGGGCCGAGCTGCTGCGGCTGGAGGCTGCGCGCTATCTCCTCTATCTGCTGAACGCTGTCCAGGCGGCTCCTGTCGCGCGGCTGGTACTCCGCCGGGTACAGCTCGTTTATCCCGCCCGCGTCCGTGTTGCTCGTAATAAGGTCGTCAAGCTCCATCAGCTCATAGTTGACGGGCGTCGCCAGCCACTCTCCCCTGTCGTTATACTGCACGATATTCTGGAACTGCGGCTGAATCGGCGCGGGCTGCGCCACCGCCTGACCGTCGCGCTTCAGCTCCACGCGCCCGCTTTCCTGCGCGGCGCTCTGGATAGGCTCGCGCGTCCGCGCCTGCTCCCGGCCTTCGAGCGGCGCGCTGTTTACGGCGTCCGCCACAACCTCGGCATTGCCGCGCGCCGCGGCCTCCTGCTGGCTTCCCGTCTGCGCCGCCGTTTCTTGTGCCGCGTTGACCTCGCCGATGAGTTCGTCAATAAGCGCGTCGGGAGAGCCGGTCGCCGAGACGGGGGGCTGAGCCTGCGGCTCTGCGGCATTCTGCGGGGACTCCGCGCCCGTCCGCATCGCTTCGCGCCTATCGGACAGATAAGACATAGCGCTGCCGCCTGCGCCGAACAGCGCGCCGGACGCCGCGCCAAGCGCCGCTTCGTATGCGGTCTGCCCCCAGTCGACAGGCTCGCCCTTCGTCAGACTCGACGCGATATTCTGTGGCGCTTCCTCAAAAACGCCTTCGCTTATTGCGTCGAAAAGTATCGACGCCGCGGCGGGGCCGCCCCGGCTCGTGAGCAGCTTTTTCCCCATATCTGTTTTCATTATCGCTTCGGCGGCCTTGCCCAGCGCGGTTTCAGCCGTTTTTCCGGCCGCCGCCGCGTCGAGAGCTTCTTTTACGGCCTTGCCCGCCCCCGCGGTCACGGCGGTCTGCAAATAGTTGGAGGCGGCGAGCACGCCCACGTTCGCCGCATAATCCGGCATAGCGCGGCGGTAAGCCTCGTCCGGCGACAAACCCTGCTCGCGGAAATGCCTGTAAACGTCCGACATCTCGTCCTGCGCTTCCATATGCCCGAGCGCCGCCGAGGTAAGCGCCATAGGCACGGCAGCGCCGCCCGTCATAACGGCGACCGGCACGGACGCCGCCATAGAGGCAAGCGAGTACGGCGAATTGCGTATAAAGTCGTGCGCGAACTGCCCGACGGCGCTCTCCGGCGCGGCATATTCGCCCGGGCTGACAGAATCCGCCATCTTGCGAAGCGTATCCTCGCGGCGAAACGCGCTCTCCTGCGCGTCGGCAAAACGCTGTTCGCGGTATGCCTCGAACATCTCCCTGTCCTTCGCCTGATTCTCGCGAAGTTTCGGAAGCCAAATATCCAGAAGCCCAACCGGCGCGGAGTTCTCCGGCTGCGCGGGAGCCGCCTGCGGACGCTCGCCAAACAGATAGCCGAGCGCGCCGGGATTTACAAGCCCTCTCTCCCGCCTGTCCGCCATCGCCTCGCGCTCCATAGCCGTCGCGTCCGCGCGGCGAGTCAGCACGTCGCTTATACCGGCGCGGAAAGCCTTCCCGACGCTCCATTCGGGAAGCGGCGCGTCGCTCTGCGCCCCGTTCGCCTGCGGCGTCCCGCGGACAATAAGCCCGTCGCGCACAAGCGCCTCATAGGCCGCGCGGCGCTCGTCCTCGCCCGCCCCCGCGCTCTCCCTCTGCGGCGGCACAATAAGCCCCTGTCTCACAAGGTCCTGATAGGCTTCTTCTCTTTCTCTGGTCGTTGCTCTTCCCTGCGGCATATATAAACCTCCCATTTCATCGCGCGTGTGGTAGAATATAAGACGAAAGCGGCCTCGCGCGGGGCCGCTTTTATCAATATTGGTCAGTCTATTTTTGCACTATTAGTTACGCCGTTGCGGGCTCGGGGCGCTCAATCATCGGGAGCGTCCCGTGCATACGCAGCAAGTCGTAAAGGAACAGCCGCCCCTTCTGCGTCCACTTCGTATTCATCTTCACGTCCGGGCTTCCGTCGCTCCGCACAATGTCTATCGTGTGGCTGTGCGTATAGCCCCGGCTCTGATACTTCGCGTAGAGCAGCCACTGGTCGCTCTGCTTATACTGCACGCCCAGCTCGTGCAGAAGCGCGTTCATCGCCTCGCCGCTCATGCCGTAGTCCTTCGCTATCTGCGTAATAGTTACGAGGCCGCGATTCTGCAATATCCTGTCCGTATAGTCCGCCTTCGGCTTCAGCTCATGAATAATCTGCGCCTGTCTCGCGTTCTGCAATGACAACTCGGCGCTCTTCTCGCGCTCGGCCTTTATCTCCTGCAACATTCTGATGAGAGTGTCGGGGCTTAGTAACGCCTCTTCCAATTTTTCTGGCGTGAGGTAGCCGCCGTGTTTGCGGATGGCGGGGATAACCTCGTGCGTTATCCAGCGCTTGAAGGCTTTGGCCTCCGGCTTGCGCGAGCGAAGCACTAAAGAGTAAACGCCGGGTTCGGAAACAATAGACATTTGCTGTATGCCGCCGGGGGTCTGCATAGTATGCAGACCCTTTTCATCGTCGTCTAGTCCGCGAGCGCCTGATGTAACATCAAGCTCTAATATGTCGCATACATCTTTCGCAACCCACCACGGCTGACCGCCCTTGTCTATAACTCTTATATCGTTTCCGTTGAAGTTGAACATCTGTATTTCATTAGTCATTATATTTACCTCCATTCGATTACATTCCCGTTGCGGCAGGATTATCCGCCGCGCCAATTTGCTTATGCACAACACCCTGCACGCGGGCAACACGTGTCCAGTACATACGCGGGTCAATCTGGACGCGCTCGCCGGTGAGGTAGTGCAAGATGTGATTGCCGCGTTCGTCGCGGCCTTCGTATATGCCGAAAAATTTTGACTGCTCGCAGCAAATCACCGCGAGTTCTCCGGGGGCGGCTTCAACGTCGCGGTCGTATATGATTTCGTCGCCGCGTTCAATGCCGTGTTCCTCTAAAACGCTTAGGGGTATCGTTATGGTTCTCTGCATAAAAATAGCCTCCTCATAACTACCGTTAGAGGAAGGCTCGCTGTATGCTATAATAATGCACATACAGGAGCCTAGCTCTTGCTCGCCCCGTTCAATCGCTGGTCGCCAAACTCACGCGATTGCTCGGGGTTATTCTTTGTCGGGCAATTTGGATTCAACAGATTCTTTGCTTATTCTCCAAAATTTACCCTCGCGCTTTCCTTGCAGCTTTCCAGTCTTCAGCCAGTCACGAATAGTGTATTCGGAAAGGCTCAAAACCTTAGCTGCTTCAGAGACAGTGTAAAAAAGCTCTCCCATGATTCCCCCTTCTTTCCCATATATTGCAATATAATAATATATTGGGATATGTGGAAATGTCAAGGGGGAAGCCCAATAAAAAAGCCGCCCTAAAGGACGGCAACAATCAACTATATTGTCTGTCAGTTATTCCTTGCGCTCTTTGTCAGAGTTCATTATTTTGCGTCCCAGCATGGCTGCAAGCATGAACGCCAACCCGGTGAATATTGCTGATATGCTGGCGGCGTCTTTTCCCGCCATCGCGAGCTTATAGCCCGTGTAGAGGCCGCTCATGCCTATAACAAAGATAATAAGCTGTCCTGTCAAGCCGATAACTGCATGTATCGTGGAGTTTCTCCTGCGAGTTTCTCCGTCCTTTTTTATCGATTCGACGAATATCTTTGTTGTGCCGGGGTGCAGCCTTTCGTACTCCTGCAATATGGCAGGATGCGGCAACGGCCCTTGATGGGCGGTCATCGTCAAAAACGTCGAAGATTGCCCCTGCAGCAAAAGGAAAAGCGTTTCCTCCAGTACGGGCTTAAGCTGCGCCGCCGCCTGTTCTGTGAGATGGCTCTCGGTAACGAGCTTGCCGATTACGTCGTCTACTCGCTCGTTTATCTCCGATTTTATTCCATCGGGCAAATTGTCGCCCGATTTCGGGCCGTGTCTCTCCTCGGAATACTCCGTCATGGCGCTATCCTAGGCGCATGGGGAATGTCCAACGCCGCAAACGCATGGGAGCAATCCTTCGCCAGCGCCTCCCCGTCGCGCATAAGCCCTCCGGGGGCGACAAGACGCTGCGCTCTGTCTATGGAGTCGTGCCCGAAAAAGTCCAGGCTTGCAGACATCCCATACAAAAAACTGTCTATATAGCTTTTAATCACTGCGACATCGCCCTCCCCCCTTGCGCTCTTATTATAGCATTTTGCCGCCGTTCCAACTCTTCTACATCGAGTTAAACCGCGTCAGCTCGTCGCGCGCCGCCTCCTCGCTCATGCCGAACTGCTTCGCATAATTCGCCACCGCCGCGGCGCTGACAAACGGTTTCTTTACGCTCGCCTGCGGAGTGCCGGGAACCGCGACCGGCGCGTCGCCGTGCCTCCGGTCACGCAGCCGTTTCTGAAACGACGGAGCGCCGTCGCTTTGCGGCTGTGTCGCGGCGGGCTGAGGGGCAACGCCGCCGCCTCCCCCTGTGTTCATATTCGAAAGCGCTCGCCCAAACGCAGCGGAATCGTCGAACTCGCCGCCATATCCCGGGAACGCCGGCGCCGGCGCGCCCCCGCCTCCGAACGCGCTCAACAGCTCGCGAAAAACAGAAACGCGATCTCCTGCCGCTCCCGTTTCGCCCAACTGAACGCCGTAGCTGCCGTCAGCTCCGCCGGAGGGAAATATATTCTTCACTATTTCGGAGGCTGTGAGCGCCGTCTGAGCCATATTTGGCTGCTGTTGTACCGGCTTTGCGCCGTACAAAGGCACAGTCACCCCTGTGTACTGGTTATAAAGCAGCGGATTCCCCGCGTCGTTCGTATAACCTTGCAGCGGGACAAGCGCTGGGCCTGTCCCGCGCCGTGCCTTCTCGCGTTCCAGCGCCGCAGCCTGACGCGCCTTCCACTCCTCCAGTTCCGCGGCGCGTGTAGACAGCGCGAGCGTCCCGGCCTCCAGAGGCGACAGCGTCTTGTTATACGTCGCGCCCTCTGCGACAGTCCCGTCCGGATTCCACGCGCGCGTCTGCACCTGTCCGCCGAGGTCGATACTCTGTGACTGCGGCAGCAAGTAGGGCTGATACTGCGCCAGATCCCCCTTGCCGCCGAGAGCGAGGAATGTAGCCGTCGCGCCGCCCGTTCCCGGTATCGCGCTCGGGTTCTCACGGACGTAGCGGTCATGCTCGTTGATAAGGTGATCCTCCCTGTTCCACTCGGCGTTCTTCGTCGCAAGGTCGAGCTCGTGCTTGCGCCGCGCCTCCTCGTCGGCAAGGCGGCTGTCATACCTGTACTGCCGCGCCGCCGCGTCGCGCTGCAGCATCGGCTGAATCAGGGCCTGCCCGATAAGGTCTAAAATCCCCGTCCTGCCCGAGCCGCCCGTCCACAAGTTATACCTGTTCGACGGCGCGAAATAGACCGTCATTCCGGCCTACCCCCTTCCCATAAACGCGCGCAAAGCGTCGTTCACTCCGATGGTGTTCATGCTATTCCTGTATGGGCGCGACAAATCGGCGTACTGCTCTGTCTGATTCATCGTCGGTACGTTGTTTGGCTGATTCATCGCCGACAAATTGCGCGCCGCATACTGCGGGTCGTCGAGCTGTGACTGCAAATTGACCCTCATGCCTCCGCCTGACTTCGCGCCTCCGCCGCCCATTCCGCCTATCATTTTCGCGCCGTTCATCAGCGTGCCTGCAACGTCGCCCTGCATAGCGGAATTGACCGCGCCAAGCCCCGCCGCAACGGGCTGTAGCCCCGGCACGAACGCCGATACAAGAGAAAACGGGCCGAGGAAGCCTCCGAGCCCGCCGCCGCCGTTATTCGCATAGATAACCGCCATGTTTATTTACCCCCCTGCTCCACAACCGTATCGTAATCCTCCAAATCCTCCGACTGCCGCACATCGCTGT
>CAVEUD010000025.1:0-37513 GCA_963618995.1 bacterium
ATGCTCGGACGGCGTGATTACGAAGGGCGACGTAGCCGCGGCGCTTTATCCGAAAGAGATGGAAGTCTCCGAACACGCGGGAAAAGAGCCGCAGCGCGCAGGGCCGCTGTCGGACGGCCGCGCCGGGGTGGAACGGGCTCTCTCTGCCTGCGGCGGCAGCAGGAGCCGCGCCGCGGAGCTGCTCGGCATAGACCGCTCTACGCTGTGGAGGCGCATGAAAAAATACGGAATCGAATGACGCGACATACTTGGCACGCGAATTGCTTATACGATAAGCAGGTTTTTAATTTACCTCAGGGAGGGCCTGTTTATGGCAACTGGTTATGTGTTAGCGGTTTTTGCAATCGTTATCGTGCTGATGATTGTGCTTATTTCCAAGTACAAGCTTCACGCGGGATTCGGCATCCTGATCGCGGCTATAGTTCTCGCTATAGGACTCGGGACGCCGTGGGAGAAGATCGAAGGAACGATCAACAGCGGGTTCTCCGGCACCATAAAGAGCGTCGCGATAGTCATCTTCCTCGGATGCACGATGGGCACCGTACTTGAAAAGACGGGCGCGGCCGTACGCATCACGAAGTGGGCCATCAAGCTCTGCGGCGAAAAGAACATCATCTGGGGCATCGCGCTCGCGTCGTTCATCCTCGGTATTCCTATCTGGGCCGACACCGTCGTCATCCTTCTTATACCGATAGTCTCGCTGCTCGCCTATGAGACGAAGAAGTCCATGATGAGCTTCGGTACTACGCTTTACATGGGCGCGCTCATCACGGCCTCGCTCGTTCCGCCTACGCCCGGGCCTGTCTCCGCGGCGGCGCTCCTCGGCGTACCCCTCGGCGAAGCGATAGTCTGGGGCATCATCGTCGCAATCCCGAGCACCATCACGGCGACGCTCTACTGCATGACGCTCAAGACGCCCGTCGCTCCGAAGGAAGAGTTCATCAAGTCCGCTCGCGAGTCCGAGAACATGGAGCTGCCATCGCTCGGCACCTCGCTCATGCCGATACTCTTCCCGCTCTTCCTCATACTCTGCAACACAGTGACCTCCGTCATAGCGCCCAAGACGCCCGTCGCGAACTTCATGTCCTTCATAGGAAGCCCGCTCGCGGCGCTGCTTACGGGCTGCATCCTCTCGCTCGTACTCACCGGCAAAGACTGGAAGACTAAGAAAGTCCTCAGCAACTGGGTTGACGAAGGCATCAACGCCGCGGCCATGCCGATAATAGTCACCGGTATGGGCGGCGCGCTCGCCGTCTTTGTCAAGAACTCCGGCGTCGCCGACCAGATAGGCCAGCTCATCGTCGCGTCGCCCTTCCCGCCGATCATCGTCCCCGTCATACTTGCGGCCATCATCCATATGGTAACGGGCTCCAACGCCCTCGGCGTCATGACCGCCGCGGCGCTCGTCCAGCCTATGCTCGACTCCCTCGGCGTATCGCCCGTCGCGGCATTCCTCGCCTGCGGCACCGGCGCGCTGATGTTCAAGCACGCGAACTCCAGCGGATTCTGGGTCACGGTCTCGATGTCCAACATGGACGTCAACCAGGGTATCCGCGCAGTCGGCGGCGGCTCGACCGTAGCGGGCTTCACGGGCGCGACGGTGACCTGCATCCTCTACATGCTCGGCATAATCTAAACGAAACGGCATACGCCGCCCGCGGGAACAACAAAGCGGGCGGCGGTTTGGTAATTTAAGACGACAGACAAAAAACTGACAAAGGAGCGGAAACAATGGAAAAATTCGTAACCAAGGCCGCGCGCCTCAACGGGCCGTACGACATAGAGCTTATCGAACGCGAGCTCGTCTGCGGCGAAGACGACATAATAGTCAAGAATCATCTTATGGGCATCTGCGGTTCGGACAAGAGCTTCTACCGCGGGTTCATGCCGCCGCAGACGGCGGAATTCCACCAGCCGCCGGAGTTCCCGTTCCTTCTCGGACATGAGAGCGGCGGCACCGTCGTCGCCGTCGGCAGCCGCGTAAGCGACTACAATGTCGGCGACAAGGTGATGGCCTTCGGCTGGAACAACAACTTCGCCGAGTACTTCAAAGCGAAATCCTTCCAGCTCCAGCCCGTCCCCTACGGCCTCGACATGGACATAGCGGGCCTCGGGGAGCCTACGGCCTGCGCTATGTACTCAGGGCTCAACAGCGGCGTCCAGCTCGGCGACTACGTGGTAGTCATGGGCGCGGGCTACGCCGGGCAGATAATCGCGCAGTGCGCGAAGCTCAAGGGCGCCTATAAGGTCATCATGGTCGACGTGCTGGACGGCAAGCTTGAACTCGCAAAGAGCCTCGGCGTAGACGTCACGATCAACAGCAAGGAGACTGATCCAGTCGCCGCCGTCAAGGAAATTACTAACGGCGTCGGCGCCGATGTGGTGGTCGAAGCCGCTGGCACCGATGATTCCTTCAACGCCGCAAGCGCGCTAATCAAACACAACGGAAAGTTCGTCTTCTACAGCTGGGTGACCACGCCGATCAGGCTCAACATCAGCCGCTGGCACGACGACGGCCTCGAATTCGTCAACACATGCCTTGTGCATCACACGTGGCAGCAGCGCTACGTCTGGGTTCCAGAGACGATGCGCCCGATCGCGCAGGGGCTCGTGAAGATAAAGCCGCTCATCACGCACGAGTTCAAGCTCGACGACATAAAGGTCGGCTTCGACATGGCCGACAAGAACGACGCCGCGATAAAGATAGTCTTCCGTCCATAAGCCGCGCGCGTAAATATGTAAGATAAGGAAACGCAATGGGCGCCCTTTCCGCGAGTCTGCGGGAGGGGCGGCTCTTTATGCGCTTTTATAAAAAGCGGCTGCCGAGCGTCGCCGCCGCTTCCAGAATCCGGCGGCGGCTTCACACTGTTTGGAAACGCGGCGTGTCCCGGCGTAAAAAATCCCCGGCAGATATGCCGGGGATTTTTCCTTGCATTTTGCGCTTTTATAAATTCCAGCGCGGCTTTTACAGCGCGAAGCCCTTTTCGTAGAGGTCGACGTAGACGCCGTCGCCGAGGTTTACGGCGTCCTTCGTCACTGGTTCGCCCTTCTTTATGTCGCGCTTCAGCGTGAGGCCGCTGAGGAGGTAGAACGGCGCTATCTCCGCGGCTTCGGCCTTCTCCCAGAGCTCGGGGACGAGCCCGTCTATCGAGTGGTGATGTCCCTTGACCTCAAGGAGCGTACCCGCGGGCAGGTCGCGGCTCGCTACGCCGGCCATGACTGAAACCTGGCGGCACTCGGGGTGCGCGCCTATGCCGAGGAAGTCGCCTAGGATTATTGATGCCGGGGTCTCGACGCCCATGATGTGGTAGGGCAGGTAGAGGCAGGCGTACTTCTTGTTGCGGCTGACGACGTGGCCTTTGCCGGCGAGGAGATCCCAGACGGCTTCGTTCTCGCATTTGACTATGATGAATTCGCCGCCGCCGAAGCTCGCTTCGTCGTTCGCGCGGAGGCAGCAGAAGACGTCGACGACGCCTGTCTTTTTCAGAACGCCGCCGTCCTCCTCGGGGATGAAGATGTCGGCGAGCTCGCTCGCCTTCGCGACGGGGTAGCTGAGACGCTTCGCGGCGGGGACGAGGCCGGTGATGTTCGATACCAGGTTCATCTCGCAAAGGTCGGCTGAGATGACGCTGATGTATTTCTCAAGGAGCTTGCGGCGTCCTTCAAGCGTCGAGAGGTCCTTGTAGTTCCAGAACTCCTTGAGCTCTGGGATGTTCTCGTGAGGATAATCGGGGCCTTCGGTAAATACCATCTCGCCGGTGTCGGGGTTCCATACGAAGTCGTATTCGCTCGCCTTGCCCACCGCGATGATCTCGAAGCCGAGCAGCTTGCCCCACGACCAGAGATCCACGAGGTTGCGCGGCTGGTCGCCGTTGACGAGCGCGTATATCGCGTTGTTCTCCGCTGCTGTCTGGTTCAGCATAGTGCCGCATACGCTGTCAGTCTCTTTCGAGCACATATAGACGTTGATGCCCTTCCTGAGCGCCGCCATGCTGACTTCGGAGCTGACCTTGGAGTTGCCGGTGCATTCGACGAGCGCCGTTATGTCGCTCTCTGGGACGAGCCTGTAGTCGCTGACGATAAGCACTGCGTCTTTCGGCGCGGCCCGTATCTCTTCCTTAGTCGCGCAAACGGCCAGCTTCTCCTTAGGCCAGCCGAGTTCGAGGAGGACCTTTTCGCATTCGTCGGTGTGGCGCGACGAAATAAGGCGCAGCTCCATAAGCTTTACTTTAGGTATCTGCGCGAGCAATGTGTATCCGTAGCCCTTCGTGGCGCCTATTATGCCGACGCGCGACTTTTTGTCTCCGGCGTTTCTAATCAGACTCGTGTAATCCATAAGCCCATCTCCTCACAAAATTTGTATGAAACCTAACACATATTTAGTTATAGCAATCCGCGTGCCAAAGACGGCGCGTTTACGCGCGCCGTTTTGTTTTGCCGCACGATGCCGCCGCACCGATGCGTTGCATATTGTTGCGCAAGCGCGCAACGTTTATGAAAGCTGTGCGAATTTACGCGCGCGGCAGCCTGCTATCCCGAGCTCGTCGCGGTACTTTGCGACGGTGCGGCGCGAGATCTCTATTCCCATCACGGAGAGGATTTCGGAAAGTTTCTGGTCGCTGTATGGTTTGTCCCTGTCCTCGCGCGCGATGACGGCGCGCAGCTTTTCCTTGACCTGCTGCGTCGCTATCTCCGCGCCGCCGCCGTCGAGGCTGTAGCCTTTGGTGAAGAAGTAGCCGAGGCTGAACACGCCCCAGCGGCATTGCAGGTACTTGCCGCTGACTGCGCGGCTGATCGTGGACTCGTGCAGGCCGAGCTTTTCTGCGACCGCCTTCATGCGGAGCGGGCGCAGCGCGCCGCGTCCCCGCAGGAAAAATTCGCGCTGCTCTTCGGCTATGCAGGCGGCGAGCTGCGTCAGAGTGTCGTTGCGCCGTCTTATGTTCGCCGATATCTGCTCTGCCTCTCTGGCTTTGCACTCGATGTAGCGTCGCACGTCGTCGGGACAGCCTCCGCTGCGCGCGAGTTCGAGATAGCTGCGGTTGATTGAGAGCGAGGCGCCGACGTCGAAATTGAGTTCGACGCTGAAATCTCCGGCGCGCTGCGTCACCGTCACGTCGGGCGAGACGTATGAGGCCGGCTCGCCTCCGGTGAAGCCGTTCGCAGGTTTCGGGTTGAGAGTCCGGATTTTCTCGAGCGCGGCTAGCACGCGCGCCTCCGTTATGCGGAGCTCACGCGCGATGGTCTTTATCTGGCGCTTGGCGAGCGCTTCGAGGTGGCTTGTGACGATTTCTTTTTCTATTTCGCAACCGTCCATGCGGTCGAGCTGAAGCGCGAGACATTCGGCGAGGCCGCGCGCGCATATTCCCGGCGGGTCGAGCCGCTTCATCTCGCAGTGCAGCAGTTCCGCCCTGCGGATTTCTATTCCGAAGCGCGAGGCCAGCTCCGCCGGGCCGTCTGCGAAGTATCCGCGCTCGTCGAGACTTTCCGCTACGTAGCGGAAGATCTTCATGTCGCCGTCGCCGAAGCCGCGTCCCGCGAGCTGCTCCATCAGCGAATCCGCCAACGTCTCTTCATGTGGCGCGGCGATGTTTTCGAGCCAGCCGTCCTCTTCCCCGTCTGTTTCCTGCCGCATGTAGGCGGAGTTCTGCTCGTCGAAGCGCGCGAGCCATTCGAGCTTTCTCAGGCTCTCAGCTCCCGGATGCTGCGGCGCGGCCTCGCCGCGCTCGTCGAGCTCGAGCAGAGGATTTTCGGCGTAAAGATCCTCTATCCGCTCCTCAAGTTCGCCACGCGACATTTGCAAAACCTGGAGCGATTCTATCATTTTGTTGGAAAGCGCCTGAGTCTGTTTCTGTTCCAGCTTCAGCATGGCGGCCCACCTTCGCGCGGAGACTCGCCGAAAAGCTGCGCTGCGCGTCGTCGTTTCGGCTTGCTCTAAACTAGGGCAAAGGCGGGCAAAAGTCAAGCCGCGTCCGCAGTTCCGCGCAGAGGCGGAGGCGGGCGCGGCCTGAGTAAATTTTATCCCGCGCGCCGCGCGTTAGTGTCCCGACGTGAGCTTGAGGCCGATTATGCCGGTTACCAGCAGCGCGACGAAGAAGAGGCGCGGCAGGGTGACGGGCTCCTTGAAGAGGATTATGCCTGCGGCGACGGCGCCGAGCGCGCCGACGCCGGTCCATATCGCGTAGGCCGTGCCGAGCGGCAGCTTCTTTATCGCGAGCGCCAGCAAGTAGACGCTCGCAGCCATGCCGGTAAAGGTGAGGACGGTGAATTTCAGATTTGTGAAGCCGTTCGAGTATTTCATGCAGGTCGACCAGACGACCTCGAATATTCCGGCGATGAATAACTCTATCCACGCCATGTAAAAATTTCCCCCTTAATAAAAATAATCGCCTTCGCCCGCGCGTCTTCTTCGGCCTAACGACGCTGCGGCAAAGGCGTGCGCGCCCACCCGGCGGCGGACGCTGCTTCGCGAAGCATATCACGGCGCGCGCGCTTTGGCAACGGCAGCGCGGCGGGAATTTCTCGCGCGGCGGCGGGCGCGCACGCCTTGGATGAACGCAATAAAAAAGGCGGAGCTTTTGCCCCGCCCTTCTCGCGTTTTCAGCTTTTGATTACCATGCGCGTTCGTATATCGCCTTTACGTCCTCTTCGGTGAGTTTGCGCGGGTTGTTGTTCATCAGGCGCGTTTCGCGCATCGCGGCTTTCGCCATGTGCGCGGCGGCTTCGCGCGGAATTCCGAAGTCGCGCAGCCGCGTCTTGACGCCGCACTCCTCGCCGAGCGCTATCATCGCGTCCAGCGCCGCGGAGGCGGCGCGCACCGCGCTCATGCCGGCGGTGTCGATTCCCATCGCCTCGGCTATCGGTACGAATTTCTCCGGGCAGCCGTCGAGGTTGTATTCCATGACCCAGCGCAGCATTGCGGTGTTCGCCTCGCCGTGCGGCACGTGGAACTCGCCGCCGAGCGGATAGGCCATCGCGTGAACCCCCGCCGTGCCGGACATCGCGAAGGCCATGCCGGCCGTGAGGCTGCCGTAAGACTGCGCGGCGCGCGCGGCGGCGTTGTCCGGTTCGCGCACGCAGGCGGCGAGGTTCGGCGCTATTTTGCGTATTGAGGCGAGCGCTAAGTCCTGCGTAAGAGGGTTCGCGCCGAGCGAAAGATACGACTCTACGGCGTGAACGAGCGCGTCCATGCCTGATGCCGCCGTTATCGCGGGCGGCAGGCCGTGCGTAAGTTCGGGGTCTACCAGCGCTATGTCTGCGACCATGTTGCCGCCCGCTATGCCCTTCTTCATCTTTTCCTCGGGGAACGAGAAGACCGCGACCGCAGAGACCTCGGAGCCGCTGCCCGCGGTCGTCGGTATCATTATCGTCGGAAGGCCGCGCGCGGGAACCTTCTCAGATCCGACCATGGCCGCGGCGTCGAGCTCTGGAAACCTGGCGAGCACCGCCGCCATCTTGGCGAAGTCCATCGAGCTGCCGCCGCCGAGCGCTATCAGGCAGTCGCCGCCGAGCGCACGGATGTCAGCCGCAGCTTTGTAAAGGAGAGCGACGGGCGGCTCCGGCTCTACCTCGGGCCATATCTCCGGCTCCATGCCCAGCCTTTTCGCGCCGTCCATGAGGCGCGCGAGCGCTTCGCTCTTCTCGATGCTGCGCCCAGTTATGAATACGGGCCGCTTCGCGCCGAGCGCGGCGGCCTTCTGCGCCGCCAAGCTTGAAATCCCGGCCTCGAATATAACCTCGCGCGGCATCCTGAAGTTAAACGGACGTTTTATAATATTCTCCATTTTCGTCACCTTCGTCATTTCTGTTTTGCTTACGGGAAGAACATGCCGCGCGTGAGCGTCTCTCCCGCATCCGCAACGGCGAACAAATCGTCCCAGTCTCCCGAGACTGGCTTTTCGAGCACTACGTTGCCGCCCGGCGCGCGCCGCAGCTTGCAGCCTGTGATTTCCGCTCCGCAGCGCGCCTGCTCGAGAAAGTCTTCTGCGCGGCTGTCGTATGTTCCCGTGTCGATTATGTCCGCGTGCGTGTAGCTCGCGAACCATTTGCCGAATAGCGCGAGCCCCTGCTCGCGTCCGTACCTTTCGCAGACCGATGCGCGAAGCCCTTCGAGCGAGTAGCGCCCGGTGTCTGTGTCCCTAATGTAGATATGCCCCGGCTCTTTGAGGTTTTCGTGCGGCGCGCCGTCGGCGTTGAGCAGAATCGTGATGCAGTCGTCGGCGCGCGGCACGACGACGCGCACAGGCGCGTACACCGATTCCCACGAGCCGCCGCAGAAGCCCATCGCGGCTGCCTGGCGCGCCATCGAGCTGCAAGCGAGAATTACGGCGTTCATGCTCTCTTCTCCGATGTTCAGCGGCTGCGCCTTCAGCGCCCGACTATCGCTGGGACGCCGGAAAATTCCTTGACTACCGGCACGGTCGAGCTGGCGTCGATCTCGCCGCAGAAGAACAGGTCGTTGTCGAAGCCGAGGCCGGAAAGTATCTTGCCGTGCGTAGACTCCCTGCAAACAGCCGTGACGTCCGGCCCCATCGCCTGCCACAGCGACATCGCCGCCATAGCGCCGTCTGTCAGCTCCATCGACTCGGCCCCGTTAGACGGCGCGAGCGCGAGCAGCTTTTCGACAAGCATACCGGCGCAGACCGTGTCTTCGAGCGAGAACTCGCCGTTGCGCCCGGCGCATATAATCCCGACCGAGGGCCCGGCGCAGAGCGCGTCCCATGCGACCGCCTCAGCGTTGCGCGCGCAGCCCGCTATGACGTGCGCGCAGTCCTTCACGGCACGCATTATCGCGCGCGTGCCGTTCGAAGTCGTGATGATCGCGTGTTCCGGCGCGCCTGCTGCCTGGAGTTCGAGCGGCGAGTTGCCGAAGTCGAAGCCCGGCGCAGGCAGGCCGCCGCGTTCGCCCATAATCTTCCAGTCCTCCCCTAGCTTCTCCTTCATCGCGAAAGCTTCGTCCACCTCCGTCACGGGTACGAGGACTTCGCCTCCCATGTCGAAGAAGGTAGTTATCTGCGTCGTCGCGCGAAGCAGATCGACGACTATGCGCGCATCGTGTTTCTTGAGAGCCTCGCACGGTAGGAAAGCCACGTCGAATGCGTATTTCAATTTGATGAACCTCCAAAATTCATATATGCAGAATTATATAACCGCTCTCGCGCGGCTGTAAGCCCCGTGCGCGCAAATAAAAAGCCCGCCTTGCGGCGGGCGCGTGTCCGTGAAATCCGCGGCGCGGCGTGCGCTACACGTTGCGCCAGCGCTTGAAGCCGCGTCCGACGACCTCGTCCGCCTCGGCGAGCACCATGAACGCGCCTGGGTAGTGCTGCGCGAGGAAGGCCTTGAGCTCGACGGCCTCGCGCGTGCGCAGCAGCGTCATGACGGTGAAGCCTTCGTGGTGCCTGTAGCCGCCTTCGCTCTTGAGCAGCGTGCAGCTGCGGTTCAGGTGGTGCGAAATAAATTCGACGGCCGCCTCCGTGTGCGCTGTTACGACGAAGACGAGCTTGCGTTTCTCGAACGACGAGAGCACGCGATCCATCGCCATGCCGTTCACGTAGCAGGCGATGAAGCCGTACATCGCGTTCGTCAGCCCTATGATGCCGATGGAGATCGCAAGCAGCGTCATGTTGAAGTAAATGCTTATCTTGCCTATCTCGAGACCGTACTTCTTGCGCAGCACGGATATCGCTATGTCCAGCCCGCCGATGCACGTCCCCTGGCGGTAAAGCAGCCCCGCGCCGAAGCCCTTTATCGCGCTGCCTACGACCGCGACGAGAAACCTGTCCTCAATGATCGGGAACTGAATCGTCTGCATGAAGTCGAGCGCGAACGAGAGGAAGAAGGCGTTGAACACGGTCCAGATAAGAAAGCGCCGGTTCAGCGTCCGCGCGCCCCACGCGAGCATCATGACGTTGAGCGCGAGCAGGGTGTAGGCGGGGTTTATCCCGAAGGCGTACTTCACGAGCACGGAGACGCCCATGACCCCCTGGTCTGCGAAACGGTAGGGCATGGTGAAGGCGGCGACGCCCACCGAATAGACGGTTATCGCAATCAGCGACGTGACGAATGTGCGCCACTCGGAGAAGAATATGACCTCGGCCTTCTTATATAAATGTTTCCACTTCAGCCCGTCCGCCGAATGTCCGGAATGTTCCATCGCGAGAATCTCCCATTAAGATTTTTTAATTTTCTGCGCTCGCCTCAGAACGGCGCGCACAAGCGTGATTTTAGCACAAACGGACATTTTTGCCGCGCGTATCTTTTGCGCGGCGCAAGCTGTGATAAAATGTAGCCTGAAAATTTATGTTCGGGAGGAATAACAATGCCGGCACCAATGCAGATAAGCCTTGAGGAGATAATCTCGATGCTGCTCCAGCGCGTCGAATCCCTCTCCGCGAGCGACGAGAACAGCAAAACAAAGCAGAATATAATCTATAGGGTTCTTTACAAAAAGGGGCTCATCACCGATGAAGACGTCCTCAACTCCGTAAAGGAAGAATACAGTATGCTCAAGGAGCTCGGAGTGATACAGGACGAGCCGAGCGACGAGATGTACAAGACGATCGCCGACGGCATCCTCCAGTGGATAAAGGGCGACGTCGAAGGCATCAAAAAGTCGATGGCCGAGTACGAGCAGAAGCTGCGCGAGTTCGCTCGCGAAGAAGCCGCGAAGAAGCCGAAGATAGAAGTCGCCGGCGCGAACGTCCTCAACCAGCTCGACGCCGCGGCGAACAAAGGCGGCAAGCTTATCATCTAGCGCCGCCGCGCATAAGCGGAAGCACAAAAAAGCTCCCCGTCCGCAACGGCGGGGAGCTTTTCGTATTTTTACGCTGCGCGCCTTACGGCAGCGGGCCGTCCCAGAAGCGCGGCAGCCCTACGGAATAGCCGACTGTGAAGCCGCCTTCCTGGTCGTAGACGAAGATCAGCTTCGAGTTGAAGTTGTTGGTCGGGACGGAGAAGGCGACGCCGGCTTCCCATCGGCTCTGCTCGTCGTGCATCCCGCCCATCACGCGGCCGTAGTTGCCGAAGAACTCGATATTCACGCCGCCCCACCACGAACGTCTGAAAACGCGCTCGACGCCGAGGTGCAGCCAGTATGCACGGTCGCCTACCAGCGGGTGCTGGCCGAGGCTGTAGAGCTCGTTGTGTATGCCGAGTATCGCGGCGTATGGGAGCGAGTCGCCGTCGCCTGTCTTGAAGCCGCCGCCGAATATCACCTTGTTGTTCTTCATTATCGGTATGTAGCTTGTGAAGCGCGTGTTTGAGACGACTTCGCGCCCGAACGGGAACCAGACGTCGCTCGCGACCTCGAAGCCGCGCGTCGGCAGTATCGGGTCGTCAAGGTTGTTGAAAGCGAAGGAGAGGTACGGGCCGTGCTCGCCGTCGTCGTCCGGCGCGTAAGAGGTTATCATCTCTCCGGCGTAGCCTATGCCGACTCTCATGCGGTCCGTTATCGTCTTATACCACGCGAGCTTCGCCACATATCTTTCAAGCTCCGTCTCGCCGTTCGATGCGAACGGTTCGTATTTCTCGCGCCGTGCTGCGAGAGTCAACCCCCACTGGTCGAGGTTGACGCTGGTCGGCGTGAAGTAGCGCAGCATTCCGCCCCAGGTCGTGCCCAGGCGTACCTCCGCCGCCGCGGCGTCTCCGTCCATAAAGGTGTCGCGCGCAGCGCCGCTGATTGAGAACCAGCGGTTTGCGTTAAGGTTGCTCGCGTAGCCGTCGAAGCCTATTTCATACTTTGCTGGGCGCTCTATGCGGAAAACGACGGCTACAGTCCCGCGCGTAATGCGTTCCGTGTATCCGTCGACTGAGCGCACGTCGTCTAACTGCGACATTTCGGAGACGGCGTCTGAGACGGCCTGCATGTCGAGAGGCTCGTCTATCCAGTCGTCGTATTTTTTATAAAGCTTTTCCGCTATTCCATGCGGCACGCCGTCGAAGCGGATTTCCGCGACCGTCGGCGGATTGAGAGGGCGGCGCAGCCCAAGCTCGTGATCCCATACGCCGCACTTCTCCTCCACGAGCTTGTGGAGTTCGTCAATCTTTTCCTCGGCGGCCTTAGTGCCTTCGTCGATTATACGGTCGTAGCCGCCGGCCTCGAAGGTGTTGAATTTCTTCACGTTGGGCGTGATCACCAAATCCGCCGCCGCGGCGTTATCGCGTATTTGCTGAATCATCAGTATATCTAGCGTCTGGCCCGCTACGTCGAACATCGTCCGCATTTCGGTGTCCTTTTTCGTTATATCCTCCGGCGAAAGGTTGACTGCGACTATCGGATGACCCGGGAATATTTTCTTCGCTTCGAGCACTGGCAGATTGGCCTTGAGGCCTCCGTCGACGAGCAGCATGTCGTCCATCGGCCATGGGTCGAAGACTATCGGTATCGACATGGAGGCGCGCAGCGCGGAGGCGAGGTTGCCGTTGCGCAGAACGACGGTGTCGCCGTTCAAGAGGTTCGTCGCGACTGCGGCGAATGGGTATTTTAGGTAGTCGAAGTCCGTGACCGTCACGTCGGCGGTCAGCTCGCTGAGGAAAGCGTAGAGGCTTTTCGCGTTGAGCGCGGCTAGCCGTCCCCGCGTCTGTTTATCGCTGTTGGCCGTGATGGAGAAGAGGGCGTCGTTCGGCGCCGGAGGCTTGTTGAACGCGTCCTTGTTGTTTTCCATTACCGCGCGGCCGGACATTATCTCTATTAGGTCGACCTTCGCGAGCAGCTCGCGCATCTCTGCTGGAGTGTAGCCGGCGCTGTAGAGGCCTCCCATTATCGCGCCCATGCTTGTGCCTATGACGGCGGCGACTGGAATGTTTTCGCGTTCGAGCACCTCGAAGACGCCGATGTGGGCGAGCCCTTTCATGCCTCCGCCGCATAAGACGAGCACGACGCCGTCCTTGTGCGGGAAGCCCCAGCTCATGAAATGGCTGCGCGTTTCCGGGCTGCCGGTCGGGTAGCGCGCCGCGAAAGACGCGGAGGGCGCGAGCGCCGCGAGAAGCGCCGCGCATATAAGCGCTGTGATTTTTGGATATGCGGACAAAGAACTCACCTCTGACGCGGGCTGCGAAAAAATATAACAACAAAACCATTCGGGTTTAAGCCCTGCTCCGATATGGTAACGATTATATCATTGCGCGGCAGAAAAGCGGAAATCTGTTGCCATTATACGCGCGCCGTCTCCGTCGCGCAGCGCGCGTGTTTGGCATATAATAAAGCCGGGAGCGCACGCGCTCTCACTTTGCGAAACGAAAGGCGGCGGCTTCATGCACAAGATTGGACGGTGGATTCTTCTCGCTCTGTTTATCGCTTTCCTCACCGGTTTCATGCCGACCGTATTCGAGTTGTGCGACAGGTTTTTCGTATTCACCGACGACGGGTTATTCGTAACGCGCCACTTTACGCGCACCGTCGACGCCTTATTTCTTACGCTCAAGGATTACGCATGGCACATAACCATAATTTACGCCGCGGTCGTAGCTTTCGTGATATTTATGGAGGGGCAGAATCCCGACCGCACGATGCTGTGGATGCTCGCGCTCATCTTCCTTCCGGTATTCGGAGTCGTGCTCTATCTCATCATCGGGCCGGACTTCCGCAGCCTGCGCAACAGGAGGCTTTTCCGCCCGTCGAAAAAATACTGCTTCGACGACACGCCCTTCCCGAAGGACGAGGAGGAACAGTTCCGCATCGGGCGCATGCTTCACGCATGCAGCGGCGCTGAGCTGCTTATGCGCAACCGCGTTGAGATACTCATCAACGGCGACGAGACCTTCCCCGCGATTGAAAGGGCTCTCGCTGCGGCGAAAAACTATATCCACATGGAATTTTTCATAGTGCGCGGCGACGAACTCGGCGCGCGCATCGGCGGGCTGCTCAAGGAGGCCGCGTCCCGCGGCGTAAAGGTGCGGCTACTCTACGACGCGGTCGGAAGCTGGAGCCTGAGGCGTTCGTTCGTAAAAGATTTGGAAGACGCCGGAATCGACTGCCGTTCATTCATGCCGGTCGCGCTGCCTATCTTCCGCCGCCAGATGAATTTCCGCAACCACCGCAAAATCGTCGTAATCGACGGCGCGGTAGGCTTCACAGGGGGGCTCAACCTCGGCAATGAGTATGAAGGCAAAGGGCCGCTCGGCTTTTGGCGCGACACCTTTGTGAGGCTCGAGGGCGAGTCGGTCGCGGAGCTGCATAAAATTTTTCTGGAAGACTGGCGCGTAAGCTCGAGCGAAAAGCCGCGCGAGGGCTGCGAATGCGAGCGCGATTTCCAAGGGGCGGACGATGGCCTCAATTCGCTGCCTTTGACCCCGATGCAGGTTGTAGCGAGCGGCGTCGACAGCGTATGGCATTCCATTGCCAAGGGCTATTACGGTATGATTTCGCGCGCGCGGGAGCGGGCGTGGATAACGTCGCCCTACCTCGTGCCGGGGCCAGAACTGATGAACGCGATGATAGCGGCCTCGCTTTCCGGCGTCGACGTGCGCGTTATGATACCGTCGAAGAAGGATCATTTCCTCGTCTTCTGGGGCAGCCGCAGCAACATCGAGCCGCTTCTGCGCTCTGGCGTCCGCGTTTTCCTGTATCAAGACGGCTTCATTCACACGAAATCCGTGCTTTCGGACTGTTGCTGCGCCTCGGTCGGCACCTGCAACATGGACGTGCGCAGCCTCGATATAAATTTTGAAAACCAGCTTTTCATATACGATAGAAAGATAACGTCGGAATTTGCGGAGCAGTTTGAGCGAGATATGGAGCGATGCAGCGAGCTGACCATATCTGAATGGGAGGAGCGCCCCGTATGGCAGAAGGTGCTGGAGTCATTCGGTCGCCTGTACTCGGCGCAGATATAGCATGACGGACAGAGTCTACGAAAAACGTTTCTCCGAACGCGGGGCCTTCTGGGGGCTCTGCGCCGCGATGCTCTCAGCCGCGGTTATATACATATACATAAAGATATTTGAGGAGAACTGTTCCAACGCCGCGGTGGGCGCGGTTTGGGTCGCGGCCTGCGCCGCGGCCGCAGCTATGTCCTTTGCCGCGCGGCGCACGAGTCTGCTCTCGCGCAGCCCCCGGCTTCGGCTCGTCGCCGATTGGGGGGGCGGGCTGTGGCTCGTCTTTGTCATGTGGTCGTTCACGATATTCATAATTATGACCGCTGCGGCCGGCATCCTCGGACTCGAAATGACGGCTGCGGCCGGCGCGGCTTCCTTCGCCGCCGCCGCATGCGTCGTCGCGGCGGGTGTCTGCAGCGCGCTGCATCCCGGCCCTACTTTCATAAAAATCGAGACTGACAAGCTCCCGCCAGGGGTTGAGAAGCTCCGAATAGTCCAGCTGGCGGATTTGCACCTCGGCCCGTCGTCAGGCGCTTTTCTGCTCGCGCGCGTCCTGCGCCGCGTACGCGAGGCGAACCCGGACATGGTCGTCGTCACCGGAGACGTGACGGACGGAAGTCTCGAATGGCGCAGGCGCGAGGCGGCGCTGTTCCGCCGCATAAAGCCGCGGTATGGATTTTTCGCCGTAACGGGAAACCACGATTTTTATGACGATATAGAAGAATCTCTGAAATTCATGCGCATGTCGGGCATGCGCGTCCTGCGCGGCGAAGCCGTAGAAGCCGGCGGCATCGTAGTCGAAGGCGTAGACGACCACGACCACGTCATTGAGGATAAATGGGGGCTGACGCGCTCCGAGACGCTCATCGTGAACACGAAGAGCCGCTTCCGCGATAAATTCATACTGCTGCTGCGCCACCGCCCGGTCGTCGAAATCGGCACCGAGGGCTTCTTCGACCTACAGCTTTCGGGCCACACGCACGGCGGCCAGGTCTTCCCGCTGTTTTCGTCGCGCCTCTTAGTGCGCGGCCATTCGCGCGGATTGAAAAAGCTCAAGCGAGGCAGTCTGCTCTACACAAGCAACGGCGTCGGCTATGTCGGCCCGCCGGTGCGTCTGCTAGCGCCGCCAGAGATAGTCGTGATAGACATAGTTCGGAAGGAAGGCGCGCCGGGTGCCGCGTCCGCGCGGTAAATTCGACTCCGAGCGGTTTGAAAAGACCGGCGGCGCGCCGGAGCCGCGCCCCGCGCCGCGCGAGGCCGTCCTGCCGAAGGAGCTCGACGTTACGGGGCTGCCCGAGGGTGAATGGATAGCGCGCGGCGTCTACCGCATGGAGCGGCGCTTCCGCTACGGCTCGGCCTACGGCAAAAATGTGCTGACGCCGCCGCAGGAGAGCGGCGCGGCGCTGAAGCTCTGGGGCGGCAGCGAATGCCCCGTGTTCCTCGACACGGAGACGACGGGCCTCTCCGGCGGTACGGGGACCTACGCTTTCCTGATCGGCCTCGGGATATGCGCCGAAGACTGCCTCCGCGTCGTCCAACTCTTTCTAGCCGGCCCCGCGTGGGAGCGCGCGTGGCTTCAAGCCGTCGAGAACGAACTGCCGCGCTGCTGCGGCCTCGTCACCTACAACGGGCGCGCCTTCGACCTGCCGTTGCTGCTCACGCGCTACACGTTAGCGCGGAGCGTGCCGTCCTGGCGTTACGCTCCGCACATGGATCTGCTTCTGCTCGCGCGCCACTTTTACCGCGGGCGGCTCGCCTCGTGCTCGCTTTCGTCGATGGAGCAGAACGTGCTCGGCCTGCGCCGCGGCGGCGAGGACGTACCCGGCTGCGAAATCCCGTGGATGTACACGCAATTCCTGCGCGACTCCGACGCGTCGCCTCTGCGCGGCGTCTTCTACCACAACACGCTCGACATCGTATCGCTCGCCGTGCTCCAGCGGCGCATCGCCGCCATGGCTTCTGGCGACTGCGGCTGCGCCGCGGACATGGTGCGCGCCGGAGACCTCTGGGCCGCGAAGGGCCGCGCCGACAAGGCGCGCGAGACGTGGGAAGCGGCGCTTGAATTCACGCGCGACCGCCACGTCGCGCTGCTGCGCCTCGCGGAAAACGAGCGCGCGGCGGGAAACTACCGCGCCGCATACGACTACTACAAAGAGTCGCTGGCTACAGAACGCCGCCCCGTGCGCACGCTTGAAACGATGGCAAAGATAGAAGAGCACCGCTTCCGCGACCCCTTCGGCGCGCTCGCCCACGCACAGGAGGCCCTGCGCTGGCTCGAACGCCACCGGATATTCAAAGATAAAAACTGGGAGGCTGACCGCGCCTCGCTGCGCCATAGAATAGAGCGCCTCGAAAGAAAAATCGCGCGCGGCCCCGGCGCGGAACAGGGCGGAATCGGCATCGGCGAAGAAGAAATTTAGCTCCGCGCCTCTTTACGGAGCTTCCGAAAACGCGGGGCTCACGCCGCGTCTCGTCCAGCCGACGCCCCGCCGCAGGAAAATGCTATAATTGCTGACGAATATACAAATTTAATACGGGCTTATTCATCGAAAGGGGAAAACATAAAATGTGGAAGGGACGTTTCTCTCAGGATATGGACGCGGCGGTGCTCGGCTTCACGCAGTCGCTCGACCTCGACTGGCGCATGGCCTTCGCCGACATACGCGGCAGCATAGCGCACGTGCGCATGCTCGGCCACACGGGGCTGCTGGTGCAGGACGAAGCCGCGACGATAGAGAAAAACCTGCGCGAAATAGCCGAAGAGATAAAGAACGGGGCCTTTGAACCGAAAGTCGAGCTCGAAGACGTACACATGAACATCGAATCGCGCCTCATCGAAAAATGCGGCGCGACAGGCGCGCGCCTCCACATGGGGCGCAGCCGCAACGACCAGGTAAACACGACCGTCCGCCTCTACCTGCGCAAAGAGCTGCTTGGGATATGGGATGGCCTTGAAACGCTGATAAACGTCCTGCTCGCGAAGGCCGGTGAGCACGCCGACATAGTCGTCCCCGGCTACACGCATCTCCAGCAGGCGCAGCCTGTCTCCATGGGGCACTTCTGGATGGCGCACGCGCAGGCTTTCATGCGCGACGCCCGCCGCCTGCTCGCCGCCTACGACGCCGTCGACGAATCGCCGCTCGGCTGCGGCGCGCTTGCCGGCTCCACGCTGCCGCTCGACCGCGAATACACGATGCGCGACATGGGCTTCCGCCGCCTCACCGAAAACAGCATGGACACTGTAGCGCACCGCGACCACTTCCTCGACATACTCTACTTCGCCGCCGTCTTCGGCGACCACGTAAGCCGCCTCTCCGAAGATCTCATCATATACTTCACGACCGAATTCGGCTGGGTCAGGCTGCCCGACTCATTCTGCACGGGCTCCAGCATAATGCCGCAGAAAAAGAACCCCGACGTGCTAGAGCTGCTGCGCGGCAAAGCGGGACAGCTCAACGGCGCGCTCGTCGACCTCCTCACGATGATGAAGGGCATCCCGCTCACATACAACCGCGACCTCCAGGACGACAAACGCGGCCTCTTCCGCACGCTCGACTGCCTCAAGCTCATCTTCTCCGTCCTGCCCCCGCTGCTCGCCCACGTCGAAGTCGATGAAGAAGAGGCGAACCGCGGCTTCGCCGACGGCCTCATACTCGCGACCGACGTCGCCGAATACCTCGTGCTGCGCGGCGTGCCCTTCCGCAAAGCGCACGAAAAAGTCGGCCACGCCGTTCGCTGGTGCATAGAGCACGGCCGCCCGATGCACAAGCTCACGCTCGCCGAATGGCAGGCGGTCATCCCGGAAGTCGGCGAAGACCTCCTCCCGCTGCTTTCGCCGCGCCGCTCGATGGAGCGCCGCAACACATACGGAGGCGCGGCCCCCGAGCAGGTGCGCGGACAGATAGCGCGCGCGAAGGAAAAGCTCGCGGCCTTCGAGCGCGAGATGAAGCAGTACAAAGAAGACCTGCCCGATATGCTGTAAACCATACAACACGAAACGAAGCAAAAAACAAGCGGCCCGGATGTGCGTCCGGGCCGCTTCTGATCATCACGTCCGACAGTTCCGTGCTTCGCCGCGGTTCATGCCCGCCCGGCGGCGCGGCGGCTGGTATAACCGCTTGACTTTTTATAGATACCGGTTGTCTCGTCGCCCCGCGCTTGACGCGGGGCCAAGCGGCTTTAACTCCTAACGTTACAGCGCTTTGAGTCGCTGGACGCGGCGTCCAGCGCGGCATGACGGAGCGGCCCTATCTGTTTTATCAAATCAAGTTGCTATATTTTTTATCTTGGCGGTACCTACATTAAAAACAAGCAGACCTTGAACCTTAGCTCAAAAAATTTTATTCAAATCGGATTGGCACGCCCCCGCGTGTGCGGGGAATACTTGACGACTATATTGAGCGTTGGCAAGCGTCACAATCTAGGCTATAATCTTTGTAACGCGGGCTGTAGTTGCAGCTACAGCGCCGCGCCGCTCATTTAAGAGCTTTCACTAGCTAGCTAGCCATTTCGTTTTGACGAGCCGCCGCAGTAGACAGCTCATTTTTGTATGTGACTTGTCAGCGTCGCACACAAACGCTATAAAACGCTATAATCCTTGTAACGCGGGCTGTAGTTGCCGCTACAGCGCCGCGCGTAGAGTTTGCAAGCCTACGAGCTTGCTAATAGGGCTATAAGCCCGCCCAATGATTCAGCCTTTTGGCTGTTTGAACGCTGATTAGCTGTCCTAGTACGCGGTTAATCAACGTTTCACGTTTGTTGCCGTCGCATAGACGCGCGATAATACGTACTATCATGCAAGGATCACCCCCGCGTGTGCGGGGAATACTTATATTTTTAACAAAAAACTTGTATAGAGGGCTATGCTTGATACAGATAAACTGAAAGCCGCATTAGCTTATGGAGGTGCTACTCAAAAGAAAATTGCGCAAGAAATCGGAATGACTGCCGCAAATTTTAATAACAAGGTATTGCGCAGTACATTTACCGACGAAGAGATGTTCAAAATTGTAAGAGCATTAGGCGCTGAGTATATCCCTGTATCTTTAGTTTTCCCAGATAGGCAGAAGTTCCAATAACAAACAAAAAGCCGCCCCAAGGGCGGCTTTTATCACACGTTAAGTTGTTGCCGGAGCGCATTTTGCAGAACATACGAGAAGTTGACGTTCTCCTTCTCCGCAAGCTCGTTTAGCCACGCTGGAATAGTCAGCGTTTTTTTCACAGCGCGGTTTCTGTGCGGCTCGCGATAGAAGGCGAGGTTCACATCGACAAGCATCGCGCGCTGGTTGCTTTCCAGAATCACGTCCTTTAGGGGCGTCGGCTCTTTTATCTCGTCCCCGTATTCCTCAGAGACAAGCAGCCAGCCGCGCATGGCGTCGCGCGCCATAAAATACGCTTCTTCATCGTTTTGAGCGCACGATACGCATCCCGGCAAATCCGGGAAGGTTATCGTTATGCCGTCATCCGCGTAATCCAGTATTGCAGGATAAATATAATTATCTTTTGCCATGCCGTGTTTTCTCCTTTCCCAAGTGGGGAGATAAAGGGGATTAAAATTTAATCCCCGCTTGTGTAAAGATACTTTTTACTGTCCCATACGGTAGGTCTTTTTTAGGGTGAGGCACCGTAACTGTCCCTTTTTTCGTTGGGTGTCGGAATTGCTTGTGCGTGCTTTCCGACCTCGCCTGAAACCATCCGTCTTTTTCAAGTACCTTTATCACTTCTCGTGAAGACCAGCTCTTCATTGAATCATCTCCCCTTGTTGTTTATAATTATGACACGTATTTTTATACGTGTCAAGAGAAAATATTTGTTTTACCCCGCAAGGTCGAACGCCTCGCCGCCGTACACGACGAGCATTGCGATGTCCTTCACCGTCTCGCGCTTGTTCGCATACAGCGTTTTTATATCCATGTTATATTCTCCGGCTAGCGCCTCGAGGCTTTTCGCCCCGGGCAGGATCACCCCCGCGTGTGCGGGGAATACTGCGGTCGCTGCGGGGTTTATCCCTTGGCATATCGTCTTTGACCTCCTTTTCTTCTCCTTCGCCCGCAAATCTTATATTGGCGACTTCGAGCGAATGGGGTATAATATCTGTAACGACAGAGTCGTTTTGCGCCTCAATTTCCCCCAGGCTCTTCCCTGGGTCGGCTTTTGAGGCGTTTGTTTTTGTTTGATGTTGTGCTCGTATTTCATAGTTTCTGCTGCCCTCTCGTGTCAGGTTATACACACCATATTCAGGTGTTTGCTTTGGACGTTCCGCTACGTCGACAATAGCCTCCTTATCCCCATCGCTTGTATGAACAACCTTTCTATACGAGTGAAAAGTCTTTGTCTTGTCATCCCTGTCTTTATGCAAGGCTTGTAAGCTATATTTCCCCGTCGTTATTATGTCTGGCATAAGTGGGATAATTTCTGCCTTGATTGGGTCGCTTTTTAACCCCCGCCGTAATTCTTGCAGCGTTCCACCCGTAAAACGTGCGCGTTTTTCACCATCAACGGTTTTGCACGTAACTTCCTTCCCCTGCAATTCGTTTTTGAAGAAAGCTCTTGCAGCTTCGTAAGAATCTCCGCCATACTCTTTTTTATACTCTGCAAACGTTTTTGAATATTTAACTCCGCCAGACCCTTTTACATTATCGCCGGTCTCCGTCCCGAGCGTCTTCTGGATCACCCCCGCGTGTGCGGGGAATACAGTCGTTGCTTGCGAAAATGTCGCCGATTTTAAGGATCACCCCCGCGTGTGCGGGGAATACCAGACGAGATAGAGCGGTTATTTGCACGAACGAGGATCACCCCCGCGTGTGCGGGGAATACTATTATTCAACGAACAAAAAAACGTGATGGCGGGGATCACCCCCGCGTGTGCGGGGAATACCGGGCGATAACTATAGAAGAAACACGGCTCGAAGGATCACCCCCGCGTGTGCGGGGAATACACAGTCGGCGCATGTCATATAGTTATCTTGCAAGGATCACCCCCGCGTGTGCGGGGAATACATTTGAATAAACGTTTGAATGAAATTAATGTTAGGATCACCCCCGCGTGTGCGGGGAATACTTGCGTGCGGTACATTTCATCTTTACGGTACCAGGATCACCCCCGCGTGTGCGGGGAATACTAAGGGAGGATGTGATAAAAGGTAGAGGTGGGGGGATCACCCCCGCGTGTGCGGGGAATACCTACCGTTGCCGTGTTGCCGCACTCAATGGCGGGGATCACCCCCGCGTGTGCGGGGAATACACTTCGGCCCGCTCGTAAACCATGCTTGCAACGGGATCACCCCCGCGTGTGCGGGGAATACCCGCTTGCGAAGTATCAGCCGCCGCGCCTACCGGGATCACCCCCGCGTGTGCGGGGAATACCGCGCTTGCGGCGTGATCCGGAGTATAGTCCCGGGATCACCCCCGCGTGTGCGGGGAATACGCTTGCCGATAGTCATATCACTAGGAAGCCGCGGGATCACCCCCGCGTGTGCGGGGAATACCCGGACATGTCAACGGCGCGTATAGTACGCAAGGGATCACCCCCGCGTGTGCGGGGAATACTTATTTCTTAACTTTTCAATATCTCCACTTTCAGGATCACCCCCGCGTGTGCGGGGAATACTAATATTCTATATCTTTTATCACAAACCTACCAGGATCACCCCCGCGTGTGCGGGGAATACAACTTCTACAAACTTTTTCTTCTACCATATACAGGATCACCCCCGCGTGTGCGGGGAATACAAGTATAGAGATATAGGTATAGTAAAATGTTGAGGATCACCCCCGCGTGTGCGGGGAATACTAATATTTAACTCTTTAAATCTCTCCCCCTTCCGGATCACCCCCGCGTGTGCGGGGAATACATAGCTGCCGTGTCTCCGTATATCGCGGTGAAGGGATCACCCCCGCGTGTGCGGGGAATACATATGACAAACTATCTTGACATGCCTTCGGCTAGGATCACCCCCGCGTGTGCGGGGAATACCGGCACTTCCGCGTCCGGGTCAATATTGGTAAAGGATCACCCCCGCGTGTGCGGGGAATACCAGGTTGACGCGACGACGCAGGCGCTGAGGCAGGGATCACCCCCGCGTGTGCGGGGAATACAAAGCGGCAAGCTGGAGCAGATACGGCGGCGTAGGATCACCCCCGCGTGTGCGGGGAATACTGGACGAACTCTTTGAAGGGAAATACGAACTAAGGATCACCCCCGCGTGTGCGGGGAATACCGCTATTTCAGACCTATCAGCTTTAATATCCTGGGATCACCCCCGCGTGTGCGGGGAATACCCGATAGCCGGAGCATTCGCGGCGGGCAAGCTGGGATCACCCCCGCGTGTGCGGGGAATACCATAATCTTGCCCTTCACACGAAAAAGCCCTTGGGATCACCCCCGCGTGTGCGGGGAATACCTAGTGCTAGGGCTGGAAAACAAGGCGGAGCTAGGATCACCCCCGCGTGTGCGGGGAATACCGAAGATTACGCCGTGTGGGTTACGAACTACGGGGATCACCCCCGCGTGTGCGGGGAATACCCTTGCAAAGCCTCACGGAATCTGATGCCGTTTCGTCGCGGTGTCAGATTTCCTTTAACTTCAAATAGATCCCGTAAGCGGTCCGGCAGTCTTGCAGCGCCCTGTGCGCCCCTTCGTGGGCGACCCCGAAGTACTCCGCCAGCGTGCCGAGCTTGTAGTCCGGGACGCCGCGCACTTTGCGCTTAGCTATCGCCAGCGTGTCGATACATTTGTTGCGCGGCGGCGGTACGCCGTTTTTTCTGCACGCCGTCTGTATAAACGGAATGTCGAACTGCGCGTTGTGGCATACGAGGGCGGCGCTGCCTATAAATTCTATAAATTTGTTAAGAGCGTCTTTGATCGGTATTCCGTTTTCAAGGAGCATTTCCGCAGTGATCCCTGTCAGTATAGCGGCTTTCTCGGATAAAGGCGCGGTTACGCTTATCAGCTCCGACATCTCCCCGGCAGGGGCTCCGTTCTCGACTTTGACGGCCGCAATTTCCACAATCTCGTCGCTTTGGACGGAGAGGCCGGTCGTTTCTATGTCTATCACGACGTACGAGCCGACCTCTGCCGCGCTGCGTCTGGACGCCTGTATGCGCCGCGCTTTTTGCAGCGCCGCGGCCCGGCTGAAACCGTCGCGGAGCTCGGTGCGTTCCGCATTCAGGTTTTCTCCGGTTTTCGCCGGAGACGGCCTGCGCATCAGCTTCAGCCCGTCGAAATCGGCTATTTCCCAGCTTGTGTTATGTACGCGGAATTCCATTTTCTGTTCGCCCTGCGCCGGATAGACCATTGTGGCTTGGCCGTGTTTCAAGTTTTCGCATATCCTGTTCCACAGCGCTTCTCTTATCCTTGCGTTCACACGCCCGACGTACACCCCTGTGTTGATTTCAAAAAGCCACTTTGACAGATCTCCCCTGAGTTTCGGAGGGCAGTCCGTCAGAACGACGACGATCATACCGCCGGCTCATGGTATGGAGCGTAGCAGAGGCCATTGGGCACGGTCCCTTCGCGCTCGTCCCACAGGTAGATTATATTCGTCTCTTCCGCTGACTCGGCGGCGTCGTCTCCGAGTATGAGGAGGCGAATGTCGCGCACCATACGCTCGAGCAGGCGGCCTGACGACATTGCGTCGCGGACGCGGCGGCGCACGGTTCCCGGAAGGTCGTCTGGGGCGGATGCCGCTATTTCGAAGGCTATCGGTATCGTAATCTCAGCTTTGTACAGGTCGGCGACGTCGTATACGAACGAACTCTCGTGGCCGACGTGGACGAAGCCCAGCCCCGGAGAGCAGCCGAGGGCTGAAATCACCGCATGCGCGAGGCCGTACAGGCAGGCGTGTCCCGCCGACAGTGCCTGGTTTACGGCGTCTCCCGAGGTAAAGTCGCAGGGGTCGTACGCGCGCCCGTTCCACGGAACGTTCCATCTCTTCGACGCGCGCCTGTACGCCTCTCTCACGCGGCTGCCCTCGCGTCCGCGAAGCTGCTGCGTCGTAAGCCCGGAGACGTCTTCGTCAGGGAAACGCATCTGGTACATTTTCCTGACGACGGCGAGGTGGGCGCGCTGGTTGCTGACGAGTTCAGCCTGCTTTATCAGCATACGCGATCTGTGCGTAAGCGGGCGGCCTCCAGCGTAATATCTGACTCCCTGCTCGCCGACCCATACGGCGGAAATCCCTGCGTCGCCAAGCAGCTCAACGGCGCGGTGCGTGACCGACGTCCCGGGGCCGAACATTATGACGGATACCGCGGCGGCCGGGACTCGGACCGTCCCGCGCTCGTCTTTTACAAGCACCGCGCCGTCCTCGCGGCTGACCGAACAATGCTCAAGATAAAGGAACGTCATCCGATCGCCGATCTGCGGGAGAGCCTGAAGCGCCGGGCGCTCTATGCCTGGCAGATCACCCATTGCCGCCGGTGCGGGCCACGGTCATCAGCCCCATCCCGAACGCCTTGCCGCGCCCTATCCCTTCCGTGAGCGTCCGGCGGAAGAGAGGGGCGTCGGTAATCGTCAGAATCCCGTCAAAAACAGCCTCAAGCATGGAGGCTGTTTGCCCGTTTCGCCCTCCCTTGCGGAAGCGCAGCCAGCGGCTGGAGACGGAGGCGAACTGTTCCGGCGCGAGCGAGAAGCCGCATCCCTCGCATTTCCGCATCAGCCATGCAGCCTGATGCTCCGGCGTGGTGTGCGCGCGAACCGTTCCGCGGCTCTCCCCGTCGTCGGATTTGCAGCTCCAAGTCGGATTAGCGGCCAGCCGGAAGCGGCATCTGCTGCCTTCTGTTAGGCGGGCCAGAAAAGGCTCGTACGCCCTGCATTCCCACGTTGCGCCTAGTTCCTGCGGCCCGAACTGTTCCATCGCGGCCGACAGGTCGGGGGGCGTCCGGCTCAGCAGAAGAAGGTAGAAGTTCCCGCTTATGCGGTCTACGCGCCACAGTCTGCGCTCGCGCGGGCCTGGAAACGCGCGCTCTATCGTTCCGTGTATTATGTTCGGCGAAGCGAGGGCCTTCATCGTGTTTCTTCGCGACGCGTCCAGCTCCATTCTAGTCAGAAACATATCGTCACCTCGCATTATGGCTCTTGGGAGCCCTGCTCATCGTTTTCCTCCTGTTTTTTGCGCGATAAGAGCCGTTCTTCGCATGCGCGGTAGGCGTACTGACGCCGCTTTGGGCTGAACGATACCGGCAGGTCTTTGAGGCGCGCGGCTCCGCAAGCGCCGGGAGCTGCGTCGAACACGGCGCGCAGAGACGCTTCGCCGGCGTCGTCGAAGCGCCGCCTCCATTCGGGGTTCTGCCGCGGCGCCGCTGTCAGCGCTTTCTCAAGATGCTCGGAGGTCACGCCGAGCGATAGCGGCGGGGTGGGCGGGCACGAGCGCCGTCCCAAAAACAGCGGAAAGGCGGGAGCGCACAGGGCGGCGTCGAGCTTTCTGAGAAATTCTTCGTCGCCGCTTTCAAGCCCGGCGAGGAAGACGGCATCAGAGAGATAGTAGCGCTCTGTCACGTATGCGGCCTTCGCGTTGCGGGCCGTGTGAAAGTCGCGCAGCAGCTCTCCCTCCTGATCGACGCGGACTGCGAAGCGCAGGCTTTTCAGGTCGTCGAGCGGCTCGTCCCGCCTCCGCCCCAACGCCGCGGCGAGCAGCCCTATCACGCCGCTTTTTGTCGGCTCTTTTCGCGTCCTCCGGGTTTCAAACTTGGAATCTTCCCCCCACGACTGGAGCGGGGCGGCGAGACGCAGAAGCAGCGTTCCCATCAGTCGCCTGCGTTCTCTTTCAGCATTTTGCCGAGTACGGCTTCCAGTTCCTTGACGAGCTCTTCCAGCGAGACCCTGCGCCCCAGCTCCCAGAGCTTTTCGCCGCCGCCCACGACGAACGCCGCTTCCGGAGCTTCAACGAAAGTCCCGTAGGTTTTCTGTGCGTAGCAGGCAAGAGCTTCTTCCGACGGTTCTTCATAGCCGCCCGAGAAGCTGCGTACAGGGCGCTCGAACGCGCCCGCCAGGTTGACGGGCTGGTCCCCGCGTATCGTGACGTAGGCCGCCTCGGGCGCTGTGCGGTTCGCGAAAGAGTTCTGCTTCCCGGTAGGCATCGAAAGGCAGAAAGCCCTCATGAAATTCAGAGCGGCGCGCACGGCCCCTTCCGCGCCGAGGTGCCCTGCCAGTTCGCGAAGGCCGACCGTCGCGTAGCGGTACATCGTACAGGAGTTGAACTCGGTAGTGTCCAGATGCGCCGCTCCCGCGTTGTCCTCCGGCGCGAGGTCGTCCAGTGCTGTGAAATAGTCGAATTCGTTGCGCGCCTCGTGGGTCGATATCGCGTGCGCGACCTGCGCCGCCGCGTCGTAATTCAGCGACGGGTCGCTCGCCACCATGCGCCCGAAGAGGGCGATATCGACAGAGGGGCTGTCCTTCAGCGCCTGTTTGTAGGCGTTTTTGTCTTTTTCCCCTGCGGCGGCGAGTTCAGCTAAAGCCGAGGCCTGCGCTGCGCTCATGAAGAAAAGCGCGTCCGTTCCGGCGTTGTCTTTGGCGAGTTTCACGCCTGCGTTGGTAAGAGCGTCGGCCGCGAGTTTTTCCGGCTTGTCCGCGTCGGGCTTGAGAGCCGTTATATGCTCTTTTACAAGCTCAATCACCCGTTTGGTCCGTACTCCGACCTCGTCCTTGGAACACATGTCGCGGAACATCATCCTGACCGCTCTTTTCCAGGCCTGGCTCGACACCCTGGCCCTTGTGGCGCCGCCGTAGCGCGCGGTCTTGGGGCTGCCTGTGTCGTCGCGGTTGACGCAGCTGGGCGGAACCGTCTGAAGGATATGGATGTCGAGATAAATGCGCTTTTTACTGTCCATTGTCGTTTTCCTCCTTGTCTTCTTGCTTGTTCCTTCCGGCGGAACGGTAAAAATCGCGCCCCCATCCGAGGCGCACACGCGCCGCTTTTTCCGGCGACTGGTAGTCGAACAGCTCTCCCGCGAGCCTGGGGTAGTCGAGCGGGATACCTTCCGCCCTGAGCATATTGACCAGCCCTCTGAGGTGGTGCTCCAATTCTTCCATTCCGGACGATGTCGCCGTCTCGTTGAAACGGCGGAGCACCCTGTCCATGTCGCCCTCGTCGCGGACCATCTGCGCCGCCGCGCCGCCCATGCCGCTTTCTTCCGCGTTCATAGGTTCGCGTGCCGGGTCGCGTCCCTGCTGGTGGAGAGCGTAAAGCGTAAGCGAAATGTACACGGCCCATTCGGCGCGGCTCGGAGCCGCGCCGGTTCCGGCCATATTCTCCGGCATGCCGTCGAATATCGTCCCCCAGAGGCTGGGCAGATCTCCGGGGGCTCTGCCCGCGCCGCGCCTTAAATTCGCCAGGGCCGCGCGCCTCGCTCCGTCGCCCAGACGGAGCAGGCCGTCCAGCTTGCGCCGGACGAAGGCTTCAACGTCGCGCCTCTGTACTGCTGCGCCTTTCATTGTTCAGCGTTCCTCCCGTTCATAAATTTTATTTAAGCGGTATATGAAAAAATTGAAGGCCTTGGGCGCGGAGTAACGGCGTTCCTCCCCGTCCTCGCTCAGCGTCCTGCCGGTGAACGCGGCTTCGCCGGCCTGCGCCATATACTCTTTCCCGAGCGTTGTGGCGATCGCCTTGACCTTTGAACGCCATGCGTTTCTGCATTCGTCCTGCGCCTCCGGCCTCTGTCCCGGGTTGAGGCTGCGCAGCCATTCCCTGAACGGCACGTCGAGCTTGTAATAAAATTGTTCTCTGGCGCTGCCTGCAACGGAGCCGCCGCCTCCCGAAGCTTTCTCCAGATCGTCCGCTAAAATTCCGACTATCCATGCAACTTTGCCGCAAAGCTCTATTTCTATAAGCGCAAGCTTCTGCCATACGCGCCCCGCCTTGGTCAGAAGGCCGGAGTTGAACTCCAGGGAGTCCGAAAACTCGTCTGTGATAAAAAAGTCTTTATCCCCGTACTGTACGCCTGTGATACGCAGCCGGAGCAGGTTGTTTTTCGGCAGGAACCTGTTTTCTTTCAGTTTTGCGGCCCATTCGACTACCCCGGGGAGTTTGCTGCCTTCGTCCTGCGCGGCGAAGGCGGCGAAGTTGCGCCACATCTGGCGGCTTTTATCGTGTCTTTTCGGCTGATATCCGGTGATTTTTCCCCCTTTGTCAGTAACGGTTTTCCATATTGTCATCTGCTCCGTAAAAGCGTTCTCTCTCTGAAAGAAGTCTCCTCCGAGCAGCGTGTATCCGGTGACTGCGCCGCCTTCGCGTTTCAGCAGCAGCCTGCGGGATTGGAGCGTAAGCAATTCCGGCTGGTTGTCTGGAAGCGGTATCTCCGTGCGCTCGCCGGCTTTCGGCTTTTCGCGCTCCCATACAGGCTTGCCCTCTTCCCAGCAAGACTTTCCGTCATTTAGGAAGGCGAGGTTGAACATAAGCGTTTCAAAGAGATTCTCTCCGACTGTGTAGACCGCCCCTATTTTGCCGAGCCATCCGGCCCCTGGCGACGGCAGTCCATTCTGCTTGGGTTTAGCCGAAGTGTCGTCGTAACCGTTGACGTATAGCAGCCAGCGCGCCGCCTCGGCGTAAGAAAGCGCGGCCTTACCCTCTCCGGCGCACGGCGGAAAGAGCCGCGTCTTATTGTTGCTCTCCGACAGCGCGCCGTTGAGCTTGGCCGCCGTATAGTCCGTGCCTTTGATTCCGGGAACCTGAAAAAACGGACGCTCTGGGTCGAATAACCAGAAGCTGTCGTGCCGCTCTTCAAGATAAAGCCTTACCGGGATTTCCGGGAACGAACCGCCTCTCCAGAGCGCGCCCCACCTGCGCAGCGCTTCGTCGGGCTCTTCTATCTCAAAGTCTTCGCCGTTTTCGTCGCATCTGGAAAACACCGTGTGCAGCACGGCGAGCAAGAGACGCAGTACCGCCGTGTCCTGCGTAGGCAGTTCGCCCGCGAGGTCGCGGATTTCGTGAGCCTTGAGCAGGACATCCGTGAGGGAAAGTTCCTTCTGCGTAAAATCCGGCAGCATGACCCTTATCCACGGCTCGTCCAGCAGATTAAATTCCCGTTCCATCGCTCTCATCACCAACCTTCATAATAGTCAGCCCATCCTCGCGGGAATAGGAAAGCGTATAGCCGCACAAGGAAGCGCGCAGTTTTTCGTCCAGCGACAGCACGAGCTCGCCGCGCAGCAATCCTGAGCGCTGCCACTCAGGCAGGAGCCGCCTGTTTTCCCCTTCTAAAAAGGAGACGACGCCGTTCCTCTCGTCCCCGCCCCTGTCTCCGCTGGGACGGAACACGTGGGGTAAAGATATTTTCTGCCGCGCTATCATCCGGCATTCCTCATCAGACGGGGCGCGGCCTCCGGGGATTTTCAAGCCTTCGTGCTGCCAAGGCATGAAAGAGAAATCTCCGTCGGCGTCCCTTACCATGAGCATCACGTCGACGGAAGGCTCGCCGTCGCGCACCGTCGCTGCGGCGACGGCGTCATCGTCGCCGAGATCGTCGTTGAGCCAGCCGTGGATGGTGCCGTCCGCGCTCTGCGGTGGAGGAACCCTGAAAGCGTTGGCTTTTCTCTCCTTTATCAAGGTCTTTTCATTGTAAGCTTTCCACACGCGCGCGAGCTCGTCCGTCTCGAAAGCCCCGTCCTGCATATCCATATAAGTTTTCTGTACCAAAGGCGATATGTCGTTGGGCAGTGTGACGCTGGAAGGCAGGAGCTCCGCCGTCCTAAGCAGAAGATAGCCTCCGTAGACGGCTTTGCTGCCGGAGTCCGTCTCGTTATCTCCGGCGCCCAGCACCCAGCATTCAGCCTCTTCCAGCCCGGCGGGCCGCCTGCGGTCGTGGCGGTGCAGCCTCCCTATGCGCTGGAGCAGTAAATCCATCGGGCACAGGTCGCTGACGAGAATGTCGAAATCTATATCCAAAGACTGCTCAAGCACCTGCGTCCCGACGACGATCAGCCCGTCGCGTTCGGCTGCCGTCCCGCGTTTGCCCAGCCTCGCGGTGATCCGCGCTTCGCGCTCTGTTCTGTCGGCGGCCGTGAAACGCGAATGCGCCAGTAGAACCTCCTTGCCAGGAAGCCTCTCCCTGACTGCCCGCGCCGTCTTCTGCGCTCGCTTCACCGTATTGACTATGACGCCGGCGCAGCCGCCGTGCGCGAGAGCCGCGCCGAGCTCGTCTATCCATTCGTCTTCGCCCTTACGTATGATGCGCACGGCGCGGCTTTTCCCTTCGCATTCGACGGCGCGCTGGCGCACTTCGCCGCCGTCCGTCCATGTCAGGAGCGGGTACGCTTCGCTCTGCCGCCACTCGCCGTCCGCCGCACTCTTGTCCTTCCTGCGTTTCCTGTTCAGGTACGCCTCGACGAACTCGGCCCGGCGCTTTGACGGCAGAGTCGCGGAAAGCAGGATGACGGGTATGTTGTAAGCGCCCAGCCAATTCAGAGCCCTGTCGAGATATCTGCCCATGTATGCGTCGTATGCGTGGCATTCGTCGATGACGACCACCTTGCCGGCCAGTCCGAGATGGCGCAGCATGACGTGCTTCTGCTTCAGCGCCGCCATAAGGAGCTGGTCCACCGTGCCTATGACGAAGTCGGCGAGCAGCGCCTGTTTGCGCCCGTCAAACCACGGATGCGCCGTTACGCCGCCCTCGTCCTCCTCCGTTCTGGCGCGCTCCCGGAAAAGAGCGCGGTAATCGTCGTTAAGCTCGGCCATGCCGTGGGCGAGGCGTACGCCCAGCGAAGCGCCCTCAGACTGTCCCTCGGCCCACGCGAGTAGCCTGCCGAAAATTCCGTTTGCGGTAGCCTGCGTCGGTAGCCCGAAGAAAAGGCCGCCGCATCCCGTCTTGCTGGCCAGGATTTCTGCCGCGCCGAGTGCGGCTTCCGTTTTGCCGGCGCCCATCTGGGCTTCAAGAATAAATATGCCGGGGCTGACGGCCTCTTCAGCCGCCTCCGTCACGGCACTCTGCACGGCGTTGGGGCTGAAAGAAAACCGCTCCGCGAATTCTTCGCCGTCCATACTGAAACAACACGGAGACCATGGGGCGGGCAGATTGAGTTTCTCCCATGCGCGTTCCACCCTGTCTGGGTAGCTCAGCGCATCCATCCCTTCATCGCAGTCTATCAGCGGGAAATAAAACGTATTGCTCGCTATCCAGTCAGCCATTATTAAAAGCCCGGTCAGCGGCACCTGCGACGTTACGCCGATTGCCGGAAGCCAGTCGTACCCGTCGTAACCGGCTGCGTCGAGGGCCAGATCGAAGCAGCGCCGCCAGATATCTTCCCATAGCGCCCGGTTTTCTTCGCTTTCCAGATAACCGTAATAGTTTGCAGGGAAGAACTCCATCTGGTCTTCCGGCTCGGAAGCGTCTCTCTGCGGCTTGCCGTGATGCGCGCCCACCACAGCCGCGATTCCCGGCGGGCAGCCGAGACGCAGTAAAACAGCCTCCCCAGCGAGAGCGTGAGGCGAGCGGCGTCCGTCCATAAAACGGCTCGGTTCCGGAATCTCTACGATTTTGGCGCATATATCGTTTCTGCGCTCCGGCAGCTGCGATAAAATCTTCGCTTCAAACAGAGGCGTCAGCTTTCCTATATCATGGACCATTGCGATAAAAACGCACAGCCGCGTAATCTCCGCGGGGTCGCAGCACACGGCGCGCGACGCCGAGGAAGAAAGCCAATGGAGGACGAGGTGCTCCATAATCCCCGCCGTATCGAGAAGATGCGCCAGAACCGGAAGCCAACGCCCGCCGTCCCCCGATTTTGCCGCAAACCTGCAAGAAGCGTCGCCGCAGCCTACTACGTACTTCATAATCTCAACAACCTTCCCGTTGGCCGGTATTGGGTACAAAACTATAAAACAACCGACGTTATTGGAAAATTCTTAAACGACGTTTGATATATACACTTAAATAGCTGTTAAGTCAACGTGTGAAACATTGAGGAAAACTTCGCAGCGATGGAAAGACTTAAATTCGGCTGTGTGCGCCTTCATGGCGGTCGTAGACGCATGCTGCTATACGGAACCGTCTTGTTTGAGCCGGCAGGCCCGTCGGCGGGCAAGCCGACAAACGCGGGCAAAAAAATTCCCGGGAAGCTCTTTTAGGAGCCGCCCGGGAAAGCTCTGCGGTCTGCGGACGAGCTGAAGCTAAGCCTCTTCCGGCTGCTTCTTTTCGTTCAGCAGCGCTTCAAACTTCGACATGACCTCAGAAACTTTTATCTGCTGCGGGCATACCTGCTCGCAACTGCGGCATGCGGCGCAGGCGGAGGGCTTTTTGTCGTCGGAGAGAGACGACAGCGCCATCGGCGCGATGAAGCCGCAGCCGGAGAAGAGGTGTTCGTTGTAAAGCTCGATCAACCACGGGATGTCGAGCCCCTGCGGGCAGTGCGACACGCAGTAACGGCAGGCCGTGCATGACGCCGTCTCCGCGCCGGCCTTCATAATCTCGTCCGCCGCGCGCATGAGCCGGGCTGTCTCCTCATCGGTCAGCGGCCTGTCATCGGCGAGTATCTTCAGGTTGTCCTCCATCTGCTCCATGTTCGACGCGCCCGAAAGCACGACGGCGACGCCAGGCGCGCTCTGCAAGAAGCGGTAGGTTCATGCTGCCGAGCAGTTCAGCCGCCTTCTCGGGCAGGTTCGCGAGCCGTCCGCCGCGCAGAGGCTCCATCACCCAGATAGGCAGGCCGCGGCGGTTCAGCCGCGCAGCTTTCTCCTTCGCATTCTGGAAGCTCCAATCGACGTAGTTGAGCTGTATCTGGCAGAACTCCATATCCTCTCCGTAAGCGTCCAGGAATCGCTCCATCACCTCGAGCGAGCCGTGCGGCGAGAAGCCGAGGTGCCTGATGCGCCCGTTCCTCTTCTGCTCCGTGAGGTCTTTGTGTATGCCGAATTTCTCGTCGAGATAGCCGCCGATGTTCATTTCGCAGACGTTGTGGAATAGATAGAAATCGAAATATTCCGCGCCGCACTTCTTTAGCTACGTTTCGAATATCTCATCGACCTTGTCCATGTTCGCGAGGTCGTAGCCCGGGAACTTGTCCGCGAGGTAAAATTTTTCGCGCGGGTGTCTCGCGAGCGCGCGCCCGAGCACTACCTCGGAATTTCCCCCGTGGTAGCCCCACGCCGTGTCGTAATAGTTCACGCCGCGCGACATCGCGCAATCCGCCATCTCGAAGGCTGCGGCGGGCGCGCCACCGTTTTTGAAGACTATCTCGAACCGGACAGGAACGGGCGCGCCCATCTGCGCGTCGCGCTGCGCAGCCATCGCCCGCCGGATCTGGTCGTCATCATGCTAGGCACAAGCGACATGAAGCGGCGCTTCAACCTCTTGCCGGCTGATATAGCCTGCAGAGCCGCCGAACTGGGTAAACTCGTCGAGTCCTTCGACTACGGCGCGGGATTTCCAACTCCCCAAGTGCTGCTGGTCAGCCCGATTCATCTGGGCGAGGGTATAGAGAACAGCTGTTTTACCGGCTTCGCTCCTGACTCCGTCGCCGCCTCCAAAGCCATGGCGTCTTATTACGACGCGCAGGCCGCGGCGCACGGCTGGCTCTGCTTCGACGCTGCGACAGTGGCCGGCCCGAGCATAAAAGACATGCTGCACATGGAAGCGGAAGACCATCTGGCGTTGGCCCGGGCCTTTGCCGGCATCATAAAGGAAAAATTATAAAAAAGTGCGCGGTTGACGGCGCGCCGGACGGTTTGACGCGCCTGCCGAAAGTTTATCGCTTCCGGCCCCGAGCGCCCGTGAAATAAAAAACGGCGGAAACCATGTATCTCACCATGTTCCCGCCGTTTTTGCAATTTTCATTTATGGAGCCGGCGAGGGGATTCGAACCTCCGACCTACTGATTACAAGTCAGTTGCTCTACCAGCTGAGCTACACCGGCAACGGCGCTCCTAAAGAGCGACGCAAAACATTATAGCCTATTTGGACGCCTTGTCAAACCGCGCGGGCGTGTCTTTATGCGTTCGTCTGACGCGCTACGAGGTTGTCTGCGCGGTACATCTGGCGCAGCTTCGGCTTCTCTATCTTGCCCGTGGGGTTGCGCGGGATGTCGGCGAAGATTATGCGGCGCGGGCGCTTGTAGCGCGGCAGCGCCATGCAGAAGTCGTTTATATCGTCCTCGGTGCACGGAGCGCCTGGCTTGAGCTCTATTATCGCTGCGGCTATCTCTCCGAGGCGCTTGTCGGGCAGGCCGATGACTGCGGCGTCCTTTATCGCATTGTTCGAGCGCAGGAAATCCTCTATCTGGACCGGGTAGAGGTTTTCGCCGCCGCTGATTATCACGTCTTTTTTGCGGTCGACTAGGTATATGAAGCCGTCCTCGTCCTGACGCGCCATGTCGCCTGTGAGCAGCCAGCCGTTTTTGAGCACGGCGTCGGTCGCCTCTGGGTCGTTGTAGTAGCATTTCATGACGCCGGGGCCTTTGACGGCGAGCTCGCCGACGCTTCCGTCTGTTATCGCGTCTCCCTGCGCATTGACTATCTTGACGCGCCAGCCGTAGCCTGGAATGCCTATAGCGCCGACCTTGTCGATGTTGCCGACGCCGAGATGGACGCAGCCGGGGCCGATGGATTCCGAGAGGCCGTAGTTGGTGTCGTATTTGTGCTTGGGGAATACCCGACGCCATCTCGCGATGAGGCTCGGCGGCACCGGCTGGGCTCCGATGTGCATGAGCCGCCACTGCGAGAGCTCGTAGTCTTCGAGGCGGATTCTGCCGTCGTCTATCGCGTCCAGGATGTCTTGCACCCACGGCACAAGCAGCCAGACTATTGTGCATTTTTCGTTGGAGACAGTCTCGATTATGGTCTTAGGGTCAGTACCCTTGAGCAGTATGCCCTTACTGCCCGATATTAGGCTGCCGAACCAGTGCATCTTCGCGCCAGTGTGGTAGAGCGGCGGTATGCAGAGGAATACGTCGTCGTGCGTCTGCCCGTGGTGCGCCTGTTCGACCTTCGCGGCGTGCATGAGCGCGCGGTGCGAGTGGAGTATCGCCTTCGGGAAGCCGGTGGTGCCGGAGGAGAAGTATATCGCCGCGTCGTCGTCGTCGGAGAGCAGTATGCGCGGCGGGTAGCTCGACAGGTTCGCGGCGAGGTGCATGTAGTTTTCCGCGAAGCGCGGACAGCCGTCGCCGATGAAGAAGCGCAGCTTGACGCGCGGTATCTTGTCGCAGATGTCCTCGACGCGGCCTATGAACTCGGGGCCGAAGAAGAGCGCGTCCACGTCGGCGAGTTCGAGGCAGTATTTTATCTCGTCCGCGGTGTAGCGGAAATTGAGCGGCACGGCGAGCGCGCCGGTCTTGAGTATTCCGAAGTAAAGCGGCAGCCATTCAAGGCTGTTCATCATCAGGATGGCGACCTTGTCGCCTTTCCTTATGCCGCGCGAGAGCAGCAGGTTCGCGCAGCGGTTAGCCTTTTCGTCGAAGACGCCCCACGTTATTTCGCGGCGGTAGCTTTCGGTCGGGCTAGCTTCTATGAGCTCGTATTCCTTCCACGTAACGCGGCGGGTTTCCCTGACTTCGGGATTGATTTCGACGAGCGCCGTCTCGTGGCAGAATTCGTGGGCGTTCCTCTCCAGCAGGTCGGTAATAGGCATACTGTATTCCTCCTTAAAGTCCTTGTTCTTTTCCGGAGCGGCGGCAACAAAAAAGCCCGCCCTCCTTAATCAGAGGACGGGCTTGTATTCCCGTGGTACCACCTCAGTTTGGCGCTCCCTCGCGGGAGCCGCCCTCGTCGGGTACGGGCCGAAGCCGGATACCCTGTCCGCTTTTACGGGCGAACCCGTCGCAGCCTACTGAAATTCAGCGATTCGTTCGGTGCGCCGCTCTTGGAATGTATTTCGGCCCGTCCCTCCGCCGCCTTACACCAACCGGCGGCTCTCTGCGGGAGCGGTTCCGGGCTTACTTCTTTCCCGTCGTCGCGTTTAGCCTATATCACCAAATGATATTGTGGCGCGGAATGGCCGGAATGTCAAGCCGCAGCGCACGAAACTGCGGTGTGAGGTTTGTCAGTTTGTCGAACATCTGTTACAGCGAGGATAAAGCGGAAGTCATGACTTCCCGGGGAGACTTCCACCCGGGAGGCCTCATTGGGAAGTTGTTGTATCTGCGGTTATGGAGCGCCAGCTGTACAGCTTGATATTGTGCCACTCGTAAACAGAGCTGACGATGTCACCGACTATTGCTCCAAGCATAGAATCACTTCTTACTCTACATTTTTCTTCAACTGCTCATACGCCGCCTTAATCTTTGCGGCCATCAGTTTTCTACGCTCCTCAAGGAAATCCTCGTAGGCCATGTTCTCCCAGCCATGAGGCAGAGCGTTTTCTTCCTCCATGCGGCGAATCTCGTCCTCTGACTTGCCTTCGCAGACGATGGGATAATAGACCGAAGGAGCGTCATCAAGAATATCCATATTGTCCTTCCAATCGATGAAGGCATAGTTTGCCATCTGATTGATTTTGGAATCCGTGTATCCCAGGGACTTCAAATACGCCTTCGGGAACAGATGATGCTTTTCGAGAGACCGTCTGTTCCCGTCCGTTCCCAGCTCAAACAGCTTTGAAACAAGCAGGCTGCTCTTGGAGAACAGAATTTTCGCATCCATGATATTCAGCGATGCGACATAAGTGTTCCATGCGTTATTGCCTCTGCCGGAAACTGCCAGTCCTTCAGAGCCGAGGAGCGTGATATCGAAATAGTCGTTTGTCAGCCGTTCGTTGACTCTCGACAGGATAAAGCCTT
>CAVEUD010000026.1:0-36456 GCA_963618995.1 bacterium
ATCAAACTTTTCAATTCCGCGAAAACGCTCGTCCATTACTTAGTTCTCCCTTTTTGTTTATCTTCGCTGTGGTCAGCCACAGCACCCTGTCTACCCACCTCGTGCGTCATCAACCCATGTTCTTTTCCCGCCGCCCTGTGGGTATCGCAGTTGTGTCTACCTACCCCGTGCATCATCAACCCATGTTCTTTTCCCGCACTCTGTGGGTATCGCAGTTGTGTCTACCTACCCCGTGCGTTATCAACCCATATTTTTGTGAGGGTCGTCTACTGCTCGTCTACAGCTCTCCTGCACCCCGAAAATGTGTCTATCAACATCAAGAGGCACCACTTTCAAGCCGTTTTTACTATATTTCCCATTACTCCCAGCATCAATTTCCCTCATTACGCCGCCCTTCTCGGACGCAACCCGCAAAATGCAGGTTGATGGCGCACGGGCTTCTAAACTGTATTTCGCCAATAAAAAAGTTCTTTAGTTTTGACATTTCATCAACTTGTTATTCTATATATGCTTTAATCATCTGTATTAATTTATCTATTTGCTCATCAGACAATTTGCCTTGTCTTTGTTGTTTTACCCATTGTCTAGAAAGCCACTGTCTCTGTGGATGGCTAGATGGATATTTTGCCGCTGCGTTATTATCAGCCTTGATCTCAGCAAGCATTGCAGAGAACGCATTATATTTTTCATCCCATGTTTTTCAATCGGCATACGCCAATCCACCCCTATGCTATCGAGCTCGCGAATATGATCCTCTGTCAGCAAGAATCCCGATTTGCCTTATTCACTATTATATACTTTCCGACACAAATAAAGCCACTTACGTTATAGACTTCCGAGGTCTCTGTGTAAGTGTGTCCGTCAAGAAGATATTTTATTGCGCGTTCTCTCAGGTCGTTTGAATAACTCTTCATGGGATGATTATAAAATATAGATATATTCTCATGTAAAGTTAATGGAGTATAACAGCATCCTGAAGTCCGCCGCCGTCCGGTTTTCTCAGGCTCATCTGAAGAACTCCGCTGCTTACTGACACGTACCATAATAGATCGCCCTCCCAGGCAAGTCTGCCATAGCAGGGCGGGCTGGTTGCACACTTACAGAGTTATGTTCACACTCTCCGGCCAATGCAGATGACGGCGGAGCCTCAGAGCGCAAATGTGAAGCCCGCGGGTGCGCCTGTAAGCTCGACGAGCGCGTCGTTGATGCCAAGCACCATGGAGCTGATATACTGGAGCCGCTCGTCGTCGATCATAGCGATGAGCGCTTGCTCATGCTCCTTCTTCCTGCTTGAATATTTCGAGAGCCACAGGCGCGGCCTCTGCTATTTTTGCGTACTCTGCCTGCGCTTTCCGCCCGCCCGCCTCCATCATGTTTATGGCGAAGATGAAGCCGCACATTCTGTAAAGCGTGATTTTCAAGAAATTCGGCTTCGGCATCTCGCCCGTGAAGCCGCTCCATATCTCAGCATGCTTCTTCTCATCCGCCGATATGCGCGTGGAGCGTGCGCCCGTTCTCGCCAGGCACGCAGCGCGCCATATAGCCGTATATCACATGTTCCGTTATTTCGCCTGGCTGCATCGCCTTTATCGCGGCGAGTGAAAAGTCTCATTCATTGCACAACAATCCTCCAGTTTTCTAACCTATGCCGCCGAGCATTATGCCGAGCGCGAGCACCAGCAGAGCTATGCCGCAGTACAGATATTTGCCGAGCGGCAGAATCCACGCGGGGACGCGTCCGTTCCTGCCGAGCCCTATCTGTTCGCGGACGAAGCTCGGCCCCATAATCCAGTAGAAGATGAACGCCGCGATGAAGGCGCCGACCGGGCAGACGTAAATAGAGACGACGTCCATCCACTCTCCTATGACGTTTCCGTTCTCAAGGAAAGCGCCGCAGAGCGCAGCCGCCCCTATGACAAGCCCGACGGAGAGAGGGCGCGAGAGGCCGAAGCGCTCCTGTATCATCTCTATCGGCGTTTCGAAAAGGTTCACGAGCGAGGTTGATGCTGCAAAAAGTATCGCCGCGAAGAAAATTATCGCGAACATCGCGCCCCCCGCCATCTCGCGGAAGATCATCGGCAAAGTTATGAACATAAGCGGCGGCCCAGACGCCGGGTCGAGGCCGAAGGCAAATACGGCTGGGATGACGACTATAGCCGCGAGCATGGCCGCAAGCGTGTCGAAGACCGCGATGTTCATCGAGCAGAAGAGCACGTCTTCCCTCTTGTCAAGGTATGAGCCGTAGACGATCGTGCCGTTGCCGGCGAGTGATAGCGAGAAGAAAGCCTGCCCAAGCGCGAAAATCCACGTCTTTGGGTCGAGCAGGTGCGCCGCGTCGGGAAGTATAAAAAGATACCTGTAGCCCTCGGAGACTCCGGGCATCATAGCAACGCGTACCGCCATGTAGATGAACATCGCGTAGAAGAGCGGCATCATAATTTTGCAGACGCGCTCGATGCTTTTGGAAATCCCCGCCGTCGCCATCGCGAAGCCGAGGCAGAGCGCTAACATATGCCAGCCGAAGCTGCCGAAGTCGCCACATATAGCGCCGAAGTACGCGCCCATGTCCTTCGCCGCGAACATCGCGCCGGTGAGCGAGCCCCATAGGTAGCGCAGCACCCAGCCCATGATTATCGCGTAGCCGGTGGCCATCGCGAACGAGCCTGCAACGGGGATGAGGCCGATGTTTTTCAGCGGCTTGCCGCGCTCCGTGAGCGCTTTGCGGAAGGTCGCGTATGGGCCGCTGCGCCCCCAGCGCCCGAAGGCTATTTCGGAGACGACTCCGGTGCAGCCGAGCACGACGACGCAGATTATATATGGTATGAGATAAGACGAGCCGCCGTAGCGCGCGGCGCGGTACGGGAAGGCCCAAACGTTCGCCATGCCGACCGCAGAGCCTACGCATGCGATGATAAATCCCCAGCGGCTTCTCCACTGGTCGCGGCTGTCTGCGCCGCTTAAATTTTTATCTTTTGCCAAACACACCAGTCCTTTCATAGTTTACCGCGCCTCGGCGGTTCTTCTTATCCAGCCTAGATAGCCGTTCGCCGACTGTCCTATGAAGAACAGTTCTCTTTCTTTGATGTTTTTGGGCAGTTTTTGCAGCTTTTCCATCACAGAGTCATGGTGCAAAAGCTCCGCGACGGCGTCTTCGCGCCCAGCCTCTTGCGGAAGCTGCGACAATATCTCAAGCCACAGCTCCATCTGTTTTTTCGCGCGTCCGAAGGCTGCAAGATAATCCGTAAGCCATCCCGAGTGTGGGAAGCAGACGATGTCGATGTTTTTCAGCGCGAGCAACTTTTCAAGCGAGGACATCGCCGTGTCGTAATAGAACTTGTGCGGCGTCGCCGGGCGCGTGAAATAGCTTCCGTCATCAAGGCGGAACCAGCAGCCAGCAGCCTCGCCTGCAAAAAGTATCCTGCGCCCGCCGAGCTCATAGATGTACGAACTGTGGTGCGGCGCGTGCCCAGGCGTGTCTATCACCGTCAGCCCTGGAATCGCGTCGCCGTCGCCCATCATATTCCCCGCGGGCACCGGCAGCGGCTCTCCGTAAACGTCGCAGAGGCTGCCGAGCGACGTGCGGCTTCCTGCGATGAGTTTCGACGGGTCTATCAGATGCGGGCGCCCCTTCGCAGGGGCCAGCAGCTTCGTATCCTGATAACGCCTGATGAAATGCCCTGCACCCCCAGCGTGGTCGAGATGTATGTGCGTGTAAATAAGATAGTCTATCCGCGGGCTTCCAAGCTCGTCAAGACGCGTAAACAGCTCCGGCACGGCGCTCGCTGGCCCCGTCTCTACTAAGATATTCTGCCCGCGCGCCTCGTCCTTTATGAGCCAGCCGTCGAGGAACGACTCGAAGCCGCCGCGAGGTATCGGCAGATTGATTTTATAAAAACCCGGAAAAAGCTCCGAACAAGCCATGATATCACGTCCCTTCAGTAAATTTCCGCCGCGCGCCCGCGCCGGACGCGCAGAATAATTTTAACGCGAAAGGCGATACGGTACTATAATATCTAGAGTGGAAAATAAAAATTTTCCGGCGACGCAAATAATAAGGGAGAGATAACACTGCCAAAGCTCACGTGGAAACCCGGCACGATGCTTTATCCGCTGCCGCCAGTCATGGTTTCATGCGGCACTATGGAAAGGTCGAACATAATCACAGCGGCGTGGACTGGCACGGTGAACAGCGAGCCGCCGATGGTCTACGTATCCGTGCGTCCCGAGCGCCATTCATACGCGATGATAAAGGACAGCGGCGAATTCGTCATAAACCTCACAACAGAGCGCCTCGCGCGCGCCGCAGACCTATGCGGCGTGAAGTCGGGGCGCGACGTGCAGAAGTTCCGTCTTTGCCGCCTCACGCCCGCTCCGGCCTCCGCCGTTTCCGCGCCGGTGATAGCCGAAAGCCCAGTCAATATAGAATGCCGTGTAAGACAACGGCTGGCGCTCGGCAGCCACGATATGTTCCTAGCGACGGTCGTCGCCGTCGATGTGGACGAATCGCTGCTCGACGCTAAAGGTGTCCTGCGCATGGAGCGCGCGGGGCTAGTAGCCTACGTCCACGGGAGTTACCGCTCGCTGGGCCGCGAGCTTGGCAAATTTGGATTTTCTGTGCAGAAGAAACAGGAGGCGAAAAGATAAATGCTTAGATGCGCGATATGCCAGAAGCCGCTGCGCGAGTGCTGCGACCTCTTTCACGAAGCGATCGACGAAAAGGGCGAAACTGTAGTGATTTGCTACGAATGCGCAGAAGAACACAAAATCCCGTTTGAAGACGAGGCTGCAGAGGAACGGTAGAAACAAAGCAGCCTTGGCAAAGCAGTAAAAAATACGCGCGGGACGCCCTGTTGGGGGGGAGCGTCCCGCGCGCGGTACAGTAAGGGGTTTTTGTTAGACGCTGTATAGCAGCTCTCCGTAAGTCGGGTACGGCCAGTATTTCTCCCCGACGAACTTCTCTATTTCGTCAGCAGCGGAGCGCAGCGCGTTCATTATAGGTATGACGCGATCCTGATAGTAGACGGCTTTATCGAGCTCACAAGCCTCGGGTACGCCGTCAAGCGTCGCTTCGAGCTTTCCTAAATCCATGTAAAGCGAGTCGGTATAACCGCGCAGATGCTTGAGCATATTTATCTCCATCGCGCAGTCCAGGTCTGGGCAGGCCGACTTTATAGCGACTGCCGTTTCGCTGAGCCTCTTAAGGTAAGTATACGAGGCGGGTATGATATCCTTGCGCACCATCTCAGCCATCGTCAGCGCCTCGATGCGGATGACCTTGCAGTAATTTTCAAGATGAACCTCGCAGCGCGAACGCATTTCAACTTCCGTAAACACCTTGTGCTTAGAGAAAAGCGCTATGTTTTTCTCGTCGACGTAATGCGGCATCGCCTCGGGCGTAGTGCTGTAGTTGGAGAGTCCGCGCCGTTCCGCCTCCGCTATCCACGATTCGTCGTAGCCGTTGCCGTCGAAGAGTATGCGCTTGTGCTCGCGTATCGTCTTTCTGATCAGTTCGTTGAGCGCGGCGTTGAAGTCCTGCGCGCCCTCGAGCGCGTCGGCGAACTGCTCGAGCTCCTCGGCAACGACGGTGTTGAGCACTATGCACGGGCCGGCTATAGACTGGCTCGAGCCGAGCATGCGGAATTCAAATTTGTTGCCGGTGAAGGCGAAGGGCGACGTTCTGTTGCGGTCGGTTGCGTCCTTGCGGAATACCGGCAGCATGTCGACGCCGATGTTCATGTGGCTCGCGGCGCGACCGTTATAGGGACGTCCTTCCTCTATCGCCTTGAGTATCTCGGTAAGCTCAGAGCCGACGAACATCGAAATTACTGCGGGCGGCGCTTCGTGGCCGCCTAGCCTATGGTCGTTTGCCGCTGTCGCTACGGTTGCGCGAAGCATATCCTGATACTCGTCGACTCCTTTTATTACGGCGCAGAGGAAGAGCAAGAACTGTGCGTTTTCCGACGGCGTCTTCCCGGGGTCTAGAAGGTTGACTCCAGTATCGGTCGCCAGCGACCAGTTGAGGTGCTTGCCGGAACCGTTGACTTCGGCAAAAGGCTTTTCGTGAAGCAGGCAGACAAGCCCGTTGCGGTCTGCGACCTTTTTCATCATCTCCATGGTAAGCTGGTTGTGGTCACAGCCGATGTTGGCGTCGCTGAAAACTGGCGCAAGCTCGTGCTGCGACGGCGCGACTTCGTTGTGCTCAGTCTTCGCCGTTATGCCGAGCTTCCATAGCTCTTCGTCTAGTTCTTCCATAAACTTCATGACGCGCGGCCTTATCGCGCCGAAGTAGTGGTCGTCGAGTTCCTGCCCTTTCGGAGGCTTCGCACCGAATAGCGTGCGTCCAGTATAGCGCAGGTCTTTACGTTTTTTGTAAAGTTCCTTGTCAATAAGGAAATATTCCTGCTCAGGGCCTACCGTCGTCGTGATATGCGTTGCAGAGTTGTTGCCGAAGAGGCGCAGTATGCGAAGCGCCTGCGCGTTGATTACCTCCATAGAGCGCAGAAGCGGCGTCTTCTTGTCGAGCACCTCGCCGCCGTATGAGCAAAATACAGTCGGGATGCAGAGAGTGTTCTCCTTTATAAACGCATAAGATGTCGGATCCCATGCAGTGTAGCCGCGCGCTTCAAAGGTCGCGCGCAAGCCGCCAGAAGGAAAAGACGACGCGTCCGGCTCGCCCTTGATGAGCTCCTTGCCGGAAAACTCCATTATCACCGTGCCGTTGTCTATAGGCGATATAAAGCTGTCGTGCTTTTCGGCTGTAATGCCGGTCATCGGCTGGAACCAGTGAGTGAAGTGCGTAGCTCCCTTCTCCACAGCCCAGTCTTTCATCGCGTTTGCGACGACGTTTGCGACGTCGCGCGGCACCGGCGTGCCTTCCCTGACGGAATTTTTCAGCGCGCGGTATGTCTCTTTTGGAAGACGCTGCTTCATCGTCGCGTCGTTGAAAACCATCGAACCGAAAATTTCTTCCACCTTTGCCATCAACATCACCTCGTGCATTGCTTTTATTCAATGCGCAGATAATATTACTCTATGTATAAGATGTCAAGAATTAAACGTAAAAATCTCAAAAATTTTATGCTTAAAATTTTTGTATCACTGCATATACATGTATTTAAGTTTTTTTAAGCATATATTTTGTTAGGGCGATAAAAAAACAGTGACAGGCCAGCGTACAAAAAAGCGGTCGCGCATCAATCTGCGCAACCGCATCCCAGTCCTTGGCGGTGAAATTTATATTACTTCGTCTTCAACGCGCTGATGACGTCCTGCGTGAGATCCATGCCGCCGTAGTAGACGAGCGCCTTATTGACGACTATAGTGACGCCCTTCTGCTTCGCGACCTTCGCTATCGTCTCGTTGACCTCTTTGAGAATGGGCGTCATTATCTTTGCCTCTTCCTCGCGCATTTCGAGCTGGAGGTTCTGCACTATCTCGTTTTTCTTCTTCTCGTCAGTCTCTTTATCGAAAGCGGCCTTCGCAGCGTTCGATCTCTTATTGCCGAGGTCGTTGAGCTGCTTGCGTGCCTGCTCGAATTTCGAATACTGCTGAAACACCTGCATGTCGTCGACGTAGCCGATTACGTCCTCCGCCGCGTACGAAGCGGCGCCGGATGCGAAGAGGGCGACGACCGCCAGCAGTAATGCCACATATTTTTTCATTCCATTACCTCCTGTAGATTCCTTTGCTTTCTCTGATACGTTATGACGCACAGCAGAATTTTATAACCTATCTACGTTATTGTCCATAGCCGCGCTCAGCGGCGTATGAGGCATTTCTTTCCGCTGCCGATGAGGTCGCGGCGGCCTGCGCGTACGAGCGCCTTTATCACATATTCGCGGTTTTCCGGCATCCAATATTGGAGCAAGGCGCGCTGCATCTTCCGCTCCTCCGCCCCCTTCGGCACGTAGACCTCTTCGAGAGTAAAAGGGTCGAGCCCTGTGTAGTATATGCATGTAGAAAGCGAACCGGGCGTCGGCGTGAAATCCTGAACCTGCTCGGGCCGCATGCCGCTGTCCCGTATAAACTCCGCAAGCTCGACGGCCTCTTTGAGCGTCGATCCCGGGTGCGCCGAAATGAAATAAGGCACCAGGAACTGTTTAAGGCCGAGCTTTTCGTTGACATTTGCGTAGCGGCGCACGAACTCCTCAGTCACCTCGCGGCCCGGCTTGCGCATGTACTTCAATACGTTCGGGCTTATATGCTCCGGCGCTATTTTAAGCTGTCCGCTGACGTGCCAGCGGCAAAGCTCTTCTAGGAAGTCGCCGTTCTTATCCGCGAGTATGTAGTCGTAGCGGATTCCCGAGCGGATGAATACCTTTTTGATTTTCGGCAGCGCGCGTATCTTGCGCAGCAGCTCTATGTAACCTTTGTGGCTTGCGCGCAACTTGCGGCACGGCGCGGGATAGAGACAGGATTTGCCCTTGCACGAACCGCGTTTGACGGAGTCGGGGCATGACGGCTCCGTGAAATTCGCAGTCGGGCCGCCCACGTCGTGGATATAGCCCTTGAAGCCGTGCCCCTTCGTCAAAAGCTCCGCTTCGCGCAGAATGGACTCATCGCTCCTGCGCTGTATGATTCTCCCCTGGTGCGAGGCGATGGAGCAGAAACCGCACTCGCCGAAGCAGCCACGGTGCGTCGTTATGCTGAAACATACCTCGCCGAACGCCGGGACGCCGCCCTTCGCGTCGTAGTCGGGGTGCCACGCACGTGCGTACGGCAGCGCGTAGACCTCATCCATTTCCGCCTGCGTCAGCGGGCGCGCGGGACGGTTTTGCACTATGCGCCACGCGCCCTGGTCCTGTATCAGCCGTTTGCCGCGTATCGCGTCCTGCTCCGCGTAATAGGCGGCGAAGGCCCCGGCGAATTTTTTCTTGTCCGCGCAGACTTCGTCGAATGACGGCAGCGTCACTGCGTCGTTCGCGAGCGCCACGTCATGCGTCTTCCAGCATGTCCCCGCGACGTCGCGCAGAGCCGAAACCGGCTCCCCCGCGGCGAGCCGCTCCGCTATTTCCAGCGAGGCGAGCTCCCCCATGCCGAAGACGAGCAGATCGGCGCGGCTGTCGGCGAGTATCGAGCGCCGCACAGAATCGCTCCAGAAATCATAATGCGCGAAGCGTCGCAGGCTCGCCTCGACTCCGCCGATTATCAGCGGGATGTCGCCCCACAACTCGCGTATCCTATTACAGTAGACTATCGTCGCGCGGTCGGGGCGCTTCCCGGCCTCGCCGCCCGGCGTATAGGCGTCGCTGCGGCGCTTCTTCTTCGACGCCGTGTAATGGTTCAGCATCGAATCAAGATTCCCGGCCGCGAGCATGACGCAGAGCGACGGTCGCCCGAGCTTTGCGAAATCCTCCGTCCCGCGCCAGTCAGGCTGCGAGACAAGCCCTACGCGGAAGCCGTGCGCCTCGAGCCAGCGCGCGATAATCGCGTGGCCGAAGCTCGGATGATCGACGTATGCGTCGCCGGTGATTATCAGTATCTCTATTCTGTTCCACCCGCGCGCCCGCACGTCCTCCATATTCACCGGCAGAAACGCGCCGCGCGGCGGCCTCGCGTACATCACGGTCTTCGCCCCGCACGCAGCGGTATTTTTAACGTTCGTCCTCATAGCCACGTCCCCGTAACTCGTTTTCGCACGCTGACAGAAATATCAGCGATGCATTATAATTCTATCATTATGGGAGTCGGCGGGACGCGATGACGGAATATATTATTGTAGACGGAATCAAATACGAGATAAGAAGAAACGCAAGAGGAAAGAACATCGCGCTAGGCGTGAAAGACGGCTCGTTCTTCATCGCCGCGCCGCCAGGGGCGTCGCTGGACGCACTCGCAGCCGCCGCAGAACAGAGCGGCGCAGAACTGCGCGGCAGGCTCATGAAGAAGCGTGCAGCTCAGCCGCAGGAACATCGCTACGAAGAAGGCGAGTTGTTCTATTATCGCGGAGAACAATATCCGTTGCGCTTCATCCGGCGCGACGGCGTATATCCGATGAAATTCGAGAACGGAGCGTTCCTTTCGTTCGAAGGCCTCGCGGCGGAAGATATACGCCACAACTTTGAGGTCTGGTACAGGCTACGGCTGCGCGAAATAATTCAGCGCGAGTTCCCGGCGTGGTGCAAAAGGATAGGAGCCGCGCCGCGCCGCGTATCGCTGAAAAACGCGAAAACTCTGTGGGGAAGCTGTTCGTCGTCTGGCGGCGTTACCTTCAACGTTCGCCTCGCGCTCGTTCCGCCGCACCTCACGGAGTATGTGATGATCCACGAGCTCTGCCACATGTTGGAGATGAACCACTCCCCGGAATTCTGGACCCATGTGGCAAAATACTGCCCGGACTACGCGGCAAGAAGAAAAGAACTGAAAACTGGCGGCGGAAAATACAGGTGGTGAGGTGCACGATGGATACGACGGCAAAAGAAATCAAATATCCTGAGAACTTTATAAAATATCTCGGCACAAGCGGCGGACGCTTTTCTATGATACGCCAGCTCAGAAGCACCGGCGGCCTATGGTTCCGCTACGGCGGGATACAGGGCGTCATAGACCCGGGGCCGGGAAGCCTCGCGCATATCTGCTCGTCGCGCCCCGCTCTTGACGCCGCATCCGCCGACGTCGTAATGCTGACGCACAAGCACATCGACCACAGCACGGACGTAAACGTTATAGTAGAAGCCATGACGCACGGCGGATTCGACTCTCGCGGAATGCTTGTCGCAACGGACGACTCCTTGCGCGGCGCCGACCCGGTCGTGCTCAAGTACTCGCAAAAAAGAATACCTAAAATAAAAATCCCGGAAGAAGGCGGAAAAATAGAGCTGGGCAAGGGCGTAGTGGCTGAACCGGTAATACACCTGCATCACGGCGTCGACTGCTTCGGCTACATCTTCCGCAAGGAGGGACTGCGCGAATGGGGAATCATCAGCGACAGCCGCATGATGCCCTACTTCCGCTCGCGCTACTCTGCCTGCGATTTCATCTCGATCAACGCGACCTTCCCAGACAGAAAGCCGCGCCTCGACCACATTTCCATCGCAGAAGCGCGTGACCTGCTGACGAAAATCCACCCGAAGCTCGCCGTGCTGACGCACCTCGGCGCAATGCTCACCTCCGGCGACGGCGCGCATTTTCTTGAAGACCTCGACCTCCCGGAGACGAGGCTCGTAGCCGCAACCGACGGCATGACGATCGACCTCGACACGCTGAATATATATAAAGAATACTAAGCTTCGCGTGCAGTCAAAAAAAGGATTCGCCAGTCTGCAAAACTGCGGAGCTTGCACTCTGCATAGGAACTGCCGTTGAAAGAGTACGCACGTTATATACGCCTTTGCCCGACGTAAAGCTGCGCTTCTGTTTTAATTGAATGTGCATAGCCCCAGAAGCCGCGCCCTGAGCGATTCCGGTGCACATTATTTTATTCTGCTCTGTACTTTTTCAAAAACTCAATCAGCCCGCGGCAGCCCGCCTCTATATCGTGCCACGCCGCGTCGAAATCGCGCGTGTACCACGGGTCTGCCACAGACGCTCCATAACGTCCCGCGTAATCAAGCATGAAATGGATTTTGTCCTCTGCTTCCGCGCCGCAGATGCGTTTCATATCGCGTATGTTTGCGGCGTCCATCCCGATCAGCATATCGTACTCAGCGCAGTCGGCGCGAGTCAGCCTGCGCGCTATTTTTCCCGCGCAGTCTATCCCATGCTCAGCAAGCTTGCGCCGCGCCTCCGGATAAACCGGATTGCCTATCTCCTCCGCGCTCGTAGCAGCCGACGCGATTTCCAGTTCTCCCGCAAGCCCGGCCTTCTCCGCCATATCTTTCATGATGAATTCGGCCATAGGGCTGCGGCAGATATTACCGTGACAGACGAATAAAATCTTTTTCATTTAGTGTTGTCTGCGTCGGCTGCGTTAGAACAGGAACAGCCTCATGATGATAACTATTGTGACGATTATGTTGACGCGGATGGAGTAGATTTCTTTTTCGCGCGCGCGTTTAGAGTCAAAAGGTTTTTCGTTCGGGGATTTGTCCGGGAAACCGCCGCGGGGGAATGGGATGAGCTGCGGGACGCGTCTTTTGAATTCGGCGTATTCGGCTCCGAATTTGTCGGCGAGGAATTCCTCCTCCGCCGGGATTATTATCATTGAGTACAGCAGCATAAAAGCAACGACGAAGGCAGCGACCCAGCCCCATCCGACCATCAGAGACCAACCGAGTCCCATTATCGCGTTGCCGGCGTAGAGCGGGTTGCGCACCCATTTATACGGTCCCCACGTAACGAGCACGGGCGCGCCTATGACCTCGGTACGGTATTTCGGGATGTAGCCCGCCGCCCAGAAGCGAAGGAGCTGGCCGCCGAAGACTAACGCAAGCCCTATTGTGAAGCGCACTATCTCGAATTCGCCGGGGAAAATCAATATACCGGCCGCAAAGACGCCCCAGAAGAGCCCCCTGCGCTTAAACGCCGCAGAACTTACCTTTTTGCTTACTTTCATTTGCCGCATCCGCCTTGTTCTATTTTGTTGTTCTCGTCGGAAAGGACTTTATCCGCTCCGCCCCATCCGAGCATTCTTACCATAATGAAGGTGCCTATAGCTATCCCAGTGTATTCGGAGAGTATCCGCCACGTTACCGCCATGACCCCAGCGACGCTCCACGGCACGAACAGGCCGAATACGGCGACGGCGCCGCCCTCAGCCGCGCCGCTCGCGCCCGGCGTCGGGATAAAGTATAGAATGAAGAGCAGCAGGGACTCAGCGAGAATACACTGAATATAGTTGACGTTGAAGCCAGCCGCAAGTATCAGGCAGGGCATTATTGACATGTAGGTGATGAGGTGCGCCGCGGCAAGTAAAGCGGAGAGCGCAAACCAGCCCTTTCCGGTCGAGGTGAAGAGCTTTATGTTGTCATTGTAGGTCGTAATCTCGTGGTTTATCCAGCGCGCGGCGCGCAGCAGGTATTTTGATTTAAGGAAGCCTATTTTGTTGCCCCAGACCAGCACGGCGTTGACCCAGCGCTTTATCCAGCGTGGGCGCGCAATGCTGACGACGAGCAGAAAGGCGCAGCCGCCGATGAAGATCGCGACGTAGCATGCGTACCAGCGCAGGTATGAATATTTTTGCAGCAAATCTGGTTCTGCGACCATCGCAAATGGCGCGACCATCGCGAGCAGAAACAGCACCTGGAGCGTGCGGACGAGCGTTATCGCGATCGATTTGCCGACGGAGACGTCGTTTCTGTACAGCAGATAGACCTGAAAAGGACCGCCGCCGCTCTGCATAGGAGTGATGGCGCTGCCGAAGTAATTTATCCAGACGGCTGAAAGTGCGCAGCGCAGCGACAATTTTTCGCCGGCGGCACGCGCAAGCGTCATGAACTTGAAGGCATCAAGGAACCACATGAGTACGACGAGCGCAGCGGCGCAAGCAAGGAGCTTCAAATCCGCGTCGCCGAGCATTGCGAATGTCGACGCGTCTATACTGAAAAACAGTACGCCGACTATTGAAAGTACGACGATTATGACAAATATCGAGAAGCTCTTTTTTACGCTCATTCTGTCCTCCCTAAGACAAAACTGGACGGCGCGGCCGCCGTACACTTATTATTGTAGCATAGGCTCCGCGGAAGAGAGAGAATAATAATCCTCCGATATCTGCGGAAGCCCTTCGCGCCACGCTAAGGCGGCGGCTTTGGTGCGGTCGGTGAGCTCGAGCTTTTTCAGTATGTGGCTGACGTGGTTTTTTATGGTTTTTTCTGAAAGAATCATTTTTTTCGATATTTCTTTATTTGTAAGGCCGAGCGCGATCCAATACAGCACCTCGCGTTCGCGCGGCGTTACTTCGCCCAGCGGGTCGCTGAGACGCTCGGCGTCGCTTCTTCCACCCGCGGCGGCTAGAATTTTTTTACTGACGTAGCGTTCGCCGCGCGCAAGAGAGCGCAGCGCGGAAACAAGCTCATCCACTGTCGACGAGCCCGACATGACGCCTATTCCCGCGTTTTCGCCAGCCAGAGAGAGAAGATCGGCGGTCGGCTCCTTGACGATAAGCAGCGCGCGCAAATCCTTCCTGTCGCGCTTGCCATCACGCAGCATGTGTACCGTTTCGGCGTCCGGTGTCTGCCGGTGGATGACAGCGACGCCCTGGGCGCGCCTAAACGCCTCGCGCAGCCCGGCGGCTCCGGCACCGGCGGCGCTCACGCTGAAATCTTCAACGGACGACAGCGCGGCGCGCAGCGCGTCGGTGAACAGAGAATCGGCGTCTGCGAGAATTATCTCAATTTTTTTCATTACGGCGCACCTCCAGCAAAATCTATGCTAGCATATCGTAATATTATATCTCCGAAGGGAAGCGATCAAGCTGAAGGATTTTGAGGAACATTACCCCATCTCAAAGAAAATTTCCCGCTTCGTAGGAGAAGCCATAAGGGATTATTGCATGATAAAAGCCGGAGACGGCGTTATGATAGGCCTTTCGGGCGGAAAAGACAGCCTGCTGCTTTCGCTCGCGCTCGCGTCGCTGCGGAAGCGCAGCCCTGTAAAGTTTGAGCTGCGCGCCTGCATGATAGACCAGTCCGGCGGCTCTATGGATGCCGACGCCGTTCTCGGCTACATGGACGAGCTCGGCATCCCGGTCGTTACGATTAAGCACCCGACATACCAGATAATGAAGGAGCGCGAGGAGCGGTCTCCTTGCAGCCTCTGCGCAAATATGCGGCGCGGAATGCTCGCGAACGCCGCGCGCGCCGCCGACTGCGGCGCGCTTGCGCTCGGCCATCATAAGGACGACGCGGCAGAAACGGTTTTGATGAATCTCTTTTACGGCGGGCGCTTCAAATGCTTCCATCCGCACCTCTATATGAGCCGCACGCAGATTCGGGTCGTACGCCCTATGATTTATCTCGAAGAGCGCAGCATACGCCTTGAGGTGGAACGTCTTGGCCTGCCGGTCACCAGTTCATGCTGTCCCTTCAGCGGCGCTACAAAGCGCGATCAGGCGAAGGAGACGCTTGCGCGCCTGATGAAGGAGACGCCGGAGCTCAAAAGCAATATCATCCACGCGCTGAAAAATATGCGCGAGTCCGAAGGATGGCCGGAAGGTATGCTGAACGGATAGCGTCGACTCCGCTTTTCTGTTTTTATACGATTTACCTTCCGCTCTGCGATATTATTGTAAAGCTCTCTTCGTTATCGTCGTCGTCCCCGTCGTCACCTTCGTTTCCATCGCCGTCCGGCGATTCTGAGTCTTCGTCTCCGGCGGTCTTGACTTTTTCCCCGGATTTGGAGGACTGTACGGCGGCTATCAGGGCGACGAGCTGTTCGTCGGTTATCGCTCCCCCGTCGTCATTCGTTTTGATCTTGATGAAGGTGCGCTGGACTCCGTCGACGTAATAGTTCGTGTCGGCTATGGTCATGGCGCCCGACTTGATGCGCTCGGATTTGATTTCGCTGACGAAGCGGTCTTCGAGCAAATCCGCAGGCGAGAAGGATTCCTTCGCGTCCTTCTTGCCGCGATGCGCTCCGGTTTTATCTTTTTTATCCTTTCCGCCGTTTTTGCCGGCCGTAGCGTCGGCGGCAAGCTTGCTGCGGCTCTTAGCGGGGGCAGCCTTTTCGTCCTTCTTGTCGCCGGTCGGGTCTTCCGGCCCGTCTATCTCCACTATAAGCTGGTTGTTGGCCTCCTTCGCGCTGAGCTCGCGGATAAGCTCACGGAACGACGTTATTGCGCGCGTCCCCGTCACCAGCGGCTCCTGCACAGGCTCTTCGATGCCGCCGCCGCGCGCCGTAACTTCGCAGAAGGCCATGGCGTTGTCGGGGACGGTCAGTTCAAAGGTCTTGACTACGGCGTCTTTGCGCCACGGACGTAAAGTCACGTCAACCGTCAGCTTGTCGCCGGGGCTGTAAAGATCCTTCTTGTCGCGGATTTCGATTTTCTCAACATAGACTATGCGAGGCTCCTGCGTCAGCTCGACGTTCACCGTGACGCCATATGGGTTTATCTCGCGGAATTTATTGTGTTCTATGACCTTGCCCATAGCCTCGATCTCTTTCTGCAGTGATTTGACTACGTCTTTCTCAGAGAAGAAGATGTCGCGGCGCGTCCATGTCGGCTTCATGTTGCCGCCGTTCACCGAATAGGCGAGCATCGCAGTGCCCTGCCCCTTGCGCGACCATTCAGCGTCTATCAGGCCGAGTATGCCGGTAGCGCCGAGCTCCGGGCCGACAAACGGGTCGGAGACGGTCTGGAAGCGTTTCGTCGCGCTGCGGCCGGTGTCCGCGTCCTTAAAGTTCACCGTGTAGCTTGTCGCCGCGGCAAGCCGTCCGAGGCGCCCTCCAATGGCCTGCGGCCTGTCCTGCGTTATGATACCGGCGATCGAGTCTATGTAGCCCAACTTGAAGGAGCTTGTGAGACTCGGTATTATCTTGACGATTCCGGCCTCGGTCATTGCGTAGGATACCGCGCCGCGGTTGAACATCGGATGCGCGAAGGCGATGAAGCGCCCGTCCTTCGACAGCGCCGTCAGAGTCCCTATGCCGCCGGCCGAGAAGTCTCCCCACGCGAGCGCAGCGCCGATCGCCGAGCCCGGCTCGGGCCTCCAGTCGAGGTTGACGGGACTCCCGGCATCGGCTTTCGTACCGAAAGGGACGACCTCGATGCCGAACTGTTTTTCGAGCCGCTTCGCCATTCTGCCGCTGATGCCGTCGACCATCAGCGGCATCATTTTCTTTTCAAGGGCGCTGCGGGCTGAATGCTTTTCTTTGCCGGCAGATCCTGTTTTTTCGCCGTTTTCGGTTTTGAGGGCAGTTTTATCATTTGACACAGGCTTTTCTTTCACATCTGCGCTCAGCGGTTTTTCAAGAGGTATGGGCGGGATTTGAAAACCGGGAATGTCGTCCTTCCAATCCATCGCCCGCATCATCTCTTCTATAGGCGTCACCATGCCGAGGTTGCTGTCGGCGAAGGCCCAGCCGTAGCCTATAGCCCCGATGAGCTTGCCGCCTATATAGACCGGCGAGCCGCTCATGCCCGCCGCTATGCCGCCGTGGCTGCGCACGTACTCGTCCTTCACTTTTATGACTATAAGGTTCTTGGGGCTCGTTTTGCGCGGGAGTACGCCTATGACGCTGATCTCAAACGGCGTTATCTTAGTGCCGGAGAGGACAGTCTTCGCGTAACCAGTCATTCCCGGTTTTATCTGCGAAAGCGGCATTATAGGCTCCGTCGGGATGAATTTCTGCGGCTTCTCCGTAGCGGCTGCGCCGGTGCAGAGCGCGCAGGCCGCGGTAAGCGCGGCTATTATCGCTGTAATTTTTTTCATTTTGCGTATTTCATCTCCGTTACTGTTTTTTGTCGCTCTTCATAAAACGCAGGCAGGCGATTATCAGCTCGTCGATATTGCCGTCGAGCACGGACTGGACGTTGCCTATCTCGCAGCCGGAACGGTGGTCCTTCACGAGTTGGAAAGGCTGCAGCGTGTACGAACGTATCTGGCTGCCCCACGCTATCGCACGTTTCTCGCCCTGTATGCTGTCAAGCTGCTCCTGGCGCTCGCGCATCATGCGTTCGAAGAGCTTGGAACGCAGCACCTGCATAGCGGTCGCGCGGTTCATGTGCTGCGACCGCTCAGTCTGGCAGGAGACTATTATTCCCGTCGGAATATGCGTAATGCGCACCGCAGAGTCAGTCATGTTGACGTACTGGCCGCCCGCACCGCTGGAGCGGAATGTGTCCATCTTAAGGTCCTCAGGGCGTATCTCTATCTGCACGCTCTCTGGCAGAACCGGCACGACTTCAACGGAGGCAAAGCTTGTGTGCCGGCGTTTCGCGGAGTCGAACGGCGATATGCGCACGAGACGGTGGACGCCCTGCTCCCCTTTAAGGTAGCCGTAGGCGTAGTCGCCAGAGACCGAGAAAGTTATGCTTTTTATTCCCGCCTCCTGGTCTGGAAGCTCGTCGATCACCTTCACGGCGTATCCGCGCGTCTCAGTCCAGCGCATATACATACGACAGAGCATCTGCGCCCAATCCTGCGAGTCAAGGCCGCCGGCTCCCGCGTGTATCGTCATTATCGCGTCCCCGGCGTCGTATTCGCCGTCGAGCAGGACGAAAGTCTGGTAGTCTTCTATCGTCTTTGAAAGCTTTTCTGCGCGCGCATAAAACTCTTCCTCAAGCTCAGCGTCCGCGCCCTCGGCAAGGATTTCCGCTATCGCCGATATTTCGTCGAGTTCGCCGCTCATTTCTGAGACCTTGTCGAGCTTGTTCTGAATGCGCGAAAGTTCGCGCGTCACTTCCTGCGAGCCTTCGGAGCCCCAGAAGTCGGGGTTTTCCGTTATTTTACGCAGTTCTTCGCCCCTTGTCTCTGACGCTGGCAGGTCAAAGACTCTCACGCAGCTCATCGAACGATGAACGCAGGTTTGTAATGACGGTCGATGTCGGAAGTGAAACCATCAATTACCCCTCCCCGATATACAAATTGGCCTTTATTATAACCTCACTTGGCTAAAAATCGTATATAATCTAGTGGATTTTAGACGAGGAGGAGACGTTCGATGGCGAAAACCGCAAGCGAAGAAACAAGCAGGACGAAGCTCTTTGAACTGCTGATCGAAAATCCGGGCGAGGTCGTTTCGAGCTCGCGCGTGACAGAGCGCCTCTCAGCCTCTCGACAAGCCGTCTTCAAAGCTGCCTGCGCTCTGCGCGACGAGGGACTTCCGGTTGAATCGCTGCCGCAGAAAGGCTACCGCCTGGGCGACATGGAAGCAGTGCAGGCGCTTGCGCCGACTGCTATAGAGTATTTCCTGCGCGGGAATCCGCTTTTCAATAAATTCTTATATTTCCAAGACGTAGACTCGACGCAGAGCGTTATAAAAAGCCTTGCGCGGCAGAAGGCTCCGGCGGGGATAGTCGCTTGTGCCGAAGCCCAGAGCGCGGGACGCGGGCGGCGAGGCCGTAGCTGGGTAGGAGCGCCGGGGAAAAACATCGTCTTTTCCGTGCTTCTGCGTCCTATGCTCAAGCCCGGCGAGGTACAGCTATTGAACCTGGCGGCCGGGCTCGCCGTAAAAGAGACCATGCGGGCGATGTACGGCATTCCAGCCGAGCTAAAATGGCCGAACGACATACTCTGCCGCGGGCGCAAAATGTGCGGCATTTTAAGCGAAGCGGCCGGAGAACCAGACAGGATCTACTACGCTGCGACCGGTATCGGCGTAAATGTGAATATGGAGCCGGGCGACGTGCCTCAGGAGCTTCGCGAAATCGCAACATCTGCGCTGGTTGAAAGCGGCAAAATACTGCCCCGCTGGCGCGTACTTGTGACGCTGCTCGATACTTTCGCGCGCTACGCCAAGATGCTCGATACAAAGTCAGGCGGAGCGGAGCTGCTCGCGGTATATAGGCGCGAGTGCGATACTCTAGGCAAAGACGTAAAGGTTATACAGGACGACGAGATATTCATGGGACGCGCGACAAGCGTCACTCGGGAAGGCGCGCTCGTCGTCAAAATAAATTCAGAGGAAAAAATATTCGCCGCGGCGGATGTGCAGCACCTGCGCGCGGTGTAGGAGCGGTGGAAATGCGGCTTACGGAACGCGCGCGCACAAGCGGCTGAGCGGCAAAGATAGCTCCGGCGGAGCTTGACAAAATTTTAAAAGGGCTGCCGGTCCTCGAGACCGGCAGGTTGCTCGCTTCGTGGAACCACGGCGAGGACGCCGCGCTGTGGAAGATAACGGAAGACAGAATTGGCATACTGACTATAGACTTTATAACGCCTGTCGTCGACGAGCCGAGGCGTTTCGGCGAAATCGCCGCGGCGAACTCTCTGAGCGACGTCTACGCGATGGGCGGAGAGCCGCTGATCGCGCTCAACGTCGTATGCTTCCCGACATCATGCGAACCTATATCCGTTTTACAGGAGATACTCGACGGCGGCGCGCGCAAGATAATCGAGGCTAAAGCCATGCTGGCGGGCGGTCACAGCGTGCAGGACGAAGAGCCGAAGTACGGGCTAGTCGTTTTCGGCGAAGTCGATGCGAAGGCGATGTGGACTGTCGGCACGGCGCGCGAGGGAGACTGCCTGATACTCACGAAGCCAGTCGGCACCGGCATCGCCGTCACGGCTATAAAAGCCGGACTTTTCGCGCCGGAAAACATAAAAGCCGCGGAGGAGAACATGGCGAAGCTGAACGCGGTGCCGCCGCTCTTCCCAAAGGAGCTGCGCGAGAAGGTACACGCCTGTACAGACCTGACCGGCTTCGGACTCGGAAGCCACGCGCTCGACCTTGCGTCGCCGCACACCTCGCTTGAGATAGAGTGCGCTAAAGTGCCTCTGCTTCCGGGCATCGAGGAGATGGCGAACATGGGGCTTATCCCCGCCGGCTCCTACGAGAACAAAAAATATGTCGGCGACAGAGTGGTAAACCAGTCGCCTCTCGGGCGCTTCGCAGAGGATATAGCCTTTGACCCGCAGACCTCCGGCGGGTTGCTCATCGCTGCGCCGCGCGAAGCCTGCGAAGAGATGCTCCCAATACTGCGCGCGAACGATTTTGAATGCTCGGCGATTATAGGGCAGTTTATAGCCGGCAACGAAAAACTCTGCTTGAAATAGAATACGACTAACGTAAAAAGCAGGCCTTTGCCAGACGGCCCGCTTTATTGTATCCGCATGACTGATTTGTGAAGCTCAGCTAGAACGCTATAGCCACGGCGAGTATGGAGCTCGACGGTCGTGCTCGTACAGTTCGGTGCGCTCGGCTGCGCTGCGGCGACGTATATCGTGCTCAGCGAGACAGGCGAGCTGCCGGCAACGTAGCAGTCGGCTGCTGATATGAATTGTACTGACTTATAGTAGGGAATAAATCACGGGCGCGGAGTCACCACACGCCCGTCGATTTTTGCCGCCGCCGGTGCAAGACGGCGGGAGTTTGAGGTGCGCCATGAAGCCGTCGCGTTCCCCTAAAACGTTCCGCCCAAGGCGAATGCAAATATATCAAATAATTATTTTCCACGCCACGCCGATACGAAAGCGTCATGTCGCCATTTACAACAAAATTAAATTAAATACGCCGTGCCGCTTTAATTCTTTTTCACTGGCTGCTCCGCCAAGCGCGTCCGCCATGATATAACTCTGATATAATCAGATACAGGTTATTTTCCTGCGAAAGGCGGGCGGTGCGGTGAACGGCAGAAGCATACAGCTAGATGAGACGGACTGGCGCATAATACGGACGCTCTCGGAAAACGCAAGGGCGACCTTCACGGAATAGGACGCGCAGTCGGACTCACTTCCCCTGCCGCGCGCGATCGCGTCAGGCGCATGGAAGATGCCGGGCTGATAGAAGGCTATCGTCCTGTGTTTAACTACTCCGCTATGGGCCTCGGCATTAAAGCGTTGATCCTCATGAAAACCAAGAGCGACTCGCGCGTCGCGGAAAAACACTACTTCCGGCTTTTGCCGGCCGTTCGCGAGCTCGAAGGGATCGTCCGCGCATGGGACGTGACCGGCGATGTGGTCTGTATCGCCGAGGCGGCCGCTCCGTCTATGAAAAAGCTCGAAGAACTTCTCGACAAGCTGCACCATCTCGAGCTCTACACGACGACCTATATAGTTTTTGAGGACACCGGCGAGCTCTCGGCTTTCCCGCCCGGCGCTGCGAAGTAGAGTCTGTCATTCCAAGCGGCTGCAAATATACAAAAAACGGCGGCTTTCCGTTTATCCGGAGAACCGCCGTTTTCTTTATGGATTCCCGCCTCAGCCGAGCCTATTGGCCCTCAGGCAGAAGAATATGCTTATCACAAGGAACACGATATTCGCAACCCAGGCCGCGAGGAGCGGGGGAAGCGATCCGCTTTCACCGAGCGCGCGTCCGAAGGACATTATCACGTAGTAGACGAAGATTATTATTACGCTGAATCCGAGGCCTACGCTCGAACTCGAACGCTGCGGCCTGCTGCCGAGCGCCGCGCCCAGGATGCCGAAGATAAGGCAGGCCCATGGCACCGCAAGACGCAGATGGAAAGCCATCCAGAGGTCTCCAGCTTCCGCGCCTGTATTGCCGCGTATCTCTATCGCGCGCAACAGCTCCGGGATGGTCATTTCGTCCGGTTTTTTGTCCTTTGCGGAAATTTCGTCCGGAGACATGTTGAGCATAAGCGCCTGACGGCTGAACTTAAAGAGCAGGGCGACTTCCTTCGTATCTTTTATCTCGTATACCGCGCCGTCAGTCAGCCACCAGCTTCCGGATACCCACTCTCCGCTCTTTGCAGCTATGACGCGAGCAAGGCGGCCTCTTTCGAATTCCTCGACGACTACGTTCTCCATTCGTTTCGTCTTATTGTTCATCTTGTCTATGTAGATGACTCGCGCGACAGATCCTCCGCCCTCTTCTTTGAGAAAAACCTTCGCTTTGAAGACCGGCGCCGACTCATGGAGCACCTCATACTTCATGACGTTCGCCGCAGCGCGTTCGCTCATCGGAACAATGCTCTCATTTATGACAAGAGCGCAAATTGATATGACGAAGGCCGCCAGGACGACTGGTCGCACGATGCGCTGGAAGGACAAGCCCGCGGACTTGAGCGCGACTATCTCCGAGTTAGCCGAGAGCTTTCCGAAGCCGAGCAGCGCGGCGAGCAGGCAGCTCATCGGTATCGTGAATACAACAAGACGCGGCATATAATAAATAAAGAGCCTTATAACTATGCCTATTGAAACGCCCTGTTGTATTATGAGTTCCGCCATCTGGAAGAGCAGGCCTCCAGCGACAAGTATTATCGTAAAGGCGACAAGGCCGAAGAAAAACGGCGCTTTGAGCTCGTTAAGTATGAAACGGTCAAGAGCCCTTATCTTAAACGATGATATATTCAACAGATATTCTCTCCGTCGTTGATTCTTATTATCATGTCGGCGCATTCGCGTATCGCGCCGCGCCCGCCTGCGCTGCGCGTAACATATCGGGCCGCTTCGAGAACCTCGGGGCGCGCGTCCGCAACAGCTATGCCCAGGCCAGCCCAGCGTATGCAGCCGAGATCAGGCAGGTCGTCGCCGGCGTAGGCCGTCTCTTCCGCGCCGACACCGAACTCTGCGGCGATTTTCTCCAGCTCCGGCAATTTTTCTTTAATGCCGTTGACGCAGCGCGTTATATTCAAATCTTCAGCGCGCTGCAGCGTCGGCGCGGAGAAACGCCCGCTTATAAAAACAACCTTGACGCCCTTCCGCAGGAGCATGGCTATTCCCTGACCGTCCTGCACGTCGAAGCGCTTCATTTCGCCGCCTGCGCCATCCATGTAAATACCGCCGTCGGTCAAAGTGCCATCGACGTCCATCGCGAACAGTTTTATCAAGCTATTCCTCCGCCTTGCGTTCCCAGTCGTGCGTCACGCGCGGTGTGAAGCCTCTCGTGCTTTCGGCGGCGAAGTCGAGTATCGTCTTCGCCTCAGCGTCGCACGGGTACTTCTCAGCAAGCTGTTTTAGCGCCTCTTTAGTCGGAAGCGACGAATTATATATTAGCTTGTACATTTCGCGTATCTTGCGGCGCGTTGCGGACTCGAAGCCGCGGCGGCGCAGGCCGACCTTGTTGATGTCGAATACGCGGAGCGGTATCCCAGCCGCTAAGCAGTATGGCGGCACGTCCTGCGTTATGCGCGAAAGACCGCCTATCATGCAGTAGGAACCTATATGTGTGAATTGATGAAAGCCGGTCATTCCGCCGATCACGACGAAATCGCCGACAACCACGTGTCCGGAAATGCCGGACTTGTTCGCTATAGTGCAGTCGTGGCCTACACGGACATTGTGAGCCAGGTGGACGTTCTCCATGATGAAGCAGCAGTCTCCGACCTTCGTCACATTGCCCTCGCCGGTGGCGCGGTTGATCGTAACGAACTCACGGCAGACGACCTTGTCACCGAGGATAGCCCACGTCTCTTCCCCGCGGTAGCTGAGATCCTGAGGCGGCCCGCCGATTACGGCGTGCTCGTGGATCACGCATCCCGCCCCCATCTTAGTATAATCGCAGACGCGCGCGAAAGCGCGCAACTCAGTGCCGTCGCCGATCTCAGCCTTCGGATCAACGATGCAGTACGGGCCTATTTTTACGTTCTCGCCAAGCTTAGCCTCTTTTGCGACTATCGCGGTAGGATGTATTTGAACGCTCATTTCTTGTCTGCCGCCTCTAACGTAAGGCCCGAAGCGATATGAAAGCCCATCTCCGCCTGCGCGACTATCTCGCCGTCTACCGTAGCGACAAACTCAAATTTTCCCATGCTGCCGCGGCGTCTCTTGAGTCTCGCGGTCGTGCGGAGCTGGTCGCCCGGCTTTACCGGCTTGCGGAATTTCGCGTTGTCTATGGAAGTCAGATAGACAAGCTTGCGCTCGCCCGTCTGGAATTCCTTCTGCATTTTCATGAGAACGGCGCCGACCTGCCCCATCGCTTCAAGGATGAGCACGCCGGGCATGACGGGCTCGTCAGGGAAATGTCCCTGGAAGAAAGGCTCGTTGAAAGTGACGTTCTTGTAGCCCGTCACCTCTTTCACCGTATCGGTGTCGATGACCTCCTCGATCCTGTCAACAAGCAGAAACGGGTATCTATGCGGAAGCAGCCCCATTATCTCGTTGATATTAATTTGCATGAAAAATCTTCCTCCCTGGCGGTGCCGCGGCACCCCTGAAAAATTTATAATGGGAAAACCGTCCGTATCCTTCTCGCGAGCTTGTCGTGAATACTATGGCCTGCGGCAATCGCTACGTAATGCGCCGTCGGTATCGATCCGGCGAGCGTTAAATCGCCGAGCAGGTCTATCACCTTATGCGTAACACACTCGAGCGGGAAACGCAGAGAAGCGTCCCCTACAAGTCCTTCGCCGTCGAATACAAGCGCGTTGTCGAGGCTTCCGCCTTTCACGAGGCCGTGCCGCCTAAGATAATCAAGCTCGGACGTTAGTCCGAACGTTCTTGCTTTAGAGATTATATTATAAAAAGTCTCGCGTGTAACATCGTAAGTGACATTTTGTGTGCCGACCGGCGTGCCGGAATAATCTATAACATAGCTGACGCACAGCTTTTCCGACGGTACGGCGGCGAGAAAACGCTTTCCGCCGTTCTCTTCGAGCGCGATCGGCGCGGAAAGCGATCTGCGCAGAGCTTCTCCGGGGACTTCGATAAAACCTGTTTCGTTTATCGCTTCCGCAAATGGGAATGCGCTGCCGTCCATTATCGGGACTTCCCCGCCGTCAAGCGCAATCGCCACAGCTTCGAGCTCCATGCCTGCTATAGCCGCGAGCATATGCTCAGCGGTCCATACGGCGACGCCGTTCGGAAGAGAGAACCCCGTAAGCCTCCGGTCTTCTTCTACTACGGCCTCCGCAACGTTGGACAGTTCCCCTTTATTGTTTGCAAACCATATGCCCGCGCGCTCCAACGGCATCAGACGAACCGTCGCATACGCCCCAGAATGTAGGCCGACGCCGGATATTTTTATTTCGTTTTTAAGCGTTTTCATCTTCGAACCTCTTTTCAAGCGCCGCTATGCGTTTGCCGAAGTCACTGACGCTCGACGATATATCCGGAAGCTGACGGATAGCTGCCTGAATGCGAAGCTCCTTCCTGTGATCCTGCGCGGGAAATCCTGAGACTATCGAACCGGCCGGCACATCCGCAGTCACGCCGCAGCGACCGCCTACAGTGCAGCCGTCTCCGACCGATGCATGGTTTGCAGCGCCGGACTGCGCCGCCATGATGACTCTGTTCCCGATATGGCTGCTGCCGGCAATGCCGGACTGCGCTACGATTATCGTGTACGCGCCGACCTGGCAATTATGCCCTATCTTCACGTGGCTGTCTATCTTGGTACACTTGCCGATATAGGTTTCTCCGAAAGTCGCCCTGTCAACCGAACTGAAAGCGCCTATCTCTGCGCCGTCGTCGAGGTGCGCGATGCCTATCTGAGGAATCTTCACCATGCCGGCCTTCGGATCGGGCAGAAAACCGAAGCCGTCGCATCCTATCACGGCGTTTGCATGCAGCACGCAGCCGTCGCCCAGGACGCTGTGGTGAAAGACCGCTGCGCCTGGTTCTATCACGCAGTTCCTGCCAATCGTAACATCGCAGTCAATAAAAACGTTTTCCATAATAACGGTGCCGTCTCCGACAGAAGTTCCAGCCTTTATCACGCTGCCGGCTCCGACGGCCACATTTGCTCCGAGAGATACGTCTTTATCGACAAGCGCACGCTCGGATATTGTGCGCTCGCGCTCCGGCGCTTCGTCGAAAAATTTCAGCAGCGCGATAAGCCCGGTGCGCGGCTCGTCAAGCTCTACGCCGCTCTGCCCCTCCTTCACCCAACCTTTTTTTGTAAAAAGCACTGGGCATCCGAAGGCAAATTTTTCAAGCTTCTTCTCCCAAAGCGGAGATATGGCGCCTTCTTTCGGCCTTCTCGGGTCGGATATGGAGGAAATCTTAATTTCCGGGTCTCCGACCACGCGTCCGCCTGTAATTTCGGCGATCTGTGCAAGAGTTATGACTTTAGCCATGTCGTTCATTCCTCTCCGCGCGCTAGAGGTTGCCTATCATTTTCAGGCTCCACCGGTCTTCGTCGCGCTCGTCGTATTCGACTTCAAATGATATATATTCTGTAGCGCGCCAGCCGAGAGCGCCGTTGAAAACGCCGTCCTCGCGCAGGCGAATCCATGCGTAAGGCTTATGAAGCTCCGCGTCCAGCGACAGCTTGCCCCACCACATTTCATCCTCCGTGTCCCATTCGCCTCCAAGCCAAAGATTGCGCACCATCGGACGCCAGCGCAGGCCGAAGCGCCCGTTGATGTCCCAGTCGCGAAGGCCGAGGATGCCCTCCGCATACGCCTCCATGTCAAGATCGCGTATAATTTCGACCTTCCGTCCAAAGTGCAGGCCCAGTTCCGCAGATTTGTCAGAAGTCCCAGCGTAAATAGTTGCCCACGCCGCTATCGTGTAATTGCGGCTGTCTATGCGCACGTTCATATTCGATATCTGCGAAGCCTGAAAAGCGGCCTCGGCGGACGAGTTCGAACGCCGTACAAGCATCTGGCCGTTTATATATCCTTCTGTCCACTTGGAAAGATCGGCGGAATGCTTCGCGGCCCACTTGACCGGCAGGCCGACGAGCGGAGCTAAGTGTCCCTGGAGGTCGTCACGAAATTCGCCGTAAAGCAACGACGGCAGCGACGTCGACGTAAACGTTGGGTTGACGGCCAATATCATCGGCATCTGCGGAACAAACGAAACCGAAAGCACAGCCTCAGCATCGCCGCGAGTTACGAGCATTTCCGGCGTCCACCCCGGCAGGCGCTCTCCTGCGAGCGAGTTGATCTTTTCCTGAAGCGCCCTGTCAGACCACGAAAGCGACTCAAGCGGCACGCCGCTCAAAAGAACGGCGATCTCGTCTGCAAGTCCTGACATGTCCTTCTGGAACCACTCTAACGGCATATCGCGCAGCGACGGCACGGCGACGTCGACGCGCCAGAGAAGTTCATCACCGGCAGAGTCGAACCGTACTGCAGCGGCGTCGCGTCTCTGTGATATAACAGACACGCGGTACCCGGCAAAAAGCCGTCTTGCCACAGTCTGCAAAATCTCCGCTCTATATGCAGAGCTTCCCGACTGCGGAATACTTTCAGCTACCGCCGTCAGCGTCTGTACGGCGAGCTCCTCCTGCCAATCCTTCAGTCCCTCGGCGGTTATAGAAACGGCCCAAGCCGGACCAGCGGCAAGCAAAAATGTTGCGGCAATAAAAATTGCCGCAGCCATAATACTCTTACACGACTTTTTTAGAGGCTTAGAAGAGCTCTCCGAAGCCAAAAACAAATCTGTCTTCCTTACCGTTAGCGTAATCAAGGCGTAAGTTGCCGAGCGGGGTGTTAAGCCTTATGCCGACGCCCGGAGAACTGCCCCAATCGTCGTCACCGTAGACAACTTCCTTTCCGTTTCTGGTTTTGCCGGAATCCCACGCTCTGCCTATGTCGTAGAAGAAGACCAGGCTGAACATTTTCTGGACGGGGATACGAAGCTCGATATTGCCAAGCACGATATTACGTCCATGATAATAGTCATCGTCGTAGCCGCGCAACGTTGTATCTCCGCCGACTTCATAAAGTTCATCGTAAGGAACGTCGCCGCTGGCAGAACCGGCTATTACGCGGGTTGCGAGAATGACGGGCTTGCCGTCGACACCGTCAAGGAATGACGTCTCGAATATGTCTTTGAGGAAGTTTCCTATTGGATAGTAGAAACGCCCTTCAAGCCAGTACTTAACATAGCTGTAATCAACACCTTCAACGTCGGCCTTTCCTGCCTGCACATTGATGGATTCTATATCGCCCTTCTGGTATGGCAGGTACTCGTCGAGATTGAAACGACGGAACGTAGCGGTTGCAGAATAGTAGTCGCCTTCGCCAAGTTCCTCTTCTCTGATGCCGCTTATCATTTCATTGATACTTGCATCTTGACCATAGTTGTTCTTGTCTCTGTAGCGGTTCCAATCGCTGTCTGACGCATGATTACGTATATTATCATTCTCTGTTTTATGCCAATCAAGCAACAGATACCAGTTATATTTAGACTCCGCCGCGAATTTCTTACCAAATCCGACAAAAGCCCCCAAACGGTCTCTGTCATATTCCAGATATTCGATATCATCTTCATAGTAATAGATATCGTCCCACTCGCGCTTGTAAACTCCGACGCGCCATGCAAATACCTTATGGCTCATATACGGCTGCTCAAGAGTCAGCCAGTATTCCTCGCGGTTGCCAAGCTCAAAGCCGACGCTGAGCTTGTTGCCAGTTCCCCAGAGGTTTGAGTTCTCGTAGCTCATACCGCCGCCGAAGCCGCTCTGTGTTCCATAGGCGACATTGAAACCAAGCCGCCCCGTGCGGGCTTCTTCAACAGTAAGTACGAGCACGACTTCGTCTGGATTTTCTCCCGGTTCGAAGTTGACGTTTACGTCGCTGAAATACCCAAGTCCCTGCAAGCGGTTCAGCGTAAGACGCAGCTCGTTAGAGTTGAACTTTTCTCCGACCTTGACTCTTATGTAGCGCTCGATTATTTTTGTCTTTGTGATTCTGTTGCCCTGAATGACGATTTCTGAGACTTTCGGCTCAAGTATTTCGACAGTTATGACGTCGCCGTCTATTTTGACGTCGCGGACGTTAGCCATAACGTATCCGTCAGCCTGGTATTTTTCTTTGATTCTCTGAAGGTCGTTGCGGAAGAATGTGCGGTTAAAAATCATTCCAGGCTGAGTAAATACGATCTTACTCAGTTCTTCGCTCGAGTATACGGTATTGCCGACGAATCGTATTTCGCCGACTTTCGGGTTTTCCTGCACAAGGAACGTGACGTTGACTCCGTCCTCTATGTCGGAGACTCTGTAATCAGTAGCGCTGAAGAAACCGAGCTCGAATATCGCCTCCGCGTCTTTGCGCAGCTTTTCTTCGTCCACATGTTCTCCTGCTTTGGTAGTCACTACGCTCATGATATGTTCGACAGCCACTTCGCTGTTGCCCTCGAGTCCGACGTTCATTATTACGGGTCCCGCAAGCTTCGCAATAGAAGGCGGCTCCATAAGCCTTTCGTTTTCCGGCGGCGTCTGTGCACTTGGCTGAAGCGGAGAACCTCCACCGTTTAATACGCTGGAGGAAAATCCCGACGGCCGCGAGTTCTGTGCATCAAGGCTCTCGTCAGCGGCGTACGCCGTCTGCGAGGCCAGCATTATCGCCGCCGCTGAGAGCGCCAGCAATTTGGTTCGCATCAACACTAATTACCACTCCTTGAAACAAAAAACTGAATCAGCTTCAAGCCTAATTTATTATCTTTATAGCTGGTGTGTCCCCTCTGAGGCTTTTTTCTCCTATCTGTATGAGCGTCAGCAGCTCCTCCGGCTTGATTCTTTCCGGCCGCGCAGCCGCAGCCTTTTCCGGGACATCTGTTATCTGGCGCTCGACTATCTTAGCCGTCAACTTCCGTTGTGCGGCGGGCTTTTCTTTTTCAGCGGAACGCACGGCTACATTGCTCTCCTTCAGTTCTGCGCGCAGCATCTGAAGCAGTTCTTTTTCTTCCGCCGTAACGAATGTGATTTCTTCAAACTTATTCTTTTCCTCTGTTGTCGGAAGAGCGGCGACGCTATGCGGCCGACCGCTCTCAACCGCTATCGGGAAAGTGCAGAGACACACAATTACGATAGCGATGCCGAAAGAACGTGCGCCCAAAAATGCGCACGTCCTGAAATTGAACGAACGCTTCGGCTCAACGGACTCCTCTGCCTTCTCCCAGAGCTCTTCGCGGACGGAACGAAGCTCCGCGGAGAGGCAGTCGGCCTCGGCAACCGCAGATTTCCATTTTTTATTTTCGCAGGCCGCCGTAAGCCGGTCGAGCCATCTTTGAAGTCTTGCTGTTTTTTGCGTCATTTGTTATCAGTTCCCCGCCAGCTTCGCTCTCCTGCGTCTAGGCTTTTAACGCAGCCTGAGAGTCCTCTATTCCAAGCCACGTTTTGAGTTTGGACAGCGCCTTGCGGCGAATTCGGTAAACGTTGCTTACGTCAAGAGATTTTTCCGCTGCGACTTCGTTTGCGACGCGCCCTTCCATTACAAGCGCGTTGATTATATCTGACTCGCGCTCAGAAAGCTGCGACAGAGCATTTTCAAGGTCTATCGACCATTCGCTGCGGTCCGAGGCGTCGCTGAACGCCGCGACGCTTTCCTCGCGGTTCTCAAATGACGCGTCTTCAACCGGCGTCGGCGCCTTAGCCTCTACGCGCTGGAGGAAGTTTATCATTCTCCCATTGATCTTGTAATATGCATAGGTCGAAAAACAGATGTTCCTGCCTGGATCGAAGGAGTCTACTGCATTGATTAGCGCCAACATCCCCTCCTGAATCAAATCCTGATATGTGTTGTATGGCACTTTCAATTTCTTGGCGAGCCAATACACCATCGGTCTGTTGGCAAGTATAAGCTGTTCTCTAGCCTCTTCGCTGCCAGCCGCGCATTCGGCCCAGAGCTTCGAATCGTCCCGGCGCGTTTCGGCTTTATCTTTATATTCAATCGTTTTCTTCATGCTATCCCGCCTTCTTGCCCACGCCTGCACTATCGCAGTCGGGCGAAGATCTGCACTATTTCTTATATTCTACCACACTCAGCCATCAAATGCGCTACGCGAGCGGCAAATTCGCGATCTCGCACTCCGGCGCATACATATGCAGCGTGTCGTTGAGGAACGACAGAGTAGCCTTGGCGTTTTTGTCTGCGTTGACCGCCGATATTGAACAGTTGTCTATACGCATCTTCCAGAAAATATTTGAACGGGGAATGCCGAGCAGCGGCAGAAATAATGCACGGAACATGGCGCCATGCCCCACGACTACGATACATTCCTCCGTGCGCGAAAGCAATTCCCCCGCCGCGCGCGACGCGCGCTCATATACGGCGTCAGCCGACTCGCCGCCCGGCACGGTCACGTGGAGCTCGTTCCTGCGCCATTTATAGAAAAGCTCTTCTCCGCAGCGCGCCTTAATCTCCGGTACAGTGAGTCCCTCCCACTCGCCGAAGTTCACTTCAGATAGCAGAGGATTCTTTTCTACGCTGACGCCGACATGGTAAGCCGCGATGCATTCGGCCGTCTCGCGCGCCCTGTCAAGAGGGCTGCATATAATGGTCTCGACATTGAGCTTCGAAAGCCGCAGCCCCGCCCGGCGCGCCTGCTCACGTCCTTCGTTGCATAGAGGAACATTTGTTGACCCCTGATAACGAAAGTGATTGTTCCATTCTGTCTTGCCATGGCGGACAAAATATATCTTCCTGCCGCCCTCCGGCGCGCTCAGCCCAGGAGCTTCGTCTATATCCTGCTTAATTATCAATACATTACGCCTCTTTCCGATTCCAACTTTTTTTATAATATCAAATCGCCGGACGGATTGGCAATATAAGGGGACTTCTCACATTAACTCCCAATACATCTCAAAATATATAAGAAAATCCTTGCTACGAAAATATGTAAGTAGCATACGCAGACATGAGGCGTCGTATCCAGTTTTTGAAAAGCGGCAAGCACAACAATAAACAGCAGCAGCAAGAATATGCTTGCCGCATAAGGAGTGTGATATTATTAGGCTGATGATTACGCTTTGCTTGCAGGCGCTTGGACGGCAAACCCCAGCTTGCGTAATTCGTTAGCCATACTACGCGCCCGCCTATCTTGGGACTGCTTTTTGCGGGCTTCCGAATAGCTTGCGTCGTATGGCGTTTTACGTATCAGCATTATGTAGATTAACGCCAGGATTTTACGCGCAATGGCAATTACGGCACGTTTGCCGCCCCTTCTCTGCTTGATTGACCAGTACCAGCCGCTAAGAAGGTAGCTCTTGTGTGAAGCCGTTACCCATCCGATTTCGCATAAAATAGACTTTAGGTACGTATTGCCGGGATTAATATGGGAGCTGCGCTAGCGACATGACGGCGTCCGGTCTCTTCGCCCCAGTCACGGAGTTTGCGCATATCGGGTGCCAAAGTACTAAAGGTACGGATCTCTGATACGGGTTCCATATCGAGATCGCCTTCAAGAAAACAAGCCACGATCGTATCGCGATGGATGTCTAAGCCGATGAGAGTGTGAAAGAGATTCTGTAAGTTCGTAAAGACGCCCTTCTATGGTAGGCTTCCATAGGATGGCGATTATTATGGTAAGAACACGCAAGCAGCAGGAATCCACGGAAGAAACCGGCAAGGCCACTCGCACTCGCAAGCGCCGCGAGCCAATGAGTCCAGAGAAGCGGGCGTTCCTCGCCAACTTCATTGATTTCTATAACATCGAGTCGGCGGCAGACTTGCAGGAGGCGATGAAAGACCTTCTCGGAGATACGATTCAGGATATGCTTGAGGCTGAAATGAATGAGCGTCTCGGCTACGAGAAGTACAAGCATTCAGACAACCCCGACAGCCGCAACGGCTACAAGCCGAAAAATCTCATCAGCAGCCTCGGCGACGTTACGGTTGACGTCCCGCAGGACAGGGAGTCCTCTTTCGAGCCGAAAGTGGTCAAAAAAGGTCAGCGCGACGTCTCTGATATCGAGCAGAAGATTATATCCATGTACGCCCGTGGCATGACTACACGCCAGATTTCCGACACGGTTAAAGAGATATACGGCTTCGAGGCGTCTGAGGGCTTTGTCCCCGACGTTACGGACAAGCTCTTGCCCAGAATTCAGGAATGGCAAGGGCGCCCTCTCGAAGCCATATATCCGGTAGTTTTCGTAGACGCCATACACTTCAACGTGCGCGGCGAAGTCGGTGTAGTAAAGATGACTGCATACGTCGTCCCTGGCATATCCGAGCGTGGCTACAAGGAAATCCCTGGGCTCTATATAGGCGGGAACGAGAGCGCCAAATTCTGGCTGTCTATCCTTAACGAGCTCAAGAACCGCGGCGTGAAGGATATCCTTATCGTATGCGCCGATGGTCTTTCCGGCGTCAAGGACGCCATAACGACGGCCTTCCCGCAGACGGAATACCAGCGCTGCGTTGTTCATCAGGTACGTCAGACAATGAGATTCGTCAGCGAGAAGGATCGCAAGCCGTTCACGGCAGTTCTCAAGACAATACATTATGCGCCTGACGAAGAGCTTGCGTTAGCGGCGCTTGACCATGTGGCCGAGAAATGGCAGGTCAAGTACCCGAATTGCATGAAGTAATGGTACGCAAATTGGGACTCTATCTCGCCCATATTCAAGTTCTCGGCTGAGCCCCGCAAAGTCATATACACGACGAATGCCATCGAAAGCCTGAATTCCATCTACCGCCGCCTTAACAGCCAGCGGAGCGCATTCCCGAGCGAACAGGCGCTTCTGAAAGCCCTCTATCTGGCAACGATGGAAGGGACTAAGAAATGGCGGCTGCCGCTCCGCAACTGTGGGCAGGTTTATGGCGAGCTTTCGATGATGTACGAAGGCAGGCTGGAATAACAGGCGTCTCAGACAGAAATTTGCGCGGGCGCCAATCTTAAAGTTTGACGCATGATGGGTTATACCCTATAGTAAATAAACGACGGCGCTTCGCCAGAGAAACGCCGTCGATATAAAACCAGCTGCCATAGTAGCGCAGGTCTTGACACAAACTTACAGAGAGTACTTCACACTCCCGTAGAGGTCGCTGGGCGTTGTGTCATATCGAGGCGCTTTTATTAAACTTTGTGATGGAGTTTTCTTTATTTTCTAAACCACCATTGAGTCATAGAATATCTATAAGACTAATGGGGGTTACACAAAAATTTGAGGAAGACTCCATACGCCATATTCTGAAACTATGTTTATAGCAGACGGTTATTATACCACTCTAATATTCTTCGTTATTTTAAAGATTTAAAGGTATTTTTGCAAATTTCGCCGTCTTTCATTACTATTTGTGTGTTATGTGTATCCATCATACAGCTAATATCATTGAGCGGATTTTTCACTAATACTATTAAATCAGCTAGTTTCCCCTTTTCTAACGATCCGAGTTCTTTTTCCATCTGCATTGTTACGGCTCCCATATATGTAGCGCAATGGATTGCTTCTAGTGGTGAAAATCCGACTTTAGTAAATTCGAGCATTTCTCTGCAATTTTTACCGCCGTACTCATTTTGTCCCTTGACACTGAGATAATCGGCTCCGCATGCCATTGGAATTCCTGCTTCTCTTGCGCGGGCTACTGATTCTATTGCTTTTGGCACAACGCTGCGAACTTTATCCGCTATAACAGGTATCATGGTATCAACGTTTTCCATAAGCACAGCCATTGCACTTAGGGTTGGAACTTGCCAACATCCATGTTCTAACATGGCGTCTAAAGTACGATCTGTAGTCATATATCCGTGTTCAATTGATTTTACTCCGGCAATAACTGCATTATATACGCCGGCGTCGCTTTCTGCATGAGTTGCAACGTAAGTTCCCATTCTTTTTGCTTCTTCGACACACATAGCGATTTCTTCGTGAGTAAAGTAAGACAAATCTGGATTTGATGCTGTATCCATAATGCCGCCTGTTGTCATAATTTTAATAAAATCGGCGCCATGTCTAAATTGAGTACGGACTATTTTTCTGCATTCTTCTACACCATCTGCAACCGCATGAGTAGGTTCCCACTCTGCAAGCATTTGAGGAGGAAAATCTGTCCAGACATCAGCATGACCGGCAGTCGGTGATATAGCTGCATTTGAAGTATATATCCGCGGGCCTGGAACAAGTCCTCTATTTACAGCGCGGCGCATTAATGCACCGTATCCACCAATATCGCGTACAGATGTATATCCTGCATCCAATAAAGCTTGCATATCATATACAATCTGACATACCTTTATAGGCATAGGCTCAATGACCCAATCCAAAGTATTGTTACTCCCATAGCCGGCTAGATGAGAATGCGCTTCTATTAAGCCAGGCATAATATACGCATCGTCGCAGTCATATTTTTCAGTATCTGGTGGAAGTTCGTAATTGTATTTTTCCCCTACATATTCGATACGATTCTTATCGATAACGATCATACCGTTTTCAATCATAGGCGCGCCTGTGCCGTCAATGATATTGCCATAAAATACTTTTTTCATTATTACATCTCCTTATTTAGATTATTTTTTCCCGTATTTTTCCGCAAACGAAGTCTTCCACGCATGTAGTGCAAGTGATACAGCAATAACTGCATATGATACAAAAACTCTAAAATATTCTCCTATCTGAGCGTCTCCAGAGATATTTTTACCAGCTATGGGTGCTACGACGAACATTATATGGAAGAGGATAGTCCCTAAAATTGCGTGTCCTATATTTGCTTTTCTTATAGATGCTCCCCCAACTAGCAAAGCTGCGACTGAGAATGTTCCAATTTGATCAGCAGCGGAATATGTAGTTAAAGTACCCATATTTTGCAAATATACAACTTGCCCCAATGCAGCGATAACGGTTGAGATCATAATTGCAATTATTCTTGTTTTGTCTACATTGATCCCAGCCGCGTTAGCAATCATCATACTTTGTCCGACAGTTTTTATATCATTCCCCAGTTTTGTTGTCGCTAAAAATGCTATAAACAGCCCAACTAATACTGATAAACAGACAGTCATTACAGGCACACGTGTAAACATACATGTCATGACAAAAGACTTAGAATATTGTTTGCCGAAATACACAAGCATTGCGCCGAGTACAAGTGCAACAATATATAAAATATCCCTTTTACCCACAAGACGTTTTTTAAAAGCAACTATCGTTTTTATGATATAAACGACCGCTAACACAGCTATGACACACCAAAGGAATTTATCTAACGGCAGTTTCTGCACTTTATCTAATGCACCGTTTAAAGATTTGTCGAATGTAACAATACCATTGATACCAATTCCTTCACCTAAAGCTATCGCTTTATTGCGTATCGGTATTATTGTGCCGCAGATATACATAAATATT
>CAVEUD010000027.1:0-30822 GCA_963618995.1 bacterium
CCAATGGTATGTGGCATTACGATATAAGCAGGCTGAACAGAGCGGACGAAGAAGCTCCCTCCGATACAGTCGGGGCTGCCTCCGCGGCGGCTGCCGTCCGAGCTTCGGAAGGAGCTTCTAAAGAAGAATCCCCTTCCGGTAACATCGGTCTTGCCTCTGCGGCGGGTACTAGCCGAGCTGCAGAAGGAGTTTCTAACAATATTATAGCAGAAGACAGCGGCAATTTGCAGCTTCAGCAAATCAGCGGAAGGGGCTCCCGCGGCTCTATCACGTTCCCGCAGTACGAGGGCGCGCCGGTCACTATCCGGCTCGGGAAAGACGCGGACCGTTCTACCTTCGTGCACGAGTTCGCGCATCTGTATTTCTGGCATCTGCGGAATCTCGCTTCGCTGGACACGGTGCAGAATAAAGCGACGTGGGACGGACCGGAGGCCGAGTGGAACAGGGATTTGAAAGTCGTCTCGCGCTGGTGGGAGGAGAACGCGGAGGACATCGCGCGCCAGGCGGCGCAGTTTGTCGCCGAGGGCGAGCGCGGCGGTCTTTCCGCAAAGGGCTTCCGCGCGTGGCTCGCTTCGGGCATGGAGCGGAAGAGCGCCGCCGGTGCGGCCTACGACCGCGCTGCGCAGGAGTATTTCGCGCGCGGCTTCGAGCGGTATCTTATGGAGGTCAAGGCCCCCGTTCCGTCGCGCGAGCTGCTTTCCGTTTTTCGCCGCTTTAAGAAATGGCTGTGCGAGATTTACAGGGCTCTGACGGAGCTGGACGTGGAGCTTTCGGACGAGGTGCGCGGCGTGTTCGGCCGCATGGTGGCGGCCGACGAGGCTGTGGAGCAACTGAGGGCTTCGCGCATGGCGGACGATATGATAGCGGGCAGAGCGGGGCGCGAAGAAATGGACGATACTGACGAAGCGAACGCGGAGTTCGCGCCTACGCGCGAGCCGGAGCCGAAGTACGACATCGCCTACGACCCGTACGAGGACGCGAAGGAGAGCGTGCTGGGTATTCTGTTCTCCGAAGATACGCCGGAGCGGCGGCGCGAGATGACGGAGCGCGCGGAGGAGATTCGCCCGCAGGCGCTCATGGCCGTCCTCGCCGAACCCGGGTACAGGGCGCTCTCTATGATGGAGGAAGAGCCGGAGCTGAAGCTCAATCCCGAGGCCGTTATGGATATGTTCAGCGAGACGGTGCTTTCCGCTATGCCGGAGGGAAGCCTAGCCGCGGACGGCATAACGGACCTTGAGACCGCGGCGCGCAGCCTTCACTTCAACAGCGCGAAGGAGATGATCGACGCGATCGCCGGCCGGCGGTCGATAAAAGAGGAAGTCGACGCGCGCGTGCGCGAGATTGTCGCGCGCGAGTTTACGGACACTTTTTCTTCTCCGGCAGCTATGGACGCGGCGGCGGAGGCCGCGCTTTACGAGAACGAAGAACACGGCGAACGGCTCGCCGCTGAGACGGAGGCGAGCTTCGACGACGCTCTTGAGCTCGCGGCGCGCGAGGAGGAGGAAGATGCCGAATTCCGCGCTATTTTCGAGGCAGACGAGGCGGCGAGGGTAGAGGACGAAGACCCGGCGTCGCGGACGAACGTCGTCAAATGGATGCGCGAGCACGGGCGGCCTCGCTACTCTTACGTCGAGCGCGAGATCGGGCAGGAGGACGCGCAGGCCTTGCTGAGACGCTACGGCGCAAGATTCTTCTCAAAAGAAGGGCGCGGCCTCGACGACATTGCGCAGGAGCTGGACGGCATGGGGATTCACGTCGGCGGCGAGGCGGGGCTTTTCAATCTGCTGATGTCGGAGGCTGTGCCGGAGTCGCCGCTCGACGCCGCGCGCGAAGAGGGGCGGCGCGAGGTGATGGACGAGTACCGCGAACGTTACAGGAAGCACATTGCGGGGCAGGAACGGCGCGCCGCGCGGAACGCGGAAAGGATAAAACGGATAGAGGCTAAGGCGGAGGAGAAGACCGGCAAGGCTAAAGCCCGTTACAAAGCCGCCGCCGAACGCCTTAAATCCCAGATGCAGGAGAACCACGACAAGGCCGTCGCGCTTCGTAAAGAGATACGCGAGAGGTTTCAGAAACGAATGACGGAGCTCGAAGAAAAATATAAGCGTATGGACGAGCGGCGACGCGCTTCATTCATTAAAGAGAGAAATAGAGAGCGCTCTATGCGTGCCTCAGAACGTTATCTCAGGAGTCTCACGAGACAAATTTTAAACAGGGAAGACCGGCGAAACACGCTCGAAATCGCCAAGCTGAGCGCGCGGAACAAAGTCGCCGGCATGAAAATCCGGGAGCTTTACGACGTTACAGGCTGGGTGCGTGTCGAGAAAGATTCTCGCGCCGCGGCAGACAGGGCTCTGCGTAATTTCGACGAAGAGGCTTTCCGCGAGGCCCGGAGAAAAGAGCTTTACGCCCACGAGACGATACGCGCTATGTACCGAGCGCGGCGGAACGTCGAGTATATGCGTTCGCGCATGGCTAAGTACGCGAATCGCAAGCGGAAACAGCCTTTCGGCATGACGCCGGAATTTCAGTATCAGCTTGATATGCTGCTGACGAGGTTCGACTTCACGAAGCGTACTAAGAAGGAAGTCGAGGCGCTTACTCCGAAGGATATTCTGCGCGAGGCGAAGTCTCTTTCGGATTTCATAAAGGAGCAGGCGGAGGAGGGCGTGCCTCTGCTTATGCCTGAGTGGATTGCGCAGAGCGTTACGCAGATGAAGTACGAAGGGCTTTTCGTGCATCAGATGGAGAGCGCTTTCAAGGCCGTCCAGAATATCATGCAGGCGGGGCGCGACGAGAAGAAAACTATTGCGCGTCAGAAGAATATCGAGCTTGCGGGAATTGACGCCGCCGTGCTGGAGCGCGCGCAGAGCAAGTTCGGCAAGGATAAGGTAGACGGCGACACGCATATCGAAGTGGCGCGCAAGGACCCGAACGCCGTCGCGGATGTGCTGCTCGACCTGGACACCATCGAGGCGATGTGCCGCGGGCTGGACGGCTTTGAGGACGACGGGCCTATGCAGGATTATTTCTTCCGCCCCGTGCGCGAGGCTGTGAGCCGCGAGTATGCGGAGCTGAATTTCATGTTCGGGAAGTTCCGCGAGCTGAAGGACAGTGTTTACGGCGCGGGCTTCAAGGCCGACATGACGCCGAAGGATATAGGCGTATGCGAGTATAAGCGCGTTACCGACCGCGAGACGGGCAAGGCGTTCCACGTTCCGACGAAGAAGATGAGCCTTTTCACGCAGGAGAATATCATCTGCGCGGCGTTCAACATGGGCAACGCGGACAACCTCGCGCGGCTGAAGGACGGCTGGGGCTGGACTGACGCTGACATCGAGAAGATAAAGGAGCAGATGTCGCCGAAAGACTGGGAGTATGTCCAGGGCGTCTGGGATTTGCTCGATACGATGTGGCCGAAGATTAAGAAGGTCCACGAGCTTATGACGGGGACGACTATCCAGAAGGTCGAGGCGAAGGCCGTCGTCACGAAGCACGGGACTTTCCGCGGCGGGTATTATCCCATCGTGACCGACCTGCGCTATTCGGAGACGGCGGCGGCGCAGAACGAACGTCAGGAGGTCATGGCGTCAGCTCCATGCAATTTCCTGGATAAGCACACGAAGAGCGGCCACCGCAAGGCGAGGGCGGAGAACGTCCTGGGGCGTCCGCCGCTGCTTTCGTTCTCGGTGCTGGACAACCATGTCGCGAACGTCATTCACGACTACGAGATGGCGCCAGTGATACGCGACGCTTGGAAGATTCTGAGGCGCGACAGGATAAAGAGCGTTATAACTGCTGTCTACGGAGGCAGGGGATACAGGAATTTCGGTAAATGGCTGAATGACATCGCCGCGAATACGAAGAACAACGGCGTGGCTTCCGGTTCAGGTGACAGGATTATCAACGGTATCAAGAGCCGGACTGCGATGTTCGCGCTTGGGGGCAACTTGGGCGGCGCTTTGATACAGATTCTCGGATATTTTCCGCTCGCGCACAGGATAGGCTTCGTCAATACGGCGCTCGCTATCGCCGAGGGGCTGAACCCTTATACGAACACGTACGCCTTCGCGCGCGAAAAATCCGCCTTTATGCGCGAGCAGATGGACGGCAGTAACCCCGAGGTGCGCAAGTTGCGGCAGAACTGGACGACGAACGACCACGGCATTTCGCGCGCCGCGGATATGTTTCTTTCCGTTTATCCGCTGTTTCAGAATATGTGCAACGTGCCGGGCTGGGTGCAGTGCTACAAGATAGGGCTGAAGCGCTACGGCGACGAGGCGAAGGCTGTCGCCTACGCGGATTCCGTCATACGGCAGACGCAGAGCGCCTCGACGATAGCGGATCTCTCGACCTTCGAGCGTTCCGGCCTAATAGGGCAGCTGACTACGATGTTCTATTCGTGGTTCCGCGTTATGTACCAGATGCAGAACGAAGCTATCATGCGCGTGAAGTACGAGCACGGTATTAACCGTGTGGAGGACCTCGCGAGCTATGTTTTTTATGTTCTTGTGGCGCAGAGCATAGCGGAAGCGCTGCTTCGCGGGAACGGGCCGAAGCCTCGAAAGTCTTAGGACAATGGGCGGTAGGCAGCGCGCTTATAGGGTCTGCGGTGCTCCTGGCCCAGGAAGGGCGCATAACAGGCGGCGGCCCCAGAAACCCACAGGCGCGCAAAACCATGCAGGATTTAGGTTGGCAGCCATACAGTATAAAGATAGGCGACGCATGGTACGGGTTCAACCGTCTCGACCCGTTAGGCTCATTTTTCGGGATAGTCGGAGACTACTTCGAGCTCGCGCAGGCGGTAGGAGAAAGTGAAGAAGAATCACGCTCAGTCCTTGAATCCGCGCTCGTCATGCTCTGCGCGATAGGCAAAAACACAACGAGCAAAACGTACCTGCAAAACGTCGCGTCGGTACTCTCAATACTCGAAACCCCCGACATGAGCAGCCTCGGGAGAATCACGTCGTATGGAGCGCAGATAGCCCAGGGCTTCGTCCCGCGCATAATAACGAACCTCGCGCGCGACACAGGCATGACAGACCCGTACATGCGCGAAGCCTCGGGCTTCCTCGACCGTCTCAAAGCGCACACGCCGGGCCTCGGCGAAGACGTGCCGCTCCAGTATTCGTGGCTCACCGGAGAAGCCAGAGCCTTCGGAAGCTGGAGCCTCTTTAACTTCACGCCGGTAAAAGAAAGCATCGGCGACCAGATACACGCCGAACTTCTCGCATACGGCGCGAAACTCGGAGGCCCAGCAAGAACCCAGAACGGCGTCCGCCTCACCGACGAACAGTACAGCCGCTTCTGCGAACTTCACGGCACACTCAGAATAAGCGGGAAAACTCTCATGCAGGCCCTCGAAGCCCTCGTCCGTTCCGCAGCGTATCAAAGACTTCCGGAAGGAGAAGAACGCATGAAAGAGCTCAACGCGGTCATAGGCCGCTACCGCATGAAGGCCCGCGCGCAGCTGGGCCGCGAGTTCCGCGAACTTGCCCCAAAGCCCAGATGGCGCTATACTGAACAGACACCCGAGACTGACCTGCAAAAGCTGATAAGATACGGACAGTCTTAATCTCACACCTCGAAGAGTAAGGAGACGATGCACATGGCAAAAGAAACATTCGCAGACACGAAACTAAAACCGCCGAGAGGAATGTCATACGCAGCCGCTGAGAAAATGGGACTGCTCCGCGTCTACGAAGGTTCACGGCGCGAGTCTCCTTCTCTCGGCGAACTCAAAAAATTCTACGAGGAAGAAGAAAAAGCCAGCGTAAAGCCCAAAGTGACATGGTAAAAGCAGGCGATGCTTCCAAGCCCTCCGGCCCGTCAACCCAGCCGGAGGGCTTTTTCATGCCCTCAAACTACCCCCTCGTATAAGAAGAAACTACCCACTCGTACAAGAAGAAACAAAAAGAGGTGAGAAAAATATCGACGGTACTGACAAAAATCACGTACACAGCTGACGGAACCACGTCAATATACGCCGTGCCATTCGAGTACCTATCAAAAAGCCACGTACTGATAACCGTAGACGGACAGGACATGCAGGTCGAATGGCTCTCCAGCCACTCAATACGTTTTGAAAACCCGCCGCAGGCCGGGGCCCTCATAATCATAGAACGCCAAACCCCATACGACGCCCCATTCGTTTTCTGGACGGACGGCTCAGTGACGCTTGCAGACGATCTGAACAACCAGCTCCTCCAAGTCCTCTACGTCCTTCAAGAAAACAAACAGGCCCTTGAAGGCGCGCTGGCATACGACGACCTCATCGGCGCTTACAACGCGCTGGAAAACCGTATCGCCAACCTCGGAGACCCCAAAGACCCGCAGGACGCCGTAACATACAAAATCCTCCAACAGGAGATAACCGTCCTTCGCAAATACGCAGTCGAAGTGCTTGAAAAAGCAAACAACGCCGTATCGGAGGCAAAGCAGTACGCCGAAGAAGCCTACATATACGCGCGGGACTACATACCCTTCTCCTTCGGGCGCTTCAAAGTCGACAGCGAAGCCAATCTCGTCGTGGACTACTACGGAAACGCCGAAGAAGACGACATAAAAATCAACGACGACGGCTGCGTAATAGTCTATTCAGACGGCGAAGAGAAAATCGACGCAGGCAAGGTGCGCCCGGTATTCAGAGGCAGCTACGACGAAACCGCGGAATACCGCTTCTTTGACTGCGTGCACCTCGGAGACAACAACTGGCTGCACATAGGTCAGGAACCCACGACCGGCGCGCAGCCGCAGGAAGGCTCCGTATGGACGGTATTCGGCGGGCGCGGCCCGCAGGGAGCCACAGGCCCGCAGGGGCCGCAGGGAGAGCGCGGCGAACAGGGAATACAGGGGCCGCAGGGAGACTGCCCGTACACCTTCGGCAGCTTCAAAATCAGCGACACTTCCGACCTCGTAGTCGAATACTACGGAGACCCGGAAGCCGACGACATAAAAATCAACGACGCAGGAGAAATAGTCCTCTATTCGGAAAGCGAAGCGGCGCGCAGCCTCGGCAAAGTCAGAATCGTGCTGAAAGGCGCTTATGAAGCGGAGCAGAGCTACGGCTTCTTCGACTGCGTGAAATACGGCGGCTCGTGGTGGCTCCACAAAGGAGAATCGTCAACGACAGGCGTCGCCCCCGAAGAAAACGACGTCTGGACTCTCTTCGGAGCGAAAGGCGACAAAGGCGAACAGGGCCAGCAGGGGCCGCAGGGCGTCCAGGGAATACAGGGCGTGCAGGGCGTACAGGGCGTCCCGGGAGAAACCGCCACGGTACAGGTCGGGACGGTAACGACGGGAGAAGAAGGCACGCAGGCTACCGTAACCAACACGGGAACGGCGAACGCCGCCATACTCAGCTTCACCATACCCAAAGGCGACACCGGAGCCACGGGGCCGCAGGGCGAAAAAGGTGAAAAAGGAGATACAGGGGCTACCGGAGCCACGGGGCCGCAGGGCGAAAAAGGAGATAAAGGAGACCCCGGCAACGGCTTCGCCATACTCGGCTACTACGCGACGCTGGAAGCGCTCCAAAGCGGCGTGCCTTCGCCGGAACTCGGCGCGGCCTACGCCGTCGGTTCCGACGCGCCCTACAGCATCTACATATGGAGCGGCACGGAATGGATAAACCACGGCACGATACAGGGAGCCACCGGGCCGCAGGGCGAACAGGGGCCGCAGGGCGAACCGGGCCCGCAGGGAGAAAAAGGAGACACAGGAGACACGGGGGCGGCGGCAGGCTTCGGAACGCCCACAGCGACGGCCTCGGCCCTCTCCGCAACAGCCGCACCCACAGTAAGCGTGACCGCGAGCGGAGCCGACACCGCGAAAGTGTTTAACTTCGCCTTCGGCATCCCCAAAGGAGACACCGGAGCAAAAGGAGACACCGGAGCGAAAGGCGACACAGGAGCCGCGGGGCCGCAGGGGCCGCAGGGCGAACAGGGGATACAGGGCCCGCAGGGCGAACAGGGCCCGACCGGAGCCGCGGCAGGCTTCGGAACGCCCACAGCGACGGTCTCGGCCCTCTCCGCGACAGCCGCGCCCACCGTCGCCGTAAGCGCAAGCGGAACCGACACCGCGAAAGTGTTCAACTTCGCCTTCGGCATACCCAAAGGAGACACAGGAGCCACAGGGCCGCAGGGCGCGCAGGGAATACAGGGCGTACAGGGAGCCACCGGAGCCGCGGCAGGCTTCGGAACGCCCGCGGCGACGGCGACTACTCTGGCTGCGGGCTCCGCCGCCACAGTAACAGTGACCGCAAGCGGAACCAACACCGCGAAAGTATTCACCTTCGCCTTCGGCATCCCCAAAGGAGACACCGGAGCAAAAGGAGCCACAGGAGCGACCGGGGCGAAAGGAGCCACAGGAGCGACCGGGGCGAAAGGAGCCACAGGAGCGACCGGGGCCACGGGGCCGCAGGGGCCGCAGGGCGTACAGGGCCCGCAGGGCGTGAGCGTAACCTCGGCGACCATAAACGCAAGCGGCTACCTGATGCTCACGACAAACGGATAAAAACAGGAGGTAAAAACAAATGGCGACACTAAACGTAGGCAGAGTCCGCATGTACTATCGCGGCGCATGGAGCAGCAGCGTCAAATACAACTTCTTCGACCTCGTGACCAACGGGGGAAGCTCATACGTCTGCATAAACACAAGCGGTTCGCCCGCAGGCACGGCTGTAACCAACACGACGTACTGGGCGCTGTTGGCGAAAAAAGGAGACACCGGCGCTACCGGAGCGAAAGGAGCCACAGGAGCGACGGGAACCGCAGCCACGATAACAATAGGCACCGTAACGACAGGAGCCGCAGGGACGAGCGCCGCAGTCACCAACGCAGGCACGGCGACCGCCGCAAAACTCAACTTCACGATACCCAGAGGCGCTACGGGCGCTACGGGTGCGAGCGGCGTGCTGGGCACGCAGGTCTTTACCGCCTCAACTACCGTAACGGTTCCGACCGGGGCGACCAAAGCCGTTCTGAGCGGCTGCGGAGGAGGCGGCGGCGGTACATACAACTCCGGGGCTAAAAACGGTGGCAACGGTGGCGCGGTTGTAAATTACCCGGTCAGCGTAACGGCGGGTGCGTCGATAAAAATAACAATCGGCGCTGGCGGCGCGGCTGATACTACCAACAACGACACAGCAGGCGGAACTGCCGGAGGGGCTACCAGCTTTGGTTCGCTGCTGACGCTCGGCGGCGGCGGAGTCCCGCGTCTCTACAACGGCGACTATATAGACGGAGCCGCCGGCAGTTCCCCCGCGCAGTATAACGGCGTTACATTCGGAACGCCGGGGGGCAGAGACATAACGCCGGTCGGCTACGGCTGCGGCGGCCTCGGCGTGTATGCTAACAGCAATACAGCTCCGGGAAAAGGCGGCCCCGGTCTTCTTATCGTAACCTGGGCGAAATAGGGAGGTAAAAACAATGAGATACGCGCAGATACAGGACAATCGCGTCCACTGGATATTCGAGAGCGACGAACCGCCTGACTTCGCGCCTTACATCGTAATCGTGAGTCTTGAAGGCCGCGACGAAGTGCAGGAAGGCTGGGATTATACAGACGGTGTATTCTCTGAACATATAATCCCGTTCTCAACGCTCGCGTCCGCCAAACGCGCCGAAATCTGGGGCGCGGGCGACGCGCTGCTCGCCTCCGTCAAAGCCAACTTCACCGAAGCTGAGATTGAAAGCTGGAGCAAGCAGGAACAGGGCGCTAAAGACATTCAGGCGGGCAATACCGACACCGACGCCGCCCTCTTCGTCGCTTCCATCGCCGCGCGGCGCGGTATAACCGCCGAAGAGCTCGTAACGAAAATCCTCGGCAACGTCGCCTCATACGGCGCTCTCTCTTCGGCAATCATAGGAGAACAGCAGAGGCTCGACGACCTCATAAAAGCCGCCGAGGCCGCCGAGGACAGAGAAGCGCTGGCAGCCGTTGAATGGACGTTCGACCCGTTCGCCGAAGCGGCGGAAGAAGAGAACGCAGAATAGCAGAAGCAAAGCCCCCGCTTTCGCGGATGAAGCAACCGTCGCCGACCTCTGCAAAAACGCACGGAAATACCGCTGCGACGACCGCCTCGACAAGCACGTGCGTTTACCGGAACAAGGGGCGAAGCAGGACTAATGACGACGCCTCCTTATCAAATATTGTATTGATAATGTAAATCAAATGGCTTACAATGTAAGCAATATAACATAAGGAGGCGTTATCATGGCTCAGACAACAAGCGTTAATATCCGCATGGACTCGGACTTAAAGCGCCAGTTTGAGGCTTTCTGCTCCGACATGGGCATGAATATGACGACGGCGTTCAACATCTTCGCGAAGAAGGCGGTGCGCGAGTATCGCATCCCGTTTGAGATAGGCGGGGAGAATCCGAACGCGGAGACAAGGGCAGCCATCGAAGAAGTCAGGCGTATGAAAGCAGACCCGTCTATCGGCAAAACTTATACAGACGTTGACCGGATGATGCAGGAGTTGCTTTCTTAATGTATAAGGTAAGGCCTACCGCGCGGTTTCAGCACGACCTGAAGCGGGTACGGAAGCGGGGATACGATATATCCATGCTTGCCGATGTTATCAAAAAGCTGGCAGAAGGCATTCCCCTACCTGCGAAGAACAAAGACCACCGGCTTATCGGAGACTGTGCAGGATGCCGCGAATGCCACATAACACCGGATTGGCTTTTGATTTACGAACTATGCGAGGACGAGCTGATTCTGTATCTCACGCGAACAGGGACGCATAGCGACTTGTTCTAGGAGCAGAAACGGGCGAAGCCCCCGCAAAAGCGAGGCCGTGCCGCAAAGCTTCCAACCTCAAACGTCCGTCAAAAGCGCTGTACAACATTCAAACACAGACGCGGGCATCCGAGCGCTCCAAAGCTCCTGCCCGCGTTTTCCATACCTTTTCACAGGAGTGATTACCCAATGAGCACGACCCTGATACACACCGGCATAGTATTCGTCAGCATAAGCCTCATCTTCGCGGCGCTCGTTATAACGGAAGCCGCAGCAGAAAAGCTGGTCGAAATATGGCGGCGTCGGCGCAAAAACTGCAAAACCGACGCAAAAACCGCAGACTAACCGCCCATGCCGACATCCGAACTAAGCAACGCGAAAGAAGCGATACCGCTCATCGGCATAGGCGTAACGGGCGCAATAGTGCGCTCAATAAACCACCAGCCCTTCTCCGTCCGCGACGCGGCGGTACGCGTCGCCACGTCGGGCTTTACAAGCGGCCTCGCATACCTTTACCTCTCGACGACCGGATACCCCAGAGCTCGTCACGTCCTCGTCGGCGGCCTCCTGCAGCCGCTCGGCCCGGCTGAACTCTATGACGATGTAGCGCGGCGCGTTGTTCTTCAGGATGACTGCCGCGCCTTTTTCTTCGACCATGCGCGCGACCTTCGAGAAATTCTGGTTGGCCTCGGTGATAGAAATCAGGTTGTCCGTGTTTACGAGCATGGGCATCACATCCTTTCAAGAAATATTGCAGGAATAGGAGAAATATAACCTATATAAAGGAGGCGTTCACATTGAACGACTGGAAGCCTGATGATAAAGTCACGCGGTGGCGTAAGCTCGCCGAATACTGGGGCCGTCAGACGGAATGTCCGGCGGCCCTTATTCTTGCCGTCATAGAGCAGGAGTCCGGCGGCGATAAGGAGGCAGTTCGCTACGAGCCGGAATATGAAAAGAAATATAAAGCCAGGTGCGAGGAAATCTCCGGCGAGGCGGATATCGCCGTTCCCTGCGTCGCGTCCAGCTACGGCCTTATGCAGCTTATGCTGCCGCTCGCATGGGGGTATATGAGCAAGGAGCAAAGGAACGGGAACGTTGTCGCGATATTGTGCGATCCCGTGCAGAACGTCCGTTTCGGAGCAGCGCATCTTGCCGTGCTGCTCAGGATGGAACTCGCAAGGCATAACGACGCCGTAAGTCTCGCACTCGGTCTCAGGAAGGAGATAGACGGCGGGATAATTCGCGCCGTCGCTGGAAGGTACAACGGCGCGGGAAGCTCTTCCGCCTACGCGAAGAACGTCTGCTCGCTGTGGAAGAGATACGGCGAGTGGCTGAAGGAGACGGGGACGCATGACTGAGGTTCTCGCGCACGGGACTGGAAATTTCAAGCTCTCCGAGTTCGCCTGCAAGTGCGGCCGCTTCGGCTGTCCGCGCTACGGAATAAAGCAGGAGCTTATAGACGCCTTGCAGAAGCTGCGCGACCTCATAGGCGAGGCGATATTTGTCAACTCGGGGTACAGATGCCCGAAGCGGAACAAAGCGGTAGGCGGCTCGAATGGCAGCATGCACGTGAAGGGGCTCGCCGCCGATATATGGTGTGAGAACCTTACTCCGGAGGAGCTGAAGAAGTTTGCGGAAGAGATACCCGAATTTGCGAACGGAGGCATCGGCATATACGACTGGGGCATCCACGTCGACGTGCGCGGACGCAGGGCGCGCTGGGACTATAGGGTGAAGAAAAGGCAAGGAGATGAGCCAGCAGGAAATAAGCGACTTCTTTGACAGCTGCCGCCGCGTCTTCACGCTGCTGTTTCCGTTCCTTATGGTCGGATTCGTCGCGAGCTTCGTCGACTTCCTCCAGAAACACCTCGGCAAAGAGCGTTTCAAGCTGACGAAGCTGATCGTCGGTCTGGTGTCGGATATGTTTCTCGCCTTCGTCGTCACATGCGTGGGGCATGAAATTGGACTCGGGTCTTTCGGCATAGCTGCGATGGTTGCGATTTCGGTGTATAAGGGCGGCGGGTGGATAGACAGGATAGTGGATCAGCGGCTTGAAATCGGGAGGAGAAACGATGAAGGACGGAAAGATTAGCAGACTCTTCGGCTTCCTGAACACGCTGCCGTGGACGAAGCCGCTTGCCATTCTCACGTGGGCGGTGAACATGCTCGTCTTCGTCGGGGCGTGGTTGCTGTCCAAAGACATACCCGCGAACGCGCAGGAGCTCGGCATATATTTCGGCGGTGTAGTGTTCGCGGCCGCTGCGGGGAAGTCCGGATACGAGGCCGTGAAGCGGCCGCACGGGGGACGTCATGAGCATGAGCCTGAAAGAGATATTTAACGAACATAAATGGCTGTGGTTCGTCGCCGGCGTCCTCATATTCGCCGCGGGATGTCTGACCGCGGTGTGGCTCAACGCGAAGAACGTGGAAGTCGCAGCCGTGCCCGTCATGGAGGCGACGAAAACCGAAGAAGCGTCCCGAAAGATAAGCGAGACGATAGCCAAAGCGCAGAAGGAACGGGACAGACTGCCGGAGGTGGTGAAGAATGCAAAAGAGAAAGCTGCTCAGAGCGTCGGCGCTGACGGCGACGCTGATATTGCTCGCCGCTGGAACGGCCAGCTCGGACGGTACAGGGAACATAGAACTCCAGCCGGCGGGATATGAGCTGACCGCTCCGGCATACGTTGTGCCCATACAAGACGGACGCGACACAGTCCAGCTTATAGAAACGCAGGCGGCGGAGCTGAGTGCGCTGCGAGAGTACCTCGCCGTGCAGAACGCGAGCCTTGAGCAGATAACGGAGGAATTCAGTGAGCTTGAGGCCGCCGTCGATGAAGAGCGCAAAGCGTGGCAGGACGAAGCCAAGAAGCTCACGAAGCAGAACAAACGTCTCGCTTCGCCGTGGGCGATTGGGTTCTTCGGCGGGTATGACCCGTTTCGGGACGAGGCCGTCTGCGGCGTCGGGGTGACGTATGCGGTTATACGATTCTGATACGGTCTGGTAGACGAGCGGAAGACGAAAAAGAAAAAGGACTTTCGGAAAACCCCGAAAGTCCTGTGATTTCAATGGTGGGCGATATTGGGTTCGAACCAACGACTTCCACCGTGTGAAGGTGACACTCTACCGCTGAGTTAATCGCCCGCTGCAACAGTTAGATATTATATCGGTAAAGCCGTGATTTTTCAAGAGCGGCTGCAAGGCAATTTATAGACGCTCCGCTGCGGTGATGATGACGGCTGCCGAGACATCGCCGTAAGCTCTTCGCTTTTGCATTTGCGGAGCACGTTATAGAATTGCAGCTCCTATCTGATAGGCTGCAAAGGTTACAAGCCACGCGACTGCGAGCTGGAAGAACGCCGCGAAACACATCCAGCTCCAGCTGTTGGATTCCTTGCGTATGGTGCTCAGCGTCGCTGCGCAGGGGATATAGAGCAGGCAGAAGACCATCAGGCAGAAAGCGTTGAATTGTGTAAACCCTATAGCCTGGAGCTCGTGGGCGAAGGATGACATGCCCTCCGGAGAACTGGCGTTGACAATGCCGAAGAGGACGGCGCAGCTTGATACTACAACTTCTTTTGCAGATATACCGGCGATTAGCGCAACGTCGATCTGCCAGAAGCCGAGGCCGATCGGCTCGAAGAACGGCACGAGCAGCTTGCCTGTAATCGCGCCGAAACTTTTTGACATGTCTGTGGAATATCCGCCGGGGCCGAAATTGAGAAGTCCCCATATGATCAGCGTTGCGACGAAGATAGTCGTTCCCGCCTTGCCCAGGTAGTCCTTTACCTTTTCCCAGACGTATATCGCTACTGTGCGCGAGTCAGGCGCCTTGTACTCCGGTAGCTCAATAAGCAAATAGTTGACGTTTTTCTTCCTGTCGAGCAAGTGTAAGATCGCCGATACTGCTATTGCGACGGCTATGCCTATCAGATACATCGAATAGGCCGCCGCCATCGCGTTGTCGCCGAAAAACATCTCGGAGAAGAGTATGTAAATAGTAAGCCGCGCGTTGCAGCTCATGAAAGGTGTGACGAGCATCACTTTGTAGCGGTCGCGTTCGTTTTCAAGCGCGCGCGAAGCCATTATCGCAGGCACCGTGCAGCCGAAGCCGAGCAGCATCGGGATGAAGGCCTTGCCTGATAGTCCAAGCTTGCTCATGACTCCCTCCATAACGTAGGCGACTCGCGCCATGTAGCCGCTGTCCTCAAGCAGCGCTAAACATAGGAACATTATCAAAATGTTCGGCAGGAAGGTAACGATGCTGCCGACGCCCGCGATGATACCGTCGATTACTAGCGACGCAACAACCTCGCTGGATCCTGTCGCCGAAAGCAGACTTCCGGCAAGCCCGGATATCCAGTCGATCAGCCACTCGAAATACCCCTTTATCCAGTCCCCTACCGTGAAGGTAAGAAAAAAGATGACGGCCATGATGCCGAGGAATATCGGGATGCTCCACACTGTGCTCGTAAGGATCTTGTCGGCATTCTCCGTGAGCATATCCTGTCGTTCCTTGTGGAGCATAACTTCCTTTATTATCTCGCTTATAAAGTCGTACTTCTGATTGATGATATCCGATTCATAGTTCCTGTCGAGCGCATCTGGCAGGTTGACTGGATATTTCGCACATATTTCCTTGTCTCCCTCGAGCAGCTTAAGGGCGTGCCATCTGTAGTTGCTGAGGCTTGGGTAGCGTTTCTTGAGCTCAGGTATGATCTGGTCTATTTTGTCCTCAATGGCGTCGGAGTAGACCATCGCAAATTCTGAATGGTGGTCGTGTGCATGTCGAGATGCGTACTTGTGGATGTGAATAAGTCTGTCCGTTGCCGCGTGGTCTTTGTGGTGTATCGCCGCGTGGAGGAGCACGTCAAGTCCGCGCCGTTTGCGTGCCGAGACCGGAATGACTGGAATGCCTAGCATCTCAGGCAGGCGGTGAAGGTCTATCTCCATTCCTCGCTTTTCGACGATGTCCATCATGTTGAGCGCGAGCACTACGGGCCGCCCGAGCTCTAGAAGTTGGAGCGTAAGATAGAGGCTGCGTTCGAGCGCTGATGCGTCCACGACGTTTATGACGACGTCGACCTCGCCGCTCATTATGAACTGACGCGAAACAGTCTCTTCCATAGTATAAGATGTAAGGCTGTAGGTTCCCGGCAGGTCCACTAGACGGATGTCTACGTCGTGATCCCTTATCGCGCCCTCCACTTTTTCTACCGTAACGCCAGGCCAGTTCGCCACCTTCAGATTTGCACCTGTGTATGCGTTAAAAAGGGTAGTTTTTCCGCAGTTGGGATTCCCTATGAACCCTATGGTCATTTGCTCGCTCATTGCGCCAATCTCACTTCGATGTTCTTGGTGATATTGCTCCCGAGCGCGAAGCGCGTCCCGCGGAGCTTTATAATCAGAATGCCGTCGCCTTTTCTGTTCAGCACTGAGACAGATGTTCCGTTCGTCATGCCGAGCGCTTCAAGCCTGCGCTCCAATTGGAAGGGCAGATTCATCCTTTTGACGATGCAGGTCTGCCCGATACAGGCGTCATTTAGAAGCATGTTTCTCCCTCCTAAGAAACTATACGGGATTTCAGCCGTAAATTTCATTCTACAATGCGTAAAATAGCAAGTCAATGGCGACTCTTCGCCAGCACTGCCGCCGAAAGGGCCATTTTCGGCTCTTCGCCGCCGCGCAGCCTCTCAATTCTTATGCGGAGGACGGCGGAGCGTCTTTAATTTTCCATCTTGCCTAAAAGGTGATTGCAATGTAGAATTCTTCTAGCCGTAAAGCGTGCGGGAATGGCGGAATTGGCAGACGCGCAAGACTTAGGATCTTGTGTCCATGACGTAGGGGTTCAAGTCCCCTTTCCCGCACCATTCGCCTCAATAGAAAATTTTCGCGAAGGCTTCGTAAATTTTATATTGACATGAGGGCGATTTCGGATATAATAAATCGCGTGCTTTGGCAGAGGCAGTGAAGTTGCGCCTGTAGCTCAGTTGGATAGAGCAACTGCCTTCTAAGCAGTGGGCCGGGGGTTCGAGTCCCTTCAGGCGCGCCACTTTCATAACACAGAGCACAGGCAGTTATGGTGAGTGTAGCTCAATTGGTTAGAGTTCCGGATTGTGGTTCCGGCGGTTGCGAGTTCAATTCTCGTCACTCACCCCACTTTTTTGATGGATCGTTAGCTCAACTGGCAGAGCATCTGACTCTTAATCAGGGGGTTACAGGTTCGATTCCTGTACGATCCACCATTTTAGAAAAAATTGAATAATTCCTTTTCGTGGATCGTTAGCTCAACTGGCAGAGCATCTGACTCTTAATCAGGGGGTTACAGGTTCGATTCCTGTACGATCCACCATTTTAGAAAAAATTGAATAATTCCTTTTCGTGGATCGTTAGCTCAACTGGCAGAGCATCTGACTCTTAATCAGGGGGTTACAGGTTCGATTCCTGTACGATCCACCATTTTAGAAAAAATTGAATAATTCCTTTTCGTGGATCGTTAGCTCAACTGGCAGAGCATCTGACTCTTAATCAGGGGGTTACAGGTTCGATTCCTGTACGATCCACCATTTTAGAAAAAATTGAATAATTCCTTTTCGTGGATCGTTAGCTCAACTGGCAGAGCATCTGACTCTTAATCAGGGGGTTACAGGTTCGATTCCTGTACGATCCACCATTTTAGAAAAAATTGAATAATTCCTTTTCGTGGATCGTTAGCTCAACTGGCAGAGCATCTGACTCTTAATCAGGGGGTTACAGGTTCGATTCCTGTACGATCCACCATTTTTTTGCCCTTTTATCCCTAACTCTTTAGATTACCAATTAAGCTGCAAACGAGGTCTCGCGCCGAATTTTCGTCTTGTCTCGCGTTTGGTCTTGCTATATCATTTTTAGGTGGACGGCGCCGAAGCCGGTGTATGTTATGCCCGTATACAAAGGAGCCTGAGAGATGGGACAATTTTATTCAAATTCTGGGTCTGATAAATTTTTGAAAGCGGCGGCGCGCGCGAAACCGCGCGGCTTTTATGTGCGCTGCGCCGCGGTCATGCTCGTACTGTTCTGTTTCGCGGGACAGGCGTGCGCGATGTCTGCACGCGAGTTCTACCGCTGCGCAAAGAAATATAAATGTCAAAATCCATTTGCAGTTACGGTGCAGAGCGCACACGAAACGGCGGAATGGACGAGCGAGCTATGGGTGAAGGCGCATAACGGCGCCGGAATCAAGGCGGACAAAGCGTGGCGCGACGCGCGCAAACCCATCTATAACAAGTCGAGCGTCGAGCACGTAGGCTCGCGCAATGTCAACAGGGTTTCCGCTTTCAGAAAATATTCAAGCACGAAAGCCTTTCTAAAAGATTACGCAAAGAAGATAAGGGAAGATTACCCGCAGGCCGCGACGCATAAGGAGAACGTATGGCTCTATTTCGCGGGGCTTTATAAGGGGCGCCGCGGTAACTGGGCGACCGACCGTAATTATTACTCCAAACTCGTAACAAAAACGGTGAAGATAGCGCCGCAGATATACGGCTCAAAGTGGAAGACGCTCCTGCGCTCGCAGTTCAAGAAAGCGCAGAAGCGTCTCGAATTGTGGCAGGCGCAGACCGTCAAAAAAGCTATAGGCTAGCGTCATGGTCCTCGGCATCGGCGTCGACCTCTGCGATATAGGACGTATGAAGAAAGCCGTCGCGCGCGAAGGCTTCGCTGTCCGCGTTTTCTCAAAGGGCGAAATCGAGTACGCCGAGGGGCGCGGCGACCCGTCCGCGCATTACGCAGCCGCATTCGCAGCGAAGGAGGCCCTCGCGAAGGCCGGAGGCTGGGGGCTCGGCGCGATGGGACTGGATTCCTGCGAGGTCGTTCGGACGGAGCGCGGGCCGCGCTTCGATTTTTCCGAATCATTTAGAAAACGTCTCGAAAACGAAGGAATAAAGAGAGTTTTTCTGAGCATATCGCACGAAGACGGCATGGCCGTCGCGATGGTGGTTCTGGAGGGATAAATATAATGAAAAAATACTATATGCCGTCGGACGTGCGCGCGGCGGACGGGACGGCGGCGGAGCGCTACAAAGTGCCATCAGTCGTTTTAATGGAGAACGCGGCGCGCGCGGCGGCGGACGAGGCCGAGGCTATGGCGCGCGCTGAAGGCCGGTTCGTCATACTCGCCGGTCACGGCAACAACGGAGGAGACGGCTTCGCTGCGGCGCGCCACCTTATGCTGCGCGGACATCGCGTGACGGTGCTGAAAACTGCCGATGATTGCAGATATAAAAAAGACGCCGCGATAAATCTGCAAATAATCCGCGAGCTTGAAGGCGCGGAGCTGTGCATAGAGGATTCGGCGTCACTGAACGACGGTTCCATAAAGGAACTGTTAGCCGGCGCTGACGTCGTTCTTGACGCACTTCTAGGCACCGGCACTACAGGAGCTCCGCGCGGCGAAGCGGGGCGGTTGATAAAGCTCTCAGCGGGGCGCGAGAACGTTCTGTCGCTCGATATTCCGTCCGGTATAGACCCAGAAAACGGAGACTGCTATGAACCATGTGTCCAGGCCGCGGTGACGGTGACTTTCCTCGCGCCGAAGAAGGGAATGGCGTTTTCGCCGGCGCTCGAAGCCTGCGGAAAAATAGTGACCGCTGACATCGGCGTACCGGCCTCGAAAGTCCTTCCCGACTCTCCCGCTCTTTCCGTCTATTACGAAGAAGATATAAAAAACATGCTTCCGCATGTCTCGCGCTCGATACACAAGACCGAACGCGGCTCTCTGCTGATATGCGCGGGCAGCGCGGCCTACCGCGGCGCGCCTCTGCTGGCGGCTCTCGGAGCTCTGCGCGCAGGCGCGGGGCTAGTCTATCTCGCCGTGCCGGAGTTTATAGCGTCTGAAATTTCTGCGGCGCTGCCAGAGGCCGTCATTCTGCCTCTGCCCGCGCGCGGCGGAACCGTCATTGCTGATGAGGCTGGGAAGATGATAGCAGAATGGGCGCCGAGGTGCGGAGCCGCAGCAATTGGCCCAGGTATGGGACGTGGAACTGAGGCTGGAGAGCTTTTCTTGTGGTTTTGGAACAACTGGCGCGCGCCTCTGCTTATAGATGCGGATATGCTCTATTTCTTCGCGCGCGATTTGGACGCACTTGCGAAACGGGACGATGTGCTTCTGACGCCGCACGGCGGCGAAGCTGCGCGCATCCTCGGAGTGAGCGCAGCCGAGGTAGGCGCGTCGCGTGAGAAATCTGCGCGCGCTCTGACCCAAAAGGCTGGGCACGCTTTGCTGAAAGGGCGCGGCACGTTGATAGCTTCCGCGTCTGGCGAACTGCGCATGATAGCGGCGGGGTCTCCCGCGCTTGCCGTTCCTGGCTCTGGCGACGTGCTGAGCGGCGTCATAGGCGCGCTCATGGCCTCCGGCGTTCCAGTGATGGACGCGGCGACAGCCGGGGCGTTCGCGCACGGCGCGGCGGGGGAGCGGCTCGAAGAGAAGAACGGGCTGCGCGGAACGCTCGCGAGGGAGATAGCGGATGAAATTCCTCAGCTCATGCGTTAATTCCTTCTCGATAATCAGCGAAAGCCCCGACGACACCTTCTCCGCGGGGCGTGCGCTTGGAGATTCGCTATACCCCGGCCTCCTAATATTTCTTAAGGGCGAGCTCGGAATGGGCAAGACGCGCTTTACGCAGGGCATAGGGCGCGCTGTAGGCTACGACAGGGTGAAGAGCCCGACATTCGTGATAATGAACGAATACGATGCTGAGGTGCCATTCCTGCACGTGGACCTCTACCGTCTCGAAGACGAAGACGAGATTGAGTCGCTAGGCATAGAAGAGTACCTCGACGACGGTTTCTCCGCGGCGGTCGAATGGGCGGAAAGATGGCGCGGGCATCCCGAAAAGCGCATCGAACTCGAATTCCTTCCCGTTCCTGACGACGCGGAGGCGCGGATGCTCGTATTCGAAGCCTTCGGAAAACGTGAAGCGGAACTGCTGGCAAAGATAAAAGAAAAACTTTTCCCCGGAGAGGATCAATAATGGCCGTACTTGGAATAAACAGCGCAGGACGCTGGACGAACGTCGGCGTCGCGGAGGGCGGCGCTATACTCGCAGAGACGAACATGGAACTGGCGCGCCGCCAGTCCGAGCTGCTCCCGTCGATAACTGAAGACACGCTCACGGCTGCGGGCGTCGCGCTCGGAGATATATCTTTAGTCGCGCTCGGCACAGGGCCTGGTTACTACACCGGGATCAGAGCCGGCATCGCATACGGCGCGGCGCTTGCGCGCGCGCTTGGCGTTAAGGCCGTGCCTCTCTCGTCGCTTGAACTCTTTGTCTGGGACATGAGGAACGAATATGAGCTTCTTGCGCCGGTCTTCCGCGCGCGCGCGTCGCATTGCTACGCGGTGCTCTACGAATCGTGCGGCGGCGCGTTGACAGAGATAATCTCGCCCAGCTTCATCAGCGCCGCAGAATTTGCGGAAAAGCTCGCCGCGTACCCCTCGGCCGCGATAGTGTCGCCCGACCTGGATCAATATCCGGCGCTTTCGGAATGCGGCTGCCGCCTTGTGCCGCGGGCTGGCGCATCGGGCGGAGCCTGCGCCGTGATGGGCGGCGAACGCGCCGTGCTCGCCGTCGCACCGGAGCTTATACGCGGGACGTATCTCCGCGCGCCGGATATTGGGCCGGCGAGTTTATGAAATATTTTCAATACTTGTAAAATGTCTGAAAATAGAGAAATCACGCTACACCTTGAATGTAGCTGAAAGTTTTGGCATAATTAATGCAGTTATGCCAATCATATATCATTTCTGGTTGACAGACAAAACTGATTAGATGTGTGGAAGGAAGGTGGGTCTTTTGGCGAAGAAGTTCAGCATCGAGGTAGTTGAAAAATGGTGCAAAGGATGCGGCCTCTGCGTCGCTATATGCCCCAAGAAGGTTCTCGAGCTTAACGATAGGGTTAAGTGCGAAGGCGTGCGTCAGGATGACTGCATCGGCTGCCGTCAGTGCGAAAATATCTGCCCGGACCTGGCAATCACAGTGAAGGAGCGTGAGCAGTAATGGCTCAGAACGAATTCTGGCAGGGCAACAAAGCCATAGCTATGGGGGCCATCGCCGCCGGATGCAGATTTTTCGGAGGCTACCCGATCACACCCTCGACGGAAATCATGGAAGTTATGTCTGAAGAGCTTCCTAAGCTTGGCGGCAAATTCGTCCAGATGGAGGACGAAATAGGCGGCATCGCATCGGCGCTCGGCGCGTCAATCGCCGGTAAAAAGGCGATGACGGCGAGTTCCGGCCCCGGAATATCGCTCAAGCAGGAGCTTCTCGGATACGGCTACATAGCCGAAATCCCACTCGTCGTCGCCGACGTACAGCGCGGCGGCCCATCGACGGGACTCCCGACGAAAGTCTCCCAGGCCGACGTCATGCAGGCCAGATGGGGGACTCATGGCGACCACGCAACGATAGCCTACGCTCCGTGCTCGATTCCGGAGTGCTACACGCTGACTATAGAGGCGTTCAACATGGCCGAGCGTTTCCGCCAGCCCGTCCTCGTAATGGCCGACGAAGTTATCGGACATATGCGCGAGAAAATCACAATCCCGGAGCCCGGCTCGTACAAGATAGTCAATCGCAAAAAACCGACCGTCGCGCCCGACGACTTCATCCCGTACCGCCCGGACGAGGACGACGTCCCGCCGATGCCGGCCTTCGGTGACGGCTATCGCTGGCACGTCACGGGACTGACCACCAACGAGTGGGGCTTCCCGACGAACGACGCGCCCGACATCGACCTCAAGGCGAACCGCATCATCCGTAAGGTAGACCGCTGCCGCGACGAGATAGTTTCCTACAGAGAAGACTTCATGGAAGACGCGGAGATCGTCGTAGTCTCTTACGGCTCAGTCTCCCGTTCGTCGCTCCGCGCTATCCGCGAGCTCCGCGAAGTCGGCATAAAAGTCGGACACTTCCGTCCCATCACCATCTGGCCGTTCCCGGATAAAGAGATCGCGGCCTTCTCAAAGAGAGTCAAGCACATCATCGTCCCCGAACTCAATGCCGGACAGCTCGTCCACGAAGTCGAGCGCGCCGTCAATGGCAACTGCGAAGTCCACGGCAAGAGCCTTATCAACGGCGAACTCTACAAGCCTGCGGAAATTATGTCCTTCATCAAGGAGGTGGCGTAACGATGCCACGCGAAGACGTTAAAAAACTTCTGCGTTCCAAGTTCATGCCCCATATCTGGTGCCCCGGCTGCGGACACGGAATCATTATGCACGCCATACTCCGCGCCCTCGCCGATCTCCAGATACCAAAGGAGCAGATATGCATTTCGTCCGGTATCGGCTGCTCGAGCCGTATGCCTGGATATATAGACGCCTGCACGCTTCACACGGCGCACGGACGTTCGCTCGCCTTTGCGACGGGCGTTAAAATGGCGAACCCGGAGCTCACGATAGTCAACGTCATGGGCGACGGAGACGGAACCGCCATCGGAGGCAACCACTTCATCCACGCATGCCGCCGCAATATAGGCGTCACAGCCGTAGTCATGAACAACAACATCTACGGCATGACCGGAGGCCAGGCCTCCCCGACGACGCCGGAAGGCGCTTTCGCCGCGACCGCCCCTTACGGAGCGATAGACCCCGTATTCGACGTCTGCAAGCTCGCCGAAGGCGCAGGCGCTACCTTCGTCGCGCGCGCTACCGTTGCCAACCCGATGCAGTGCGAGCAGATACTTAAGAAAGCCATCGAGCACCAGAAGAAAGGCTTTGCTGTAGTCGAGATCGTCACCTACTGTCATACGCAGTTCGGACGCAAGAACAAGCGCAGCCGCCCGACCGACAACATCAAGTATCTTAAAGAGCACACAGTCCTCAAGGCCCAGGCCGACAAAATGTCGCCGGAGGAGCTTAAGGACAAGATCGTCGTCGGCGAGTTCGTCAACATAGAGAACGCCCGCGAGTACACTGACCGTTACAACGACGTCATTGCGCGCGCGCAGGGAAAGGCATAGGAGGTTCGGATCATGGGCGATCGTTTTGAAATTCGCGTTGCTGGATCCGGCGGACAGGGAGTCATCCTCGCCGCGGTGATCCTTGGTGAGGCCGCAGCCCTCCGTACGGAAGGCCTTAACTCGGTGCAGAGCCAGGCTTACGGACCGGAAGCCCGCGGCGGCGCTTCCAAGTCGGAAGTCGTCTACGACCGCGGCGAGATAGACTACCCGAAGGCGGCTCACCCTAATCTTCAGGTAATACTCACGCAGAAGGCGTGCGACACCTACAGCCACGACACGGCTAAGGGCGCGACGGTCATCCTTGACGACTTCTTCGTCACCGATCCGCCGAAGCTCGACGCAGACATCTACCTTCTGCCGATCGTGCGCGCCGCGCGCGAGAAGCTCGGCCGCGAGATAGTCGTCAACATGGTCGCGCTCGGCACCGCCGCGAAGGTCCTTGAAGACAAGGGCCTCGTGCAGCCGCAGGCTGTAAAAGACGCCATCCTCGCCAGAGTCCCGAAGGGAACCGAGGAGCTCAACGAGAGAGCCTTCGACGAAGGCTACAAAATGATGTGCGACGCCGTAGCGGCTAAAAAGTAGCGGCTCTACGTCAAGGCATAGCGATATGAAAAGCGGCGGGGCTTGTCCCTGCCGCTTTTTCGCATGTTCTGCGCCGGAGAATTTTATTTCTGCGCCTTGTCTTTTGCGTCCTTTCTGATGAGTCCCTTCGAATCCGCGCGGACTTCTACCTGTCTATCGCCGGCGTCCCCATCTATATCCTTGCGCAGTTTTTCGCCTATCTGGTAAGTTTCGCGGTCGAAAACTACCATATAGACCGTCATGTCGTTTTCGAGCAGGAAGGCGTTTATCGTATCTATCGCGACGTGCAGCGCCTGTTCCTTCGGATAACGGTAAGCGCCCGACGAGATCAGCGGAAAGGCGACCGTCTTGCAGCCGCGCTCCTTCGCGAGTTCGAGCGACGTTTTATAGCAGGAAGCCAGCTTTTCCCGCTCGTCGTGAGCGCCGCCGTTCCACACCGGACCGACTGTGTGGATTACATATCTGCAGGGCAGATTATATGCGCCCGTGATCTTCGCGCTCCCCGTCTCGCAGCCGCCGAGCCAGCGGCACTCTTCGAGCAGAGCGGGCCCAGCCGCACGGTGTATGCAGCCGTCAACGCCGCCGCCTCCGAGCAGAGAGCGGTTCGCCGCGTTGACAATCGCGTCCACCTTCATCTTCGTTATATCGTTGCGCACAATTTCAAGCGGCACAGCATCGCCCCCCCTGAAAATTCACTCTCGCCCGCCGCGCGCGAAAAACAGCCGAAAAGCTATAATTCCCGCGCCCGCGATAAGCCATATATCTGCGGCGTTCATCCAAAGCGTGCCGAAAAAGGGCATGGCAGCGGCAGCCAATCGACGGCGCGACCGTATGCCAGCCTGTCCGTAAGATTCTCCGCGGCGTCCGCGACGAGCATCACTGACGCAACGCTTGGCCGCGCCCGTCCGCCGCGTAAAGCACAAGCGAGAAAAATATATAAAACAATCGCGTTTCGTGCCTGACTGCCGTCGCTCATCCCGTCCCCCAAAATCCGCCGCGCGTGCGGAATTTATAGCGTCGCACGCCTTATAAATGGTATAGTATCACACATGAGACAGGGAGATATACTTAACGTAACGATAACGGGACTCAACAACGAAGGCGAGGGCGTCGTCCGCGTCGGCGACGAGGGATTCGTCCTCTTTGTGCCGGGCGCGCTGCCCGGCGAAAGCGCCGAAGTGCGCCTCGTGACGAAAAAGAAAAATTACGGCGTCGCGAAAGTTCTAAGCCGCGGCGGGGACTCCCCGGCGCGAGCGAAACCGCGCTGCTCTCTCTTCGGGCGCTGTGGCGGCTGCCAGCTCCAGCACATAACATACGGAGAACAGCTGGCGATGAAACGGCGCACGGTCGAGGACGCGTTGCGCCGCATAGGCGGATTTCCCGAGCCGCCCGTCGCCGCCTGCGTTCCGTCGCCCTCCGTATGGGGATACAGAAACAAGGCCTCGCTTCCCGTGCAGTCCGCGCGCGGCGAAAACCTCGCGGCGGGCTTTTACAAAACGCGCAGCCACGACCTGGTGCCGTACTGCGGATGCCCCGTGCTCCTTCCCGATATAGACGCAGGGCTGAAAAAAATCACGGCGGCGCTGCGCGAACGCGGCTTCCGAGGCGCGCGCGAAAACGGCGGACGCCCGTCCGGCCTCGTGCGCCACGTCGTAATGCGCGAAGCGCGATTCACTGGAGAAAAACTCATAGCGATAATAGCGACGCGCGAGCCGTCAAAAAAAGAACGCGCGCTCGCCGCGGAGGCCGCGGCCGAGATTAAAGGGCTCTGCGGCCTGGTCTGGAACATAAACGCAGATCCCGGCAACTTTATATGGGGCGGCGAAACAGTTACAATTTGTGGAAAGCCCGTAATAACAGAGAAACTCGGCGAATATGCGTTCGAGCTCGAAGCTTCGTCCTTCTTCCAGGTAAATTCCGAACAGGCCCTTGCGCTGTACCGCCGCGCCTCGGCCCTCGCCTCGGAGGGCGGCGCGCGCGAAGTGCTCGAACTATACTCCGGCGTTGGCAGCCTCACCGCCTTTCTCGCCGCGCGCGCCCGCCGCGTCACCGCGGTCGAAAGCTGGTTCCCCGCCGCGAAATACATAAAACGCAACCTGGCGCGCAACGGCATGGACAACGTAGAGCCGCGCACGGCGCAGGCGGAAGACATAGCCGAAGAGCTGGCCTCGCGCCGTTTCGATACGGTAGTTCTCGACCCTCCGCGCACCGGCTGTGACGAAAAAGTGACGGACGCCATACTTAAAATAGCCCCCGAGCGCGTCGTCTACGTCTCCTGCAACCCCGCAACCCTCGCGCGCGACGCCAGGCGCCTGGCCGCAGGCGGCTACAAACTTGCGCAAGCAGCGCCCTTCGACATGTTCCCGCAGACGGGGCATGTTGAGACGGTATGTCTATTATCAAAACTTCAAGGTAAAGAACATATCGAGATCGAAGTGAAGATGGATGAGCTGGATTTGACTTCGGCTGAGAGCAAAGCCACCTACGAGGAAATCCTGGAATACGTTTTCGAGCATACCGGACTGAAGGTCAGCCATCTCTATATCGCACAGGTGAAGCAGAAATACGGCATCATTGAGCGTGAAAACTACAATAAGCCGAAATCCGAAAACGCCAAGCGGCCGCAGTGCCCACCGGAGAAGGAAAAGGCAATCACGGAGGCACTGAAGCACTTCGGGATGATTTAAACGGAATCGACTGCGCATTTGTGTCAGCTATTTGAAGCACAGTTGGCTCCCGTCGATAACTTAGAACGGTGTGCGAAGAAAACTCACGCGGAATATCAATTGATGAATTAGCAAATAGATATGGCACAGCCTACCAGTCATTGTTGATTGGTAGGCTGTGTCTTACTATTTAGCGTTCCATTTCCAAAAACTGTGAGTAGGTATAGATATTATCCTTGCCAATAAGACTCATTAAGAAGGCTTTGAACTCATAATCAGTAGGAACGGTAACGAAAAGAAATAATCTTTTTTTTGCTCTTGAGCAACATACATAAAAAAGATTTCGATTTCGTTCAAATGATGCTTCTTTGCCTTTTGGAATAGAAGAATGTCCTGTTATCATCGGTGCATAGGTTTCAAACTGATATAGATTCCAACCTTTTCCGATAACAAAGACAACATTGTCATATTCTTCACCTTTAACGCCGTGTTCAGTAGAAAACATAGCATCAGGGAGTAAAAAATCGATTACTGCGGCAAATTGCAGGTATTCCAATTCTAAAAATGATTGAATTGAAGCATTGGAAGCATATACTGTTTCTGGCGCTTCCTGATATAGATGATACCATCCATCTAATTTTGGGGGAATAGGAATCAATTTGCTTTGCTTGATTAGCTCAAATACGTCAATTGCTCTTTTAGTGCGAGCATTTTCTAACTGCTGCTGTAGCTCTTTCCACTTGGCTTTTTCGGATTTTTTCTTAATAGGAAAGCGCTTAATTCCGAGTGTATCAAAAAGTAACTGCATATTTGAATTCTTGAGCGCCTTATAGATTGGTTCAACAGTATCCATAAAGAACATTAGGAATGGGTCTTCTTTATCTCTCAGTCCGTCAGCTAAAATTTCTAAAAGCTGTTCGTACCCTTGCTGTGTAGCAAGGACTTTATGCGTTATCATTAGAACCTTTAGCGTATCATCTTTGGATGATTCTCGCTTGATCTTCTCTGTGACATTGCTTAGTCGATTTTTCAATTCTTCCGCCGGTAATTCACCTTTTAAATTGCGTTCTATCCGGCGAGGACCAGTGTAATCATCGCAGGTAATTACAATCACTTCTCCGTCAAAGTCATCTATTGCAGATGCTTGAGGCAAGTCGGGGCGCAAATCATTTAGAAGTTGAACGATTCTTGGTGCGGATCTGAAATTTGAGCCTTTCTTTATAATCTCGAGGTTATCATTTTCAATTAGACCACAAGCGTTGTTGGATTGGTAAATGGTTTGCCATGCATCCCCAAAGAAGCCAAATTGAGGGCCTTTTTTCTCGGCGATAAAGAAACTAATAAAACGATCAATAATCGGTTTATAGGAGTCTTGATACTCATCGATTAAAATCAAAGGATATTTGTCTGCGAACACACGCCGGAATTTTGCATTATCTAAAAGCCGACAAAAGAGCTTTAGAACATCATCGTGATATAAATATTGAATTCCATTTTCCTTGTAACGATGCCCTAAGGTATATGTAACTCCCGTGACCTCGAAAAAATCTCCTTCGTCTGGCAAGAAGTCAGGATCGCTTGTGACAACATCAATGAGAAAGCGTTGATACTGCTTGATAGCGTTCCATGCAAAGGAGTGAATTGTCGATGGAAGAATAAATGAATCTTTTGATAGTCGTTCAGCAAGCACATCTACCGCAGCATTAGTATATGTTATGCAAATTACAGTCTGCTTCTTTCGACGATACTCCGCCCATTTGTTTTCTTGAATCCATTCAATGACTTTATTTAGCGAATATGTCTTACCTGAGCCTGCACCAGCTTCTACACGAAAGCTGTTTCCATTCTGAAGTGCCGCAATGATTTGTTCATCTACTTTATCGGCTTCAGCTTTTGCAAGGTTGTAGTTTATTCTTTTGGGTTCTTCACTGACAAATTTTCATCTCCTTACACAAGCACCTGCTGGTCATTGAGCCAAACCAGCCCATTTTTAATATAAGCAGGAACAGCATAATCCTCACATTCACAAATGAGATTAAGAGCAAAATCTGTTTTTTTCTTCCCTGAAAATTCAAGATCGTCTTCAGTAGGAGTATCACCCAATTCATAATATGTTCGGTTGACATTCCGGATTGCTTCTTCCAAAGAATGTCCGCACAATCCGTTCTCCGTTGTTTGAAACTCAATGTGACATCTGCATCGGGTTTTATCAGCCGGGGACATGGATGTAATATCGGTTAGAGAAATTTGAGTATTATCATCCTCTGGAATCTCTTTTTTCTTCCGTACCCACCATTTTAGAGTTTCATTGGATGTTGTTTCGCCACGCGAGACCGGAACGGAGCTGTAATATATTCTCCCGTTCGCACCTTTTTGACCAGATACAGAATCCAAATCAGTAAGAATCAGACATGGAATACCCAAAAACTCTGCGAACGGAATGAATTTATAGGCATAGGCGCCACCAATTTCAACCAAGGCATAATACTGGGCAGGCAGTTTATATTCCTGAGAATCAAAATTCCCCGCCTTAGCGCATTTATCAATCATGTCTGGTAACAACAGACGCTCTGATGCCCCTTCAACAAAGATTGCTTTATCTGCAAAAAACAGATCACACTTGGTTATAGTAAGGTACTTTCGGATGAAATCAATGTTAGAAGAATTTTCCTGAGCGAACGTATTTAGGTTCTTATAGATAACACCGGTCTTTGTTTTTTGCGCATATCGAATTTTAGAAAAAACCATTGTATTTGCAATGTGAGCAGAATGTGAAGTCAACAAAGTTTGAATCCCTATAGAAGTAATTTTTGCAAGAAATGCTTCTAAATACTCTGCAAAAGCGTGCTGCATTTGCGGGTGCATATGAGACTCTGGTTCTTCGATAAAAAGCAACGGTATACAGGCATCCCCACATTTTTCTACCTTTTTGGCGAAGGCTGCAAGAAGAAATTCCATTTTAATCAGGTTTTTATATCCCAAGCCATTATAGGTGCTGGGAAGTCGCTCGTTACTTGTTCCAGCAGTATAAGAAAGTTGTGTTTGATTCTTTATCTGATCATCAATGCTTAGTTGGGTTGTAACGCCTAACTGTAGTTCTTCTCCGTTGGGATAACCGAACCCAACTGTATTACTGACTAGAGCGCTTAGGATACTATTACTTTGTTGTTGGACGTTTTTGTTGGCGGTGTCAACAATTACTCGAAGTTCCTTAACTTTTTCAGAAACACTTGGATCTAATTCATCTTCACTCATGTCAAAGAAATCAGAGATAAGCGAAGACAAAGAATTGTCTTGCGTTCCGTCTTCACCAAGGCGGCGCTCTGCCTGAATAATGTGAAATGGAAATAATTCGGACAGTTCTTTCTGCTTTTTAATCTGCTTATCCTCTGCATTTTTTGGATTTATTGCATAAATTGACATTTCAAAAAGCTTGTGGAAACTGCTTATAATAGCATTATGAACATCGCCATCGGGAGAAAAGATTCCATTTACATAATAGCTTGGCTCCAATATTTTCCAAATGCTTTTCTCGTCTGCCTTCAACTTGTATTCGGCACGAATCAACGCTGTAGTGGTATCCACATCTACGTCAATAATAAACGGAGACAATGCACCTAAGTTATCCTCCGGGGCATCCAAGGAATAGTCTACAAGGAACTCTATAGATATTGGTTCCAGCCGTTCACAGAGATCTTCAAAAGTGATTTCCTTTGCCATGAACGAAGCAAAATTAGTATATAGATTTTCCCTTTTGAGCAACGGGTAATCATTGAAAGAAAACTGAGTTCCATCCAATACTTTACCGATACACTCGAAGCACGAGGTT